>JBMNKL010000003.1:0-916277 GCA_050952225.1 Acetivibrionales bacterium
GAAGAACAGAATGGCGCAGTCATCATTAAAAAAGCTGCTGAGCACTCCTCCCCTGTCCGACATTGAAAACACCTCCTCATGTCCTTGCACAATCATGTTAATCAATTACTTATTGATAGTATAAATATATTCCGGCGAGAACCGATAGGTTACAGAAAAAATAGCCAATAATGCAGATTTGGCTTGAGAGTATGAATACGGGCATATAGGCTGCATATCTATTTTAGGATAAGTCAAGCGCTAACCTTCCAAAGCGGGGAAATTAAAAAAATAAAGATTGACATAACGTCTTGCTCGATTATAATAATAATTGAACTGTAACAATAACACATAAAGTAACTATAACATTTATCATGAAAATCGTTTCAACGATATTTGCATGGGAATAATAAAGTCACAGGTATGGGAAAGAAGGGGTATAGCCTATGATTGAACACAGTATTGTTCCTGTCGGAGACTCGGCAATTTCCGTAATTCTTGGGGATCGAATCGACCCTGATCTTAACAAAAAGTGATTGCTCTGCATCAAAGCTTAATGCAAGCCAATATAGAAGGATACATAGAATCCGTACCGTCATACCGTGCGCTTTTAGTATTTTATGACGTACGGGTGACCAACTATAGGAGAATAACCAGGCAAGTACGCAAAATATTAAAAAGGCTTTCCGCAGAAACAGAATATAAATCCCGGACTTTTCGGATACCGGTTTGTTATGGCGGGAAATACGGACCTGATTTGGATGCCGTTGCCGCACATGCAGGGATATCAAAAGAGGAAGTAATCGTTCGTCATACCGCACCGAAATACCTGATATATATGCTGGGATTTTTGCCCGGATTTGCGTATTTGGGCGGACTTGATCCGTCGCTCGAAATGCCAAGAGTTTCAAATCCGCGCAGCAGTATCATGCCGGGGAGCGTGGGAATAGGCGGAAAGCAAACCGGGATATATCCGATTGCTTCTCCAAGCGGCTGGCAACTAATCGGGTGTACGCCTTTACGTCTTTATGACCCGCGTCTTAGTGATCCAATATTGTATCGGCCCGGAGACTACATTCAGTTTTATGAAATATCGGAAACGCGTTTTCAGGAGATTGAAGAACAAGTTAACAATGGCACATATAAGTGTGAGATTGTTTAAGGCGGAGGATTGGCGCTATGAATATAATTATTCCAGGTCTATTATCTACGATCCAGGATTTTGGAAGATATAAATATCAGGAGATGGGTTTTCCGCCATCGGGTGTGGCAGACGCCGTCTCTGCGGCAAAAGCCAATATATTGGTAGGGAACAGCCCTGAAGAAGCCGTGATAGAGATGACTGTCCTTGGCATTACGGCAGAATTTGATACCCCATGTGTAATTGCTGCCTGCGGAGCAAATATGAATCCGACCCTGAACGGTACACCGATTGAGATGTATCGGGCATATTCCGTTCGACCGGGAGATGTAATTGCGTTCGGCAGCATTGCCGGCGGCGGAATGCGTGCTTATCTTGCTGTTTCCGGAGGCTTTGATATTCCTGCCGTTATGGGAAGCCGATCCACCAGCACGCTCATTTCCCTGGGGGGCTATATGGGGCGCAAACTTCAAAAGGGAGATAACATTGCGCTACGAGCTGGCAGAGACTCGCTGCCCAATATGGAAAAGCGTTATATGAATCCGGATGAGTTTCCAAAGGACATTGAACTGCGTGTCATTTTGGGGCCGCAGGCTGATAAGTTCACGGAGAAAGGGATCCGAACCTTCCTGTCGGAAACCTATCAGGCATCATCCGCAGCGGATAGAATGGGAATTAAGCTGGAAGGACCGGCAATTGAAGCAAAATCAGGGTATGATATCATTACCGACGGTATTGCAACAGGATGTATCCAGGTAACCGGGAACGGCAAACCAATTCTTTTGCTTCCGGATCATCAGACTACCGGGGGATATGCAAAAATAGCTACTGTTATAACGGCTGATTTGCATAAGATGGGGCAGATCTTTCCGGGAAATAGTGTGCGTTTTACTGAGGTAACTGTTAAGCAGGCGATTAAAGCGAGAAAGCAGCTTCAGAAAGAACTTGCGATGGAGGAGAAAAAATATGGAATATAGCTTGATGCCGCCGAAAAAAGTGCGTGCACTAATTCGAAATGGTGAAATTACCGGAAGCACCGCCGGTATGTGTGCAGGTTATGCACAAGCAAACCTGGTGATCCTGCCGAAAGAGTATGCATATGATTTTCTCTTGTTCTCACAGAGAAATCCGACAGCAAGCCCTATTTTAGAGGTAACAGACGTGGGCGAACGTTCTTTGCGATATACCGCGGAGGATGTTGATATTGCCACCGACCTGCCGCAATACAGGGTGTACCGATACGGCAAGCTGGTGGATGAACCGACCAGTATCGAAAAATATTGGTCAGGTGACTTTGTTACCTTTTTAATTGGTTGTAGCTTTTCTTTTGAAGCTGATCTTATTGCAGGCCAATATTCCGGTCAGACATGTGGAAGAGGGGCATAACGTACCTATGTATTTTACGAATCGGCCTTGCAGGTCTGCGGGAATTTTCCACGGGAATTTGGTTGTCAGCATGCGCCCGATGCTTCCCGAGCAAGCAGTACGCGCAGCAGCAATAACGGCATCGATGCCGCGTGTGCACGGGGTGCCTGTCCATATCGGCGATCCGGCGGCAATTGGTATTCATGATATTATGCATCCTGACTTTGGGGATCCGGTTACGATAAAACCCGGTGAAGTTCCCGTATTTTGGTGTTGCGGAGTAACGACGCAGTCTGTGGTTATGGAAGCGAAGCCGTCGATTTGCATCACGCATGCGCCGGGCAAAATGTTGATATTGGACATAAAAAATTCACAATTGAAATATTAAGGTGGTTATTATGCTACGGATTGATTTGAATGCTGATGTTGGAGAAAGTTTCGGCCGCTATACGTTAGGCTGCGATGAAGAAATGCTTAACATCGTCACCTCAGTAAATATCGCCTGTGGCTGGCATGCAGGCGACCCGCTTACAATGGAGAAAGTGGTGAGGATGTCGGCGGAAAAAAATATAGCGATAGGGGCGCATCCGGGTTATCCGGATTTATTGGGGTTCGGACGAAGAGATATGGTCATTTCCACGGATGAAATAAAAGCATATGTGAAATACCAGATTGGTGCGCTTTATGCGTTTTGCAAGGCGCAGGGCGTAAAAATGCATCACGTCAAGCCGCATGGCGCAATGTACAACTATGCCGGAAAGAATTATATGCAAGCGCGGGCGATTTGTGATGCGGTCGCGGCAGTGGACAACGATTTGGTCCTGGTTGGCCTGGCGGGCAGCGAACTGATTCGGGCGGCGGATGACGTAGGTATTCGCAGGTGCTGTGAAGTTTTTGCCGACCGTGCGTATGAAGAAGACGGTTCGTTGGTGTCGCGGTCAAAACCCGGATCTGTGATTGTGAATGAAGAAGAAGTGGTATCTCGCACCGTGCGCATGATACGGCAGGGTGTTGTAACTGCAATTACCGATAAGGATATTAAAATTCAAGCCGATACAATTTGTGTACACGGGGATACCCCTCATGCAGTAAGGTTGGCTTCCAACCTGCGTAAAGCGTTGACAGCGGATGGCATCTTGGTGGCTTCATTCCAGTAATAACGAGGTATACTGTCCGGGCAAGGAAGCTGTTATAACTTAACGGCAGTACTGAGAGAACGTGCAGACATGGAAGCCGTTCACTATTATTGATTGACAAACTGGTTTCACCTCTTTAAAATTGTTATAGAACAATTTTTGAAGAGGTGAATCTTTTGTCGGATTTGTATCAGGTGAATTTCCAGCCGGATATTCCTATCTACAGGCAGTTAGTGGATATCATCCGTTCAAATATAAAAAGTGGGAAAATGCCTCCCGGGACAAGACTTCCTACTGTCCGCGACCTGGCAAATAAACTGGGCATAGCCCGCGGAACCATAAAGTGCTCCTATGACGAGCTTGAAAAAGAGCGTCTTGTGGAGAAAGTACAAGGCCGCGGTACATTTGTTTCATATAGGCCGGAGAATTCCGAGAGCCGGAAGGAAAGAGCCATGGCCGCCATAGACCGTCTGCTTGACGAGCTTGAAGAATTGGATTTTTCCATGACTGAGATGAATATTTTCATTAATCTGAAGCTCCAGGAGCGAGCGGCTTATCAGCCGAACCTGAAAGTCGCAGTTATCGAGTGCAATCCCGAGATACTTTTCCAACTGCGCGAGCAGCTTCGGCAGATTGAAAAAATCGACGTCTATACATACCTTCTGGAAGACGTCCTGACCTATCCTTACAAGATAGGAGAAGATATGGATCTGGTCGTGACTACTTTGGAACATGCGAAAGCCATAGAAGAAGCGATTCCGGACAGCAAAAAAATTACAAAAATAGCTTTAACGCCACACTCTAACTGCGTGGCTAAGATTGTAAAGCTAAAATCAAATGAAAGAATCGGAATATTGTCGCACAGCGCCAGATTCGGTGAGCTTCTTTCCAAGATCTGCAACGAATTCACGGAGCAGGTGGCTATTGCTCCTCCGTGCCTTCTCAGCGACGACGTCGAATCCTATTTAGCGGATAAAACGGCAATACTGCTCCCGGAAAACTACGAAAGGTATGCCGATGATGATAAAATCAAGATTATTCAAGAATTTTCAAGCAACGGACAAATCATAACTTGCGCATATCGCGTGGACGAAGGGTCGCTTATGTATCTGCAAGAGAAGATACAGAGGCTCCTGGAAAAAGGCAAGCTATAACAATATGCTACTATAAAAAACCGCCTGTGATTTGTATTGCAGGCGGTTTATTTTTTGCTGCCATTCGCAAATTTAATATTGACAAATGTTATAGTCCAATATAGTATATAGATATATAATAATATTATTATGTCTACTGAGTTATCGACTTGGAGTGAAGAATATGAGTAAAAAAGATAAGAAGGTCATCGTAATCGGTGTGATAGGCGCCGATGTGCATGCAGTCGGAAATAAGATTCTTTACCATGCATTTACAGATGCCGGATTTGAAGTAATTAATCTTGGCGTCATGGTTTCCCAGGAAGAATACATAGCTGCAGCCATCGAATCGGATGCTGATGCGATAGTTGTCTCTTCCCTGTACGGCCAGGGCGAGCTGGACTGCCGCGGTATGCGTGAGAAATGCGATGAAGCCGGATTGAATGGTATCCCCCTGCTTGTAGGCGGAAATATCGTTATTGGCAAGCAGTCATTTGAGGAAGTGGAAAAACGTTTCAAGGCCATGGGTTTTGACCGGGTATATGGCCCCGGAACACCGCCGGAGACGGTGATCCGGGATTTAAATGAGATGCTGCACGTTAACCTGGCGGAGGCAAAAGGATGAAGCCAGTACTGCTTATCGACTTTGGAAGTACATATACAAAGCTTACTGCCGTCGATCTTGAGAGCGAGACGCTTCTTGGCACATCCTCCGCGTATACGACTGTTCGGACAGATATTAAGGAAGGTCTGGAAAACGGCATGAGGGCGCTTGAAGAAAAGACAGGCAAGCTGGAATTTGAAAAATGTCTTGCCTGTTCATCCGCTGCCGGAGGTTTGCGGATGATAGCAAGTGGCCTGGTACCAGAGCTTACCTCTGAGGCCGCGAAGATGGCGTGCCTCGGGGCCGGTGCGAAAATAGCGAAAATATACTCTTATCAGTTGACCGAAGACGATATAGCTGAAATAAGAGATGCTCACCCGGACATATTCCTCCTGGTGGGGGGCACGGACGGAGGCAACAGCGAGTGCATACTTCACAATGCCAGAGCGTTGGCGGGGCTCCCTGATGAGTTTCTCATCATTATAGCCGGAAACAGATCTGTTTCCAGGGAGTGCCAGAGGATTTTAAGCGGTCATGAGGTCTATGTCTGTGAGAATGTCATGCCCAAGTTCGGCAAGCTTAATATTGAACCGACACAAAGGTGCATACGCGATATATTCTTGCGCAGAATCGTTCAGGCCAAAGGGCTTACTCAAATTACCGCACTGCTTTCGGATATCGTCATGCCGACGCCGTCGGCGGTTCTGCAGGCGCTTGAACTTTTTGCGCAAGGTTGTGAGGGTGAAAGCGGCATAGGCGACCTTGTAGCCGTTGACGTGGGCGGTGCGACTACGGATGTATATTCCATAGCCGACGGTATGCCCGAGAGCGCTAAAACCGTGTACAAGGGATTGCCTGAGCCTTATTCAAAACGCACTGTTGAAGGCGATATAGGCATGCGTTACAGTGTCCGCGGCATAGCGGAGGCAGCAGGCATAAGCCGTATAAGCCGGTTGGCAGGCATCACGCCCGAGAGGGTGGATGAGCTCATAAACTACCTCAGCGACAATACAGACATAGTTCCCGACGGCGACGATGAGTTGGAACGCCTGGATTTCGCCCTGGCGTCAATGGCAATCGATATAGCTGTCGGCCGCCATGCCGGAAGGCTGGAAGAAACATATACAATGATGGGGCAAACCTTTGTACAATCGGGCAAGGACCTTTCCCATGTTAAGCAAATAGTTGTTACAGGCGGAAGCTTGATTCATACAAAACAAACGGCCAAAATTGCCGCTCATGCGCTGTATGATCCGGTCAACCCGACGTCGTTGCGTCCGAAATACGCAGATATCTGGTGGACAGGCGGTATATATTGGCCGCAATGGGGCTTCTCTCCATCCATTATCCGCAAATTGCATTAAGAATTATGAAAAAGGAATTGGTGAGATATGGACATTCAGAACAAAAGAATATCTGATGATGAATTTGCAAGACTTCGCAAGGAAGTACTGAGCCAATGGCCCACCGGTAAGGATGTGGACATCAAGGAGGCTGTGGAGTACCACAAATCCATGCCTGATGGTCGTATTTTTTCTAAAAAGCTGACAGACGCGAAGGCAGCCCGTAAAACGCTGGTTCAACCCAGGGCAGGCGTGCCTGTTCTGGAAGAACATATAAAGCTTATGCAGTATTTGCAGGACAACGGCGAAGCAGACCTTCTGCCTACAACAATAGACAGCTACACCCGCCAGAATCGCTATGAAGAGGCGGGAAAACGGCATAGCCGAGTCAATCCGTCTTGGCAGGGCGATGCTTAACGGTTTTCACGGTTACCGCGTTAACCACGGCGTAGCCAAATGCCGTAAGGTCGTAGAAAGCGTTAATGTTCCTGTTCAAGTGCGCCACGGAACACCGGATGCCCGTCTTCTCGCTGAGATTACATACGCCGGCGGCTTTACAAGCTTTGAGGGCGGAGGCATATCCTATAATCTCCCTTACTGCAAAAATGTCCCCATAGAACGCACTAATAAATGATTGGCAGTATGTGGACAGGCTCGCGGGCCTTTATGAAGAAATGGGCGTATCAATAAACCGCGAACCTTTCGGCCCATTGACCGGTACTCTTGTTCCACCTTGCATTTCTCATGCAGTTGCCATCATAGAGGCACTTTTGGCGGCTGAGCAAGGCGTAAAGAATATAACGGTCGGCTACGGCCAATGCGGCAACATGGTACAGGACATTGCCGCAATACGTGTCCTTGAAGAACTGACCGATGAATACCTGAAGAAGTATGGATACAATGACGTGGTGGTCACCACGGTTCTCCATCAGTGGATGGGCGGCTTCCCTGCCGATGAGGCCAAAGCATTTGGGGTCATATCCACCGGCAGTTTGATTGCGGCTTTCTCAAAGGCTACAAAGGTCATAGTCAAGAGCCCGCACGAAGCTATCGGAATCCCAACCATGGAAGCCAACGCAGCAGGTCTCAGGTGTACCAAGCAAGTTATCAACATGATGGCTGACCAGGTGTTCCAGGATTCACGCCTGGAACAGGAAAAAGAGATCATCTGCCAGGAGACGCGCTGTATTGTAGATAAATGCTTTGAACTTGGTCAGGGCGACATTGCCGTCGGAGTATGCCGCGGCGTCGAGTCCGGCGTGTTGGATGTTCCCTTCGCACCATGCCGTGCAAACGCAGGTCTTATGTTGCCATGCCGCGACAATGAAGGAGCCGTTAGGATTCTCAACATGGGCAACCTGCCGTTTACCAAGGAATTGAAAGATTTCCATACCGAAAAAATAGAGGAGCGTGCAAAAGCTGAAAAACGCAAAGCCTCTTTCCAGATGGTAATAGACGATGTTTACGCCATTGGCAAGGGCTGGCTTGTCGGCCGTCCGAGAAACAAGTAAAAATCGCAGATTTGGGAGTTGATATTATGAAAATTGCAGATATAGTATGTTCGCCGGGACGCACGGGTTTTTATTTTGATGACCAGAGAGCAATAAAAAAAGGTGCAAAAAATGACGGATTCTTTTATGTCGGCAAAACCGTAACCGATGGCTTCACATCGGTACGCCAGGCCGGAGAATCCATTTCCGTCATGATTATTCTGGAAGACGGACAGATCGCCTGGGGCGACTGTGCTGCCGTTCAGTACTCCGGAGCCGGCGGAAGGGACCCCTTGTTTTTGGCAAAGGACTTTATTCCTATCATTGATTCATATATCAAGCCCGTGCTCGTGGACAAGGAGGCTGACAACTTCCGCAGTCTGTGCGAAATGATGGAATCTATACAGGTCGGCGGAAAACGCCTTCACACCGCTATTCGTTATGGCGTATCCCAGGCCATTCTGGACGCTGTAGCAAAGGCTACCGGTCGTCTGATGTGCGAGGTTGTTGCCGACGAATACGGCTGCACCGTATCGGAAAGGCCGCTGGCTATTTTTACCCAGTCGGTGATGACCGCTATAGCAATGCTGATAAAATGATTATTAAGGGAGCGCAGGTGCTTCCTCATGGACTTATAAACAATGTCGACACAAAGCTGGGACGCAACGGTGAGAAGCTTGCCGAGTACGTCGGATGGCTAAGAGACCGCATTATCAACAAACGTATCGACCCTGGTTATAGCCCGGTCATACACATAGATGTCTACGGCACTATCGGCGCCGCATTCGGGAATAACAACTACAAGGCTATGGCTGATTATATTGCAAAACTTGAGGAAATCGCAAAGCCCATCCATCTCCGTATCGAAGGCCCTATGGATTGTGATTGCGGCAGGGAGGAACAAATAAATGCTCTTTCCGCTCTCACCAGGGAGGTGGATAACCGCGGCATCAATGTAGAACTGGTAGCAGACGAGTGGTGCAACACACTTGAGGATATTAAGCTCTTTGCTGATAGGAGAGCCGGGCATATGATCCAGATAAAAACTCCTGACCTGGGCGGCATCAACAATACCATCGAAGCTGTCTTATACTGCAAGGAGCATGGTATAGGCGCTTATCAGGGCGGGACATGCAACGAAACGGACCGCTCCGCGCAAGTCTGCGTCCATTGCGCTATGGCCACCCAGCCTGACCAGATTCTCGCAAAGCCTGGTATGGGTGTCGACGAGGGATACATGGTAGTTTATAACGAGATGAGCCGCATATTGGCCCTGCGCGAATATAAAAAGAAGCGAAATCAATAATTTCCCTCCTAACTGAAGATATCGGGGGCAAATGCGAGACTATCTTCAAAAAAGGAATGAGTTCTGCATTGTACAGACTTCATTCCTTTTTATTTCATTATTTCAGCAATCAGTAGATCAATTTCGGCCGATGTATCGGACGCTTGTTTTGACTTGGCTATCAGATATTTGTCAACCTGAGGGCACTTGACATAGAAGAACTATTCAACCGACTTTAAATAATCAGCTCTGCCTGTCTCGTAAAGGCTGTTGCCATTGCTGTCTATAACCACAATGACGGGAAAATCCTCGACCTCAAGGCGGCGGATGGCTTCAGTACCAAGGTCCTCATATGCAATTACTTCAGATTTTTTGATGCATTTGCTCAAAAGAGCGCCGCAACGCCTATGGCGCCGAAATATACGGCTCCGTGCTTTTTCATCGCTTCGACGACAGCAGGACCGCGTTTTCCTTTCCCTATCATGCCTGTTTCGCCATGAGCAATCAAAGCAGGACTGTATGCGTCCATGCGATATGAGGTGGTAGGACCGGCGGAACCGATTATTTGTCCTTCCCTGGCGGGAGTGGGACCAACGTAATATATAACCGAATCTTTTATGTCGAATGGGAGTTCCATGCCTTTTGATATAAGGTCGCAAAGGCGCTTGTGAGCAGCGTCGCGGGCAGTGTATATCACGCCGGAAATAAGGCAGTTGTCGCCTGCTTTAAGTTTTTTGGCTTCTTCTCTGCTGAGCGGGCTGTAATTTTTATGGCCATAATCAGAGCACCTCCGTTTTGTGTCGGGTCACGTGACAGTTAATATTGACGGCGACAGGAAGTCCTGCGATATGGGTGGGGAACTTTTCGATATTGACCGCAAGAGCCGTGGTTCTGCCGCCAAAGCCCTGAGGTCCTATACCGAGGGCATTGATCTTTTCCAGCATTTCCATTTCAAGAGCTGCGTAAAACGGGTCATCGTTGCGTTGATTGATAGGCCGCATAAGAGCTTTTTTTGCCAGATACGCAGCCTTGTCAAATGTGCCGCCTATGCCGACGCCTACTACAATGGGAGGACAGGGGTTAGGCCTGCTTCCTCGACGACCTTGAGTATGAATTCTTTTACGCCTTCGATACCGTCAGAGGGCTTTAGCATCTTTATCTGGCTCATGTTTTCACTCCCGAAGCCCTTGGGAGCGACGGTGATTTTGATCTTATCGCCGGGTACGAGTTCATAGTAAATCATAGCGGGAGTGTTGTCGCCGGTGTTTATTCTGTCGATGGGGTCTTTTACAACAGACTTGCGAAGGTATCTGTCTTTGTATCCCTGGCGGACGCCCTCGTTTATGGCATCGGTTATATCACCGCAAATATGTACGTCTTGTCCGATTTCCATGAACACGCATGCAACGCCCGTATCCTGGCAAATGGGCATGAAGGACTCATCGGCGATATTATAGTTTCTATGATGCGTTCCAGTATTTCCTTCGCCGGCGCCCAGGTTTCCTGCCGACAACAGTCTTTAATGCAATTTTAATATCGGCAGGCAGATAACAGTTGGCCTCAATGCAGAGACGCCGAACCGTTTTTGCGATTATTTCCGATGAAATTTCTCTCATTTTTATTCTCCTTATTTTAGTGTATAGGAACGTTATATATGGTGTCAAGGAGGCTGCCGTCGCGATATATAACGTTTGCAACAGGACGGTCGCCTTTTGGCAATCGGGTGGAACGCCGGTGATCTTTTCAGCCTTTTCCTTAAGCTCATGTATATCGATTACAGGGATACCGGCATCCAATAAACGCTCTCTGAGATCAGCGTTCCTGGGATTCACGGCAATGCCGCCCTGGGTAACCAGCACGTCAATGTCCCTTCCGGAGTGGAGACACACATGACCTTGTCGGTCACGATGGGGGAGACGGGCACGGAACATAGGGGCGATTATTATGGATAGCTTCGCGCCTGCCGCCGTATCGCTGTGGCCTCCTGAGCCGCCCATGATATAACCGTTTGAATCGTATGCACGTTAACGTTGAAGTCTGTATCAATCTCGGTTGCACCGAGGATGACCACGTCAAGACTGTCTACCGCGGCACTTCGCGCGCTGGGGCTGGCATAATGGAAGGCGGATATCTCCTGATGCCTGGGATTCGTACGTATGGATTCGACGGCTTTAAGGTCGAAACACTGCACATCCAGGAGAGACTCAAAGCATCCCTCGTTGAGCATATCCACCAGGTATCCGGTAATACCGCCAAGACCAAAGCTTCCCCTGATGTTCTCACGCAGCATGATGTCTTTCAGAAATTTTGCTACTGCCAGCGATGCGCCGCCGGCGCCTGTCTGATACGAAAACCGTCCTTCAGAAGTCCGGAATGCTTTATAACCTGCACCGCATGCGAAGCCATAATAAGTGATACGGGATCCCTTGTGATCCTGGTGGTACCGGACATGATGCCTTTAGGGTCTCCTATAGTGTCCACTGTTACGACGTAATCTACGTATGTTTCAGGGATTGACCAGTCGATAAGCGGGTAGGGGATAAGCTCGTCCGTTATTACTACCACTTTTTTTGCAAACATCGCATCGGGATACGCGTACCCAAGACTGCCGAAGGCTGATTTGCCGTGCTTGCCCGAGCAATTGCCATTGGGTCGCAGACCGGGGCGGCGATGAAAGCCACGTCTATGGGTGTGCGTCCCAGACCGATATCGCTTGGACGCCCGCCGTGAGTCCGAAACTCTACCGGCTCATCCATTATACCGGAGGAAATGGCTTTGCCGATACTGCTGACATATAATCAGTCATAATCTTTTTTACAACGTGATTCTTTATATGGTCAATCAGCGGCATATGTATGTCGAACAGAGAACTGGCGTTTACGGTCAGATCCTTTATGCCCATTGACGCAGCCTGTTCCATGACCATATTAAGCACGTAATCACCATTGCGAAGATGATGATGGAATGATATGGTCATGCCGCTTTTCAGACCCGGAAAGCTCTATAGCCTCTCTAAGAGATTTTACTAGTTTTCCTTTCACTGTTTGCCACCTCTTTTTATCGCCAGTTTTTCTGCCATCGCTATAATCTGCTGTGCACGAGCTACGATGGGAGCGTCGATCATCTTCCCGCGAAGGGCGACCGCGCCGCGGCCTTTTTCTTTTGCCATGCGTATGGCGTCCATGACCTCATAGGCGTAGTCAATTTCCTCCAGGGAAGGACTGAACACCTCGTTTATGACCTCCACATGCCGTGGAGAAATGGCGGCTTTCCCGGTGAAACCCAAGGCCTTCGCATAGCGGGCATCCATTTGAATTCCGTCATCGTCGTTTACATCCGTAAACGGCGTGTCCGTAAACGTCTATACCTGCGGCTCTCGCAGCTGTCACCAGTCTCATTCTGGCATATTCGATCTCTCGTCCTTCCTTTGTGCGCCTGCATCTGAGATCGGCTGTCAGATCCTCCGCGCCTAAAAACAGGGGCGGCAACGCGTTCGCTTGCTGTTGCTACTGAGAATGCGTTTTCAACGCCCAGAGCAGTCTCTATGAGAGGCATGAGGCGAACGGTATTGTAATCAAATCCAAGTTTTTTCTCCACTTGCGAGATGTAGGAATCAACTGTTTTCACATCATCGGCACAACCGATTTTGGGAAGCATAATAAGATTCGGCTTCTGGGTGAGGACCTCATCGATATCCTTTTTTCCAGTAATCAGTGTCGATAGAGTTTATGCGTATTATAATCTCGCAGCCGCAAAAATTTATATGTTTCATGGCGTTTCGAACAAGTATGCGCGCGGAATCCTTCTCGGAGGGCGGTACGGCATCCTCCAGATCAAAAATCAAGGAGTCCGCTCCGAAGTAACCGGCGTTGATAATCATGTTCGGAGTGTTGCCAGGTATAAAAAAGCATGGAACGTCGCATGATTTATGACATCCTTCCTCTTAAAACTGCAGTTTCCACTCTTGCTCTTATAACACAGTCCAGCGCTCCGCGGTCTATGACACGTATGCGGGCGTTTGTTCACGCCGTACTGCTTCAGCACGTCGTTTATTGCTGTCTTTATTTCCTGACCAAATTGCTGTTCAACGACAGACTCAAGCTGAAGATCTATGCTGTTCTGTCCAGGTTCGATCTCCACATAGGCATCACTGGACTCTATAGTGCCGGCCGATGCCTTTCTGACTATATCTGACATAAAATGTCCCCTTCCAGAAAAGAAAAATATGTACTATAACAATTTAATAATATTATATAATACAATATTCGGCTTTTCAATGCGTTTTTTTATAGTTTTTCTTTTCAAGGGTATAATAATGTGTTATATTATTTTATACTTACAGACGGAATAAGCTTGAAGGACGGTGGGAACCTGTGCAAACGGAGCATGTATACAATCTGCATGGGGACGCAAAAATAAAACGCGAGGAACTTTTGATCCGTACAGGTCTTGAACCTGATGAAACCGTTGATTTTACGCTGCTTTTGTGGGATGGCGACATTTTAGCGGCTGCTGGATCGAGAAAAGGATATATTTTAAAATGCATAGCCATAGATGAGCGATATCGCGGGCAGGATCTCACCGCAGTTTTACTGACCGAGTTGCGCCGGGAGGCATTTTCGCAGGATATAAGGCATCTGTTCCTCTACACAAAGCCGGGAAAACAGGTCGATGTTCGAATCGCTGTTTTTCTATACGGTTGCGCAAACCGAGGACGCTTTGCTGATGGAGAGCGAGAAAGACGGGATAAAGAACTTCATATCCGGACTTAAGGCACCGCGCAGGGACGGCGTAATCGGGTCGGCAATCATGAATTGCAATCCATTCACGCTTGGGCACCGTTATCTTATAGAAAAAAGCCGCCGGCGAATGCGACTGGATGTATGTTTTCATTGTTTCCGAGGAGCAGGGGCTTTTTCCGGCGAAGGACAGACTGCGTCTTGCCGTGGAAGGGACGGCTGATTTGAAAAACGTGACGGTTCAGCCAACGGGCCCGTATTTAATCTCAATGGCTACGTTTCCGACGTATTTCATTGCGGATAAGAGCAGAAAAGAAGATATACACTGCCGGTTGGATGTTAAGATATTTGCGGAGTACTTCGTTCCTGCGTTCAATATATCGCGGCGTTATGTAGGCACTGAGCCCTTATCACCTCTGACCGGACAGTATAACGAGGCGTTGCAGGAACTTCTGCCTCAATGGGGGATAGAGCTTCGACAGATCGTGCGCAGAGAAAAAGAAGGCGTGCCTATAAGCGCCAGTGCCGTTCGAACTCTTCTCGAACAGAACAGAATGGAAGAGATTCGAAGGCTCGTGCCGGAGACCACGTTTGATTATCTTAGCAAGCGTCAGTTTTTTAAGGAGTAAATGAAAATGAATATTATGCAAAGAGGCCACATTTACAGCACTTATTTTGCTCCCAGGGGCAGAAGCCGCATATACAATCTTGGCATACAGCTTAGCCAGATATATCTGTCACCGTTTGACAAGCTCATCGGAGTGATCGGCGAACCCGGAAGCGGCAAAAGCGAGCTCATAAGGGGTATGTTTCCCGCCCTGGAGCTTACAAACGATGATAACGGAGTAAATGTGCGTCCGCTGCCTCTTTTGGATCAGGATTTGAGTACGAGTTTTTTCACTCCGCACACATACCATGTCGATATTCGCTTTGAAATGGGTTTTTACTCAGTTAAATGTGCTTGCGGACGCGATAATGCGTGCTATCCATCGGGAAAAGCGCGTTATAGTAGAGCACTTTGAACTTGTTTATCCTATACTTAACCAGAATGCAGACCTGCTCATTGGAGTGGGCGAGGAGATCATTATAACGCGGCCGAATATTTTCGGGCCGGAGCCCCAGGAGGTGGCCCGACATGGTACGAAAATCGTTGCCTTACCGTCTTATGGCACATACAGCGGAGGACTTGTGCGAATTCTGCATGCCACGGGAGGAAATGGAGCGATGCGTACACGATGATGTCAGGCACGGGTTCATTTTGGCGTTCCCTGAAAATCAGCCCAAGTTTGAAATAGAAGAACTTGAAAGAGAAGTCAACAATATGATTAAACAAAAATTGCCCATAGATTATGTAGACGAAAAGCATATATCCATCAACGGCATTAAGCATATGTGTACTGGACCTCGCATCCATGTCAGCAATACTGAAGAAATAATCGGTTTCCGACTCCTTCCGCAGTTTGTATATGACAGGTTTGAACGCAGATACCTGATGGTGGGATGCGTCGGAGAAGACTCTGAAGAAAATCTTAAAAAGCTTGAGCGAAAGCTTCTATGAAAGAGATTAAGATTACCCTTAACCAGATGCTGGACGCCAGGGAAGCACGCAGTATCCGTCAAAAAAACCTTTTGGATCAGTACAGGCTGCCGCTGTTATGCTTTACAATGAACATAGCAGGCGAGGTGAAGACTTCGCCTCTTATCAAGCTGGCGTTTGAAGCGGGTCTGGAGCAAGTGGAAGCTTGTTTCAAAAAGGCCGTTTACAGCGAAAAGCATTATTGTGTCACGGGCCCGGAAGCGTACGTCCTTCTGGATTTTCCCGCGCCATATATCAAAGAGCGCTGCTGCGGGATTGAAGATGCCACGCCCGTGGGGAGGCTTTACGATCTTGATGTTTTCGATGCTTCCGGGAACAAGCTCTCAAGAGGAAGCCCCAGAACATGTATTGTATGCGGCCGACCGGCTTTTGCCTGTTCACGCAGCAGGGAGCACGGCCTTGATGAGATATGCCGGAAAACGAATGAAATCTTAACGAATTTTGCGGCAGAATACCTGGCTGACACTGCTGTAAAAGCGCTAAAAGAAGAGGCATGTCTCACGCCGAAGCCAGGGCTTGTGGATATGAACAACTCCGGCGCTCACAGCGATATGGACCTGGAGCTTCTCTGCAAAAGCGCGGATTCACTTCGGTCATACTTTGTAAAAGCTGTGAAGCTTGGAGCCGGATTCGAAAACTGTATGGCTGAGTTGCAGAGCGCGGGGCTTGAGGCAGAAAATTGCATGTTTACGGTTACCGGCGGAGTCAATACCCACAAGGGTGCTATTTACGGGCTTGGATTGCTTCTGGCAGCGCTGGGAAGCTGCCTTTCCCGTCAGGATAACCTGTTTTTGCGAGCCTCAGCGCTGGCGAAGGCGGGGAATTCCATCAAAAAACACCCACGGAGCGGCTGTAGTCGCCAGGTATGGTGTGCGCGGAGCAAGGCAGGAGGCGGAGTTGGGGTTTCCAGGCGTGCAAAATGCCATGCGAAGCCTTGAGAAAAACGGTGGGGATGCTCTTTTGACTCTTATGGAAATTATTCTGGACTGCGAGGATACAAATCTTCTGCATCGGGGCGGAGAAGAAGGCCTGATTTTTTGCAAGGACATGGGCTAAAAAGGTGCTGGAAGCGCCGCCGGAAAACAGAAACGAGTTGCTTTTAATGATGGATGCGGAGTTCATAAAGCGCAATCTCAGTCCTGGCGGTTGCGCAGATATACTGGCCCAGGCGATTTTTCTAAAAAGGATAAGTCAAAAAGTTGAAGTAATATAAAGCAAGAAGTAGCAGTCCAGTGGCAAGCACCCCGCAAACACTTTTATTTCAAGAGTTTTCGGGGATCTATAGAAGAAGGTGGAACGCTTTTTCAAAATACTGGAATAAGAACGCTTATTAGCTCTGTATATTTGAATTTCTTTTTCGGAAATCTGACGGAGAAATGCCGTAGGCTTTCCTGAAAGCCTTGCCAAAGTAACTTACACTGCTAAAACCGCTGGAGAAGCTCACGTCAGAGATGCTTTCTCTTGTGTACTTCAATTTTTCAGCCGCATATTGAAGGCGATACTGTGTGACATATTCCAGGGGTGAGGTGTGGGCAAAAAATAGAAAAACACCGATAGCATTCGCTGCGGCTTACATTTGCAGCCGCGGCAATATCCTCAACAGTTATAGGGAGGAAAAGTGCGTTTTAATAAATGAGAGCATTTTTCGCAAACGTTGCTCCCTGAAATAGTTTTTAGAGGTAGGCAAATCGGTCTCCGAATGGTTGAGCAGGTTGAGCAGGTTCCTCCAAATCCTGATAATATTCTCCAGACAAGAGAGCTCGTATGCGTATTTATCCGACTTCAACCTATGTATGCGATGCAGGCATTCGAGAATTTGCGCACCCTCTTCCGTGTCGCCGGTGATCTTGCAGCCGATGTTTTCTCTTATGGAAACAGAGCCAAAATATTTCTGGTACAGAGAAGATGTACCGACGGTGTAAGCAGAGTGGGTGGGAATAAAATGTTGAAGATGACTGATCCGGAAGTTAGTTGGTGCGCAGAATGAAGGATTTGCGAGTTAATAAAGATACCATCTCCCGCGGATATATGAAAGATGTTTTGATCCAGCCAATATTCCACACTTCCCTGAAGCACGACAGCCAGCTCAAATTCCGTATGCCAGTGGCAGAGGAATGAGTTGTCGGCGAAATAATCCATCTGATCGATAAATCGAATTACCGGGAATTCCAACTGTTCATATTGTATTTCTTCTTGAAGCTGCTGATTCACAATAACTTGCTGATTGAGAATATACTCCTGATTGATCATAGGCATTCCTCCGGTTAGTAAAAATCTCAATTGCAATTTGGGACGATTGTACTACTAATTTGGTACTATTGTTGTTGAATGCATTTGCCTTGTGATATAAAATAAAGAGCAAACATAGTTTTTATTATTTTATACGAAAACCAGAAAACGTCAATTGCGTGAATTTTTTATCAAACCCCAAATCAATGCAATAAATTCAGACATAGTTACAGTGGGGGAACGAGGGTTTCGGGATTGGCAGCATAATAATTTGCTAAAAGGTACTCTAGTACCAAAAAAAGAGTCCTAAGAAAGGAAATGACAAGTCTTGCACATAGTTTATTCTTTCTTATTTGCATCTAACGCTCGTCTCTAAAAGAAGCAGGGCGGCAGGATGGGGTTTAAAGGCTTGATTGTATTTAGGTCCCCGAAGTTCCCTAAAAGCTATTTTCTGCATGCTTTACAGGAACGACAGGATCCAAATATAGATGTAAAAAATAAAAAAGTAGGAGGAGAGAAAACAGATGAAGAAGAAAGTGTTTGCGTTAGTTGCAGCAATACTAGCATTAGCGGTACTCTTCACCGCATGTGGCAACGGTTCAGGCAGCGAGGCGCCTGCAGCGAATAGTTCCAATACATCTGCAGGAAGCAGCTCCAATGCGTCGTCAGGCACAGCAGTGAAGGAAAAAGCGGTGGAGATCGTAAGTACAGCATGACTTTCATTATGCCGAACCGTGACGAATTCCTTACAACCATGGAGCAAGGCATGATTTCAAAGTCTGAAGAGCTGGGCGTTAATCTGACTACTCAGGATGCGCAAAACGACAGCAGCAAGATCATTCAATTTGTGGAATCCGCGAGAAACGCAGGAGATGATGCAGTCATCGTACTTCCCGTGGACAGTGAAACCACTCCTCAGATTATAGAAGCAGCCGGTGATATGAAGGTTATCATTGTTAATCGTGCACCGAAGGACACCTCAATTTTTAAGGGAGACGTGGCATATGTCGGCTCGGATGAAAATGAGGCGGGCAGATTCCAGGGAGAATACCTGGCAAAGGTTCTGAAGGAAGCTGGCGAAGACACGGCGAAGCCCATATTCCTCCTTGGTACTGTTGGTGCTGAGAATACCACTATGCGTACCGAATCCGCAAAGCGGCTCTTCAGAATGCAGGACTGAAAGTGGAAGTAGTAGCGGAACTGGCAGCAAACTGGGATCGCTCCGAAGCCTTAACAAAGATTCAGCCTCTGATTACCACAGCTGAATACAACTGCATTATTGCTAACAATGACTCGATGGCTCTTGGTGCTATAGAAGCATTGAATGCAGGAGGTGTTGATCCTGCTAAAGTGCCGGTAGTCGGAATCGACGCCACCGTAGACGGCGTAAATGCAGTTAAATATGCACTCTTGCTATGACGGTGTTCCAGGATGCAGTCGTCAAGGTGTTGGCTCGATTATTGCCGCAATTAACCTCATTGAAGGCAAACCAATCAACGAGGGTACCGACTATACCTTGGGATTCAGCAAATCAGAACATTGTATGGATCCCCTTTGTACCTGTTTATAAAGAGAACGTAGATCAGTTTATGTAAGAATCGTGCTATAAGTCAAAGGGCATAACAAGTTATTCCTGAATCAAGGTATAAATATAGAAAGCGGGATGTTGGCAGGAGCGGATTATCGCGCCTGCCATACCGCTCTCATAGTAAATACAGAATATTATGAGGGTGATTAATTTTGCGAGATGAATATATCCTGGAAATGCGCGACATCGTGAAAGAATTCCCGGGTGTAAAGGCACTGGATGGCGTACAATTGAAAGTCCGGCCTGGTACAGTGCATACGCTGATGGGCGAAAACGGTGCAGGTAAATCGACCCTGATGAAATGCCTGATTGGGATTTATCAGCCAACCTCAGGAACGATCATTTTTAATGGAAAGAAAGTGCAATACACTTCGACTCTGCAGGCAATGAAAGACGGAATCTCTATGATTCCCCAAGAGATGTCGCCTGTTCTTGAACGCTCGGTCTGCGAGAACGTGTGGATGGGAAGAGAAATGAAGAAAGGGATTCTCCTGGATTATAAACGGATGTATAAGGAATGTCGGGAACTTTTCGATCGTCTGAATTTGCAGATAGATCCCAATTCCAAGATGAAGGAACTGACCTGTGCAAAGATGCAAATGGTCGAAATCGCAAAAGCCATATCACACAATTCAAAGATTGTGATAATGGATGAGCCGACATCCGCTTTGACGGAAAACGAAGTCGAAGAACTGTTTCGTATTATTGCAGATCTGAAATCTAAAGGCGTGGCGATTATCTATATATCCCATAAAATGGAGGAAATATTCCGTATCAGCGATGAAATTACAATTTTCAGAGACGGAAAGTACATTTACTCTGATCTTGCCAAGAATCTCGACATCGACACGGTTATCAAATACATGGTCGGTCGTAAAGTAACGGACATGTTTCCGAAGGTAAAATGTGACATCGGTGAAACGGTTTTCCGCGTTGAGAACCTATCTTACGGAAACATAGTGAAAAATCTTTCCTTTGAATTGCACAAAGGTGAAATTTTAGGCTTTGCCGGTTTGGTAGGCGCAGGACGGACGGAAGCCATGGAAGCAATTTTCGGTATCCGTAAAAAAACAAGCGGAAGGATCTTCAAAGATGGAAAGGAAATTAACATTCAATCACCAAGCGACGCCATTGCCCATGGTATCGGAATGCTGACAGAAGATCGGCGCGGCAGTGGAATCGTTGGTCTGATGTGTATCACGGACAATGTTACCATAGCCAGTTGGAAAAAATATGGTTTTCCCATGAAGCATAAGAAAATGCGCGATGATACTTTGCAGTATATAGAAAGGATTAAAATTAAAACGCCTTCTGAAAAGACAAGGATAATGAACCTTTCGGGTGGAAATCAGCAAAAGGTGCTATGGCAAGGTGGCTTCTGACAAACCTGGATATTTTGATAGTGGATGAACCTACACGCGGCATCGACGTTGGCGCTAAAGCGGAGATCCATCAACTGATTTCTGATATGGTGCAGAATGGGAAGGCTGTTATCATGATCTCGTCTGAGTTGACGGAAATTATGGGTGTTGCGGACCGTATTATAGTCATGCATGAGGGCGAAATGACCGGCGTATTGGATCGCAGCGAGTTTTCGCAGGATACAATCATGCGCTACGCAACAGGAGAGACAAAAAAACTTACTAAGACCGCAATATAACCTTGAAGAGGAGTAGTCTGAGATGAAAATAAACGGAGGTACAATAAAAAAAGAATCAATCAAAGAGTTATTGTCACGAAACGCTATCTGGGTTGTTCTGATAGTCCTTGTAATTATTATGAGTATAGCGAATCCCAAGTTTCTGACAGTGAATAACCTGTATACCTTGCTGACCGGCGAGGCTACGAAGGGTATTCTCGCATTTGGAATTATGTTTGCCATCTGTTCCAGGGGCAACGACCTCTCTGCCGGTGCTGTAGTGGCACTGGTCGGAGCTATATCTGCGGCACTGGTTCAGCCAGCTAGCCACAGTTCGAAAATACTCAGCTTCGGACCCCTGCCATCATGGTCAGCGATCCTTATCGGACTTTCTCTTGGCGCATTAATCGGTTGCATCAACGGCAGCCTGATTGCATATACCAAGATGCCGGCGTTTATTGCAACATTAGGCACGCAGCTAATCTGCCGTTCAAGTGCAAAGCTGTTTGCAAACCGCCCGGGTTTCGAATTTGCCAAGCAGCTTCAGGTTTTTTGGTTCCGGCAGAATCGCAGGATTCCCGGTAATCATCATTTGCTTTTTTGTAATGTTTCTCATTGCAGGCTTCTTGCTAACGCAGACACGATTTGGGAAAAACGTGTTTGCCATTGGTGGAAATGAACAGGCTGCATATGTTGCCGGGATAAATGTCGAGCGGAATATCTTAAAGGTATATATCTGGAGCTCCCTGTGCGCAGCAATTGGCGGTATCCTGCTGGCAGGACGCGCAGGTTCCGTTGACCCCGCTACAACTGGTTTGAACTACGAGTTTGATGCTATCGCGGCAGCCACGATCGGAGGCACATCACATGCCGGCGGTGTTTGCCGGATTTCAGGAGTTCTCTGCGGTATCCTTATTCTTGGCGTTATCAACAACGGCCTTGTTATGATGAAGGTTGACGATAACATGACGAACGTCATAAAAGGTATGATTATCATTATTTCAGTTGCGCTGGATATGAGAAAGAATGCGAAAGAAAGCGTAAGATATGAAAAGTTAGATTTCTTTAAACAAACGATCCTTTTTATACAGGGGGTGAGGTATGGGGATGATTAAGAAAAGAAAAATGCAGCACATAGGTATAGCGTGTACTGATGTGGAAAAGGCCGCGAAGTGGTACCAGGAGCATTTGGGATTTGAGGTTGTAGGCTGCTTTCCCGTCGTGAAGCATAACTGCTATTTTCTGAAAAACGGCACGGCGGTTTACGAGTTGTACCAGGTAGATGATATGGATCCTGCAGTGCAGGGTAAAGTGGATCACATAGCATACGAATCCAATGACATAGAGGCGGGATTACAAGTTCTGCATCGATGCCGGTTATGAGATTACCACCAATGGGATAGAGGACTTGCCGCAATTTTTTGAAAAGGGTTTCCGATATTTCAAGATTAAAAGTCCCACCGGCGAGGAAATTGAGTTTGGCCAGATACTCTGATGATTTGTTCCAGTCATATGTTCTGAATGGTTACTAGATTTCAAAATAAATACAACATAAGGAGGCAAAATTATGGAATGCATTAAATACGGTATGGTCGGCGGCGACCTGAAAGCTCTTATTGGTGAGGTGCATCGAAAGGGTATTGCTTTTGATCCACGTGCCAAGCTTGTTTGCGGGTGTTTCTCCGCGATCGATGAACTGAATGTGGAGTGTGCGGATTACTATAATGTAGATAGAAACAGGGTTTATTTCAATTACAAAGATATGGTAGCCAAGGAGGCTGGCAACATCGATTTTGTCGCCATCTGCACTCCGAATCATGTACATTACGAAATTGCCAAGGCTTTCCTGGAAGCCGGCGTAAACGTTATGTGCGAAAAGCCGCTTACCTTCACGGTAGAAGAAGCGGAAGAACTGGCTGCAATCGTAAAGGAAAAAAATTTGTTATTTGCAGTGAACTACTGCTATTCCGGTTATCCCATGGCTAAGGTCATGAAAGATATGATTGCCAGGGGCGACATTGGCGAAATAGTTTCGATTGCCGGCGAATATAGTTCCGGTTGCTTCCTGAATGTACTTCATGAAAAAGGAGATGTCTCCAATTTCTGGCGTTCTAATCCGAAGTACTCGGGAATTTCAAACACTGTAGCTGACGATGGTACCCATATAGAACACTTTGTAAGCTATGTAACAGGGCTGAAGATTAAGCGTGTTGCAGCTACTGTGGACCGTTTCGGCAAGAAACTGGAATTCAACAGCAACATCCTTGTTGAGTATGAAAACGGTGTCCATGGCGCTTATTGGTTCTGCCAGGTTGCCTGTGGGAAATCCAACGAGATGGAATTCCGTGTTTACGGTGCTGAAGGTTCCCTGGAATGGAGACAAGTCTGTCCGGACGAGGTTGTTTACCGGAAGCGCGGCGAGGCTGTACGCATCCTGTCCCGTGCAGGCGCAGGCATGAGTGATGATGCAAAGAGATATTTCCGCCTGCCCTATGGTCATCCGGAAGGCTACTATGTAGCACAGGCAAATATTTATCGCGCATTCCTGAATGCGGTCCTGAAGAAAAAGAAAGGAGAACCTCTTACTGCTGATGATCTTGACTTTCCAAATGTAGATGATGGCGTTTCGGGCGTTAAATTTGTACATGCGGTAATTGAAAGCGGCGATAATGACTCGAAGTGGGTTGCCATTAATCGCTGAGCACATCTCAGAACACTTAGTTGCAGAAAGGAGCTAATTTACGTGAAATCTGTCATATATAAAGGGCCCGGCGAGTTCGCCATCGAAGATCGTCCTGAGCCCAAAATCCAAAATCCCGATGATGTAAAAATAAAGGTACTTGGCGTATGCATCTGCGGCACCGACGTAAATATATTTTCAATTCCCCAGAAACATCCTTGCAGACCAGGCATCATTTTTGGCCATGAGTTCTGCGGCCAGGTAGTTGAGGTAGGCAGCGCCGTTACCAACCTGAAACCTGGAGATAAGGTCATCATTGATCCTCACGGGCCTTGTGGCTATTGCGACGCCTGCCTGGCAGGATGGCCTGAAAGATGCGAGAATGTTTACCTTACCGAGCCAGGATATGAGGGACAGGCAAATTCAATGGGCGTTTTCAAGGATGGCGGCCTGACCAGCTATACCATTGTTCCCAATAAGTTTGCGTACAAGATTGCACAGGATACTCCTGCAGAGCTTATGGCGCTCGCAGAGCCTCTGGCTTGCTGCGGATATTCCCTTGAAAAGCTGAATATCCATGTAGGAGATAGTGTCTGCGTACTGGGAGGCGGTCCCATCGGACAGATGTATGCGGCACTTGCAAGAGCGAACGGTGCAACCAAGGTCATTCTTTCCGAGCCAATTGAGTATCGCAGGAACAAGGCTCTTGAAATTGGCGCTACCCGTGTTGTTGACCCCAACAAGGAAGATATCGTGAAAGTATGCCTGGAAGAGACAGATGGTGTTGGAGTCGACCACTGCATCGAAGCAGTAGGAGCATTGCTTATGGAGTGCATAGAGTGTGTACGTCCGCGTGGCAAGGTGCTTCATTGCGGTCACGATGAAATTACCCGCGCTCAGATTGCAGTGGGCGTTCTCCTAAAGAAAGAAGTGGAGATTCACGGTGTATTTCTCGGCAAGTATTATATGGCAAAGACTGCCCGCATCATCGAAAGCGGCATACTGCCTCTCGACAAAATTGTCACGCACGTATTTCCGCTTTCAAGATACGGTGAAGCTTTGGATTTAGCCCGCAGCGGGCAATGCATCAAGGTCGTTGTAGTACCGGAATAATATCGAATTGCTGTATTAGCGGACAGATGAAGGGCATACATACCCTATACCTGCCCAGGTTAATGCAATAAAATTTCGGCATATAGGAGAGAAAGAATTATGAAACTTAAGAATTATCATATTGAGGGTGAGGAAAACCTGGTCAGTCCGGCGCTTATATATTACCGCGATGCTATTGTAAAAAATATGCATCGGACCATAGAACTGGCGGGAGGCGCCGATAGGCTCTGGTACCATGTTAAGACCCATAAGACAAAGGAAATTGTAGAGATGCAAAAGTCGATGGGTATTACCAGGTTTATGTGCGCTACGATTTCCGAAGCGGAAGTAACGGCTTCAGTTGGAGTCGAGCATATCCTTTTGGCATATGCACTGGTTGGGCCGAATATTAAGCGGTTCATTGAGCTGACCAAGGCATTTCCCAAGACGCAGTTCTGGGCGATGGGTGATGATTTGAGAGTTCTTCGCCAGTTATCTGATGCAGCGGTTGAAGCGAAACTGGTAATTCCGACAATTCTTGATGTGAATGTAGGGCAGGATCGCACGGGCGTCCGGCTAGAGGATGTTGAGGAGTTCTATGCAGAGTGCTATAAACTCCCGGGCATTAATCTGCGTGGTCTGCACTGCTATGATGGCCATAACCATCAGATAGACATAAATGACCGCCAGACGGCCGTCGACGTCATGGATGAAAAGATAGAAAATGTACGCCAGGCGATCCTGGCTCGCGGAATGGTTTGTGATACGATTATCACGGGCGGCACGCCGTCTTATCCGTGCCATGCCAGGACCAGCAATTATTTTCTGTCTCCGGGGACATCGTTTGTATGCGACGCGCGCTACGGGAAAGACCACCCTGACCTGGAGCTGTATGAAGCCGGCGCAATTTTGACCAGGGTAATAAGCCATCCTTCTCATGACACATTTACACTCGACCTCGGCAGCAAAGGTATATCTTGTGACCAGCCAGTAAGGGGAGAGATTGTCGGTGTAAAAGCAAAGCCTTTATTCCAGAGCGAGGAACATTGGGTGTGGAAGATGGAAGAGGGACATGAATCTGAGCGTCCGGAGATAGGAAGCATACAATATGTAATCCCAAGCCATATTTGTCCGACAACGGTGCTGTATCCTACCATCCTGGTGGCAGAGAACGGCAAGCTAGTGGATGAGTGGAATGTGGTGGCCAGGGGCCGTCGTTTGACTTATTGATTGCTGTGAGGAGGTTTACAGATATGAAAGCAATAGGAATAATCGGATATGGCCTGATAGGCAGATATATTCATGAACATCTCAACGAGATCGAGAATGTAAACCTTAGTTTTGTTTATGACCTGAGCAAGGAAGCGACAACAGGGCTGCCAAAGGAAATCGTCCTGGATTCGCCTGAAAAGCTGGAGAAACATTTTAAATACAATAAGGTTGATCTTGTTGTGGAGACTGCAACTTATCAAGCGGTGCAGCAATTAGCGCCTGTCATACTGCCATGTTCAGACATGTTGGTGTTTTCGGCCAGTGCATTTGCTGATGAGGGTTTTGCGGATGAAGCAGAGCAGCTCTGTAAAAAGTGGCAGAACAAGATTTATATACCTCATGGCGCAATTCTGGGTTTGGACGGTATCTTTGACGGAAGAGAAATCCTGGAAAGCGTGCGTATAACAACCACAAAGAAGCCCGCCAACCTTGGCAGCAATGTGACGGAAAAGACGGTGCTTTTTGAAGGGACCACCAGGGAAGCTTGCAAGAAATTCCCCCGGAATGTAAACGTTCATGCCGGTATTGCGCTGGCGGGTCTGGGCTTCGACAAGACTTGTTCTCGAATCGTGGCAGATCCTGATGCGGAAGGTAACACACACCTCATAGAGGTGTTGGGAGATGGTATGCGTTTTTGCATCGAGGTATGCAGTGTGCCGAAGGGTCTTGTAACCGGTGCATATACGCCGGTCGCAGCCTTTAGTACAGTAAAGCGGATCATCTCAAATCATGCCGGATTGACTGTAATTTAAGCATTCCGACGTTCCATAGAGAGTCGCAATCGACTCAGCATGTGTGAGGTAGTTTCTACGAATTATAAACTGTAGTTCATAAGGAGTGAAAATTATGGCTGACAAACAAGAAGTGCTGCGGCTTAAAGAGCTGGCCTATCAGCTGAAGGTTAATTTGTGCAAGCTGTGCGGAAGCTATTCCGGCAATATTCATATGGGCGGCGCCTTGTCCATGGCGGATGTCGTTACTTGCCTGTTTTACCACACCATGAATATAGACCCGGCCAATGTAAAGAAACCCGACAGGGACAGGTTTATTCTCAGCAAAGGCCATGGTGCCGCTTGTATATATGTCGCAATGGCCATGCGCGGCTTCTGCGATTATGATGAGATTGTTAGAACCTACGGGAAACTAGACAGTGCCTTCGGGCAGCATCCCTGCAGGGAGCATCTGCCTGGTATTGAAGCATCCACCGGATCTCTTGGTCATGGTCTGCCCATTTGCACAGGAATGGCTGCAGCGGCTCGGGCAAGAGGAGAAAAACACCGTGTGTTCTGCCTGATGGGAGACGGAGAAACCTGTGAGGGTTCTGTATGGGAGGCCGCAATGAACGCCCGAGCTTTGAAGCTGGGCAACCTTATAGGAATTGTAGACAGGAACAAGCAGTTTATGATCAGCTACAGCGAGGAGTCTGTAGTGCTGGAGCCCTATGCGGATAAATGGCGTGCATTTGGCTGGAACGTGGTAGAGATTAACGGCAACAATATGAGTGAGGTTGTTGACGCTTTCGATAACCTGCCCGCTCCCGACAGTAATGTTCCTACTGTTATTGTTGCAAACACTGTGAAGGGCAAGGGAGTTTCCTTTATGGAAAAACAGATCAAGTGGCATGTCGGCAGCCTGAATGAACGGGATCTGGAAAAAGCGCTCGAAGATCTGCGTACTGCCTATGAGAGGGAAAAGGAGGTATTATGATGCGGGAGTCCAATACACTGGAAGAATTCATTTCTGGTAGGACTGTTGTTGGAGAAGCTATTCTTGAATTAGCAAAAAATGACCCCCGTATTTGGCTACTGACGCCGGATATAGGATGGGGTTGCAAGGAGTTCCGTGATGCTCATCCGGAACGTTACATTGACACGGGTATTTCCGAGCAATGTGTTGTCGGCATATCGGCGGGTCTAGCTCTTGAAGGAAACATACCGTTTATTATAGGTATGATGCCGTTTATGAGCATGCGTGCATTGGAGCAGGTTCGCAGCGATGTGTGCTATCATAACCTTCCGGTACGCATTATAGCCAATTATTCAGGTCTGACAGGCAACGGCGGCTCGACCCACTATGCCATGGAGGATATAGCCCTGTTTTCATCGCTGGTGAATATGACCGTATGTGCGCCATCGGATCCGAATCAGCTTAGACAGCTTATTTTGAAGAGCGTCAACTGGAACGGCCCCATATCAATCCGTTTGGATCCTGGCAAGAGTAATGAGGTAATCTATCCTGCAGGTACGAAATTTGAGATTGGGAAGGCGCATGTTGCATGCGAGGGCGACGACGTTACTATCATCGCATGCGGCGAGATGGTCGGCGAAGCCATTAAGATTTCGAGGACCCTTAAGGATAGCGGTATAGGCGTTCGGGTAATTGATATGTTTACAATTAAGCCGTTGGATACTGAAGTAGTGCTGGCTGCGGCAAGGGAGACAGGTAATATTATTACCTGGGAGGACCATCTGATGAAAAATGGTCTGGCTAGCGCGGTAAGCGATGTTATTGCTGAAAATTGCATTGCGTTGAAATCCTTCAAACGCTTCGGAATACCTGATGTTTATCCGGGGTTTGGCGATCCGGACGACCTTTACCATAAGTATGGCTATGACGGGGAAGCCGTTCTTTCATATATAAAGAAGATGTTTTAACGCAATTCTTATAAAGTCTTATAAAGAAGGAGGGAGTGTTAACGATGTTCAAGCAATATATAAACGGGAAACTGGTTCAAGGCGCCGGGAAGGAAATAGGCGTAGAGAATCCGGCAACCGGCGAAGTTTTTAAGACATTTAACGCAGCCACCGCAGAACAGGCTGTAGAGGCACTCCAGGCTGCTCAGACAGCGTTTCGTACCTGGTCATATGCGCCGCTTGATGAGCGTGTGAATTGGCTCCGCAAATATACTGATGCAATACTTAATGAGCGAGAGTATATCGTCGATTTGCTATCCGCAGAAACAGGCAAACCCTACGCTGAGGCGTGTTATGACTTTGATTGGGGCATTTCCAGCCTGCGCTATTTTGCAGAAGAAATCCGCCGTGTCACCGGTACCACCTATTCGGATAACAGCGGTAAACGCGGACAGTTCTATCATCTGGTAGATAAGCGGCCTTTAGGAGTAGTTGTTGGACATCTGGCATGGAATTATCCGCTGGGGAATGCAGCTCTTAAAATCGGACCCACTATCGCTTCAGGTTGCTGCTGTGTGATTAAGCCCTCCAGCCAGACGCCTTTGGCAACGCTGTATTTGGGTGAGGTAATGCACAGGATCGGCCTGCCCGCCGGCGTGGTCAATATTATAGCCGGTCCTTCCGATGAGTTGGGCGAGGCGCTAAATACCAGCCGCATACCGAAAATGATCACCCTCATTGGCTCCACTCAAACCGGCAGACAGGTCATGGCACAGGGAGCTACCTCCATTAAGACATATTCGCTGGAGTTGGGCGGAAACGCGCCTTGCATCATAATGGAGGATGCAGATGTGGAGGAGGCTGCGAGATTGATAGTAATCAGCCAGGTCTCCAATACAGGACAGACCTGCATCGGATACAACCGCATCTACGTCCATGAGAGCAGATATGAGGAGTTCTGTAATTGTGTATTAGAGCGTCTCAAAAAGGTCACCATCGGCGCTGGCCGTGATCCAGGCGAGATGGTCATGGGTCCCATGATCAACAAGAGAGAGAGGGACCGTGTACTTGGTCTCATTAATGATGCTAAAGCACAAGGTGCACGTGTTCTATACGGCGGCGATATTCCGGCCGGATTCGAGAAAGGCGCGTATATCAGTCCGACCCTGGTGGTTGATGTAACTGAGGATATGTGTATTTCGAAGGAAGAAATCTTCGGACCCGTCATATCGGCGCGTTCCTACAGTGATTTTGAGGATGCGCTTCAGAAGGCCAATAACACGGAAATGGGCCTGACGTCTTACCTGTTCGGACACGATGCCAGGGCTATTGCACGTGCCTATGAAGTACTGGAATTCGGTGAGCTTTATGTAAACGGATTCAGCACCGGTCCCATGCTTCCCCATGTCGGCATGAGGGAATCCGGAATAGGCTGCGACGCTTCCAAGTGGGGCCTGGCGGAATACTTTACACTAAAGAGACTGAGCCTAAAACCATAGCAATTATTTTTTACGTATATCGCCATGGCAGTCGCCATGGCGATACGTTAAATACCATGATTAAGAAGGAGATACTCGCTTTATGCGCAAGCTTATATCTGATCAAGGATTGACAAATGTAGCCGAATCTATAGACCGGCTGATTAATGTGGACATCGGTGCGCGCGGTTCGGCACAGGTGCTTTTTGACGCCGCAAGAGAGCTGCTGAACGGCAAGCCTATGACGCTGGCTGCAGTGGAACTGATGCAAAAAGCTGTCAAACCGGGCGACTATGTTTTTATTACCACCGGCTGGGCCGACCAGCCTTCCAACATTCCCACAAAAAGCGAGACAGACGGTCCTCCGGGCGCGGCGGCGCTTGCCAGGGCTATTCGGCTCACACTGAAGGGGCTGCCTATTATTATAACGGATGACTACCTGGTTGAGGACATGAAAAAAATCATGTCAAGCTGTGGCTTTTCCATAGTTGAGCCGGAAAACCTGCCGAAATCTCTGTCGGATGAACTGGGCTTTGTCATGGTACCCACCATTTCTGTAATCGGAATGCCTATTGATCAAGAAGCATGCCGCATCCGTTCCGAAGAGCTCCTGAACCGGTATAAGCCATCGCTTTGCCTGGCTATCGAACGCGGCGGCATGAACAAACATGGCCGTATTCACGGTATGGGCGGCTTTGATTTCTCAGCCAGTCAGGCAAAAATGGATTACTTGTTTACCGGCGCATCGTCGCGCGGTATTGCTACTATTGGTATTGGCGATGGCGGAAACGAAATAGGTATGGCAAACATTGAAAAGGTAGTCCGGGAAAAAGTGAAAAACGGAAACATGTGCAAATGTCCCTGTAAATCGGGTATTGCCCTGGACGTTGCAAAAGTGGACGTCCTGGTTTCCGCTGCTATTTCCAACTGGGCAGGTTATGGGATAGCCTGCTTGCTGGGTCTTGCAGCCGGTGATCTGGATGCCATGTGCGATGAAGATATTGAGCGGCGCGTGCTTGATACCTGTTACCAGGTGGAGTTCCACGACTCAATCGGTTCGCGCGTTGCACCCAGCGTCGATGGTTGTGGTGCGCCAATCCACTTTGCCATTATTCGTCTCATGCGGGAAATTGTACGCCATGGTATCAAGCGTTTTCCGGCGGAATGAGCAGGCAGTTGAACCATAAACCATAGTGTGAAGATTTTTGCCGAAGCCAGCTATCGGCAGGTTTTGGTTTGACATTCAATAAAACTGTTATTCCTTAAGAGGGCTGACCCAAAAAGTATCTAACCTGATGGGAAGCCCCTTCTGTTTTTGCAAAAAGGACTGCAGCTATATCTCTCGGATAATTGCAGTCTTTTTTCCGTATAATTCCGTATAATAAATTGGTACTAATAGATTTCATTGCCGCGGTGTAGACCGGGACAAAAAAAATGTGCTATACTTTTTATAGGAACCTGTAAATGGCGGCCGGTAAATATACCGGACTTTTTATACACAAGGGTTTACAGGTTATGCATGTAGAGCGACGGCTGAAGTGGAAGGAGTTGAACAGCTATGACGTTGTGTTCGATATGCAAGGAAAACTACGCGGTAGTATTTATAACGAAAATAGCGGACGGCAAACAGACCCAGCAAGGTCTTTGTTTATCCTGTGCCAAAAAACAGGGTATCCAGCCGATTAACCAGTTGATTGAGCAAACCGGCATGTCCGATGAAGATATTGACAATTTAAATAAACAGATGGGCAACTTGTTTGGCAATCTCGAAACGGAACTTGATAATGGCGCGGCCCCGGCCGGAAGCCTGGAGCCTGTTGACGGCAACAAGCTGAGCCCGTTTTTCGGTTTTTAAGCCGTGCTTTCCCGAAAAACGGGGAACCTGAATACGGCGGCGAATCCAAGGACGGCGCCGAGGAAAAGGACGGCAAAAACGGCACGCGGACAAAGACCCAGGAGAAAAAGACGCTGAAAAGGAAAAAATACCTGGATACGTATGGTACCAACCTGACCGACCTGGCGCGCGAGGACAAGATCGACAGGGTGATCGGAAGGCAGAGGGAGATAGACAGGGTGGTGCAGATACTGAACAGGAGAACCAAGAACAACCCTGTTCTCATAGGCGAACCCGGAGTCGGTAAGACTGCAATCGCCGAAGGGCTTGCCGTCAGGATAGCGAAGCGCCAGGTGCCTGCCAAGCTGTTTAATGCCGAGATATACCTGCTGGACATGACGGGCATCGTTGCCGGCACACAGTTCAGGGGACAGTTTGAAAGCCGGATGAAGGGCTTGATTGAAGAGGCAAAGGCATTGGGAAATGTCATACTTGTTATTGACGAGCTTCACAACATAATGGGAGCAGGGGAAGCCGAAGGCGCGATGAATGCCGCAAACATTATCAAGCCGGCGCTGTCCAGGGGCGAGATACAGGTGATTGGAGCAACGACGCTCAATGAGTACCGCAAGTACATCGAAAAAGATGCGGCGCTGGAAAGGCGCTTTCAGCCGGTGCTTGTGGAGGAGCCCTCGGTTGAGGAAACGATTGAAATACTGAAAGGTATCAAGGATTATTATGAAAGCTACCACAGGGTGAAGATACCTGATGAGGTTATCGAAGCTGCCGCAAGGCTTTCCGAGAGGTATATTAGCGACCGTTACCTTCCGGACAAGGCTATCGATGTCATAGATGAAGCTGGTTCGAGGGTAAACCTGAAAAACCACCGCCTGGTGGAGCTGGAAGAGATGAAAGCCGAGCTGAAGAGGATCCAGGAAGAGAAGGAAAACGCGGTGTCGGCCGATTCCATAGAGGATTACCAGAAAGCTGCCGATCTGAAAGTGCGCGAATGCCAGCTTCTGCTGAAGATCAGGGAGTTTGAAGAGAGCAACAAGGAAGACGAGCTTACGGTCGAAGATGTAGCGTATGTGATAGAGAGCTGGACAAAGATACCTGTGCAAAGGTTGACCGAAATAGAAGCGGAAAAGCTGATAAACCTTGAGGAAAGGCTCCACAAGAGGGTAGTCGGCCAGGAGGAAGCCGTTTCCAGCATATCAAAGGCAATCAGGAGAAACAGGGCGGGCTTCAGGAAAAAAAGAAAACCGGCGTCGTTCATTTTTGTCGGCCCTACAGGAGTCGGCAAGACCGAGCTCGTGAGAGCGCTTGCCGCAGAGCTTTTTGAAACTGAAGATGCGCTTATAAGGCTGGATATGTCCGAATACATGGAGAAACATGCGGTATCCAAGCTAATCGGCTCTCCGCCGGGCTATGTCGGGTACGACGACGGCGGGCAGCTGACGGAAAAAGTCAGAAGAAAACCATTTTCCGTAATATTGCTTGATGAAATCGAAAAGGCGCACCCGGACATATTCAACATACTGCTCCAGATACTGGATGACGGAAGGCTTACGGACAGCCACGGCAGGGTGGTCAGTTTCGAAAACACGATTATTGTCATGACATCCAACGCCGGCACGACGCTAAGGTCAAGCGGCATGGGCTTTGGAAGCGAAGGCCGCAAGAGTCTCGAGAGCAGGGCAAAAGACGTGCTGAAAGAGATATTCAGGCCGGAGTTTCTGAACAGGGTCGACGAGACGATTGTATTTACCGAATTGAGCCGGGATGAGCTGAAACGGATTGTTTCGCTGATGCTTGAAGAAGTCCGTGAAGAAGCTGCACTGAAAGATATTAAAATAAGCTTTACAGACGGGTTATGCGACTTTATTCTTGAAAAAGGTTATGATCCGAAATTCGGGGCCAGGCAGCTTCGCAGGACCATCCAGAAATATGTTGAAGATGAGTTGACCGAGCAGTTCTTCCTGGGCGGAATTATGCCCGGAAGCAGCGTTGTGGCGGATGTAACCGACGGAAAAATTGTTTTCACGAATAAGGAACCGTAAAACCGGGGGACAAGATCTGCCGCTCTACACCTGAACAGCGGCTGTAACGGTGTTTGTATAAAATTCACGTCTGTGTCAGCCGACAAAATGCAGGGACATTGGATCAGAAAAGAGATCCGGTGTCCCTTGTTGTATATTAATGACATTAATGATATTATATGAATAAAAAAAGCGGAGGTTGTCATGAAATACGGGTATTTTGATGACATAAACAAGGAATATGTCATTACCACGCCTGAAACACCGTACCCATGGATTAATTACCTGGGCAGCCGGGATTTTTTCTCGCTGATATCTAATACGGCCGGCGGCTATTGTTTTTACAGGGACGCCAGGCTGAGGCGCATTACAAGGTACAGGTACAATAACGTGCCCGTGGATAACGGCGGGCAGGTATTTCTATATCCGCGACATCAGCGGTGATTACTGGTCGCCGGGGTGGGCGCCGGTAAAGCGTAAACTGGATAAATACGAATGCCGGCATGGTCTCGGGTATACCGTGATTTATGGAGAACGGGGAGAGATCGGGGTTGAGGCGTTGTTTTTTGTGCCGCTGGATTTCAACGGTGAAGTACAAAGAATTAATGTCATAAATAAGAGTTCCGCAACAAAAAGAATTACCTTGTTTTCCTTTATTGAATGGTGTCTTTGGAACGCGTACGACGATATGACAAATTTCCAGAGAAACTTTAATACCGGAGAGGTCGAGATTGAAAACAATATTATTTATCATAAAACGGAATACAGGGAAAGGCGCAATCACTATGCCTTTTATTCTTCAAACAGGGATATGACGGGTTTTGATACCGACCGCGCCGCATTTACCGGGTTGTATAACGGGTTTGACGCACCGGCTGCGGTTGTTTCGGGCAGGTCTTCAAACTCCGTGGCGGACGGCTGGTCCCCGATTGCTTCGCACAGCTTCGATATAACGCTTGAACCCGGAGAGGAATCAAGCTTCGTTTTTGTGCTCGGGTATGTTGAAAACGGGGAAGGGGAAAAATGGGAAGCGCCGGGCGTTATAAACAAAAAACCGGCAAAAGAAATGGCTGCGAGGTTTGCCGCAACGGAGCAGGTGGATGAGGCCTTTGCCGAGCTGAAAGCTCACTGGGACAGGCTCCTGACCTGTTATACGGCGTATACCCCGGATGAAAAGGTCAACCGCATGGTTAACATTTGGAATCAATACCAGTGCATGGTTACATTCAACCTGTCCAGGAGCGCATCTTACTTTGAATCGGGCATTGGCCGGGGCATAGGCTTCAGGGATTCAAACCAGGATATCCTCGGTTTTGTGCATCAGGCGCCTCTCATGGCACGAGAAAGGATACTTGACCTGGCGGCAACGCAGCTTGAGGACGGAGGCGCGTATCACCAGTACCAGCCCCTTACAAAAAAGGGCAACAATGAGATAGGCAGCAATTTCAATGATGACCCGCTATGGCTCATATTGTCGGTTTCCGCATATATAAAAGAGACGGGTGATTTCGGCATTCTTGACGAGCAGGTGCCGTTCGACAATGACCCGGCAAAGGCAGAACCACTTTTTGAGCACCTGCGAAGGTCCTTCTGCCATGTTGTCAATAACCTCGGGCCTCACGGGCTGCCCCTTATCGGCAGGGCAGATTGGAATGACTGCCTTAACCTGAACTGTTTTTCTGCCACCCCTGACGAACCGTACCAGACAACGACGAACAAGGACGGTAAAGTGGCGGAATCAGTGCTTATTGCAGGGATGTTCGTATTCATCGGCAATGAGTTTGTGAAAATATGTAAAAACACCGGCCGGCATAACGAGGTAAAGATGGCCCAAGAGCATATCCAGGCGATGAAAGAGGCAATTATCAAGTATGGTTATGACGGCGAATGGTTCCTTCGCGCATATGACGACTTTGGAAACAAGGTCGGCGGCAACGAGAACGACGAAGGCAAAATATACATCGAAACGCAGGGCTTCTGCGTGATGGCGGGTATAGGAACTGACGACGGGAAAGCGGAGAAGGCGCTTGATTCTGCGTGGAAATACCTTGGAACGGAGCATGGCATGGTTTTGCTTTACCCGGCATATAAACGGTATTACCCTGAGCTTGGGGAGATATCGTCATATCCGCCGGGGTACAAGGAAAATGCAGGTATCTTCTGCCATAACAACCCATGGATAATGATTGCTGAGACCGTACTTGGAAGAGGCGGCAAGGCGTTTGACCTTTATACCAGGATTGCTCCTGCATACAGGGAAGACATCAGTGAAATTCACAGGATGGAACCATATGTTTATTCACAGATGATAGCAGGAAAAGAAGCCAGGAGGCATGGAGAAGCCAAGAATTCGTGGCTCACGGGAACTGCGGCCTGGAATTTCGTGGCGATATCGCAGTACATTTTGGGAGTCAGGCCCGATTACCACGGATTGACCGTTGACCCATGCATCCCGGAAGAATGGAACGGCTTCAGAGTTAAAAGGGCCTTCAGGGGAGCCGTGTATGATATCACTGTTACAAACCCCATGCATGTATCAAAGGGTGTCAGGCTTGTTACAATCGACGGAAGAGAGTTTACAGGGAATGTTCTTCCCATATTCGGTGACGGCAGGACACACAAGGTGGATATCGTGATGGGATGAGCTGTATTTAGATATTTTTAACAATTTTTTATTTGAATACGGGTTAAAAAATATTTATAATATAATATGGTGTGCATAAATTGCCCATAAATGTGTTATGACAGGCGGATTTACCGTCAGTCCCGCTGAACGCCCGTGACAAAGCAGTACATCTGCATGTAAAAATTTCATTTAAACACGGCGTTATGAATAACAGAGCCAGGAGTAGGTTTAATGAAAGGTTATAGAGCTATACTAATCTGGATAGGAATATTTTTGCTGATAGGGATCATACTTCTTATGGTGGCGTGTGAAACGGGGGTCCTGTCTTCCCGTGATAAACAGCAAGACGCCGTAAGCAGTGAGCCTAAAGGACCGGGAAACATTCCTGACGGGAAGAGCGGAAGACCTCAATCAAATGAGAAGCCCGGCCAGGTACGGGAAAATACGCAAAAAACACTGACTGTCGGCAGGCCGTATTCAGAAAAACTGGTTGAAGACGGCTCAAAAAACATACTTATTACGGGAAAGGACAAGCTTAACAACCTGTTTGACACGATAGGCATTGCCAGCATTGATACAAGGAAAAAGACGGTAAAAATTATAATGATCCCAAGGGATACATATATAGAGTACAACAGCGACATACTATCAAGCCTGGAAGAAGCGAACCTTTTACACGAACCCGGTGTTTACAGGATTAACTTCGCGCATCATATAGGAAACCTGGTCGGGTATAAAGGCAGGTTTGATTCCGGAGCCATAAGCTTTTTGGCGGACGTTATCGATGAAAAATTCGGTGTTAAGGCGGATGATTACGTCAGCATAAACATAAACGGTTTCAGGAAGCTTGTCGACCACCTTGACGGAGTTGACATATATGTGCCTTATAACATGGATTACGATGATCCCCTGCAGGATCTTTCGATACATATTCCGAAGGGAATGCAGCGCCTGTACGGGGCTGACGCGGAAGGATTCGTAAGATTCCGCCAGGGATACAGGGAAGACGGAACCATGTTTGATATCGGCGATACCGGGCGCAAGAAGAACCAGTTGTATTTTCTGCAGCAATTAATCAAGCAAAAAGGAACGATTGAGAATATAGGGAAAATTCCCGGGCTCATCGATATTCTCGGTAAAAACGTGCAGCATAGCATAGGGCTTGGCGATATACTCAAGACATATATGAAAATAGCTGCCGAAGTTATTAAAGACGGCTATGAAATAACAACCAAAAATCTTAACAGCGACAAAATGATCAGGATAGACGGGGCATCTTACCTCGTGTTTGATTAAATTTCCAAAATCATACTTTTGCCGTGTGCAACCCGTATATTATTTTGATGACGGGAGAGGGAGGAAGTATTTTGATAGATATAAGGAATGTATCAAAAAGCTATAACAAGGGCGCTGTCCGGGCAGTGGACAAGCTGGAGCTCCGTGTTGAAAGAGGGGAGATTTTCGGTTTCCTGGGGCCGAACGGCGCTGGAAAGACTACGACAATAAAGATGATAGTAGGGCTTCTGAACCCCGATGAAGGCGATATTTTTATCGACGGTACAAGCATAATCGATAACCCGATCGAGGCAAAGAAAAAACTCGGGTATGTACCTGACAGCCCCAGCCTGTACGACAGGCTCACAGGCGTGGAATATCTCAAGTTTATGGCCGATGTTTACCGGGTGCCGCCGGGCCTGCGCAAGGAAAGGATAGGGCATTACCTTGAGATGTTTGGTCTGAAAGATGCCGCATCCGACCTTATAAAAAGTTACTCGCACGGCATGAAGCAAAAAATTGCCATTGCCGGCGCGCTAATACACGACCCGGATGTCTGGATACTGGATGAGCCGATGGTAGGGCTGGACCCGAAATCGTCCCACCTTCTTAAAACCGGGATGAGGGAGCATTGCGACCGTGGCAAGACGGTATTCTTTTCGACGCATATCCTGGAAGTGGCTGAAAGGCTCTGTGACAGGATCGGCATTATTCATAAGGGCAAACTTATAGCCGTCGGCACTATTGATGAACTTAAGCAGGGCGTTGAACTGAACGGCAGCGTGAAATCCCTCGAAAATATTTTCCTGGAGATGACCGAAAAATGAAGCCATTTACAGCTTTCGTAAAAATGCAGTTGAATGTCAACTACGGCATATCCGCCCTTAAGTACCGGTTTATGCGGGAAAAGAATAAACGGTGGGAACCGATACTGGTAGGAGTAGCCTTAATCTTTTCGTTTACTCCTTTAATTGCTTTATATATCGCGTTTATGATAAACATTTTTGCGGCGGGTGTGATCATAAACCAGCCGGAGATGGTGCTCATAATATCATTTGCATGCGCCCAGTTCATGATTTTTCTTTTCGGTATATTTTACATACTGGGGATGTTTTACTTTTCGAAAGATGTTGAAACACTTGTGCCGCTTCCTCTAAAGCCCTACGAAGTGATTGGAGGCAAGTTCGCGGTAATCATGGTTAATGAATACCTGACATCCGTACCGTTATTGCTTCCCCCGATAATTATTTACGGCACGGGAACTTCACAGGGACTGCCGTACTGGCTGAAAAGCGCGGCACTTATTATTGTGTCGCCGGTTATTCCACTTGCCGTGGCTGCCGTTATAATCGTGGCAATCATGAGGGTGGCAAATCTCAGGAAACACAAGGATCTGTTTATCATTTTGGGCGGGCTGGCGGCGATGTTTATTGGAATAGGCATAAGCCTGCTGGCACAGAATTTCCCCAAAGACCCGGAGGAGATGCGGAGATTTTTTACCGGGCAGGCTGGTATTGTAGATTTAATAGGCAGCAGGTATCCTCCTGCCATGTGGGCGACGAAAAGCCTGTCGGAAAGCGGACTGGCCGGATTGGGTTATATACTGCTGTTTGTTGTGGTCAGCCTGCTGTTGTTCCTGCTTTTGCTATGGCTGTCAAACCTGATGTATTATAAAGCTTTCCTGGCAGGCCAGGAAGTGGGCAGGAAAAGAAGGATCCTGTCCGGCATACGTTTGGAAAAGCAATACGGCAGTATGGCCGACCCGGCAATTGCATTGGCAATACGTGAATGGAAGATACTGGTCAGAACCCCGGTCTATTTGTTGAATGGCTTGGTAGGAAGCATTATTGGACCGATTATTGCGGCCATGATGTTTATGGTGAGAAAAAGCGATCCGGGAATAGAACGATTTTTCAACATGGCCGTCAACCCGGATGTTGCCCCGTATTTCCTATTGGGAGGTCTTGGGCTGATGCTTTTTACGGCGGGAATGAATGTCGTTGCGTCGACTTCTCTTTCCAGGGAAGGGCGGACAATCTGGATAACGAAAATGATACCGGTACCCGCCAGGCAGCAGGTAAATGCAAAACTGATTGTAAGTTTTCTTGTGTCCGCCATTGGCGTGGCCGTTACGGGAATCATAATGGGCCTCTTTTTCAACCTGCCGGTTTTATGGGTAATAGGGGCTGTTGTTACCGGCTTTGTGGGTTCGGTGCCCATGATAGCTTTAAGTCTGCTAATTGATGTTTTTCACCCGAAGCTTGTCTGGAACAGTGAAACAGAAGCGATGAAGCAAAATATGAACGGCGCGCTGGGAATGCTTGCTTCCATTCTTGTGCTGGCAATCCTCGGGGCCGTGACGGGCGTGCTGCTGGCCTTAAGAATGAAAGTGATTGTTGTACTTATAGCAATAAATATCGTTTCAATAATATCCGGAATACTTTCGGTAATGGTGCTATATGCGGTAGCCGCAAGAAAATACCGGGAGCTTGAAGCATGAGCGCTGGCTAAGCATGAACACAAGCACAAACACAAGCACAAGCATAAGCATAAGCATAAGCACAAGGAGGACTGAACTATGGTCAAACAGGTATGGAAACCGTCGACTCTTCTATATCCTGTGCAGGTTGTAATGGTAACATGCGCGGATTCTGCCGGAAAACCGAATATAATTACGGTAGCATGAGCAGGAACGGTAAACTCAGAACCGCCGATGCTGTCTGTTTCCGTGAGGAGGTCAAGATACTCGTACGAACTGATAAAGGAAAGGGGCAGTTTTGCCGTAAACCTGACGACACAAAAGCTGGCTTTTGCTACTGATTTTTGCAGAGTGAAGTCCGGAAGGGATACTGACAAATTCAAAGCTACGGGCTTGACGGCAGATAAGGCTTCCGTGATTGATGTGCCCATTATCAGGGAGAGCCCGGTTTCGTTGGAGTGCGTTGTTAGAAACACGCTCGATCTAGGGTCACATGACATGTTTATTGCTGAAATCGTTGCCGTAAACGCCGATGAAACGCTGATTGATGAAAATGGCAAACTGGTGATGGAAAAGGCGGACCTTATATGCTATTCGCATGGGAAGTACTGGTCGCTGGGCAAAGAGCTGGGATTTTTCGGATACTCCGTTGCCAGGAAAAAGAATATAGTGAGATAATAGAAATGCGGTAAAGAAGAGGATTGTTCTTCATTACCGCATTTTAGATTCAGTTATGCTCACACGGCAGGTATTTTACCGTGAATGTTTCGTATCACCTTCACCTTGTCGCAAGTACCTTCTTCAACCTGGCGAACCTTGGAAGGCCGTTTTCAAACGGGGGAGCCGATGTGCCCTGGATCAGCGGCAAAGCGTAATCAATGAACTCTTTCTTCACCCCGTTGCCACTCTCGTTGATCCATTCGCGGGGAATCTTTTTCTCCGTATTGGCTACATCTGATAGATTGACGAGCTTGACATTACATTTATACTCATGTCCCGGGGCCCTTTCGAATGCCACCATGTAGTCAGACTTGCCTTCAACCGCGTTTCTGACGGCCATCTGGCCTGCCATGAAAGCTTCGTTGACATCCGTAAGGGAAGCAATATGAGAGGCGCATCTTTGAAGGAGGCTAAACTCTATTCCGCGTACCTTGGCGCCTGATTTTTCCTTCAGGATATTGGCAAGCGTTGATGCCAGACCGCCTAATTGTGCATGGCCGAATGCATCCTTGCTCTTTGCCAGGTCGGAGCCATACTCTGATATATATTTTCCGTTTTTGTCCCTGATGCCTTCCGATACGGCTATAATAACACCATTCTTCTTTTTGTAGATATCCAGCACTTCTTCGATAAACCTGTCGATATCGAAAGGAATCTCGGGGAGGTATATCAGGTCAGGTCCATAACCTGCGTGCTGGGCAAGCGCTGCTGCGGCGGTCAGCCATCCTGCGTTTCTGCCCATTATTTCAAGCACCGTAATCATGCCCCTGTTATAAACATGAGCGTCAAGATATACTTCCATGATTGAAGTGGCGATATATTTTGCCGCGCTTCCGTAGCCCGGGCAATGATCGGTTGCCCACAGGTCGTTGTCAATTGTTTTTGGCACGCCTATAACCCTGCACTCGTAGTCACATTGCTGCAAATATTTGCTTACTTTATTGCAGGTATCCATTGAATCATTGCCGCCGTTGTAAAAGAAATACCTTATGTTATATTTTCTAAAAACTTCCAGAATTCTTTTATAGTCGGTATCATCTTCTTCTGCATTTTTCAGCTTGTAGCGGACGGATCCAAGAGCTGACGAAGGAGTTGTCTTCAAAAGCTCGAGCTCATATGGGTCTTCCTTACCGATATCATAGAACTTCTCGTCAAGAATGCCTTTAATGCCATGGGCAGCACCATAGACTGCCGTAATGGCTTCTTGCTTCAATGCTTCCTGGAATACGCCGGAGGCACTGGCGTTGATAACTGCTGTTGGACCGCCGGATTGGCCGAAAATAGCTGCACCTTTTAATACGCTCATCTTATTCCCCTCCAAAGTTGTTTCTCCTAGAAAATCAAATAAAATATTAACACATAGCATGCGAAAATGCAAATGATTGGAGGAACCTTTTGTAAAAAACACTTTGATTTTAAGCTATAATCTGTTAAAATTAATATGATAATTTTATAACAATTTATATTTACGGCAAAAAAGTCTACGCTTCAGCGATATGCCGGACAGTTGGTTATGCAGTATTATAAACTGGTTGCTTTTATTATGGTTACAATATAATGTTGGATAATGAATAATATTGTTGCAATAAAAAATACTAAGATAAGAGGAGTTGTCGTTTATGCCATTGGTTACAACAAAAGAAATGTTCAAAAAAGCGTACGAGGGAGGCTACGCGATTGGTGCATTTAACGTAAACAACATGGAAATCGTCCAGGGTATTACGGAGGCTGCTAAAGAAGTCAATGCTCCGCTTATACTGCAGGTTTCCGCAGGAGCAAGAAGATATGCCAGCCATACATACCTTATGAAGCTTGTGGAAGCTGCCCTGGAAGAAACAGGACTTCCGATCTGCCTGCACCTGGACCATGGTGATAGCTTTGAGATTTGCAAATCCTGTATTGACGGAGGTTTTACATCCGTAATGATAGACGGGTCGCACCTTCCTTTTGAAGAAAACATCAAGCTGACAAAACAAGTGGTTGACTATGCTCATGACCGTGGGGTTGTCGTCGAGGGTGAGCTCGGAAGGCTTGCGGGTATCGAGGACGATGTTAACGTATCCGAGAAGGATGCTGCATTTACAAAGCCGGAAGAGGTTGAGGAGTTTGTTTCCAGGACAGGGGTCGATTCACTGGCGATTGCAATAGGGACAAGCCATGGAGCTTACAAGTTCAAGGGCGAACCACAGCTTAGATTCGATATCCTGGAGGAGGTTGCAAGAAGGCTTCCTGGTTTCCCGATAGTTCTCCATGGAGCTTCCTCGGTAGTTCCTGAGCTGGTTGAAAAGATTAACAAATATGGCGGAAACATGCCCGGCGCCAGGGGCGTTCCGGAAGAAATGCTTAGGAAGGCCGCAAGATCCGCGGTATGCAAGATAAATATCGATTCGGATTTAAGGCTTGCCATGACTGCAACAATAAGGGAACATCTGGCCCAAAACTCCAGTCATTTCGACCCGAGGCAGTACTTAAAGCCTGCAAGGGAAGCCATAAAAGAGCTTGTAAAGCATAAGATCGTAAACGTCCTGGGTTGCGACGGCAAGGCGTAAGCATGCAGCTTAAAAAGCGCCGTTATACGATAGCCAGCCCTGCATTGGATCGGCACTGTATGCATCATCGGCGCAGCAGGCTGAGCCTGTACCCGTTTGTAGGAATAAAGGCACCTCGCTCTCCCAAAGGAGCGGGGTGTTTTGCATAATTTCGTCTCTAAACGAATACCAGGATATGCGGAGGTGGGCTTAATGCAGTTTTGTCCCGGATGTAAAGCGGAATATAAAGAAGGCATTTACAAATGTAGTGAATGCGGCTTTGTTCTTGTTGATGAACCGGAAATTGGTGAAGACGATATAGATAGCAAAAGCGCATTCCTGATGACTGCTGAAAACAGTATTGAGGCCGATGTTATCGAAGCTATCCTCCATGCGGAAGGAATACCTGTATTGAGAAAATACAAGGAAGCCGGAGACTATATGAGGATTTACATGGGGCGTACCATATTTGGAGTGGACCTATTTGTACCATCTCCGCTGCTGGGCAGGGCAAGGCAGATAATCGAGACCAGCAGGGACGCTTCATCCGATGATTCATTTCCTGACAACATTGATATTAATGATGACGCGGAATAAGAATCTGCTGTCTTTCTTATAATTGTCCCGCAGTTGCATATGAGAGGGACAGGTGTTTTGCATAATCCCGGTTTATAAGCGAATAATAGGATAATACAAGAACTTTCAACGGGGTGTTGGCTTTTTGAATGCAAAAATAGGGATTCCCAGGAGCCTGTTTTATTATAAGTTTATGCCTTTTTGGGAAGTTTTCTTTACCGAATTGGGAAATGTCGTTGTAGTATCAGGACCAACCAACAAGCAAATTCTTGACAACGGGGTCAAAGCATGCATTGATGAAGCATGCCTTCCTATAAAAGTATTTTTTGGCCATGTCATTGATTTGATGAACAGGGTGGACTACATCCTGGTACCCAGGTTTACCAGCATTTCAAGGGGAGAATATATCTGCCCTGAATTCGGCGGGCTTCCCGATATGATAAGGCATTCGCTGAAAGGCCTTCCTGCGCTGATCGACACGGAGGTAAACATGAGAGTATCGGAAAGGGGGGGACTTGCGGCCGCGATTGAAACCGGTGTGCTGCTAGGCGCCGGAAGAAGGACCGCTGTTGCCGCATACAAAAGCGCAGTGGCAAAAATGAAGCAGCAATGCTGTTCTTTCACGCATAGCCCGGCGCAGCGCCTGAGAGTGGCAGTGATCGGGCATCCGTACAATGTCTATGACAGGTATGTAAGCATGGATCTGTTAGGCAAACTTGAAAAATACGGGGCTGATGCAATCACAATTGAGATGGTGGATGTGAAAGACATCAACAGTCAGGCCGGCCGGCTTAAAAAGCCTATGTTCTGGAACTATGGCAGAAATGCTTATGGGGCAGCTATGCACCTGGCAGGAAGCGGAACGGTAGATGGCTTTATATGCATCACCAGCTTCGGCTGCGGCATCGATTCCTTTGTCAATGACCTGATAGAGCGAAGGATAAGGAGAGAATATACAATACCGTTTATCACGATGACAATAGACGAACATTCGGGAGAAGCAGGCTTCAATACAAGGCTGGAAGCCTTTATTGACATGCTGCGCTGGAGAAAATCGCATGAAAATAACATTTCCGCATCTGGGAAACACTTACATTATTGTTAAATCAATATTGGATGAGCTCGGAATCGAATATGTCATACCGCCGTTCAACAACAAGAAGGCCCTGGAGATTGGCACCAGGCTCGCTCCGGAAATGGTATGCCTGCCGCTCAAGATTAATATAGGCAATTATATACAGGCATACGAAATGGGGGCGGATACAATAATAATGGCCGGGGGATGCGGTCCCTGCCGGTTTGGTTATTACTCGCAGCTCCAACAGGCTATACTTGCGGATGCCGGTTATGATATGGATATGATAACATTTGAAGCTACACCCTACGGCATGAAAAATTTTCTATACTGCATGCGTAAACTTGCCTCTGAAAAGGCGCGGATGATGAAACTGCCGCGCGCAGCAGTCAAGGCGGTCAGGATAGCAAGACTCGTGGATGAACTAGAGATGCTGTCTTACAGGATAAGGGCAAGGGAACAGCATTGCGGTGAAGTTGACAGGATATACGCCGGTTTCAGGAATAATGCGTTGAAGGTGCAGGGGACCCGAAAAATAGTCAGGCTTATTGACGAAACAAGGGAAAGACTTCTTTCAGTCAGGCAAAAAACCGGTTTCGTACCTCTAAGGGTAGGAATCGTGGGGGAGATTTACACGGGGATTGAGCAGTTTGCAAGCTTCACCATACAGGAGAAGCTCGGAAGAATGGGTGTGGAAACGGTAAGGGAGGTTACTGTCAGCAACTGGATAATTGAGCATATGATTAAAAACAGCCTCCACCTGCCGCGGGACATGAGATTTGCCAGGGCAGCCGAACCATGGCTGGGCGCTTTGATAGGAGGCCATGCCCGTGAGACGGTCGGCAATTCCGTGCTGTACGCCCAAAAGGGGTATGACGGAGTGATCCAGATATTCCCGTTTTCATGCATGCCGGAAATAGTCGCTGAAAGTCTTTTGCGTTCCGTTGCCCGGGAATACGACCTGCCCGTAATGACACTCATAATAGATGAAATGACCGGGGAAGCGGGCTACATGACAAGGCTGGAAGCATTCGTCGATATGCTGTGGAAGAGAAGGGAGCGTAAAAAATACTGTGGCAAACGGATGTTACCTTGGGATTGACGTTGGATCCGTCAGTATTAATATAGTCCTTGCCGACGAGGACGGCAATATCAGCGGAAAGCTTTACAGGCGGACAAACGGACGGCCTGTCGTTTCCTTGCGGGAGGGATTGGCGGAAATAGCGGAAAAACATGATTATCCATTGATTTTAGCAGTCGGAGCCACGGGCAGCGGGCGTGAGCTTGCAGGTGTGCTGGTAGGGGCAGATGCCGTGAAAAACGAGATAACGTCGCATGCAATAGCAGCGCAATCAATAGTCCCGGGTGTGAGAACCATTATTGAAATAGGCGGCCAGGACTCAAAAATAATAATCCTGAGGGATGGAATAGTCTATGATTTTGCCATGAATACCGTTTGTGCCGCCGGTACCGGCTCTTTCCTGGACAGGCAGGCCGCAAGGCTCAATATTCCCATAGAGGAATTCGGAGAACTGGCCCTGCATTCAAAATCTCCCGTCAGGATAGCAGGCAGGTGCGCAGTTTTTGCGGAATCAGACATGATACATAAACAGCAGTTGGGCCACAGCAACGAGGATATAGTCCGTGGTCTATGCGAAGCACTTGTAAGGAATTACCTGAATAACCTGGCGAAGGGCAAGGAAATTTGCGAACCGGTTGTTTTCCAGGGCGGTGTAGCAGCAAACAAGGGCATTGCATCGGCATTTGAAAAGGCATTGGGTGTTAAAGTTATAATCCCCGACAATTATACGGTCATGGGAGCGTATGGCGCGGCGCTCTATGCAAGACAGGTCCGTTCTTCCACCCGGGATTTCAAAACGAAATTTAAAGGTTTTGAAGCGCTGAAAAAAGAACATGTCACCAGGAGCCGGGAATGCGGCGGATGCGCAGGAATGTGCGAAATAGTCGAGTTGCTTTCCGAAGGAAAAGTGTGTGCGAGGTGGGGAGACCGGTGCGGCAAATGGTCAACTCAATCCATAAACGAAAAACCGGAAGAATTGCAATAGTGACAGAAATCCATAATGGGCAAAGTCCATAAAGGGCATATGTTTAATGCGGGAACTTTTATCTGTGTGATGCGTCTATCATTACAGCAGGGTCAAAAGGAGGTTTTTTTTATGGCAAGTGTATTTTCTGCGAAACAGAAGCTCATTTCGATGGCTTTGCTGATTTTGGCAGTTTCTCTCCTGGTAGCCGCGTTCGGACTGATTTTTAACGTTCCGGCGCAGGCAGAGGAAGATAAGGTTGAAAAGAGAACCATCAATGTAACAGGGCAAGCCAAGGTAAGCGCTTCTCCGGATATAGCCAGGATCAATCTTGGCGTTGTCACTGAAAACGTGGATGCAAAGGCGGCGCAGAAGGAAAACGCCGAATCCATGGATAAGGTTATAGCTGCAATAAAAGCCGCGGGAGTCAAGGATGAGGACATTAAGACAGTTGGCTACTCAATTACTCCGAAATACGACTACAAAAAGGAAACGGGAATAAGCAATATCGTGGGTTATTCGGTCAGCAACTCGGTGAACGTGACTGTCAGGGATATATCGAAGACCGGCGCGATTATTGATGCGGCAGCGGACAGCGGCGTCAACGCAAGCAGCAGCATCAGCTTTGAGCTCAGCAATTACGAAAAATACTATAATGAGGCGTTGAAAAATGCGGTCCTGGCCGCAAAGAAAAAAGCCGGCACGGTTGCCGACGCGCTCGGGGTAAAGCTGAATGGGCCCGTTACCGTTAGTGAAAGCGGCGGGTATAGTCCTCTCAGGAACTATGTCACGTATGATATGGCGGTGGCGTCTGAAATAGCCGCAACCCCGATCCAGGCAGGTTCTCTTGAAATAACAGCAACTGTTAGTATCGTGTACGAATATTGAGCATGGGGTAGTTAGAGGTAGTTAAACCAGATTTTATAAGGAACAGGTAATATTGAAATTATTTCAGAAATAATATATAATATATAAACGTCTGAAAAACTTGAAAAAATACGCTTAATCTTTATGAGCGGGGGAACCAAAAAACAGGGGTGAATCCGGCTGGACTAAAAGCCTGCCGGTAGGGTTAAGCTCTTTCCGACCCGAACCCGTCAGCTAACCTCGTAAGCGTTGGAAGAGAAGGTGATGAAAATGCTTTCATCCGCATAGCGTGATAAAGCTGCAGAGTCTTCTCTGCAGCTTTTTTAGTTGTTCGCGTCGTCGCGCCTGTTTTAGCCTGTTTTGTTAAAGTTTTATTTGCTGATTGAAACTGGCATGTTGATTTTTTTCGGGCGCATAGAGAGTTAAGTTTCAATGAGAGGGAGGTTTTGAATGATTAGAGTTTGCCTTATCGGATTGGGAAAAACAGGAAGTGAAGTAGCACGTGTTCTGCTCGAACAGGATAAAATAAAGCTGGTGGCTGCGGTGTGCAGTCCGGGAAGCGCGAAGGAAGGCAAGGATCTTGGGGAAGTAATAGGATGCAGGGATACCGGCATCATAATTACCGGGTCCGATAAACTTGAGGAAATGGTTTTCAGGAGCAAGCCGGATGTAGCATTGGATTTTTCCAAGCCGGAAGCAACCATCAGAAACGCTGTTATACTGTCTAAGTTAAAAGTAAACATGGTAGTTGCAACAACGGGATTTTCGAATTTTTCGCTGAAAAGGCTGTTTGTGCTGACCAGGAAGTACCATAACGGTATAGTTTATGCTCCGAACATCACTCTTGGCGTAAACGTGATGATGCTGCTGACAAGCATTGCGTCGAGCATACTGAGCAACTATGATTTCCAGGTTAACGAGGAACATCACAACAGGAAAGTAGACATACCTTCGGGAACGGCACTTAAAATTGCTGGGGAAATCGAGAAAGCACTGGAAACATCGGGAGCGGACGTGAAGCCAGGTACGGTTCCGATTAACGCGGTACGGGCGGGGGGAATCGTAGGCAAGCATGAAGTTATTATTGCCGGCGAAGAAGACATGATAGAGATTTCGCATCAGTCATTTTCCAGGAAAGCGTTTGCTACCGGCGCGATACGTGCGGTGAAATTTGTTTATAAAAAAGCCGGGTATTATGAAATGTCCGATGTACTCAACCTGAGCGGAGTTCTTTTGAAATATATCGAGAATGAAAAGAGCCGTCAGGCGGGGAAAAACTTCTTTATAAGAAAACAGGATGACAATGAACCGGGAATGGTTACGAGTTAAAGCGGCTTGATGCCGCCAGGCAACCTGATCGATACCGGGAAAACTGTGCGCAGGGCGGGCGGGCTGCCAAGTGAAGCTGCCACGCCTTGAGCTGAGTCAAGTCAAATGGGCTGTTAACAGAAGAAACTACGGAAAAGGGCAGCTGCCGGTTAAAGCGGTTGCCCTGATTGAACAGCTATATAGTGCTTTTACCTGCTGCTGTTGTTGCGGGGACGCCTGAAAACTGACCGGACCAGTTTCCGCAAAAGCTTTCCGAGGTTCCCCAGCATCAGTAAAGCCTCAATCACCAGCAATATTGCTACAAGAACGAAAATATCCTTATTTTCAATTATTTTTTTGCGTATTTTTGTCAATGTATCGTCAGGAGGGACAATCTCTGTTTCAGGATAAAGACTAACCAATATTTCTGTTCCGTCCTGAAGGACATATTTTGCGTTGCCGACAGGGACCGTCCTTTTCAGAGGAAGCTTCAGATCGGCTTCAACGCTGAAATGCTCTATATAATTTTCGCTGAGAGGATGCACATACATGATATCGTCCTGGCTGACAAGCCTGATTTCTTTCCCGTCAAGTTCAGAGGTTTTCAGATGCTCCCCCTTTCGTACCAGCGTACTTTTCCTGAAATTGTTGAAACCATAATCCAGCAGAGAGACAGCATCGCTGTACATGGTGTTTTCCGGCGCATCCAGGACTATGCATATTAGCTTCATATTCGAACGGTTGGCGGTACAAATGATAGTCTGCTGCTCCTTTTTATTATAACCGGTTTTGCCGCCTTCTACGCCGTCATAGCCCCAAAACAGTTTATTCGAACTGGTTAGTATTCTTGCTTCTGTTTCCGGGCTATACCATGGCCTTGCCTTTGCCGAAAATATCCTGTTAAATGTCGGGTTTTGTATCGCATACCTGATAAGCAGTGAAATATCGGCAGCCGTAGTATACTGTTTCTCATCGTACAAGCCCGTGGGATTCGTAAAATTAGTATTGTTCATATTAAGTTTGAGCGCTGTTTCCCTCATTTTTGCCGTAAACTTTTCGATATCGCCGGCGGAAACATATTCAGCCACCGCTATCGCTGCGTCGTTTGCGGATGTGAGCATTATGGCATACAGGAGGTCAACCACCTGGTGTTTTGCTCCTACCTGCAGGTTCAGCGCCGAGCCTTCGATATTTACTGAATCAGCGCTGACGGTAGCGTTGGAGTATATGTCCGAGTTCTCGATTGCAACCAGGACGGTCATCAGCTTGCAAGCTGCGGAAATGTGTAAACGCGCATTTTTGTTCTTATGATAAAGAACCTGGCCTGTTTCGGCTTCCACAAGTATGGCGGAAGCGGCGCTTATCTCAGGTACGGGAACGTTGCTTGCGGCGCCTGTGCCGCCGTCTGTGCTGTCTGCATCGCTAATGTTTTCCGCACCGCCTGTGGCGCCTGCGCTGCCCGCACCTTCTGCACCGCCCATGCTGCTTACAGGTTGTGAACCCGCAACACCGGCCGAATATGAAAATACGATAACAAGTATCATCAATATTGCCAGTATGTTACTTTTGTACATTAAATCCTCCTGAAGCGGTTAAGTTTGCATTAAGTCAACATCAAGCCGGCATTAGATTAGTATCACTTAATGATACCATACTTTAGGCATACAATTAATTAAATTTTGATTAAAATTTTACGCCGTAGATTGCAAGTTTAATTGCCTTACATTTTTTAGCAGAACCTTGTTTTAAGCAACCATCACCTTAGCCATCATGTTTGCAGTTTGATAACCAAATATTCTTCCAGGGTAATTATTCATCCAGCGCTCTATCCTTTGTATTTCTCTATGTGTGAGCTTACCTATGTCTGTCCCTTTTGGAATAAATCGTCGAATAAGTTTATTGGCATTTTCATTCGAACCACGCTCCCATGAACTGTAAGGATGAGCATAATACAGCTTGAATCTTTTCTTATCAGGGTCAAGGTCTTATCAGGGTCAAGGGCAGATGTCTCCAACACTATACTGTCTAAAAATTCGGGGCCATTATCTACTGTAATCGTTTTAAAATGCTTCGAAAACTTCTTGCCATACTTCCGTTCCAGCTTATCTAGTTCTCTCTTCACCGAATCCTGGGTCCTATCAGGCATTTTGCGAATTATCTCCCGTCTCGTACTTCGTTCCGTCAGCACTAACAAGCTCGCCCCCTTTTCTCCTCCTTTACTAACTATACAATCCATTTCCCAATGCCCATATTCTTCCCGATCTTCTATATGCGCCGGCCGTTCCTCTATACTTGTTCCCCTTAAGTTTTTCTTAGCTATTCTGACTTTGCGATATTCCCTCTTCTTCTTATTACGCTTTATTGGCAGGTCTTTGTTGCTTATATTGGCAAATATCCCTTTGTCAATGTAGTTGTATAACGTTTTTGTGCAGATCATTGTTTCAAATTTTAATCCCTTGGCCTTTATTTCTCCTATCACTGCGTCCGGTGAATACTTGTCCTCGATTATCTTTTTTTCTATGTGATTTGCTAATTTATGATCGTGGCCAATTTTAAGACCCGCTCCTTTATTTGATCCCGCCTCCTCATATCTTCGTTGACCTACATCAGCACAATATTTCACAACATACGTCAGATCGCTGTTCATAAGCCTCACGCTCCCACGAGCTATTTCCCGCTCGATAGTGCGTCTATTCCTGCCCAATATTAAGGCTATCTCCTTTGGTTTCTTCCCATCCCTTATTAATATTTCGATTTGATACCTTTCTCTCTCATTTAGGTGTTTAAAGCTTCTTTGCTTCGTGGTATTATTAAGTTGACTCATTTCGGACTCTCCTATGTTTTTGGTTTGGTCACTTAAAACATTATCAGAAGTTCCGACTTGAGTCACTATTTTTTCTTCAGTTTGGGCAATTAATTTTACAACTTACCTTAAAATTTTACGCAGCAAATACATAGGATTGCATGAACTCCAGGTTTACATTACAATAAAGAATGGCCATGAGAGGGGTTAGAATGGATAACGCAAAAAAACGTGTGTTAAAACCGGTAATGAAGCGACTTTTGGCTTTTTTATCGTTTCAGTTTATTTTTACATGCATTTCAGTGCCGTTCTATGTGTTTTATGGTCCTTTTGAAGAAGTCAAAAGGACTGTCGTCGGGGCATCCTGGAATACGCTCCGCCACCGGTATATCGCCAGGCTGTTTCTTTCGGATGAGGCTATAGCAGAGATTATTGGCGGTTCGTATGCGACAGACCCGACTTTGCAGGGAGAAGAGCTTGAAAAGCTTAAGTTCGGCAATAGCCGTGACAACCGGATAGAGATTTTCAATATTGACGGATCGGACTTCAAAGGCAAACTGATGATCGTCCACGACCCAAAGCGCATTATTGCCGGGTACTCTTCTCTATTGCCCGAGTGCGGCGAAACCGTCAGCCAGATCGTAAGAAACAACAAGGGCATTGCGGGCATAAACGCAGGAGGTTTTATGGACATGGGCTGGACGGGTACCGGGGGCTCGCCGATGGGCTTTATTATCCATAACGGCGAACTGGTGTACAACCAGGTTGGAGATGATGATGTAAAACAAGAAACGGTGGCTTTTACGGAAGAAGGCATGCTGATAGTCGGCAGGCACTCCGTATCGCGGCTTCTGGAACTGGGCGTAAAGGAAGGCGTCAGTTTTGGCCCGCCGCTCATCGTCAATGGAAAACCAACTATATCAAAGGGTGACGGGGGCTGGGGCATTGCGCCGAGGACTGCCATAGGACAAAGGAAAACCGGGGAAGTGCTGATGCTGGTAATAGACGGCAGAACGCTGGGATCGCTGGGAGCCACGCTTAAGGAAGTACAGGACATAATGCTTGAGTACGGCGCTTATAATGCGGCGAACCTTGACGGGGGATCGTCCACCACAATGTTCTGGGGAGGAAAGGTAATTAACAGGCCGTCCGACAAGCTTGGAGAGAGGGCGGTGCCGACAGCTTTTATCGTGGCGGGAGAAGGCGGTGGCGTGTAATGAAGAAGCTGAAAACGGTATTTAAATGGATACTGCTGTCTATCTTGCTGCAGACGGCCGTATTGTCTTATTTGAACTTCGTCTACCTTCCGAACAGGGGTAAATACAAGGCAACCGCCTATGAAAAGGATTCAGTCCCGGTGAAAAACCGAAGTTATATTCTCCCGGAAGGCGCCGTCGGCGTCAGTGTTTCTTTCGACGGTTTATATGCTGCGTATATGAAAGGAAGCAATGTAGTAATAGCGGATATTGATAAAGAGAAAAGTATAAGACAACTGAACCCGGCAGGAGGTTCAATCACTTATTACAAGTGGCTGCCGGACAGGGAAATGCTGATTTATGCCGTTAAGGAACCAGGCGGGAAAAAAGGGCGGGTCCGTATTGCCACATATGACATTGGGCCGGGACTGGAAAGGAGCTATCCGGATATTGATAGACTGCCGGAAGGCAGTGAGGTTGTTAATATTGAGCTTTCACCGCTGACAAACATAGTTTGCCCTGTGATAAAAACGGGCAGGACAGAGGTGGGGATATATAAATTTGACATTATGGACAATCTGACCCTTGTTATGAAAACCGATTTGAACACTGTCATAAAGGAAACCATGTACTCGGACAACCTGGTTTACCAGCCGGCAGGCGGCAATATTAGGATCAGGAACGGGACAACGGGGGAAACTTCGCAGGTGCCGCTCAAGGAAGCGAAATTGCTGCTGGCTGTCGACGGTTACGATTATATTTATGCTGCCGACACGGACATAAACGGGATGGTGACGGCCATATATTACGGTAAGGCAGGGCAGAAGAAGGAAGAATGGAGAAGAATCGCGGTCCAGCGGGCAACAAAAGCGGAGAATATATTCGTAACATTAAATGGCTCGGTATATGCCGCCGACCACGGGGAGGGAATAATCGTCGACCTGGAAAGCAAGGCCAGGACCAGGTATGAAGGAGAACTACTGACCGTGCTGGATGATTACCTGGTGTCGGTGAATGGAAACAAGCTGCTTTTTGGGGCATTGAACTGAAGGAAAGACAGGACTGTTTTATTTTTTAATTACAGGGTAAAGATAATATAAACAAGATCTGATGGAGGTAAAGAGATGGCAGAAAGTAACGTAGTACATTTAACAAAAGACAACTTTGACCAGGTAGTACTAAATTCCGACAAACCGGTTATCGTGGATTTCTGGGCTTCGTGGTGCGGTCCGTGCAGGATGGTTGCACCGATTATGGAACAATTGGCACAGGAATATAACGGCAAGGCCGTTATCGGCAAAGTCAACGTGGACGAGGAAAGCGACCTTGCCGCAAAATTCAGGATAATGAGCATACCGACTATCATACTGTTCAAGAACGGACAGGCAGCAGACAAGATAATAGGCGTAAGGCCTAAAAGCGATTTTGAAGAACTGCTCGACAAGAACATTTGACGGGAAGAGCCAGGCGTGCCGCCGGACATGCAAATATCATAAAAAAGCAGGATTTTTTAAATATTTATTGAATATATAGCATAATGGATTGGTTATATCCGGCAAAGGTATAGCTGTATATGCTACAAAGAAAGGGGATTGGCATGCCTGGAGAAAAGCGTTTCGGGACTTCGTTCATGGGCGGATTTAAAAAATCCGACGTCAATGCATACATTGAAAAAATTATAAAGGAATTTGAAGAAAAGCTAAAGGAAAAAGACGATGAAATAGCTGAACTAAAAAGCCAGTACAAGGATATAAATTCCAGGTACGAAGAGCTGCGCAGCAGGGAGAATCAAATAAATGAGGACAGGGAAAAGATAGCTGAAGTCCTGATAAAGGCCCAGGAACAAGCGGATCAGATGCTGGAGGATGCGCGTAATGCGGCTCTTGAAGAGAAAAGGCAGCTGGAAGAATCTATTGAAAAGGATAAGGAGAGACTTGTCGATATACGCAGGGAAATCAAGATGCTGAAGGAAGAGATTGTTAACACGCTGAAAAAATATGATTCGCAGCTCGAGGAATACGTACGTGAGGACCGGGAAGAGCAGGATGCAGGGTGAACCGGTACAAGGTGCGGCTTACATGCGGGTACGGCCGGTTGGGCGGACATAGCGCAGATTATGTGAAGGAAAACCCATGATGATACTTCGGCATGGACTACGAAGCCGTTTGTAATTTTATCAGAAACTATTGCTTAATCAATACATGCCTGCTATAATTAGGTTTAATTACATATACATGCGATGAGCAGGAAGAGTAGTCACGTGAATTTTCAAGAGAGCCGGAGGATGGTGCGATCCGGTAAAGGAGCGGGATGAACGCAGCCTGTGAGCATCGCCTTGAGAAACCCGGGCTGTTGCGCTCCGGGATAAAAGGCTGACGTGTCCTCACGTTACAGGGGATGGGTATGAATGTACCCGAGAGAGAGAACGCGAAAGCGTTAATAAGGGTGGTACCGCGGATAACTCCTTCGTCCCTTGACAGGGATAAGGGAGTTTTTTTATTAGGCAGTTTGGAAATATAGCTGCGAAAATATAGCTACAAGGGGTGTTTTACAATGGAAGAGATACTGGAAATATTACAAAAAAACGGCAGGGCAAGTACGGAAGAAATTGCCCTTATGCTGGGAAAAAGCGTGGAAGAGGTCCGGGCGGCTATTAAAAAACTTGAGGATGATAATGTCATAGTAGGATATAGCGCACTTATTAACTGGGATAATTCAGACAGGGAAAAAGTGACCGCACTGATTGAGGTCAAGGTCACGCCCCAGAGAGGGCAGGGGTTCGACAAGGTGGCTGAACGCATTTACAGGTATCCGCAGGTAAAAGCCTGCTATCTTATGTCCGGCGGATTTGACCTTACGGTCATAATTGAAGGGAAAGACATGAAGGAAGTGGCGTTATTTGTCGCGGAGAAGCTGGCTCCCATAGAATCTGTCCAAAGCACTTCAACTCACTTTGTATTAAAGAGATACAAAGAAGACGGCGTTATTTTTGAGGAAAACGGGAGAGATAAAAGGGAGGTCCTGATGCTATGAATATACTGGATATGATAAAGCCGGTCGTCAGGAATATGCCGCCGTCAGGCATACGAAAGTACTTCGACCTGGTAAATGAGATGGAGGACGTCATTTCATTGGGCGTCGGGGAGCCCGATTTCGTAACGCCGTGGAGTATCAGGGAAGCCGGCATATATTCGCTGGAGAAAGGCCGTACCCATTACTCGTCAAACCCGGGTTTTATAGAGTTAAGAAGGCTGATAGCCGATTACGTGGAGCGAAAATATAACGTGTCATATGACCCGGCCGGCGAAATTATTGTTACGGTAGGCGCCAGCGAAGCCATTGATATTGCGCTCAGGGCGACGGTGGGGCCGGGCGATGAAGTTATCATACCCGAACCGAGCTTTGTGGCGTACAAGGGATGTACGGTGTTTACCGGCGCAACCCCGGTAATTATCGAGCTGAAAGAGGAGGACGGGTTCAGGCTGAAACCTGAGCAGCTTGAAAAAGCCTTCACCAGCAGGACAAAGGTGGTTATTCTGCCGTTTCCGAACAATCCCACCGGGGCCATAATGAACCGTGAAGACCAGAGAAAGATTGTAGACCTGCTGAAAGATAAGGATGTCATCATCCTTTCCGATGAGATTTATGCGGAGCTTACTTATGAAGGAAGGCATGTTTCATTTGCAAGCTATCCTGAAATAAAGGAAAAGACGATACTTGTAAATGGCTTTTCAAAAGCATTTGCCATGACTGGATGGAGAATAGGCTACGCTTGCGGACATCCGGCGCTGATCGAAGCGATGAATAAAATACACCAGTATGCAATCATGTGTTCTCCCACCACGGCGCAGTACGCCGCCGCAGAAGCGCTAAGCAACTGTGACGGCGATGTGGAAACAATGGTGCGGGAATACAACAGGAGAAGGCGCGTGATGGTAAGCGGCCTGAGAAAAGCGGGGCTGGATTGCTTTGAACCTCTCGGTGCGTTTTATGCCTTTCCGAGTGTTCGCTCTACGGGCATGACGTCCGACGAATTCTGTGAAAAGCTGCTGGTCGAGGAAAGGGTGCTGGCTGTTCCGGGAACCGCTTTCGGAAGCTGTGGAGAGGGTTTTGTAAGGGTTACCTACGCGAATTCCTATGAGAATATTGTGGAAGCATTGAAGAGGATCACGAGGTTTGTATCCGGGCATAAGCAATGATATAAGCCGGGCGGGCATGACGCAAATGAATCGGGCGGATAGGGCGGCTTGCATGGGGATGCGGGGCAAGGCATCTTATGAAAACGACTTGGCGAATCCCGCATATGCCAAATCAAGGTGAGGCAAATCCGCCACGGACGGCGGATTTAGCTGGAAATGACACGGATGTCGTTAGAAGCGGCTGAACAAAAGCAAGGGCATATGCGCTGGAGTCGCCCGGAGCTTTCATCCGATGCCCTGACCCGCACCTGCGTGCAAGCCGCCTTATCCGTTGATTTATTTGCATTTTGCATGGCGCGCATGCGCCTTCCATGGTGCAAGTTGTGGTTTCTGGTGCCGTATTCGGCCATCGTCAGAGCATAATACCCCGCAGTCATTCTTTCTGAATCATTAGATAATTTATGCGGCAATCGTAGTAAATAATAATGATATATTTGACGATATTGAAAATGGCAGTAAATTAGTATTGTAGACCAAATATTTACATGCTATTATAAAAATAATGATATAAGAGAAAAGGGAGACTTGTGATGAGTTACGCATTAATAAGTCCACCTGTACTGCAATGGGCTAGGTTTCGTGCCCGTCTTGATATAGATAGTCTGGCCTATAAGATCCCTGTTAAGAGTGAAAAAGTGATTAGCTGGGAGGTAGGTACTGAAAAACCAACGTTTATCCAGGCTCAAAAGTTAGCTAAAGTGTTACGTATTCCTTTTGGATATCTTTTTCTAGAGAAACCACCACAGGATACAGTTCTGTTACCTGATATGCGGACTATAAACGATAAAGTTATAGGCGATTATAGTATTGATTTGAAGGATGTTATTTCTGATGTTATTCGTAAACAGGATTGGTATCGAGATTATTTGAAGGAAGAAGGTTTCTCCGAATTAGAATTTACCCGGAAGTATAATTGTAATTCTTCTGTTGATGAGATTGTGGCCAGTATAACTAAAACCCTTAATTTGAAAATGGAAGATAGAGTTAATGTACGCACTTGGACAGATTTCTTTAAATTGCTTATTGAAAGAATTGAAGCCGCAGGGATATTGGTAATGAAATCCGGAAAGGTCGGAAACAACACTCATCGCATCTTAAAGGCAGATGAGTTTAGAGGCTTTGCTATATGTGATCCCATCGTGCCTGTTATATTTGTAAATGGTGCTGATTATAAAGCAGCTCAGATATTTACATTAATCCATGAACTTGCTCACATTTGGGTCGGAGAAAGTGGAGTATCTGATATTGGGCTACGAAAAGATAATATAAAGATTAGCAATCAATGCGAAATTAAATGCAACGAAGTAGCTGCAGAGGTTTTAGTTCCAAGTAATTTGATAATTGATCAGTGGAATAAAGATAAGAATTTAACTGAAAATATTGAGATCCTTTGCAGGCTCTTTAAAGTCAGTTCGATAGTAATTGCACGGAGAGCCTTGGATCTGGATTTGATTACAAAATCCGATTTCTTTGAATTTTATGAGAAGCAGGTTAAGCGCTGGCAAAATGAGAAAGATAGTCAGGAGAGCGGAGGTTCGTTTTATAAAAATATAGCTGTCGCAAATAGTAGAAAGTTTACAGAAGCGATATTGTATAGTGTTTTTTCCCAAAGAACGCTTCTGCGAGAAGGAGCACGGCTTCTGGGTTTACATCCGTCAACATTTGAAAAATATGCGAAGGAGGTAGGATTTATTTGATTTCTTACCTTCTTGATGCTAACGTTTTTATTCAGGCAAAAAATTTCCTCTATCCTTTTGATGTATTTCCTGGATTTTAGAATTGGTTGAAGAGAAGTATGGAATCAGGGTTACTTGGATCAATAATTCCAGTTTACGATGAACTCACAAAAGGTAATGATGAACTTGCAGATTGGATAAGCCAGTTTAAAGACAGCGGATGTTTTTTATGTGTTGATGATACAGATACCCAAAAGAAATATAGTGAAATTGCATCTTGGGTAGTAGATCCAGCACAGGGTTTTAAGCAAACAGCGTGTGAGGAATTCTTTAGAGTAGCAGATTCTTGGCTTATAGCAAAGGCATTTTCCATAAATGCGATAGTTGTGACACATGAAAACTTAATCCCAACAGTATTAGGAAAGTTTATATTCCAAATGTATGTAGAGCTTTCGGTATAGAGTATATTAATATTTTGGAATTAATACGTAAAACAGGTGTGAAATTTGAAGTAAGATAATTCCCAATGCTTCAATTGCAATACTCTAGTGAGAATTTGTGCAGGTGCCACTTCGTTACCTAGATTTATTTCAAGAACGATAGGTTGACGTGGATTGGAGTGTTTTAGTGTTGCATTTTGGCCGGAATCTGATATATTAGAAGCGGAACGGAGTTGATAAAGATGATCGAGCTGGAGCAGTTCAAACTTGATATTGAAAACCTTCACGATATCGTCATTGAAATGGGGAATGCTCTTTGACGTTGCCGGAATGAAAGCAGAAATAGAAGAGCTTGAAAACAAGGCAGCGGAACCGGATTTCTGGAACGACCTTGAGAATTCGCAAAAAGTACTGCAGAAGACTAAAAGCCTTAAATCGCGGGTTGAGAAATATGAAAAGCTTTTATCCGAGTTAGAAGACCTGAAGACCTTAAACGAGCTGGCAATGGAAGAGCAGGACGAGGAAGTGATACCGGAAATCCGCGAAGGACTGGATAAACTTAAAGAAAACTGTGACAGGCTGAAGCTTGAAACATTTCTTTCAGGACCTTATGACAGGAACAATGCCATACTGACACTGCACGCCGGCGCTGGCGGTACCGAGGCGCAGGATTGGGTGCAAATGCTGCTGCGAATGTATACTCGCTGGGCAGACAAGCACGAATATACCGTAAAAATGCTGGATTGCCTTGACGGCGATGAAGCCGGAATAAAAAGTGTTACGATCAACGTAATCGGTGAGAATGCATATGGCTACCTTCGCTCTGAAAAAGGCGTTCACAGGCTTGTCAGGATATCCCCGTTCGACGCTTCGGGCAGGAGGCATACTTCATTCGCATCAGTAGATGTCATGCCGGAGCTTGAGGATGAGATAGAGATTAAAATTAATCCCGATGAGCTGAGAATCGACACGTACAGGTCAAGCGGAGCAGGCGGCCAGCATGTCAACAAAACGGATTCTGCTGTCCGGATTACTCATATACCGACGGGCATCGTGGTATCATGCCAGTCTGAAAGGTCGCAGTTCCAGAACCGCGAAAATGCAATGAAGATGCTTAAGGCAAAACTTCTTGAACTGAAGGAACTTGAGCAAAAAGAAAAAATTGAAGACTTGAAAGGCGAACAAATGGAAATCAAGTGGGGAAGCCAGATCCGTTCATACGTCTTTTGTCCCTACACCATGGTTAAAGACCACCGCACCGGTATGGAAACGGGCGATATAGGTGCCGTTATGGACGGGGCCATTGACATGTTTATAAATGCCTACCTTACCCGGGGAGGCTGATTCTTTCGCATTCTATAATATGTTTTTCAGGGTTGTAATAGATCCTGAAATGTTCTATGCCGGAGAATTTGCCGGTGCCATCTTCCGCTGAAATGCTCAAATTGAAAGTTTCAGGGTCAAATTGGATGGAACCGGCAGTTTTAGCGGCTTTTATACCATGTTGCTTCTCTATTTTGTCTATGAGGTAATCCATCGGGACAAAGCCGTTTTCAAGAGCGAAGGAGTTGGTGATTGGATCCATTAGCAGCGCCATGAACCCCTCCGCGCTCTTATCTTTGGAGCGGCAGTAAGTAAAGACGGGGTACCTTAGTCCTTTGCGTGCGTACAAATCAATGCCGGAGAATTTATTGCCGCCGTATATGTATACTTCGGCATCCGCTGAGAAAATGGATCTGACAAAAATGTTGCATTCCAGTATATAATCCTCAATTCCCGCTATTCTACTCGTATTCCAGGAGAATCTGCCCCCGTCATCCGATACTTTGACCTGGTATACACGGGAAATCCTGGTTTTGGTTATACTATCCTCAAATTCAATCAATATGGTCATATTATATTCATTCTTGATAATGCCGGTAATTTTCCCGCCTGTAAACTTTTCTTTCAGGAAGTTCGTTTCCGTTTCAAGTATTTCGCTCTTCAGTACGAAATTAAGCACTTCCGCGTGCCTTGCCGGGTAATCGAGCATGAGTCTGTAATAACCGCTGTTCGCCGTATTGTCTGCTATCACCGTCGTACTGCCGTCCGGATGTATTTTCCCGACAGATGAGATCTTGAGATTCGGATCGATAAGGCGTTTAAGATAGTTCTCGGCAAAAATCAGCTTCCTGTTCCGGGACTCTCCTTCAAGCATTCTTTTCTCGGATTCCGGTGTATTCTCAAGGCCGAAAGAGGATGCCACCAGGTTTATCAATTCATTGGTTTTTTTGTCCAGGAACCTGCCGTCTTTTGCATGGTATTCACCGGTTGTTATAAACATCGAGTAAATTTTCCGCCCTTTTATTATATCAACGGAATAGCAAAGCCTGTTTTTACCGCTGTCATCCGTAAAAACGCCCAGCCGGTATATCGTGGATACCGGGCCTTCTATTGAAATGCCCGTGAAGAGCAGCCTGGACGTTTTTCCGGCAAAGGGAGGATCATAGCCGATTGTCAGGTCTGCCCAACTGCTTATTGGGTTTCCTTCCACACCTTTTACCAGGTCGTTAAATGCTACCATGCTCTTTAAGCCGCTTTCCTGGAAAGTTATCTCAAGAACTCCTGAAAGGCCCGGTACAACCAGGCTCAGGCGGTCATACGCGATATTCCCGGAAATATCATCCACCCGCCAGTTATCGGGGTAGATGAAACCGTAACCTTCTTCGCGGTTAAGATACTTTGCCACGGATATTCCTTCGGTTTCGGCGTAATTGCGATAGGAAGGCGCCTCGCCGGTGATCCTGAAACTTACCAGGATTTTTTTCATTTGCGTTAAGAGTTTGTCTCCGGGCTCTTTATAACTGTATTCGAACTGCAACCTGTACAATCTTGAATTACTTGAGATAAAGTATGTATAGAAAAACTTCTCGACTCCGTCTACGGTATTTGTATAGTATATGAAGTCGTACTCGTTGTTGCCGTAATAGCAGCTTCCGCTCTTAATTACCTTGATTGAGCTTAAGGATGTAACCTTGAAGCGGCTTATTGCTTTTTCCAGGCCGCTGTTGAGCAATGGTTCGGATGATATTGAAAATAAACTGATCGGGTTGATTTTATAGCTTGAGTATGTAAACTGGCCTCCGAGATTGTTCTGTATGAACGGAATATATGTATCCGGCAGCATCAGCGCGTAACCGGCGGCTTCGTCGCCCGCCTCGATATAATTGGGATTTTCCTGGTATGCAGCCGGGTAAATGCCAAGTTTCGCCTTATCAATGATATCCCGGTCGCTAAGGATAACGGGCGCGGTATACTGGGGCATAAGGCCGTCGTGCCATATGTCCTGCAGGATTGCAGATATGGCATAATACGCTTTTTCTCCGAGGATTTCTCTCGGCATGGAAATACCGATTGTTAATATGGAATGATTGGAGCGTACCGGAACGATCAGATCGAGATAGGTTTGCTCACTATGTTTTTCTCCTTCGAATACGGAAATATTATACAGGTAAACGAATGAATCAACTCCAAACAGCTTGTCAATGCCGCTGTAATATATCACCATCGCGGTTTCGGACAAATTATCCGCGCTGCTTAGGAAATTCGTGTTATAACGGTTTTCAAGGGCAACTATATAGCTTTTTTTTAGCTCGACATACCTTTCAAACAGTACATCTTCCGATAATGCACGGTTGTTGTAATAATCGCGCAGAAACTCAAACGCTTCTTCAGTGAGTGTTTCCCAGTTTATTTCCGCATGAATTCCCGTGTTTTTGTCGGTCAATGAATAGGAAGCGTTTTTATAAGAGTAAAGCGCCGCGCCGACAGATCCGGTTGTTCCGACTGTGCTGGCTGTGCTTGCTGCTTTTACTGCTCCGGCTGATCCAATTACGCCGGTCGGCGGGGATAAGGTTATTGCTGCAACAATTATCAATACCGATATTCTCTTCATTATGTATATCACCTTAGCTTTATCATAGCAGACATCGGTATTGAATACAACGATGTCAACTATTTGATAAATTCTTGTAACAGAATGGTCGCAATTATGTAACGGGCATGGCTATTATTCAATTGTGCAAGCATAATAATATGTGATAATATATATTTTACGGCAGGAAAAGGTACCGGGTAAGGTTAACGGTATGGATGAGGGGATGGTAAAAATATGAATAACGGCGCAAAAAACAATGCAAACAATGTCGTAAATAACGGTAAGAATAACGAACTGGTGATCGTGCTGGACTTTGGGGGGCAATACAACCAGCTTGTTGCAAGAAGGGTGAGGGACTTGAACGTTTACTGCGAGGTTTTCCCATTTAGCACGTCTGCTGAAAAAATCAGGCATCTGAAGCCAAAGGGCATAATATTTGCCGGGGGACCGGCGTCGGTCCTAGACCCGGATGCGCCGTTTTGCGATAAAGAGCTTTTTGACCTCGGGATACCCATTTTTGGCATCTGCTACGGCATGCAGTTGATGTGCGAAATGTTAGGCGGCAAGGTCGATAAGGCCGGTTTAAGCGAATATGGAAAGACGGACATAAGAACCGATGAAGAAAGCGAGCTGTTCAGGGGTATCGGGCCGGAAACGGCATGCTGGATGAGCCATACGTTTTCCGTAGGCCAAATGCCTCAAGGCTTTAAGAGAACAGCTTATTCTCACGCCTGCCCGGTCGCGGCGATGGAGAACGCCGGAAGGAAGCTTTATGGGGTCCAGTTTCATCCTGAAGCGCAGCATACTCCGGGAGGAAGGGATATACTGAACAACTTCCTGTACAATATTTGCGGATGCAGCGGGAATTGGAGTGCATCATCGTTTGTCCATAGCTCAATTGAAAGCATAAGACAAAAGGTCGGAAGCGGCAGGGTGCTTTGCGGGTTATCCGGAGGAGTCGATTCGTCGGTTGCCGCGGTACTTGTACATAAAGCGGTTGGCAGACAGCTTAGCTGTATATTCGTGGACCACGGCCTTTTGAGGAAATATGAAGCCGACCAGGTAGAGAGCATATTCAGGGATAAATTTGATATAAACCTTACCAGGGTAAATGCTGAAGACAGGTTCCTGGCAAAGCTCAGGGGCGTTACGGACCCGGAAATGAAAAGGAAAATAATAGGGGAAGAATTTATCCGTGTTTTTGAAGAAGAGGCTAAAAAGATTGGCAAAATCGATTTTCTTGTACAGGGAACGATATACCCGGACGTTATTGAAAGCGGCACAGGCAACCAAGCAGTGATAAAGAGCCATCACAATGTCGGAGGCTTGCCCGAACACGTGGATTTCAAGGAAATTATCGAACCACTCAGGTACCTGTTCAAGGACGAAGTGAGAAAAGCCGGAGAAGAGCTGGGCATTCCCGGAGAGATAGTATGGAGGCAGCCGTTCCCGGGTCCCGGCCTGGCGGTGCGGGTAATTGGCGAGATTACCAGGGACAAGCTCGATATTTTAAGGGACGCGGACCACATATTCCGGGAAGAAATAGCGAATGCGGGGCTGGACAGGCAAATCGGCCAATACTTTGCCGTGCTGACTGATATGAGAAGTGTAGGGGTAACAGGTGACAAACGCACCTACGATTATACGCTGGCGCTTAGGGCGGTAACGACTACCGACTTTATGACGGCGGACTGGGCAAGGATACCCTGGGAGGTGCTTGAAAAGGCATCGGACAGGATCGTCAACGAAGTAAGACATATCAACAGGATAGTATATGATATCACCGGAAAACCGCCGGCGACAATAGAGTGGGAATAATGTGAGGGATATATGATCACTCTTTCCAACATTAACAAGACTTTCCGCGTTGCCAGGAGGCATGCGGGGTTTAGCCGTGCAGTGAAGGCCTTGTTTTCGCGTGAATATGAACTTGTCCATGCATTAAACGATGTCAGCTTTACAATAAACGACGGTGAAATGGTTGGATATATTGGGCCCAATGGCGCAGGGAAAAGCACCACAATAAAAATCATGTGCGGCATCTTAACGCCGGATAGCGGCATGTGCAACATTGACGGGCGCATACCATGGCGCGAGCGTGTAGAACACGTCCGTAAAATTGGTGTTGTTTTCGGCCAGCGCAGCCAGTTGTGGTGGGATGTCCCTGTTATCGACAGCTTTGAATTAATACGCGATATTTATAATACGGACGATAAAACATATAAAAACAGCCTTGACGAATTAACCACGCTTCTTGATTTGGGCGAACTGCTTAAAACGCCGGCCCGAAGCCTGAGCCTCGGCCAGCGTATGCGCTGCGAAATTGCCGCGTCACTCCTGCATTCCCCGAAAATTTTGTTTCTTGATGAACCGACCATCGGTCTTGATGCGGTGTCAAAAATCGCCGTGCGTCAGTTTATTAAAAGGCTGAACGCCGAGCGCGGTACAACCGTTATATTGACGACGCACGACATGCAGGACATTGAAGCATTGACCGAACGGATATTGCTCATCGGGAAAGGCAGGATATTATTCGATGGCAGCCTTGCCGAACTTAAAAAGCGTTCGTCCAGGCGAAAAACTCTTGTCGTTGAGTATATCGGTGCCACGCCTGAAATCCCGGAAGGCATATCCCTCGTAGAGAGCAAAGACGGGCGGCTTGTAGTCACTTTTGATCCGGAGTCGTTGCGTGTATCCGATGTGATAGCTTATTTTGCTGCGAGAGCGGAGCTGGTTGATGTGTCGGTGTCCGGCGTAACGGCGGAGGAAATGGTCGCCGGGTTGTACAAGGAGTACCATATATGAGAAAATATTACTCGCTGTTTCGCATACGGTTTATTAACGGTTTGCAATACCGTGCAGCGGCGTTGGCGGGATTGTCTACGCAGTTTGCGTGGGGAATTATGCAAATATTGGCTTTTTCGGCGTTTTACCGTGCGAATCCTGCCGCATTTCCGATGGAGTTTTCCAACCTGGTGTCTTACATATGGATACAGCAGGCTTTTTTGGCCCTTTTTATGTCTTGGGGTTACGGGCGAAGTGCTGTAGAAACCATAGTCAGCGGAAACATATCATACGATCTTGCACGGCCTGTGGACATATACAACCGGTGGTTCTTTGAAACGGTGGCAGACAGGGTGTCGAGGGCAACGCTTAGGTGTGCTCCCATATTGATTGTGGCATTCATTCTGCCTCCGCCGTTTAGAATGTCGTTGCCTTCGAATTTATTCCAGTTTTTAATGTTTATTGTATCTGCGCCTGCAGCGGTGTTTGCAGTCACGGCGTATTGCCTTATAGACTATATATCATCGTTTTACACGTTGAGCCGTAATAACATGATTTTTGTAATCATTGCAGATTTTTTCGCCGGCGGATACATACCTATTCCGTTTTTTCCCGGGCCTGTCAGGAAGATCGCCGGGCTGCTGCCTTTTGCGGCCATGCAAAACATGCCTCTTAGGATTTACAGCGGTGATATAGCCGGAACGGACGCAATTTACGGGATTGGATTACAGTTATTCTGGATTGCGGCATTGGTGGTTTTTGGGAAACTGCTTATGAAACGCTCGTTAAGGCGGGTTGTAACGCAGGGAGGCTGATGTATGAGATTATATTTCAAATATTTCTCCATAAACCTCAAAAGCCAGATGCAGTATAAAGCTGCTTTTTTCATGAATATCATCGGGAGAATAGCAGCGTCGTTCGCTGCCGTTGGTGCTGTTCTATTTATGCTTGCGCGTTTTAATGAGGTTGAAGGATTTACGCTCAGCCAGACATTACTGTGCTCGTCAATCGTAACAATGGCTTATTCTTTTGCCGAGGTCTTTGCGCGGGGATTTGATATTTTCCCATATCTGCTTGGCAACGGTGAATTTGACCGCATGCTTGTCAGACCGCGAGGAATAATATTCCAGGTTTTGGCGACGCACATGGAGTTTGCACGCCTTGGAATATTTATCCAGGCAGCTGCCGTATTGTGTTATGCCATACCTAACAGCGGCGTCACATGGACCCGGGACAAGATCCTGACGCTCCTGCTGATGATTTTCTGCGGAGCGGCAGTATTTTTTGGCTTGTATATCGTATACGCATCTTTTTCTTTTTTTACAATCGAAGGCCTGGAGTTTATGAACATCCTGACACATGGAGGGCGTGAGTTCGGCCGCTATCCTTATGCAATATACGGTGATGGAATACTGAAGTTCCTGACTTATATAGTTCCGCTGGCGCTGTTCCAATATTATCCGCTCCTGTATTTGCTGGACAGGGTTCAAAGCAGGTTTTACATGTTTACGCCGTTAATCAGCATGCTGTTTATAATCCCAAGTTACGCCTTCTTCCGTTTCGGGCTGAGAAGGTACAAATCAACGGGTTCATGAACCAATATGAGCGTGGGTGCGGATGAACCGGGCAGATTACATTCGGGTGCGGGCCAAGGCATCGGATGGGCATAATTTCTGCATTTTCGCCATGCCCATGCGCCCTGACCGCCCCGCATAGAAGCTGCCCTATCAATTCTTATGATGTTAAAAACGTGGCAATATATTGGCAATTAAAAAACATATAGTATAAAATATTTAGGTAACTTGTATAATTAGAATAACCCGGTTCACAAAACAGAATGGTTGACAACAGGCTTTAAGTGAGCGTCTGGGAATAGACGGGAGAAATGTTGCTGTGGAATATATAAAAAACATTATAAAGGGAGCTGTTACAGGAATAGCGATGCTAGTGCCGGGAGTCAGCGGCGGGACCATGGCCATTATATTGGGTATTTACGACAGGATGATCCATTCCGTAAGCTCCTTTTTTCAGGATTGGAAAAAGAACCTTTTGTTTCTGCTGCAGGTAGGAGCGGGTGGCGTCCTTGGAGTTTTGCTGTTTGGCAGGATAATGGAAGGCGCGATGGCTTCGGTTCCCCATATCATGAAATTTCTATTTATGGGGTTTATCGTGGGCGGACTCCCCGTGTTGTGCCGAAAATCGGTTTCGACCGGCAAGCGCGGTGCTTCCGACTTGCTTTTTCTTTTCCTTGGGTTTGCAATAGTACTGCTAATGGCTTCGGAACCTGAAGCCGTCGTCAATATGGCATCCGCCAGCGGGATTCCGGGTTTCATTTTCCTCATAGCCGCAGGACTTATAATAGCGGTAGGTTTTGTGCTTCCGGGCATCAGCACTTCTTTCATGCTGCTGGTACTGGGCTTGTATGAAATTACGCTCAACGCAATTAATACCGTAAACATCCCGTTTCTCATTCCGCTCGTGCTGGGAGTGGCAGTCGGGACAATCGGAACCGCAAAGATAATAGAGAAGCTGCTCGAAAAATACCCCAGGAAAATGTACCTGCTTATTATGGGATTTGTAGCGGGATCGCTTATCGAAGTATACCCGGGGATACCGGCAGGATGGCAATTGCCGGTATCGTTTGCGGCGTTTGCGTCTGGTTTCGGCATAATGCTTTTTATAGGAAAGAAAGGCATGGTTGATTGAATCCTTTCCGAATAATCAACAAGTATCCGTGTCGAATGTTCGTATTTTTTCGTTTTTACAGTTGACAATGAATATCCCATTTGATAGTATAGTAGCGTAGTGGACATATTGTCATTGGGGCGTGAATGTCCCATGATAAAAGGATTTCATAGCTTTTGCAAGTAATGTCGCTTTACTGACGCATACATTGGTATAATTTACAAAACGCACTACGCGGGATATTGATAAGGGAAAAAGTACGAACATTTAGGTATCTTGGTACAGACTTGACCGGACGTGATAAACGTACCGTTGAAGTAATTATTTCCAACTATATTACGGGAGGGGTAGTTTATGTTAGACAGGCTGTTCAAGCTCAAGGAAATGGGCACCGATGTAAAAACTGAGGTGCTTGCAGGGGTGACCACATTCGTCACGATGGCCTATATAATGTTCGTTAACCCGCAGATTCTATCAACTACAGGCATGGACCAGGGAGCAGTTTTTGTCGCGACCATCCTCGCGGCGGCAATTGCAACGTTTATCATGGCTTTTGTCGCAAACGTGCCTTATGCGCAGGCTCCCGGCATGGGTCTTAACGCGCTCTTTGCATTTGTGGTATGCGGAGCGATGGGCGTACCATGGCAGCAGGCTCTTGCAATAGTGTTTATTTGCGGTGTCATCAATATCATCATAACAGTCACCAAGCTAAGGAAAATGATAATTTACGCAATACCCAAGTCTTTGCAATACGCCATCGGAGGCGGCATAGGCTTGTTTATTGCATATATCGGGTTCATAAACGGGCATCTGCTTGACTTTACGCCCAGCGGCGAGCCTAACGCTGCAGGAGCGTTTCCGGGTGCGGTTCCCGAATTGGCTAAGTTTACCGATCCGGCTTCCATACTTACTGTAATAGGTGTTGTAATAATTGTTGTCCTTATGATGCTGAAAGTCAAAGGAGCCATTATTATAGGCGTTCTTGCCACAACGCTGATAGGAATACCGATGGGCGTTACCGATATCTCCGGTATTACATCAAGCTCATTCCTTCCTCCCAGCCTTGCACCGACATTCCTGAAGCTTGATATTGCGGGACTTTTTAGTGATTCGTCGCAAATATTGAAAGTGCTTTTACTTATATTTACATTTAGCCTTGCGGATACGTTTGATACGATAGGTACTTTCCTGGGAACAGGAAGAAAAACCGGGATATTTGACCAGCTGGACGAAGAGGCGCTCCGCAAGGGCAAAGGATTTTCATCCAAGCTCGACAGGGCCCTGTTTGCGGATGCGACTGCAACTTCAATAGGTGCGCTCCTTGGCACCAGCAATACCACGACTTATGTTGAAAGTGCGGCAGGTATTGCGGCAGGCGGAAAGACCGGCCTTACCTCTGCGACGGTGGGCATCCTGCTTCTGTTGTCCCTGTTTATTTCGCCTATCGCGCTGATTGTTCCTTCCTCAGCAACGGCTCCGGCGCTTATAGTTGTCGGCATACTGATGGCAGAGTCGCTTGGGAAAATTGCATGGGACAATTTCGAAGAAGCATTGCCGGCCTTCTTTACCGTGGTTGTAATGTCCTTTGCTTACAGCATTGCAACCGGTATAGCGGCAGGGTTTATATTCTATTGCGTCGCAAAGATATTCGCGGGCAAGGCGAAAGAGGTACATCCGATTATGTACGGGGTATCGCTGCTTTACCTGCTGAATTACCTGTTAAGCGCGCTGCAGATAATATAGATTAAGAAGAAGTGCTGCCAGGCACAAAGCATGGCTTGGTAAGAGGGAAGAATATGACATTCGGTTCTTATATAACGTACCAGGCGTCAACGCCGGGTTGAAGCTTGCCAAGTGCCATGAATATGCGGTTTTGGGTAATTTGAACGGGGCTTTATGCACGCAATTCAGGGCAGCCCCGTTTTTATTTTTAAGCATGCAGCCCGTTGGCAGCGCTTTTGCCGGTTTCGTACCGGTAATTTCCCCGGTGGTAGAATCGCCGGGCGGGAAGCGGACGGAAAGGGATTAATACGGGAAAAACACGGAATGGTACGGACGTGTAATTAGAATTGATCGGAGGATGAAAGGTATGGATGCGGTAAAGGCCCCCAAGGCCGCGGTGGTTATGGGAAGCGATTCGGATTACCCGGTGCTGGAAGGGTGTATCCGGCTCCTGAAAGAATTCGGCACGGTTGTGGAAGTGCTGGTATGTTCCGCGCACAGGACGCCGGAGAAAGCGGCTGACTTTGCAAAAAACGCCGAGAAAAACGGCATAGAGGTCATTATCGCGGCAGCAGGAAAAGCGGCGCATCTTCCTGGTGTGATGGCTTCGTACACTACGATTCCGGTTATAGGAGTACCTGTAAAATCTTCCACGATGGACGGGCTGGATTCGCTGCTGTCAATCGTGCAGATGCCGACCGGCATACCTGTTGCGACGGTGGCAATAAACGGCGGGGACAATGCGGCTCTTCTGGCTTTGCAGATTATGTCAGGTGCCCATCCGTCCCTTCGCGAGAAAATGAAGGAATACAGAAAAGAACTGGCAATCAAAGTGGAAAAGAAAAATATAGAATTGCGAAAGAAGCTCGATGAGCGGCAGTGATATATTTTAAAGACGGTTTATTGCGCGGCTTGTTTTGAGCCTGTATATAAAGTAATATTTATTCAGGTACAAATTTAGCACAGGGAGGACGCAATAGAAATGGCAGATTATAAGTCGGCAGGCGTGAACGTCGAAGCCGGTTATGAAGCTGTAAAGCTGATGAGGGACGATGTGAAGAGGACTTTCAGGCCGGAAGTCCTGACTGATATAGGCGGCTTCGGGGGATTGTTTGCGCTAAACAAAGAAAAGTACAAAGAACCTGTTTTGGTATCCGGCGCAGACGGAGTCGGGACGAAGTTAAAAATCGCGTTTCTTTTGGATAAGCACGATACGATAGGTATCGATGCGGTAGCCATGTGCGTGAACGATATCATCTGCAGCGGCGCAGAACCGCTCTTTTTCCTTGATTATATCGCCCTTGGCAAGAACATTCCCGAAAAAGTTGCCGGTATAGTCAAGGGAGTGGCCGACGGATGCGTAATGGCCGGATGCGCGCTCATAGGCGGAGAAACTGCGGAAATGCCTGGTTTCTATTCCGATGATGAGTATGATATAGCAGGTTTTGCGGTAGGAATCGTGGAAAAGGAAAAAATAATCGACGGCAAAGCGATAGCCGAAGGGGACGTTTTGATAGGATTGGCGTCTTCCGGGCTTCATAGCAACGGCTTTTCGCTGGTGAGAAAAATACTGAATCCGACAGAGGAAAAATTGAATCAGCGCGTGGAGAGGCTGGGAATAAACCTGGGAGAAGAGTTGTTGAAGCCGACAAGGATATATGTCAAGACAATAATTAGTTTATTGGAAAAATTCCCGGTAAAGGGCATAGCGCACATAACCGGCGGAGGATTCACAGAAAACATACCCAGGATGCTCCCGGATGGACTGAGGGCGAAAATCAACCTGGGTTCCTGGACGGTGCTTCCCATATTCTGCCTGTTGCAAGAGTTGGGAGATATCGAGGATAAAAGCATGTACAGTACGTTCAACATGGGAATCGGAATGGTGATAGCGGTAAAACGCGGTATCGAGGGGGATGTACTGGATTATCTCGGGAAACTGGGCGAAAAGGCATATATAATAGGTGAAGTGATAAAAGGAGAGACCGGACTGGATCTATGCTAAAGCTGGGGATACTTGTATCCGGAGGCGGAACCAACCTCCAGGCGATAATTGACAAGATTGAATGCGGATATCTTGCCGGCTGCGAGATAGTAACGGTCGTGTCGAGCAGGAAGGATGCATATGCGCTTCAACGGGCGGCCAAACATGGCATTCCTTCAACCTGGATTTCGAGGAAAAGCTTTGCTTCTCCCGAAGATTACGACAAGGCCATGCTGGAGCATTTCAGGCATCACAATGTGGACCTTGTGGTGCTGGCAGGGTTTTTATCCATGCTTGGTCCTTCTTTTATTGATGTTTACCGCAACAGGATTATAAATATTCACCCGTCCCTTATACCATCTTTCTGCGGAAAGGGTTTTTACGGCATAACCCCTCACAAGGCGGCGCTGGATTACGGTGTGAAAATTACCGGCGCGACTGTTCACTTCGTTGATTACGAATATGATTCAGGACCGATAATACTTCAAAAGGCGGTAGAGGTACTGGATGATGATACGCCTGAGTCTCTTCAGGCAAGGGTTATGAGAGAGGCGGAATGGGAACTGCTTCCGGAAGCCATAAAACTATACTCGGAAGGCCGCCTGGTGGTCGAGGGCAGGAAGGTACGCATAAAGCGATAGACTTCCGCGCAAATGACTTTTGGGAGGAATAATGCATGGATGTACTCATAGTAGGCGGGGGAGGCCGCGAGCATGCCCTTGCCTGGAAAATAGCACAAAGCCCGCTGGCAGGCAAAATATACTGCGCGCCGGGTAACGGCGGTATAGCGTCAATAGGCCGGTGTGTACCAATAAAATCCACGGATGTGGACGCAATGGCGGACTTTGCGAAAAGTGAGAAAATCGGCCTTGCGGTAGTTGCGCAAGACGATCCCCTTGCGGCAGGAATGGTAGATGCGCTTGAGAGGGCCGGAGTCAGGGCTTTTGGCCCCAGGAAAAATGCGGCGGTGATTGAAAGCAGCAAAGTGTTTTCGAAGAGCCTGATGAAGAAATACAACATCCCTACGGCTGGTTACGAAGTATTTGAAAACAGGGACGAAGCTGTTTCCTATCTTTCCGCTGTAAATTATCCCACGGTGGTTAAGGCCGACGGGCTTGCCCTGGGGAAAGGCGTGATCATAGCGAAGGATTACGATGAAGCCGTCAAGGCTGTTGATGATATGATGATTGACAGGAGATTCGGCAGCGCAGGAGAGAAAATTGTCATAGAGGAGTTTCTGACAGGCACGGAAGTAACTGTCCTGGCTTTTACGGACGGCAAGACAATAGTGCCGATGGTGAGCTCCCAGGACCACAAGCGCGCTTTTGATAACGACAGGGGACCAAATACAGGCGGCATGGGCGCATTTGCGCCAAGCCCTCATTATACACGTAATGTAAACGATTATTGCATGGAACATATTATCGTTCCGACAATCAGGGCCATGTCTTCAGAAAACCGTAAATTCAAAGGAGTGCTCTATTTCGGCCTGATTCTGACTGCTGAAGGTCCGAAAGTTCTCGAATACAACGCCAGGTTTGGCGATCCTGAAGCGCAGGCGGTTTTGCCGCTGCTTAAAACGGACATTATGGAAATAATTGACGCGATTATTGACGAGAGACTTGATACCGTTAATATCGAATGGAAAGACGGGGCCTCGGTCTGCGTGGTCCTGGCGTCAGGAGGATACCCGGGCAAGTATCGGACAGGGCTTGAGATAAGCGGCATTGACGAGGCGCTGGAAGACCCGTCGGTAGTTGTATTTCATGCCGGCACTAAACTGGAATCCGGGAAATATTACACGTCCGGCGGCAGGGTCCTTGGCGTCACCGCAGTTGCCGATTCCATCAGAAACGCAAGGGAAAAGGCTTACCGCGCGGCAGGCAAAATCAACTTCGAAGGAAAGCATTACCGCCGGGATATTGGAATAAAGAAGAAGTAAGCAATAAGCGAATTCTTTTGGGACAGGGGAATAGGTGCCCTGTCCCATTATTTATGCGAGCGCGGAAGAATCAGCTGATAGGGCGGCTTGCAATTTGACATTAGGTTCCCTCGCGGGCAGGCTGTATTGTCCTGTCTCACTTCAACGCGGGTGTTTGTCATTCAGCGTCCATGGCTCAGGACAAGCGACTTCGGCGTCCATGCCGAAGTATTATGGTTATTCCTCTCGGGTTCTGTGTTCAAGTTTCACCAGGACAAACACCCTGCAACCGCTCCTCCGCAAAATGTCAAATTGCAAGCCGCCCTATCCGCCGATTCCGTCCACGGATGGGCATGGCCCCACATTCGTTGACCGTCACTTGTTCTTGTTAATTATATTAATACGGAAGTTTCCTCCCGGGATTTCTATGTACTTGACCAGCAGCGACACCTTGTTTGATTCGTCAAGCGCATTCCAATAGTATCGCGCGGTCTCGCCGATATCATCGAACAACTCCAGTTCATACGGTTCGCCGCTGAACGAGGGCAGGGGATTGCCGTCCCCTGAATAGGTATGTATGCAGTGGCCTGTGCCCGGAATGCCTTTTTCGTAATTGAAGTAATACCTGGAGCAGAAATCGCCGCTGGCGTTGCCTGATTTCAATATAGACAGCTGATATGCGTACGGAGAACCCTCCATGTTTACAATGCCGGATATCCTGGGCGTAAAGTGAGGCGCGTCCGGTTCAAAACTCCTGGCTTCCAGCGCGCTTTCAAAACCGCGTCCTTCCGCGAGCGCGTCATATATGGTATCCGTCTGGTCTCCGTTTGTAACGATATGCCGGCCGTGTAAATGTTTAACGGGATAATAGATGATAAGCGACGGGTCTGACAACTTGCTTTCATCAAAGGCCTTGGTCCTTACAAACCCGTCATCCTCGGCAAATACCCTGTTCCTGCTGTTTTCGCTTCTGCCCATTATCCAGTACACCTGCACCATGTGCCTGGAATCCGGGGTCATGCCGATTATTATTCCCCTTCCGGGGTACTTGTTTTTCCTGAGCTTTTCAAAATTAGCCGAAATGTTCCGTTTATCCATTATTTATCACCACCGTTTTTTAGTGATGGAACAACCTTAACCCTGTCAGGCACATTACCATTCCATACTGGTTGCACGCTTCTATTACCGAATCCTCCCTTATCGAGCCTCCAGGCTGCACGATGTACCTGACACCGCTTTTGTAAGCCCTGTCTATGTTATCCCTAAATGGGAAGAATGCGTCGGAACCGAGTGTTACACCCTTCATACCGGCAAGCCATTCCTTCTTTTCATCGGCTGTCAGCTTACCGGGCGTTTCTTCCAGCAGTTCATCAATCATTTTTTGCTCTATTTCGGTAGTGTCGCTTCTTACGAACAGGTCAACCGCATTATCCCTTTCCGGCCTTCCGATATTTTCCCTGAACTTCAGGTCCAATACCTTTGGGTGCTGCTTGAGAAACCAGGTATCAGCCTTTTCCCCGGCAAGCCTGGTACAGTGGATCCTGGACTGTTGTCCCGCGCCGCAGCCTATTACCTGGCCGCCGAGCACATAGCAAACAGAATTGGACTGGGTGTACTTGAGCGTAATCATTGCCAGCACCATGTCAATTTTGGCTTCTTCGGGCAGGTCCCTGTTTTCTGTGACAATGTTTTTCAAATCATCGAATCCCGGTATATGGCTGTTTCTCTTTTGAACAAATTCAATGCCGTAAATCATCCTTTTTTCGATTTCATCCGGCTCGTATGAGGGATCGATTTTTACAATGTTGTATTTTCCGCTCTTTTTTTGTTTTAATATATCCAGTGCTTCATCGGTATACCCGGGGGCAATTACCCCGTCTGATACTTCTTTTCTGAGCAGCAACGCTGTCGATTTATCTACCGTGTCGCTCAATGCAGCCCAATCGCCGAACGAAGACATCCTGTCGGCGCCCCTGGCGCGGGCATAAGCCGAAGCAAGCGGCGACAATTCGAGATCACCGATAAAGTAAGCTTTTTTCAATGAGTCGGACAGCGGCATCCCGACAGCCGCGCCGGCGGGGCTGACATGTTTGAAAGAAGCCGCAGCAGGCATATTCAACGCGGACTTGAGCTCCTTTACGAGCTGCCACGAATTAAGCGCGTCCATGAAGTTAATGTATCCCGGGTTGCCGTTTAGCACCTCGAACGGAAGAGCATCACGGACAGACCGGATTTCCGCAGGTTTCTGGTGCGGGTTGCACCCGTACTTTAAAACAAACGATTTCATAACCATCCTCCTGGACAAATATTATTATCAAAAATTAAAAAACCGCCCCGGTAAATTATTTTTACCCAGGCGGCCGATAATTTTCCACCATCATGCTCCCCCATTGTAAACTCAATTAGTCCGCCAGTCGCATGATTGCATCCGAATAAATTCTATTAATTTTACATTTCAAGTATATGACATATGCACCGCGATGTCAACACAACAGCGCATATTCCCGGCGCACAATTTATTGTTGACGAGAGTCTTGTTTCTGCTAAAATTGAATGGTAGGGTAAAAAAGCGGGACGTGAACAAAGGAAGCCATGAAAGGAAGAAAGGAAATTAGTACGGAAGAATCCACGAAAATGTCGAAAAAAATCGGTATAATGGGCGGTACGTTCAACCCCATTCATATCGGACACCTGGTTGTAGCCGAGGATGTCCGGGAAAAATTCGGACTGGAGAAGGTGTTGTTTATACCGACGGGAATGCCTCCGCACAAGCCGGACGGCGAAGTAATCGCCGCGGAACACCGGTACGAGATGGTCAGGCGTGCCGTGGCTTCCAACAGGTTTTTTGAAGCATCCCGTCTTGAAATAGACCGGCAAGGTTACACCTATACGGTTAACACCCTTATGGAACTAAAACGGAGACACGGCGGTGAAGCCGTCCTGTTTTTTATTATAGGAGCAGATGTTGTAAATGAACTGACCACGTGGAAAGAGTTCCACAGGGTGTTTGAATTATGCGAGTTTATTGCAGTGTTCAGGCCGGGTTTTGACAGGACGTCCTATGAAGCCGGGATTAAGCAGTTAGTCAATGATTACGGCGTGATAATCCATGAAGCTGACACCCGCCTTGTTGATATTTCATCAAGAGAGCTGCGCGAAAGGTGTTCAAGGGGCGAATCGATAAAATACCTGGTTCCGGACGCGGTGAATGATTATATCATAGAGAAGGGTTTATACAGGAAGTCCATATGATGAGTATTGACGAAATAAAGGATATTCTTGGGCGCATGCTTACCCGCAAGAGGTATGAGCATTCATTGAAAGTAATGGAAGCAGCCGTGATGCTGGCTGAAAAGTACGGCGAAGATGCCGAAAAGGCAGCGTTGGCCGGCCTTGTCCATGACTGTGCTAAGGATTTGAAGGCCGGGGAAGTTTTTGAATTGTGCGAAAAATATAACATAACCGTTGACAAAATAATGAGAAACCAGCCGGAGCTTCTTCATGGCCAGGTAGGTTCTTTCATTGCACGCGACCTGTTCGGGATTGATTGCCCCCGTATACTGGCGGCGATTTCCAGCCACACGATGGGCAAGCCCGGAATGGATAGGCTCGGCTGCATCATATTTATTGCGGATTATATTGAGGAAAACCGTGATTATCCGGGCGTCGGCGATATAAGGGCGGCAGCGGGGGAAAGCCTGGAAAAAGCGATAGTCGCAGGAATCGACAATACTATAAGGCATGTGCTGGACAGCGGCCGGATGCTGCATCCGCAAACGGTTGATACCAGGAACTGGGCGCTGGAGAAGCTTCAGAAAGGCCGATGAGACGGTATAATGGCAATTTATGTATTGCATCGGTTGATATTACTGATTTATAATATATAAAATTCGCGGGTAGCAGTCTCGCGAAGCAAAGGCACGGACAGAGGGCGTACGAAAAAGGCATCCCACGGGAGCGCAAATCACGGCTGAAAACGCCCCGCGACCAAGCAGGCACGAAACACAGGGTATGAAGGCTAAAGGGTGTGGAGACTAAGGCATGAAGAATTATTATACGGAAAAAACAAACTTTTTTGGCGGCAGCAAGCCGTCGGATTTGCTGAAAGAATACGGCAGTCCTCTTTATGTATACAATGAAGCGATATTGAGGGAGCGGTGCCGTGAAATGGCACACCTGGTTTCATATCCCCATTTCGTAGTCAATTACTCGGCAAAGGCCAATTCCAACCTGGAGATTCTAAAAATAATCAGGGAAGAAGGGCTCCATGCCGATGCAGTATCACCGGGGGAAATCTATCTGCTGCTTGCTGCGGGCTTTAAACCGGAGGAGATACTTTTCGTGTCGAACAACATTTCAGCCGAAGAAATGGAATATGCCACAAAAAAAGGTGTGCTCATAAGCTGCGACTCCATTTCACAGCTAAGGCGGTATGGGAGCCTGTTTCCAGGGGGAAAGATCGCTGTGCGTTTTAACCCGGGAGTAGGAGCAGGCCATCATGAAAAAGTGATAACTGGCGGTAAAAACACGAAATTCGGCGTTAGTATCGGCCGGATTGATGAAGTAAGGGACATCATAAAGGAATACGGCCTTAAACTGAGCGGCATCAACCAGCATATCGGCTCCTTGTTCATGGAGACGGATGCCTATGTTAAGGGTGTGAACCGGCTGTTTGAAATTGCGGAGCAATTTGATGAACTCGAATTTATAGACATGGGCGGCGGTTTCGGCGTTCCATACCGTAAACAGGACGGCCAGGAGAAACTGAAACTCAAGGAATCAGGGCTTATGCTGGACGGGATAATCGAACGCTGGACAGCGAAAACAGGCAGAAAACCCAGGATAATGATAGAGCCGGGCCGGTATATCGCAGCAGAGTGCGGTGTGCTTCTTGGCACCGTCCATTCCGTGAAGAAAGACGGGGACAAAACATACATCGGTACCGATATTGGGTTTAATGTAATAACCAGGACGGTATTGTACGATTCCCATCACGACATGGAGTTTTACAGGAATGATAAAATCATAAAGCAGGAGGAAACAGCTCCGGCGACCGTTGTAGGCAATATTTGCGAGACAGGGGATATCCTGGCGAAGGACAGGGAACTGCCCGTGTCGATAAAAGAAAACGACCTCATAGGAATTATGGACGCCGGAGCTTATTGTTTTTCCATGTCCTCCAATTACAACAGCCGTTTAAGGCCGGCGGAGGTCATGATAGGCCTCGACGGCACACCGAAACTTATCCGGAGGAGGGAAACATTCGAGGACCTGGTACGTGGGTTTTTATTATAGTTTAAAAGGAGAAAGAAATCATGGCAGATGTGAAGTACCCTTTATACGAAACAACAGTTTTTGAAGATTTCAGGATCATGACGGAGAACGCGGCAAAGAAGTTTCCCGACAGGGTTGCGATATCATTCAAGAGAAATCCGAATGATAAGCAAACCGTTAACGTGACATACACGCAAGCGCGGGACTATATCCGCAACATGGGAACGGAATTGATTTCAATGGGATGCCGGGACAAGCATGTTGCCTTGATTGGCGAAAGCTCCTTTGAATGGATTTGCTCCTATTTCAGCCTTATGGCCATCGGCGCGGTCGTTGTGCCGGTCGACAAGGATCTGCCGGAAGAAGAAATCGCAGGCATCCTGGATACTGCAGAGTGCGAATTCGTGATTTACAGCCCAGTGGTAGAGTCCAAGATAGAAACGCTAAAAGGTAAAGTCCCGGGGCTGAAAACCTTTATCTGCATGGGAGAAGCAAAAATGGACGGCGCGCTTGAGCTTTCCGATATAGAGGCCAAGGGGGGCGAGAGGTTTAAAAACGGCGACAATTCTTACTATGATTATGAAATAGACCGTGAACGTCTTGCCACCATTGTTTTTACCTCAGGTACGACGGGAAAAGGCAAAGGCGTCATGCTGTCGCAGAAAAGCATAGTTTCCGATATGACGCAGGGCATGTACCTCTTTAAGATTACTCCAAAAACAATGAACGTGCTGCCCCCTCATCATACCTATGGTTCCACGGTAAACTTCGTGGGGCATTATGCACAAGGCTCTTCCATATATATTTCAAGCGGACTAAAGCATATAGTAAACGAAATGAAGGAACAGAAGCCGTCACACCTGATACTGGTTCCGTTATTTATTGAGACTATGTATAAGAAAATTTGGTCGCAGGCGGAAAAGGCCGGAAAAGCAAAAATGTTGCGCTTTTTGATGAAGCTCAGCGATTTTTTGCGTAAATTCGGCATTGACCTGCGCCGCATATTTTTCAAAAGCGTGCTGGATTTCTTTGGCGGAAAACTGGAAATGATAATCAGCGGCGGTGCCAGCCTGAACCAGGATATCATTGATTTCTTTGATTCTATCGGCATTACCATCCTGAACGGATATGGCATAACGGAGTGTTCCCCGCTGATATCCTGCAACCGTAACGAGTACCAGAAAAAAGGAAGCGTAGGCGTACCGATTATAGGAGAAAAGGTAAAAATCAAGGATCCCGATGAAAACGGCGAAGGTGAGATCTGCGTCAAAGGCCCGAATGTCATGCTGGGATATTACAAGAACCCGGAGGCAACCGCTGCGGCTTTTGACGAAGAGGGATATTTCATGACTGGCGACTATGGGAAGCTTGACGAGGACGGATGGCTTTACATTACCGGGAGGCTGAAAAACCTGATAGTTCTCAGCAACGGTAAAAATGTATACCCTGAAGAAATCGAAAACGAAATATCACGGATCTATGGCGTTTCGGAGTGCGTTGTTTATGCAGGGGAAAGCAAAAAACAGAGAAACAAGGAAGTCATTGTGGCCGAGATTTTCCCGGACTTTGACGTACTTTCGGCAAGGGGCATCAAAGATGTGCGATCATATTTTGAAAGCGAAATAAAAAAAATCAACAACAGGATGGTTTCTTACAAGGCGGTGAAAATGGTTAAAATACGCAACGAAGAATTTAAAAAGAATACTTCAAAGAAAATCTTGCGTTTCGCTATTGATAAGAATATTGACTAGAGTTTGTTAAAAGATTAATTTTCAGCTTGACATTGAAAGTGGCATTAATTATAATTAATCTAAAATTTTGAGAGGCAGGAAAAAAAGAATATTGCCGGATGAAAGGCGAGGAAGCGCAATGCAACCTTGCCGGGACGGACCTCTGGAGAGACCGTGACGGCGCCGAAGGGGCAAGGCCGGTGAGGCTAAACTCTCAGGCAAAAGGACAGAGTTGCAAACATATGTTATGTTTAGTGATTTAAGGTCAGGTCTTGTACAAGATTTGATCTTTATTTTATAATTTGGCGGGAAATCTGCAGAATACGGCGCAGGGCTGCCGCATGCGCGGGAAGACTGCCATGGGGAGGCGTTTGAATGCACAAAAAGTTATTTATACCGGGGCCGGTAGATGTAAAAGAAGAAGTTCTTCAAAGAATGTCTGCCCCCATGATCGGGCACAGGACAAAAGAAGCGTCCGCGTTGCAGCGGAGCATATCCGGGAAGATGCAAAAACTGATGTACACTAAAAACGCGATACTGCTCTCAACTTCATCGGGAACCGGGCTGATGGAGGGAGCTGTAAGGTCATGCACGGCCAAGAGGGCGGCGGTGTTTTCCGTCGGGGCTTTTGGTGACAGGTGGTATAAACTGGCAACATCGAATAACGTGCCTGCCGACTTGTTCAAGTCTGAACCCGGCAAGCCCACTACGCCTGAAATGGTGGATAAAGCCTTGTCCACGGGCAAATACGACCTGGTAACCATCACGCATAACGAAACGTCCACCGGATTGATGAACCCGGTGGAAGAAATCGCCCGGGTCATGCGCAAAGTACCCTGAAGTGGTATGGTGCATGGACGCAGTAAGCTCCGTTGGCGGGGTAAAGATAGAGGTGGACAAGCTGGGAGTCGACATCTGCATCACGTCAACGCAGAAATGCCTTGGACTGCCCCCGGGAATGTCCATATGCTCGTTCTCGGAAAAGGCTGCCGCCGCCGCGTCCAAAGTGCAGTTCAGGGGTACATACCTTGACCTGCTGGATATATACAACTATATAATTGACAGGGATTACCAGTATCCGTCTACACCATCGCTGTCGCATATGTTTGCGCTCGATTACCAGCTTGACAGGATATTCGAGGAAGGCCTCGAAAACAGGTTTAAGAGACACTCGGAAATGGCAGCGCTGGCCAGGGCATGGGCCAAGGAGAATTTTGCGCTGTTTCCCGAGGAAAAGTACGCGTCGGACACATTAACCACAGTAAAAAACACCCGTGGTATCAGTGTGAGCGACCTGAATAAGAAACTCGGGGAGCATGGATACATGATTTCCAACGGGTACGGGAACCTAAAGGAGATTACGTTCAGGATAGCGCACATGGCGGATACTGCCGTCGAAGACTTGCGCGCGCTGCTTGAGCTTATTGAAAGGCTTATTTGACGTGCATACAGAAGAAGCCGGTAAAATAAAGGGTTTGCACAAAAGATTTGCACAATGAAGGAGGATTCACATGAAAATAATCGTAACCGAAAGAATTGCCGAAGAGGGCATACAATACCTGAGAGACAGAGGATTTGATGTTGATACGAAATATGGCTTGTCCCATGATGATTTAATGGCAATTATTGCGGAATACGATGCTATTATCGTCAGGAGCGTCACAAAAGTGAACGCGGAATTAATTGAAAAAGCCGTAAACCTGAAGGCGGTCGGCAGGGCTGGCAACGGGATAGATAATATCAACGTCCAGGAATGCACCAGGAGGGGCATCGTGGTTGTAAACACGCCCGAAAGCAATATCATGGCGGCTGCGGAGCTGGCTATCGGTCTTGCTTTCTGCATATTCAGGAATATTGCGCAGGTGAACGCCCTGGCAAGGAAAGGTGATTTTCGCAGGAGCCGCTTCATCGGGAACGAATTGGATGGTAAAACCGTTGGTATCATAGGGCTTGGGCGAATAGGCTCAATCGTGGCCAGAAAACTGAGAGGCTGCAATATGAAAGTTATAGCCTACGATCCCTATATAACCGATGAGAGGTTCAAAAAATACGGGGCCAGGAAATGTGAAACGCTTGAGGAACTGTTGAGGCAATCCGATCTGATCACGATCCATACACCTAAGACATCGGAGACTTACGGGATGATCGGAGAAAGGGAATTCAAGCTGTGCAAAAAGGGCGTCAGGATTGTCAACGCCGCAAGGGGCGGCCTCGTGAATGAGAAGGCGCTTTACAACGCTATAAAGGAAGGCATCGTGGCAGCCGCGGCAATTGATGTTCTTGATCCGGAGCCCAATTATGACAAGAAACCGGAGGAACAGACATACTCCAACCCGCTCCTGGAACTGGACAATGTCGTGATAACCCCGCATCTCGGTGCTTCGACCGTGGAAGCAAACTACAACGTGGGAACGGAAATCGCGAAGCTTGTTGCGCAGGCGCTTGAAGGCGAGGTTGTGCCCGCGGTGAACATGCCCCACATACAGTCCGATGTGAACGGCTTAAGGCCGTATATCACGCTGGGCGAAATGCTCGGGAAAATATACTACCAGTGTGAAAAGGAAACCGTGACAAGCATAGAAATCATATACAGCGGCGACCTTGCCGACAAGGACACAAAAGTAATATCGCTGTCCGTGCTGAAGGGATTCCTCGACCCGGTAATAAAAGAAAAGGTAAACTACGTAAACGCGGAGCTTATGCTCCGGAACATGGGTGTGGAACTGGTGGAAAGCAAAAGCTCCCAGCTTGACAAATATACAAATCTCATTACCGTGAAATATACCACTAAAAAAGGCTCACAAAGCGTATCGGGCACAATATTTGCGAAGGAAGATATGAGGATAGTCGACTTCTTCGGATACAAGCTTGACTTTGAACCAAGCCCGATTGTCATAGCCATCCAGAATATCGACAAGCCGGGTATGATAGGCCGCATAGGCACCACGCTGGGCAACGCCGGCATCAATATTGCCGCGATGCAATGGAGCAGGAACAGAAAGGGTGAGAAGGCGGTATCGTTTGTCAGTGTAGACCAGGATGTCGGTGATGAAGTGCTTGATGAAATTCGCAAGATAGACGGCGTATTGAAGGTATCGCTGCTAAGATTTTAACAGGCGTTGAACGGAGACGGGGCTTGTTCCCGCCTCCGGACATTATCAGCGATATTCGACTTGTCTGTTCACAAAAACTGTCTGCTGAACCGGGGGGGGATGCGCTTTTTTATGAAAAAATTCCTTTTACCACCCATTCGGGTGGTGATTTTTCAAAAGCCACACATTATACTTGATTAGTGATTTTTTTATTATAACGAAATAAAAACAGTCGATTAAAGCCGCCATAATGAATGTAGAAAAAAATCCAGTAAAAAATGCATAATTTGGAGGTAGGATGATATGGACTATAAGAAATTGCACTTGGACAAGTTGAATTCTTTTGGCAGGTTGTTAGGTAAGAACAGAAAGGAACAAAATACCAGTAACGGCAGTAGCCTGATAGACAATAGCGCTAAGAATAAAACCGGGATTGACACATCCGCGGAAAATAAGAAAAATGCGGCTAAGAAAGAAACAAATAAGGAAGTATCATCCAGCGATGTTAATAATATCGGAAATTCAGAGAAAAAAGAACGGGAATTTATGGAATTAACTCCGGTTGATAAAATCTATGAGAAGAACAGCATTTCTTTGGCGGAGCTAAACACAATATTCATAGCGGAATCATATTTAAAAACATTGCCTGATTATTTGCCTAATGATGTAAAGAGAAAAGCAGTTTTAGATATAATCGCCTCCAGCGGTCTAAGCTCGGACAAGTTACTGGAAGACGGGGATGGACGGATAAAGGCCCTGAACAACTTTTTGAATGGATTTTCGCGAACCACTGAAAAAATAGTAAGGGATCATGAGAATGAAATACAAAAGCTGTCTGAAAGTATAAAAGCAAACGAGAAATCAATTTCAGAGCGTAAGGAACTCCAGGAAGAACAAGCGGCTGTTATAAACTATGAGCTGCACAGGTTACAAAAGATCATCAATTTTTTAAAGGGCGAAAGTAATTAAGGGATAAGAATATAACTAAAAGTATCGGAGTTATATTATTTAACATTTCGTTTCCCCCATTACGGGGGGTATTTTTATTTTGTGACGTGCAAGCAATTGTGGCCGAAGGATACGGAAAGAGCTTATCATTTCGGAAATGCAAATCAGGTATAAATCTTCTGTTCACTTTACATAAAACTTATGGTGCTGTAATATAATATAACGGGGGTAACAAACGTAACATGTCTATCTTGCCTGATTATAGAATTAGTGAGGTAATATCTGAGAATAATATAACAAAGATTTACAGGGGATATACGGTCAAAGACAGGACACCGGTTATCATAAAAGCAATTGAGAAAGAAACGGCCAGATCGTTTGAAGTATCTATGCTCATGCATGAGTATGAAATTACGAGAAACCTTGATATTGACGGTATTATTAAGCCTTTGAAATTTGAACAGTCAGGACCGCTTTTTGCCCTCGTTACGGAAGACATCGGTGCTGTATCTCTCAGGGAGTATTTTCGTGACAATCCGACAGACACGCATTGTTTTCTTGATATTGCCGTCAGCCTTACGGAAACCCTGGTGCATCTCCATCAACACAGTATAATCCATAGAAATATGAAGCCTGAAAACATTCTCATTCATCCGGATACGTTAAATTGCTATATTATCGATTTCAGTAATGCCGTGTTATTTCATGCGGAAGGCAAAAAGGTCCCGCTTTCCGATAATCCTGCAGGAACACCGGAGTACATGTCTCCGGAGCAAACAGGGAGGTTAAACATAGGAGTCGACCAGCGCAGCGACCTTTATTCACTCGGAGTGGTATTTTATGAAATCATAACAGGCAGTCTTCCTTTTCAGGCTCAAAGCCCTGCTGAATGGACCTATGCACATTTAACCGAAAAGCCGGTACCTCCTGAGAAAATCAACCCCGCTATTCCTTCATGCATATCTGATATTATTCTGAAACTCCTTAATAAGGACCCTGAAGAGAGGTATCAGAGCGCGCACGGCCTTTTGTGGGATCTTAGGGAATGCAGGATGCAGCTGGCAGAAACAGGGCGGATTGAGTGCTTTCCTGTTGGAAAGATGGATGACTCCGCGCGTTTTCGCCTGCCCGAAAAGTTTTATGGCAGAAAAAACGAGATAAAAACGCTCAGATCTGCTTATCGGCGTGTTTGCGAGGGAATGAGCGAAATCGTACTGATAAGCGGGGAACCGGGCATAGGCAAGACTATGCTCGTTAATGAAAGTTTTAAGCCGGCTGTGTTGGAAAAGGGCTATTTTATTATGGGCAAAGTTGATCAGCTAAGAAAAAACATCCCTTATGCCCCTTTTGCCGACGCTTTCAGGAACCTGGTAAAACAACTTATGACCGAAAACAGCAAAAAGCTTTCCTGGTGGAAGAATAAAATTTTACATTCAATAGGCCGGAATTGCGCATTAATCACTGAAATTATCCCGGAGTTGGAATGGATTACAGGCAAGCAGCCTCCCGTGGAAACCCTTCTGCCCCAGGAGGCTGAAAACCGCTTTTTAAGCATATTCAGAGATTTCATTAAGGTATTTGTCTGGAAAGGCCATCCGATTGTGCTGTTTCTGGACGATCTGCAATGGGCGGACCATGCCTCAGTGAAGCTGCTAAAATTCTTGATACAGGACACAAACCTCAGCCATTTGCTCATACTGGCCGCGTTTCGCGAAAATGAGCTGGAGGAGGGCCATCCGCTGTACGAAATCCTAAATGAGCCTCGGGAACATGAGGAAACTAATAATATTATTCAAATCGGTCTTTCCCCTTTGGAAAAAACCGAGGCTGAAAACCTGGTTGCCGATACACTGAGCGTTCAGCCAAAAAATTCAAATTCTCTTGCTCAATGCCTGTATCGCAAATCAGCGGGCAATCCGTTTTCCTTAAGGCAGCTGCTTATGCTGATACATGACGAAGGACTTTTATATTTCAACATGCATGAAGGCTGCTGGAAGTGGGAACTGGAAGCTGTCAGAAACCTCCGGCATGGGGAAGATGTCCTGGCAATTATACTAAGAAAAATACAAAGGCTTCCTGAAGAAACGCGGGAATTACTTATGCTGGCCTCCTGCTTTGGAAAAAGATTTGACCTGGAAAGTTTGTCAGCCCTTTGGAACAAGCCGGCGGAAAAAACGGCAGCCTCTTTGATGCCGTCTATCCGTGAAGGCCTTGTTATAATGCTTGAGAATGAAGATGCCATATCTTCCCCGGCAAGACCGGCAAAGAAGAACACAGATTATGAATTTCTGCATGACCGGGTGCAGCAGGCAGTTTATTCACTTCTTACGGAGGAAGAAAAGAAACAAAAACATGTTATGATAGGTTCTTATCTTTTGGAGAATATACAGGCCGTCGATTTTGAAGATAATATCCTGCCTGTAATGGATCATTTCAACCGCGGACTGGAATTGATCCGGGATACTGAAAAAAGGATGCAGCTGGCAAGGTATAACCTTATGGCAGGACGGAAAGCAAGGGATTCCGCGGCATATGATTCAGCCTTGCAGTATTTCAGGTGTGCAAATTTGCTGATGCCGGACAATGCCTGGGAACTAGACTATCGTCTCAGTTTTGACTTGTACCTGGAATTTGCCCAGGCACTATACTTATGCGCTGATGCGGAAGCTGCTGAGAAACTGTTTGATACTATTCTCGGGAAATCAAAGACAGAACTGGAACGTGCAGATGTTTATGGTTCAAAAATGATATTATATGCTGGCATTGGAGAATTTGGCGGGGCAATCAATACAGGTGTCAAAGCCCTCAGAGACCTTGGGCTGAGAATTCCGGTCCATCCCACGGTTCTGGATTTTGCCGGTGAATTGTTTTTATTCAAATGGTATATGCTGGGCAAAAACATTGAGAATCTCCTTCACCTGCCCGAAATGGAAAATGTGAGACTGAAGAAAATTTCAGAACTTTTAACCAGATTATGTTATATTACTATGTCAACCTCGCCGGAGTTATACAGATTTATCATTGTAAAAACCGGCAATTTCGCATTACGATACGGGAATAGCGAAGTTTCCCCTGTGGGTTACCTGGGGTATGGCATTACTGCCGGGACCGTCTTTGGAAACTATGAAGCAGGCGAGAGGTATAGCAGGATTAGTATACAGCTGGCGGAAAAATATGACCGGAGCTCATCCAAGTGTATTATATACTTTGTTACGGGATCTTTAATTTCCCACTGGACCAGGCATGCATCAGTCGGATTGGATTATCTCAGGAAGGCGGTTACCAGCGGAACGGAAGCGGGAAACCTGGTAATTGTGGATTATTCCCATAGCATGCTTCTTGAAAACCAGTATATCATGGGTACCCCGCTTGAGAAAATGAGTGCGGAGATACGCGAAAAGTATGAAGTTGCAAGAAAGATAAAACATCATTATCTCAAGGTTAACACAGCAATTTATGATACTGTTGTGTCTGTGCTGACAGGGCAGGAGTCAGGTTCACCGGCATCCGGCCAGGCAGAGCTGGAAAAGGATGAACTGATGAATCTGACTCAAAAGGATAAGACTTCACTGGCAACATATTATTGCTGCAGAATGCAGATGTATTATTTAATGGGAGACTACAGGGCAGCCTTATCCGTGTCAAAAAAGATCCGCCCAATAATAAGTACTATTCTGGGCTTTTTGCTTTATGCCGAATACTTCTTCTATGACTCATTGACTATTACGTCTTTATATGATGAACTGTCCCCAAAAGAGCGAAAGCTTTATTTAAAAATACTTGGGAAAAATCTTCGGAAGCTGAAAAAATGGGCGCGGTCCTGCAAAGAGAATTTCGAGCATAAATACTTGTTGATATGCGCTCAAATTGCGCGGCTGAAAGACAAAAGAGAAAAAGCAATGTTGCTTTATGACCGGGCCATACGCTCAGCACGTATTTTCAACTATGTGCAAAATGAAGCTCTTGCAAATGAGTTGGCGGCAAAGTTTTACCTGTCCCTGGGGATGGAAAAAGTAGCAAAGACCTATATGACAGATGCCTGTAATGGATACAGGAACTGGGGGGCCAGGCTGAAAGTTAATGAATTGCTGGACAGATACCCTGACCTTCTGCATGAAACGTACAATACCGGAGAAGTGAAAAACCATGCTTTTGAGAATTTTAGACATATGCTGGGTGTTTCCATGCCAATTGCCGGACGAGTGTCCGGTAATCAGGATTTCTACTTAAAAGAAATTGAGAGCATATATGAAGAGACTGATATAAATAAGCTTTTAGAAGGCTTTTTGGAAATAATAGTACGAAGCACAGGGGCTGACAGCGGCTACTTAATTTTTGAAAAGAACGGCGAGCTATTCATAGAAGCATTAAAGGATGCCGGCAGTAACAAGGCGGAGGCAAAAACAATACCTCTTGATGAATATGATGAAATCGCAAAAACTGTGGTAAACTATGCAGCACAGACTTCGGATATCACGGTTATTAATTTTGGAGATCGGGCGGGGATTTTTGCCAATGACCTTTATATATTAAACTCAAATCCGAAATCTATCGCATGCCTGCCCATGGTGTTCCAGGGTATCAATTTTGGTGTGCTGTACCTTGAGAACCACTTTCTGCCCGGGGTTTTTACACCTGAACGCCTGGATATGATGAAACTTTTATCCACGCATATTGCCTGTGCGAAAAAACTGCAGGATTATATTTCAGAGGGTTCCGCCGAAAGGAAAGAGGAAGAATGCGCCGGCCTGGTTGAGCCACTGACTGCAAGGGAGACAGAGGTGCTCAAACTTATTGCCAAAGGTTTGTCCAACAAGGAAATTGCCGACTGGTTGGATATAACGATAAATACGGTTAAAGGACATATTAAGAACATATACAATAAACTGGGGGTAAACAGGAGGCTGCAGGCGGTATCCAGGGCAAAAGCTCTTAAAATATTGAAAGATAATTGAGAATTGCGTACACTTTTCAAATGAAATATTGACGAAAGAAGGTAAAATTCCTTTATAAACATATATACACCTTGAAAAAAAAGATGTATAATCTAGGTGACGAATAGAAAAAGATATCAGCTCTATTTTCGCTAATGTTATAGTACGTGTTCCAAGTTAATATTCATAAAGGTGCAGGTATGAAAATTTATCCTAAAATATTGTACATAAGCAACCCATTTGTATGCGCTAAAGTTATCCTGGACCAGTTTTCGGCATGGAACCTTGCTATCGATCAAAAGCAAGCTGCTTCACTTGAAGACTATCTTGACATGATAAAAAACAGGCATTGGGATATTATTATCAGCGAGTACCAGTATCCCGGTTTTACCGCATTCGATATATCTGATGCGCTAAAGGATTCGATTTACCGGTTTAATATCATAGTGCTTTATGATGATTTGCCCGACGATAAATTAATGGATTTGATTACGGCGGGCATAAGCGATTGTATCCAAAAAGACAATCTATGCTACCTGCGAAACGTAATTTATCGGACTTCGAATAATATACACAGGTTTGGTTCCGTTCTGAGGGATAAATATGCGGATATCGGGTACCTTTCGGCGAGAATTGCCCATGAGATAAACAATCCGTTGGGTTTTGTCAACAGCAATTTTGACATATTAAGAAAATACTGCAGAAGTTTTAACGAGCTAATCAGCGCATATGAATCATTTAAAGAACAAATCACAGGCGGAAGGCATGATTCTGCCGAAAAGCATTTGGAAATAATCGAGGAAATTAAAAAAGGAATAATATTGGTTTCGCCCTGGGCGAAGTTCATGATATTTTTGACGAATGCAGTGAAGGCTTGAAGAGGATAAAAAATATAGTAAGAGGTCTTGGCTCATTTGTCGTTTGCGATCCGGATGAGGAGTATGAAATGTATAATTTGAACGACGGAATTGAGACCGTACTGCTTATTATGCAAAATGAGCTGAAACACTATGAGATTAAAAAGGAACTGGGAGAAATACCTTCGGTCAAAGCCATAGGAAACCAAATTACCCAGGCGTTGCTGAATATAATAATAAACTCGGTGCATGCCATATCTATTAAGCGCAATAATGAAAAGGGAATAATAACAATTAAAACATACAGCGATAAAAAATTTGTATGCTGTAAAATTGAAGATAACGGGATTGGAATATCCAGGGAGAATATAAAAAGAATTTTTGACCCGTTTTTTACTACAAAACCCGACGGGCAAGGAATCGGCATAGGGCTCAGCATATCTTATGGCACCATTGTCTACAGGCATAACGGACGATTGACCGTCAACAGCGAATATGGGAAAGGCGCTGCCTTTACTGTCAAGCTTCCAATATCTTAACAGTTTGAGCAATCATTGGGTTTAAGATATTGTTAAAAATGAGAGTAGCAGATATGGTAAAGTTGTTTATTGATTTTTAGACGAGATGATAATATAATAAATATAGAATATTCCAATAAATATAAAATCCAGTATTCAAGTAATAGTGCACTTAGTTTTTGTTTTTGCTTAGGAGATGCTAATGTTTGGAGGAAGGTCCAGAGTGGGTGAAAAGGCAAAGATTTTACTAGTAGATGATGAACAGTACATAATCAATGCACTCAGACGGGCACTTATTGGTGTAGACTTCGAGATACAATCTACAACAGACTCACAGGAAGCAATAGAATTAATCAAATCCAACGAATTCGACGTCATTTTATGTGATCAGAAAATGGCCGGGCTCCGGGGTGTCGATGTCCTTGATTATTGCAGAAAGAATTCACCTGATACTATCAGGATATTGATTACGGGTTATGCGGATGTCAATGTTATGGCGCATGCCATAAATAAATGCAAGATTCACTATTACATATCAAAGCCCTGGAACAACAAGGAACTGATCGATATTATCAAAGAAAACCTTTCGGATAAAAAAATAAATAATAAAAAAGAAGAGTTGTTCTCTTATATATTAAAACACAAGGAACATCTCGAAAAGATAGTCAATAGCCTTGGTTCCGTCAAAATAACATCTGGCGGCAAATTATCGGATAAAAGCGCCGGGGACAAAGCGCAAAAAAGAATGCTTAAAATAGCTGTAAAAAAAGATGACAGCATCGTCATTTTAGACCCATCGGATATTTACTACCTGACTGCAAGAAAAGGGAAGGTCCTGATATTTACAAAAAATGATCAATATTATAGCTGGGATTCGATGAACTCATGGGAGGAAAGGCTAAGCGGCTTCAATTTTTTCAGGTGCCACAGGAGCTATATAGTTAACGTTGATAAAATCGAGGAAATCATCCCATGGTTTAATGACACCTGCAACTTGAAATTAAAGGATATACCGGACAAGATTTATTCAAGCAAGACCTACACGAAGCAATTAAAAAAAAGATTCAATATTGATGCTGATAGCGTCAGGTGACAATTGGAGGCAGATAATATGCTTTTTATTTAGTTGAGTAAAATCATCTTTTTGATGCACATATCTTGTTTTCTATGGTTTGTGTTAATTATATTTGCTAAACATATTTTGTGATTATAACAAAAAATGAGGCAGGAATCGGGATATGAAAAAAAAAAATTTAGCAGCAACGAATCTATTGAAAAAAATCGTGTGGAAATAACAAGTCATGAAAAGCTGAGAGAGTTATGTTGTTCTATGGCAAGTTTTTCACATGAGATAAATAATCCGCTCAGTTTCGTTATCAGTAATATGGAGACCCTTGCTGTCTACTTATCCGAGTACAGGGAAATCATCCGGCGGATTGATTGCATTAAAAGACATAGAAACAGTGAAAATGAAAAAAGCATTTTTATTAATATGCGCTACTTTGGGGAAATAGCAGATAATGATAATCTCGACTTTATATATAATGATATTGAAAATCTTCTTGTTGAAACCATGGAAGGTTTGGAACGTATTAAAGAAATTGTAAGCAGCATCAAGGCTTTTGCCAGGTACGTAAGGGACGAAAAATTCAGGATAATAGACTTGAACATGTGCGTTGATAAGGCCCTGTTGCTTTCAAGAAACGAAATAAAAAACGTGGCTCGTGTGGAAAAGGAATACATGAACCCGCTGATCATGGAGGGAGACTGCATCCAGTTGGTCCATGCGCTGCTGAACCTGTTATTGAACGCCGCATATGCGATAAAAAGCAAGCAGCTTGATGAGCCCGGGCTTATCAGGGTTCATACCTACGCCGACGAGGATTATGCATATTGTGAAGTAGCCGATAATGGAATAGGGATACCCAAAGAGAACCTAAAGCAGCTGTTCGATGCTTATTTCACCACCAAACCCTTAGGCTGCGGAACGGGGCTTGGCTTGAGCATTGCCAGGGATATTATTTCAGGAAAACATAAAGGTGAAATTATTGTAGAAAGCGAGCAGGGTGTAGGGAGCATATTTACCGTTAAATTGCCTTTAAGACAGGGAAATATCGATGGATAATAATGGAGCATCTTATGGAATAAAACCCGTATTTCAATCGGCAAATCTATTCTTTTGTCAGACAATCATTATTATTGCCATGAAAAATGTATAATTTAGACTGGCGCTTTATGAGACTTGTTTTTATAGCTGAAAGAGGGGATTCAATGGGGCTGGAGAAGTATCTCAGTGCCGTACCTGAAAGGCTGCGGTTGATTATACCGTTGCTGGTCACGGCAGTGGGCATATCTGTGTTCACAGCTTTATTTATTATTGATCCCGTCTGCGAAACGAACACTACGTTTTACATTGTCAATAGGAGCTCAGACTCCGGACTTTCTATAACATACAACGATATACCGGCGAGCCGATACCTCGTAAAAGATTACAGGGAACTGATAAATTTTTCGAGAAGGGTAAGGTTATGATTGATATACATGCGCATTTGATATTTGGAGTTGATGATGGGCCGACTTGTATTGAAGAGTCGGTAGAAATGGCAAATGAAGCAAAAAAAGCAGGGATAGATATTATCATAGCGACTCCTCATGTTCAGACACATATTTATGAAGCGAATCAAATAATTGAAAACTTTCTTAACCTGAGGCCCAGGGTTGCGTGTCTCGGGATTAATCTGTACTTAGGCTACGAGGTTTTCCTAAACCCGTTTTTTACGGAAAGGATAGATGCATATACGAACCTTACGCTGGCAAATTCCGGGTATATGCTGGTTGAATTGCCATATAGCGCGTCACCTGACTCAGGATATGAAATAGTGCTCAGGCTGCGAAGCAGGGATATTATTCCCGTGTTGGCCCATCCTGAGAGGAACAGGAATTTTACTAAAAATTTCGACGATTTTTTGAGGCTTATATCCCTTGAATGCATGGTACAGGTTGATGCCGCCAGCATTCTCGGAATCTACGGGAGCCAACCAAAAAAATTCGTCAGAAAGCTTTTAGAGATGGATTTGATAGACTTTGTCGCTTCGGGCGCACATTGCCCTGCTGACTACAAGGAATGGTACCTTAAGGCATATAACGAGTGTGCCGGGCTGGCGGGAGTCGAAAAAGCAGATAAGATTTTCAGGAGAAACGCTCTGATGATTCTGGAACAAGCCAGGAAAAAAGCATTAGAGCCTAGTTATCGTTATCTCAAAAGAAGGGGGATATATGAGAGACATAGGCTTTGAAACGGTCAGAATCCTGGAAAACCGTTCGCTGATATATAATGTTTCGGGAGTATACCTCGCTGTCAAAAGGCTTTTTGACATTATCGGGGCATTATTGTTAATTTTGCTTCTCTTTCCTCTCTTTGCATTAATATATCTATTCATCAGAATTGTATACGGCAAACCGGTTTTGATTGGCGAAGAACGAAGAGGATACCGGGGAAATGTGTTTAAAATGCATAAATTCCGGTCAATAACTGCGAATGGCAATTTGATAAAAAATGCCGGGCTGGATATGCTTCCGGCATTAATAAACGTAATTAAGGGGGACTTAAGCCTGGTAGGGCCGTGGCCTCCTACTGTTTTTGAAACCCTGAGCTATGAGCCAAAGCATGTCCTGAGGCTTTCCGCCAAGCCGGGAATCACTGGCTTATGGCGCATTTACAGAACAGACCGGGGAAATGTGGATGAAATGACAAAAGTAGATCTGAAATACATTAGGGAACGCAGTATCCGGGTTGACTTATTTATATTTTTAAAAACAATATTCCTGATTGTCAGGCCGTCAAAAAAAGCATGGAAAAAAGAGTGTGTGCGGTTATAAGCCCTATGAAATATACGGGGCGGGCATCGCCGCAATATGATAAGGGACGGAGGAACGGTATGTTTATGATAAATAAAAAACGGCGCGTGTGTGTAGTTGGCGCAAAAAATGGCGGGAAATATATAAAAATCCTGCATGACATGGGTGTACTAAAGGGGATCGTAGAAGAAGACCTGGCGTATGTAAGCAAGCAGCTGATGAAACAACACCCGGGTGTCGGTATTTACACCTGTATAGAAAGAACTTTTGAAGATTTGTTTGATGCGTATGTTTTGGCTCCGCCTTACGATATACATGGCGAAGCTGGCTGTCTCCTGGTCAATGAAGGGAAGAACATTTTTGTAGAAAACCCGCTGAATCATAAATTGGAGGATATAAACGATCTTGCCGGCAAAATCAAAAAAAGCGGCTCAAAGGTTATGGCGGCATATCCGGTTTTATTTCATCCCTGCGTAGTTAAAATGAAGGATTTGCTGCAAAGCGGGGCTGTAGGGAAATTGATACACGTTCAAGTCTCAAGGCTTGGTTTTGACAGTTTCAATCCGGACGAACTCAAGCTCTGGAAAGTGCTGGAAGAAAACCTTTCACTGTTTAATTATATCACCGGCAGGATTCCGGCAGCCGTAAAAGTATCAGGGAATTCCTGTTTTAATGGTAATGCTTTTGATACGTTGATTACGACTTTTGAATACAATGACTCTGTAAATGCCTATATGTTTTTGTCTTTGGCAAGCGCCTTCATTAATTATAGGATTATTGCAACGGGCAGTGACGGGACTCTTGTAATAGATAACCTGGACACTGACGCAAAGCTTTTTAAATATGAGCTTTCTGATAAGCATTTGAAAGACAATAATGCCAATGTGCGGGTGAAGGAGATACGATATAAAGCATCAGATCCTTTAAAAAAAGCACTGGAATATTTCCTTGAACACCTGGATTCCGGCATCGATGTTTGCAATATCCAGCATGAAGGAAGTAATGTGAAATTACGGGAGGAAATCAGAAAGTTTATACAGTTCGAATCTAATTACCGCTTAAGCCCTGAAGCTGTCCTGCAAGGGAATATAAGGGCATGAATTTAAACCGGGAGGTGTGGATGAAACGGTGCATAGTTCCATACGGCTGATTCTAATAAAAAGTATTTTTATATAAATTGCAGACGGGATAGTACCAGGCCCGGACACATAATACTAAACGGCTGAACAAGAGGTGAACGATAATGAGAAAGCTTAAGTTAATGACTATTGTGGAAACCAGGCAGGAGATTATCCGTCTGTCGGCTATAATAAAACGCTGTGACAAGTATTTCGGTCATGTACTGGCACTTATAAAACACAATAACGACGATGAACCGGACCAGGCTTTCTTTGAAGATCTGGGTCTCCGTGCGCCCGATTTCTGTATTGAGGCGTCGGGAGAAGATACGGGAGAAACGATGGGCAGCATTGTTTCAAAGACCTATAGATTGATGGCCGAAGTTAAGCCGGATGCGTTGATGATATCGGGCGGTGCAAATTCCTGCCTGTCTGCTATCGGCGCCAAGAGGCTTCGCATTCCGGTCTTCCGCCTGGAAGCCAGTAACAGCTGTTTTGGCGGAACCCTGACGGAAGAAACCAACAGGCGCATCGTTGACGCTGTTGCTGATGTGAACCTATGTTATTCCGAGCATGCGCGCCGCTGCCTTAACGCACAGGGCGTACCACGCGAGCGCATATATGTGACAGGTTCACCAATGGCAGAAGTACTGCATGCCAATATTGACAGGATCAAGTCCAGTGACATCCTGGAGAAGCTGGGGCTTAATAAGGGCGAATATATATTGCTTTCCGCGCACCGCGAAGAGAACATCGGCATCGATGACAATTTTTTCAGCCTTATGAGCGCAGTTAATACAATGGCGGTGAAGTACGATATGCCCATTGTATATTCCTGCCATCCGCGTTCCGGGAGATTAATCGAACAGCGGCATTTTACTTTTGACAGGCGCGTAATACGGCACCGGCCGTTTGGATTTCATGACTACAATAAACTGCAGATGAATGCGTTTGCTGTTGTCTCCGACTCGGAAACATTGCCGGAAGAGAGCAGTTTCTTCCTTTCGACAGGCAACCCGATACCGGCTGTCTGTATCAGAACAAGCATAGAGCATCCTGAAGCGCTGGACAAGGGCAGTTTTATTCTGGCCGGTATCAAGGCCGAGCAAGTGCTGCAGGCAATTGATATGGCAGTAAAAATGAATGCCGAGGGCGATCTTGACTTACCGGTGGATGATTACACCGAGAAAAATGCTTCGGCAAGAGTTGTTAAAATCATTCAAGGCTATGCCGGTATAGTAAACAGTATGGATTTGGGGAAAAACTAGTTCTTGTAAAGGTAAAGAGCGCAACACCAGCCATTAGAAATAATGTACATTTCATTAGAAAAAAAACATATATTATCGGAAAGATATCACAAATATTCGCACTTGGTTTAAAATTGTGATGGGCGGACGGGAAGAAATCTTGCGGGTAGTCAAACGTAGAAATTATCGATGAAATTATTGATAAAATTATTGTAGCAATCCCGTCGGCAAGAAAAGCAGCAATTAATGAAATAATAACGGATGTACCAGGACTACCTGTGATGTAGAGATTTCCCCCCCGTTTGCCAATAAGACGATGCCACGGCAGTATTATTTCATTTCCACGGAAAGGTTGTCAACCCTGCCAGCGGGACATTATTAGCAGTAACTCGGAGGAAATTACAGGAATACATGCCGGTACTTGTACCGTTTTTACCCAGGCGTTATAACGAGGTGCTGCAATAATAACCCCTAATTACCCCCAGTCCCGTAATAACGCCGTGGCAATAAAATACCACAGAATATCCTTTAAGGGTATTGCAGCAAGTACCCGGATTTATAAGTAGTGAAACAAAAGAAAAAGGAGAAGCGTGGTGATTTCGAATGAGATGTCCTTACTGCGGCTATGAAGAAGACAAGGTTGTGGATTCCAGGCCTATAGAAGAAGGCACGGCCGTCAGGAGGAGAAGGGAATGCCTAAGCTGTCTGAAGCGCTTTACAACTTATGAAAAAGTTGAATATATCCCGCTGATGGTTGTAAAAAGAGACAAAACCAGGGAACCATTCAGCCGGCAGAAGTTGGTAAAGGGCATGATGAGGGCACTTGAGAAAAGGCCGGTGTCTCCTGAGAAAATAAGTGATATAGCCGATGACATAGAGAATAAGCTCTACAACTCGCTAAAACGTGAAGTTACCTCAGGAGAAATAGGAGAAATGGTAATGGCCAGGCTGAAAGAACTGGACGAAGTAGCCTACATAAGATTCGCTTCCGTATATAGACAGTTTAAGGATTTAAGCACATTTCAAAGAGAATTGAGACTACTGCTCCAAGAAAAGTAATAAAGAGATGCATATCCGTCCAGTAAAAACCAGCAAAATAATAAAAAAGTAATAAAAATTGTAAAAATGTCTTGAATTATTGTTTTTATTCTGCTAAAATAATGGTACAAATAGCAAAAATTTACCTATTGAGCTTTTCAGCGACAAAGGCAAACCGGGCGAAAGCCCGGGACGCAAAGCTAAAGGGCCTGACGCCTTCACCGGAAGGTGAGGACGAATGGCAGCCAGCTGCCGAAGGGAAAGTTTTTTATTTGGGCTGAGTATCAGGCAAATCACTCAGGTGATACCTTAAGAAAGCTCAAAAGTTACTCGGAAGATATTTAGCAACTGAGAAGCTCTTCAGCGACAAAGGCAAACCGGGCGAAAGCCCGGGACGCAAAGCTAGAGGGCCTGACGCCTTCACCGGAAGGTGAAGACGAATGGCAGCCAGCTGCCGAAAGGGGAGTTTTTTTGGTGAAAAAACGTTTTGTGTCAATGCTGACAGTTATGGCAATTATAATGGGCGCAGCGTCCGCAAGCGCTGCCGGCGCAGATGGTGCAGACGCCGGTACTAATGCTGCTGCCGTCAATGCTGCCGGCGCAAATACCTCCGTAGTTGCCAATACTCCCATGTTTGACACTGCAAAGCTTGGAAATGGCGTTATAGTAATAAGCTGCAGCGCAGATACCGGCAAAAGGCTGAAGGTAATGATAGAGAAAAGCGGAAAGAAGGTCACCTACGACCTCAGGAACGACGGGTCGAAGGAAAACTTTCCGCTGCAATTCGGCGACGGGGAATACAAGATAAGCGTGCTTGAAAATATAGAAGCGACCAAGTACAGGTACCTGGCGACAAAAGATATCACGCTTAAGCTGGATGACGATAATAAAGTGTACCTTGAGTCTGTACAGAATATCGGGTGGAACCGCGATATGTACGCCATAAAAAAGGCTGCCGAACTAACCAGGGGACTTAAAACGGACTCGGAAAAAATCAAATCAATATATAATTTTGTAATCAGCAACATTTCCTATGATAAGGACAAGCTTTCAAAACTCAGCAGCAACTACGTGCCTGATATTGAAAGCACTATAAAGACCGGAAAAGGCATATGTTACGATTATTCATCCCTGCTGGCGGCCATGCTCCGCAGCCAGGGGATACCCGCAAAGCTTGTCAAGGGGTATTCCGGATTCGTGGACGGCTATCATGCCTGGAACGAAATCTATGACAGCGGCACCGGAAAATGGATAACGGTAGATGCCACATATGATGCCGGAATGAAAGCAGCCGGGCGCAAATTCTCCTTTGAAAAGGACCCGAAAGATTTCACAAAGGTTTACGAATATTGACGGTTTGGCGGATGCGGACCGGCAAGAGGTCTACCGGATGCGCCTGCATTCAAGGTAGTACCTCTTTTCTTCAGCTTCCCCCATCGAGAAAGTCTTTCTGGGCAGTACGCCATCTGATACAACGGTTTTGAACAAATCATATTTACTCATAACGGGCAGGAAAAAGCCCATGCTGCCTTTTTTGGAACCAAGGCCGGTTACGGCCTCGTCCCCATGGATATAGTCTATTTCCGTTCCCGCATTACCCTCTGCCAACTCATCGAGGACAGCCTGCAGCGTGCCGGCTTCAAGGCCGCATGCCGGGTTATTTACCGTAAGGAGGCCGTATGTGCCTTCGAGGATAAAAGGTAAATTATGACGACCGTCACGACGGCAGACTGCTCTTTCAGCCGCTTCCCTGGATTCAAACAGGCGGGTTTCGGCGTCCAGCTCCACCCTCCGGGCGGCATTTTTCAGTTGTTCAAGCACCGTTTCCCTGTCTGTGCCGAATAGTATCCTGTGAATCGGTTCAAATACCAGTCCGTCATCGTGAACGTTCACTACTTCAACGAGCGCATACCTTGCCGGATGATGCGGAACGCCGCCGCAGGCGTGTTCCGGGCAAGCGGGCTGCCCGGCTGATAATTTCCGTCCTTCTTGCCTATGCCGGTCCAGCGCGGCCTTGACGTTTTCCCAGTGGGCTTTTGCCGATGCAAGCGAATGATTGCCGTCACCCACGGCAAAGAGCAGCGTGCCCGGGAGGAATGTGCCAATCCGCGCAGGAAGCGTCTGTCACGGAAACAGCGCCTGCCGGGGTAGAAACGTTCTCCGTCACAGCAGGAGGAGTCCCTGCCGCGGAAGCAATCACCCCGGCCAGCTTGCCAAGAGCAGCGGCCACCATGGAAAGACTGTCCTTATCTTCCACCTTCCAGCCCTTTACATGGCCGCCTCCCATCATCAGGTCAAAATCATAAAGCTTTTCATACCGGCCAACCCTTTCGTATAGGGGTTCAATTACGGTTTTACCGGGATCATCTATCAAAAGCATTGTGTGCGGTAATTCTACAAGGGCGTTTTCGCGGATTTTCACTCTTGGCGGGATGCGGTCGAGAACCGTTTCCTCGGTCGCCCTGATCAGCGTAGAAGCACCTTCCCTGTAATCATAGCACTCCAGGTCGACTGCCAGTATCAGCCCTTTTCTTGAAGGAGTAACGGGGTGTGCTGCGCTCCACGAGTATAAAGCAAGGGTTGAGAGGCTTTAGGATGCCGCTATTTACATAATGCGCCATTGTTTCATTTATCCTGCTTATCCTGGACGCGGTATCGCCGTCCTTCAGGTAAATTTCGGGCAATACCAGGTTCAGGGCAGACGGGCTTTCGCCCACTTCGCGGCGTACTTTCTCCCAGTATTCAGGCTGCGACGTATACTGGTCGCAGGCGATAACTGCCCATTTCGCCAGGTCCACGCCTTTTGACGGCAGCATAATTTCAGGTACGATGATTCCAAGTTTTTCAAATAAACGGTTCATTCCGGCCTCCTATGGATAATGAAGATATTCAATAGTTATTTTATTAGAGCTGTTATATTTTGTCTATGCATTTTTTAGCCCTGACAATGAAATAATAATAAATGAAAATAACGCTTTATTCAACTTTACGGAGGCTGCTCCATGCTGCACAGGTATAGCGAAGTATTAAACCTCCCGGTAATCTGCGGCGGCAGCGGCAAAAAAGCCGGAAGCGTGACAGACGTGGTTTTCAGCCCCGGAAGCAGGGAAGTGAAAGCGTTTCTGCTGGATGACATGGGGATTTCGCTGAAAAAGAGGGCGGTATTCCTCGGGGACGTGACGAAACTGGGAAAAGACGCGGTTATCATCGGCAGCATGAACTGTATATCAAGTATCGGCCGTACGGCGTTTGCAAAGGCTTTCGGAAAAAGCGGCCTGCTCGGTCTGAAGGTTTTTTCAAAAGCCGGCGGAGAAATCGGGGTCGTGAAGGATGTGCTATTTGATGTACAGACAGGCAGGATTGAAGGGTTCGAGATATCCGACGGCTTTTTCCAGGACGTAATGCAGGGGCGGAAAATATTGCCGCTGATAGGCAGGGCGGAGCTGGGAGGAGAGTTTGCAGTTGTTGAAAAAGAAGCGGTGGATGAAATGAAGGAGACAGGCGGAGGCATCATGAAGCGGGTGCTGAAATAAACCGCAAGCATAGAGCGAAAGGAGAAATACGGGTATGCAAAAAGGCTTTGTAAAAGGTGTTATAGTCGGCGGGCTTCTCGCCGCGTCGGTCGGCATGATGATGAATTCCGACATGTCCGGAACGAGAAGGAAGATGATGAGGAACAGCAGGACCTTTTTAAGAAAGTCCGGAGACTTCATCAACAATGTTGTCGATCTTTTCAGGTAACCAGGTTTAACTGAAGCTTTAAAGCTCAACAGGCCGAAAGGCCTTCCATGCCCCGAACGCCCTTTTAGGCAAGGGCTTTAGAGCGGGACATATACACATACTCTCAAATCCTCGTAAAAACCGGGCAAAGAACTTGCCCGGTTTTTAAAAGGCACGGACACGCCGGCAGCGGGAGATTAAAAGACAACGAGGAAGGCCTGAGTAACGGGGAGGTCGGAGCGACAGGGAGATGTGATGCCTTTGAGGCACAAAAAGGCGCTTTTTTATTCCGCCGCCTTGCTTGGCGTCATAGCGGCGGCCATATTCCTATATTCACACAGGGCGAAGGTTTCAAGGATCGTTTCACCCTTTTTGTTGTCGGTACCCCTTGTCTATATTGTAAAACCAATATCAGACAGGCTTGCTGATAAAAAAATCCCGGTAGGTTTGTCCATCTTGATGGTCTACTTGTTTTTCCTTTCAGCGATTGTCGCCATGGGCGTATTTTTCGTACCGGAACTGGCCGCAAACATCCGTGAACTGTCGGAGACACTGCCTGAGCTGGTGCAACGGTACGAGCAGATTATCAACGGCGTTCTTTCCGCAGTTAAATCGAGCAACTGGTCAGTGCAGGTAAAAGATGCTATATTCGGCGAAATTGAAAACCTGACAACCATGGCAAACGATTTATTGGCCAAATCAATGGAAAGAATACTGGGCGCCGCGATGGATATTGCAAGAATAGCGGTGGACCTGACACTGGCCATGGTAATCGCTTTTTACGTCATAAAAGACGGCGAGAAATTCAGGGACTTCGCGCTTTTCTTGATGCCGCGGCGCTCCCGTGTGGGCCTGGCCGGAACCGGAAAGGAAATAAGCAGGGTGCTGGCAGGCTTCATACAGGGACAGCTAATGACCGCGCTCATAGTGGGAATACTTGAAACAATAGGGCTGATGCTCATAAACATGAAATACCCGCTGGTACTGGGTATGATAGGCGGCCTTGGCAACGTTATCCCGTACTTTGGGCCATACATAGGGGCCATTCCTGCCGTTGCCTTGGCGTTAACCGTATCGCCGCTGAAAGCTGTTTGGACGATTGCGGTATTCATGGTTGTGCAGCAAATCGACAACAACCTCATATCGACGAAGCTGATCGGAGGCAAGCTGGGGCTTCATCCCGTGGCGACCATATTTGCCGTTCTCGCAGGTGGAGAATTTTTCGGTATTCCAGGTATGCTGCTTGCCGTTCCAACCCTGGCGATCATACGCGTAATAGTCAACAGGATCGTAGAAACTATTGCATGAGCACATTACGCGGGTGTGATATCAATGCCGGATAAAATTTACCAGGTTATTGCATAATATACACACTAAATTAAACAACAGTTTGACTTAAAATTCCTGAAGATATATAATTTATAATTAATTGAGAAAAAATCCGGTTTAACCATCCAGGTGTTGCGGCCCTGCTGGGAAAACGGAGGTAATAGTGGCAAAATGTAAATTGTGAAGTTAAATAACTTGACATAATGGCAGGGTATTGCTTTTTTAAGGAAAACAAGACATGCGGATTTTTCGCATCAAGTACGGGGTTAAAATGATTGATTTGCATTCACACGTGCTTTACGGCCTGGACGACGGGGCGGAAAACGAGGAAATGACATTGAATATGCTCCGTATTGCGCACCGGGACGGTATTACCAGGATAATTGCCACGCCGCATTTTATATGCGGGGAAAACCTGTACAATGCCGAAACTCTGGAAAAGAGACTCCAGGAGACGATTCAGCTAGCCAAAAAAAACAATATAGATGTCGAATTATACCCGGGAAACGAGATATACCTGGACGAATACGCGCTGGACAACATAAAGAACGGTCAATGCAGTACGCTGGCCGGTTCCAGGTATGTGTTGGTCGAGCTGCCGATGGCAGGTTTCTTAAAAAACATCGGGAACATCCTGTATAATATCCTGGGCAACGGGTATATCCCAGTGTTGGCGCATGTTGAACGGTATGAATACTTCCGGTCCGACCTGAAAGTTTTAAAGCGGTTCCTGGAAATGGGATGTATTTCCCAGATAAACGCCACGTCTATCAATGGCATAGCAGGCACAAGGGCGCAAAAGGCCGCCAGGGAAATGCTTATCCGGAACATGGGGCATGTAGTGGCATCGGATGCACATACCGACAGGGTAAGGGTTCCAAGGCTTTCAAAAGCGCTGGAAACCGTAAAGAGCTGGCTGGGTGAAGAAAGGGCGAGAAACATTTTTTATGTCCACCCCGAAGCAATATTGAGAAACGAGTCTTTTCAAGTTGAAGAACCTCCAGAGATAAGGAAAAAGTTGTTTCATTGGTTTAGATAACGTTTGGCTGCTATATTTCAAAATATGGTTAAGGGGGCCAGCAATGCCATATGATATCTGGCTTTCGTCACCACATATGAGCGACGAGGGCTATGAAATGAAATACATAAAGGAAGCCTTCGACACAAACTGGATTGCGCCGCTTGGAGCAAACGTGGATGGGTTTGAAAAGGAAATAGCCCAGAAAATAGGAGTAAGAAGCGCCGTGGCATTGTCGTCGGGAACGGCGGCCATACATATGGCGTTAAAGGCTGCCGGGGTGGAAGCCGGCGATATCGTGTTCTGCCAGAGCCTGACATTTGCGGCTACGGCAAACCCGATTATTTACCAGGGAGCTACTCCCGTTTTTATCGACAGCGATTTTGAAACGTGGAACATGGACCCCGGACTACTGGAAAAAGCTTTTAAAAAATACCCGGAGGTCAAGGCCGTCATAGCAGTTAATCTTTATGGCCTGGCAGCCGATTTGGACAAAATTGTCGGGATTTGCAGGAAACATGGCGTGCCGCTTATAGAAGATGCGGCGGAATCCCTGGGTACCACTTATAAAGGCAAGTATACGGGCACATTTGGGGACTACGGAATATTATCGTTTAACGGGAATAAAATAATAACCACGTCGGGCGGCGGGATGCTCGTTTCCAATAATGAAGAGCGGATAGCCAGGGTCCGTTTTTGGGCCGCCCAGTCAAGGGACAGGGCAAGGCATTACCAGCACAGCGAACTGGGCTACAATTACCGCATGAGCAACGTGGTTGCCGGCATCGGCAGGGGACAGCTCAGGGTGCTCGATGAGCGGATAGCGAAAAAGAAATACATTTTTGAATATTACAGGAGGGAGCTGGACCGGCTTGACGGCATCCAGTTCATGCCCGTCAACGAGTGGAATGAGCCCAACTATTGGCTGAGCTGCATCACGCTGAGCGGCAGCATAAGGCCTCTGCATATAATGGACGCGCTTGAGGCCGATAATATCGAATCAAGGCCCATATGGAAGCCCATGCACATGCAGCCGTTCTATGAAAAGTATGATTTTATAGGGAGAGGAGTCGCCGGTAAGCTTTTTGAGAACGGCGTCTGTCTGCCCAGCGATACGAAAATGACAGATGAGGATTTAGATAGAGTATGCGGGGTTATTAAGGGGCTGTGGAGGCAGGAATGCAGGCAGGGGTCGGATTAAACCTGAATAACGGGCAATTGCCGCATATGCGCCCGGATCAGCCGCCGCGCTTGTCCGGAAAAGGCAGCATATACAGGAATTTTTTCAAAAGGCCGATGGACCTTGTATTGTCATTGCTTGCAATAATTGTCCTGAGCCCCGTTTTATTAATAATAGCGGTTTTAGTCCGGATCAATCTCGGCAGCCCGGTAATATTCAAACAGAAAAGGCCGGGGCTGAATGAGGAGATGTTTACGCTGTACAAGTTCAGGACCATGACGGACGAAAAAGACGAAAACGGGGAGCTGCTTCCTGATGCAGTGCGCCTGACGAGATTTGGGAGAATCCTGCGCTCCTCATCGCTGGATGAATTGCCTGAACTGTTTAACATCCTCAAAGGCGACATGTCGATAGTGGGGCCGAGACCGCAGCTTGTTAAAGATATGGTATTCATGACCCCGGAACAGCGTAAGCGCCATGAAGTAAGACCGGGGTTAACGGGCTGGGCCCAGGTGAATGGGCGAAACTGCATCAAATGGGAAGACAAGTTTGTATATGATTTGGAGTATATTGAGAATATTACGTTTTTACGTGATTGTAAGATTATTCTCATTACATTTATAAAGGTATTCAAAAGAGAAAGCATAAACACCGAGGGAATGGCAACTGCCGAAGATTTTGGGGATTACTTGCTGAAAACAGGCCAAGTGGATGAAAGAAGTTATGCACAGCGTATAGAAGAAAGCAAACAGTTAATGATGAGGTAGATATGAACATCTGGCTTATTAATCATTATGCAGTACCGACGAACCTATACCCGTTGGCACGTCCAGCTGCATTTGCAAAATATCTTATGCGGTCAGGCCATGAAGTAACCATTTTTGCAGCAAGTACGGTACATAATTCCAACATAAACCTCATTACAGATAAAAGCAGATATAGAGAGGAAACTGTTGACGGAATAAGATATGTATATATCCGCGCATCGCAGTACCAGGGTAACGGAATAAAAAGAATCATCAATATGTTTCAGTATCCGTTAAGGTTAGCGTCAGTTTGCAAGCATTTTCGCAAACCTGATGTCGTTATCGCGACATCAGTTACGCCGATGGCATGTACTGCGGGGTTAAAGCTTGCCAGGAGATATAATTGCAAGGGAATTGCAGAGATTGCTGATTTATGGCCGGAATCCTTTGCGGCATATGGGCTGATAAGTGCAAAGAATCCGATTTTAAAGCTCATGTACCGGTATGAAAAAAGGATGTATAAATTAGCCGACAAAATCATTTTTACTATGGAAGGCGGCAAAGACTATATAGCAGAAAAAGGTTGGGATAAAGGTCATGGAGGGCCGGTTGATTTGAACAAGGTATACCATATAAATAATGGTGTTGACCTTGATTTGTTTGTCAGTAATCGTGAAAATTACATGCTTTCAGACGAGGACCTGGAAAACGGGCATACGTTTAAAGTTATCTATACGGGTGCTATCAGATATGCAAATAATATTAAAAGTATTGTAGAAGCAGCCAGGATAATTAATGAAAATTATCCCGGCAATATTAAGTTTCTAATATATGGTGACGGAAATGACAGAGAAAACCTGGAAAAATACTGTGTTGTCAACAAGATTGAAAATGTAGTTTTTAAAGGCTTTGTTGATAAAAAATATATTCCATATATATTGAGCAAATCAAACTTAAATATAATACATTTTGAACAAAATAGCATAAAGAAATACGGTGTAAGCCTGAATAAGATGTTCGAGTACTTTGCAAGCGGGAAACCGGTTATTTCGGATTGTGAATCTGGATATGACCTGATAAAGAGATATAATTGCGGAATTGTTGTGGATAACGCCAGCGCTGAGCAATTGGCCGAAGCAATTGTGCGAATCAGCAAAATGGCGGATGAGGAGTATAACAGGTATTGCAGGAATGCTATAACAGCAGCCCGTGATTACGACTTTAAAGCATTGACGGAGAAGTTGACAGGGATTATAGAGGATTAATAATTTATAAAGGATATAGATAATGGGAGTCTTTGAAAGAATATATGTTGATTTTTTTATGCCGGAAAGATTCGAGGAGTACAGAAATATTATTAAAATAGCAATAGAAAATGGATACCAATGTATTTCAATGATAGATTATATAAAAAACTTTTGTAATAGTGACAGTGACGCTAAATTAATTATACTAAGACATGATATTGATAATGATTTAAAAGCTACTCGAAGGTTTTTTCAGATTGAAAGAGAGTTAGAAGTTAAATCTACGTATTATTTTAGATTATGTACATTAGATTATAGCCTCATGGATAACATAATTGATTATGGGAGTGAAGTTGGATACCATTATGAAGAATTAGCAACATATTGTAAGAAAAATAAAATTACAAGTAAAAAAATATTAATAAAGAACATCTAGATGAAATTTACCATATATTTAAATCTAACCTAAAGAAATACTTTTACCGTTATGATATTAAGACTATCGCTGGTCACGGCGATTATTACAACAGAAAAATAGGCATTCCAAATCAATATGTTTTTAATTTTTTCAGTTATAAGGAATTGGGGATAAAAATTGAAGCATATGACAAACAGCTATTAAAAAGCTTTACTAATTATATATCAGATGATAGATATAAACCATACTGGAAGAATAATATTTCTATATATGACGCATTTAACTCAAATAGTAGAAGAGTTCTATTTTTATCCCATCCTGGTAACTGGGAATCAAATATAACTGAAAACCTTAAGTGTAATATATTAAGAGTGCTTAAAAAATGAAATATAACTTTGTATTAAGGATAATAGGAATATGAAAAGAAAAGTCTGTCATATAACAAGTGTACATAACAGATATGATGTTAGAATTTTTAAAAAAGAATGCACTTCTTTGGCAAAAGTCGGATACGATGTAACTTTATTAGTTAATGATAACCAGCCCGATGAAATTATTAACGATGTCAGGATAATTTCATCAGATTTTGTACCCGGGAATAGGCTCAGCAGGATGATATACTCAAATAAATACCTATATAAGAAGGCAATTGAGATAGACGCTGAGATATATCATATTCACGATCCTGAATTGTTGCCGGTAGGAAATAAACTTAAAAGAAAGGGCAAGAAAGTTATATTTGATTCTCATGAAAATTATGGAGAACAAATTAAGGGGAAAACATGGATTCCTAAAATCTTAAGAAACAGCGTTTCTACAGTTTTTGAAAAATATGAAAAATACTCTGTAAAAAAGTATAATGCAGTAATTAGTGTATCTCCGAATATAGTGGAGAGATTTGTGAAAATAAACCCAAATTCAATAATGATAACAAATTATCCTATTGTAAGGGATGAAGAAATAAAGCCAATGCAAAATCCGCTTAATGCAATTTGCTTTGCTGGAGGCATAAGTGAGCAATGGTGCCATGATAAAATAATCAAGGCCATAGACAATGTCGAAGTTGTATATATATTGGCAGGAAGCGGTACAAGAAAATATATAGATTACCTCCGCTCTTTACCGGGTTGGAACAAAGTTAGTTATGTCGGGAAAATCCCATTTGAAGAAGTAAAAAATATATACTCGAAAGCAGTTGCAGGAATAGCTTTGAATCTTTCAAGCCAGCTAAAAGATGAAGGGACCCTGGGGAATACAAAGATATTTGAATTTATGGAAGCAAGCATTGCGGTAATTTGTTCCAATAATAAATTATGGAAAGAAATAGTAGAAGATAACAAATGCGGAATTTGCATTAATCCAAATTGCGTAGAAGAAATAACTAGTGCGATACGCTACATTTTAGATAACCCGGATGCAGCCAGTGCAATGGGCAAAAATGGAAGAAAAGCTGTAGTTGAAAAATATAATTGGAAAACTCAAGAGAAAGAATTACTGAAGTTATATGAAACATTGTTCTGAAAATATTTAGATTTACTGCAAAAAATTATATTTCTATTAATGTTTAATCATTATATAATTCTATACCGTTATAATTAACAAATCTAATTTTTCAGTGGTGGATATATGAATTATAATAATAGTGAAGTTCTATTAAATAATTATAAAACAGATAAAAGTATTAGCACCTTTATTGCGTATTATTATATTATTGAAGCTCTTAATCTTGCAATAAAACTTACACTTCCTATTTCAGATACGATGTGGAGAACACTAAGCAACGGATTTATGATTGTTCTATTCTTGCTTATGCTATTTTCCATAGGGCATGTTATCAAACGTGTACTAAAACAATTTATTCTAACAGAAATAGTCTTTTTATTTCTGTATACTCTTAGTTACTTACAGGGAAATGCAGATTCGTCATTGCTTTTAAAAACAGGTTTTCGGACTTTAGCTGTTTGCATTCCATTATCATTCTATGTGTACTCGGTAAGAAACAAGGAGATATTTTACAATACTATCTTAAGGAGCTCATATCTAATTGTAATAATATTATCTTTTGTTTCATTTATATCAATGAATAAAAAAAATGATGCAGGCTATAGCATGTCTTTATCATATGCTTTATTACTACCGACATTGCTTCAAATAAATGAATTTTTTAAATACCGGCGCCTTATAAATTTAACCTTAACTTGTATTGCATTTGTTGCAATTCTACTTTATGGTGCCAGGGGTCCCCTTTTATGTATTACAACTATGATTATGCTTAAATTTATAATCGATACTAAAAATATGACAGGAAAAATATCTGGTTTTCTTTTGACATTTGTTATTATTGGGTTGATTATTAGGTTTTCAAATCAAATTGGCAAATCGCTTTTAGACTTATTGGCGGGTCATAATATTTACAGTCGTACTATTTACTCATTAGTTTACGGGGAAATGATGGAAACATCAGGTAGGGATTTACTTTTCAAGTACTATTGGAAACTAATACAGAAGAAGCCTATTTTAGGATGGGGGTTGCTGGGAGGATGGATTGATGCGGGCTACGGACCACATAATATGTTGCTTGAATATTTGCTTGCATTCGGTTATGTTGGAGGAGGGTTACTCTGTATATTTTCAATTAGTCTATTGTTCATAACTTTTTTTATCAATGAGAAACACTTGAAAGATCTTTTTATCATCTATTGCTCTTTTAATATCGTAATGTTTTTTGTATCCGGCAATTTCTTAACAAAAGTAAACTGGTTTATTTTTGTTGCACTTTATTTTTCTCAAAAAGTAGCAACAGAAGGTGTAAGTAGTGTTAAAGCCATAGGTTAGGGTGTTTGATATATGTATAAATTATTATTAAATAAATATACGGCATATCCCTGGTTTCAGTCAGAGAGGATTTCTTTCCGCGGGTATTTTATTTCAAATGGTAATCTTTACAAAGGTGAAGAAGCCATTTCTTTCCTGTTGGATAAACTCAACAAGATAGAATTTAAAAGCATTTTGCTACTACTTAATGGATTATTTTCAATAATTATTTGCGGAGAGAATGAAGTATATTTTGCTACTGATCGATTACGCTGTCTTCCTCTTTTTTATGCGTTTCATGAAGGAGACATACTTGTAAGTGATAATGCACAAGAGATTTATAACGCGTTGCCTAAAGTCACATTTGACCCAGTTTCAATTGAGGATTTTAAAGCTAATGGACTTTTTGTATCAGGGGCAAGTACGTTATACAGAGAAATAAAACAGGTACAAGCTGGTGAATGGGTATGTTATAAGAATGATTGCCATCAACTGTCTTCTGGTTTTTACTTTACTCATGCAGATGAGAATAAAAACAAAAAAACACAGGCGGAGCAAACAGAGAAATTCCGTCCAATTTTTAAAGAGGCATGTAACAATTTAGTTATTGCACTGGATGGAAGAACAGCAGTTGTTTCCCTCTCTGGGGGAACTGACTCACGAGAACTTCTACTAATGCTTCATACTGCTGGATATAAAAAAGTACTATGTTTCAGTTATGGTAAAAAAGGTAGTCTTGACTGTACATATGCAAAAAAACTGGCTGGTCATTTTGGTTATCCATGGATTGAGATTACTTATACTCGAAAGCTTTGGAGGGATTTGCGGGATACTCCTGAATTTATTAGCAATTTTAACTCAGCAGGTAACTTTGCTGCTTTGCCTCATATACAAGACATATTAGCAGTTAAAATACTGCATGAACAGAATATCATTTCTCGGGATAGTGTATTTCTCCCAGGCCATGCAGGGGCAATTGCCGGTGGTAATTTTTTACCTGACTTTTTACGAGAACAACTTTTCACGTATGAGGAACTTATCGAAAAGGTTATTCAAAATATATATAATAAATGCAATTCTTCATGTAAACTTTCTCAAGATTTAATCAAGAAAATTAAAGGATTTTTCGATCCTGACAAATGCAATACAAATGAAGAAAGCGAAGCCCAATATCATTGCTTTATTATGAAAGAACGGCAAGCCAAGTTTATTATCAATTCAGTTCGTGCATATGAAATAATGGGATATGAGTGGTTATTGCCGCTCTGTGATTTAGAGTTATTAAACTTTATGAAAACAATTCCCCTTTACTTGAAGCATAAAAAGAAGTTTATTCGGGACTTTATGGGACTAAACAGTATCCCATCTACTTCCGATGATTCTGTTTATAAATTTATTGCAGATAAAATCTGCAATATTCCTCCTTTATGCGTTGTTACGAGAAAGCTGTCAAAAATACCGAAATATTTTGCATCACCCGTACAAACAACTGGGCTTTATGGGTTTTATGCTTATCTGAAAGGCTGTGTTTATGGAAATCAGTATTTCTCGATAAATGATCTGATTAATTATTATTATATATCTTCACTGAAGGAAAAGAATATATGGACCAGTTAAAAAAAGATAGTCTGCTTACAACTACAATTATCGTTTCTTTGATTGCAATACTTGGAAAGCTTTTAGGCTTTGCACGGGAAGCAATTATTGCGGCCTACTATGGAGCCAACGCATTGACCGATGCGTTTTTTTTCGCGCAGGGTATGCCGGCTATGATCTTTCCTGCTTTGTGCAGCAGTCTTTCTACTGCTTTTATATCTTTATATGTGTCTAAAACTTTTCAAGAAGGGAAAACAGAAGGGGATCGATTTGCCTCCCGTGCATTAATAGCGTCACTTACTATCGCAATTCTGCTAAGTTGTACAGCATTGATTATTTTACCAATAATAGTGCCGGTTTTTGCTCCCGGTTTTAAGGGGGCAACCTTATCTTTGGCTATTTATCTAAGCCGCTTGGTCATGGGCTCTTTTGTTTTGATTATGGCTCATTATTTTCTTACTGCAGCGCTTAATTCTAAGAAGTTTTTCTACGGGTCACAAATAGCGGGACTCATGTGTAATGTTTTCATTATTACGGTAACTGCTTTCTTGGGAAAAGGGCAGGGTATAGATATTCTTACTCTTACAGTGGCAGGAGGACATTTTGTGCAGGTTATTGTGCTTATAGTATTCTGCCGAAATAGGATTTCATTTACGCTTGCTGCAAATCCATTTCATAAAGATGTTAAAGCAATGTTTACATTGGCATTACCTATTCTTTTGGGCAACAGCGTCATACAGCTTCAAAATATTGTTGATAAGGCGCTTGCTTCCAGACTGATGGAAGGAGCAATTTCTGGCCTTTCCTATTCGAATACACTGAACTATTTAGTAATAACAATATTTATAACTTCACTTTCAACAGTGGTATACCCAACTCTTGCAGAGAATGCTTCAAGTGGAGATATGCAATTCTTTGGGAAAAACTTGACTCAAAGTATCAGTTTGCTAATCATATCTCTATTCCCTGTTTCTATTATTACCATGGTATGTGCCAATGATATTGTATCTATTGTTTTTGAGAGGGGGAATTTTGATCGTTCAGCCACTGAACTGACTGCTACTGCATTATTCTTCTATGCTATTATGTATGTATTTATTGCTATACGTGAAGTACTTATTCGTGGATTTTTTGCTTTGAAAGACACCAAAACCCCGATGATAAACGGCAGCATTGCCGTTGGTCTAAATATAATAATTAGTATTTTGCTTGTTAAGTATATGGGGATTGCAGGTATTGCGGTAGGAACATCTATATCCAGCATAATCTCAGCTTCTTTATTACTTTTCAGTGTTTTAAGACGTATACCTGAGGTTAGCATAAAAAAAATGATTCCTTTAATAAAAAAGATTGTTTTATCTGGCGGTTTAACAGCCTTGGTGCTGGTTTTAATTAGTAAAGAGCTTAAGAATTTAATACCGATTTTGCGCTTTATGATTACTACAATTCTTGGATTCGGAGTTTACATTAGCTTGTTATTATTGTTAAAATGTAGTGAAATTATCGTGTTAGTGTCGTCATTTAAAAGCAAAATAAAAGCATTAAAAATCATTAAATAGAGATAATCGGGTTAGAATAAATGAGCATAAAACTTATTACCATAATCGGTGCGCGGCCGCAGTTTATAAAAGCGGCGCCGTTTTCGGAAATATTCAGGAAAGAGAATAAGGAAATATTGGTTCATACAGGACAGCACTATGATGAGAACATGTCGGATATTTTCTTTAAGGAGCTTGGAATCCCTGAGCCTGATTATAATCTGAGTATTGGATCAGGCAGCCACGGTTGGCAGACGGGGCGGATGCTTGAGGAAATTGAAAAGGTAATTCTTGCGGAAAAGCCTGACGGCTTGCTTGTCTATGGGGATACTAACTCTACATTGGCCGGAGCTCTGGCGGCAAGCAAGCTGCATGTTCCCGTTTTTCATGTTGAGGCGGGTTTGCGAAGCCGCAATAAACTGATGCCGGAAGAAATAAACAGGGTGCTGACTGACCACGTTTCAGACTTGCTGTTGTGTCCGACCCAAACAGCAGTGGAAAATTTAAAGCGTGAGGGCATTTTTTCAGGTGTTGTTAATACGGGAGATATTATGTATGACGCCGCATTGCGAAACAGGAAAATATCTGAAAAACGCTATTCCGGCGGTGCCTGGCTTGATGAATTAACAAAGGACAATAAAGAAGCCGCCGTATTAAGGGAAAAGCAGTATTACCTGGCAACCATACATCGTGCTGAAAACACGGATAACCTGAAAAAATTGAGAGATATCTTCACTGCTTTTGAGAAACTGGACAAACCTGTGCTTATACCGCTTCATCCTCGTACTCGCAAAATAATTGACAATAATAATATTCCGGTTCAAAATGTAATTATAGTAAACCCTGTGGGATATATACTGATGCTTTATTTAACGGCGAATGCCTGCATGGTGCTGACAGATTCCGGCGGGCTTCAAAAGGAGTCGTTTTTTCTAAAGACGCCGTGTACTACGTTAAGGGATCAGACCGAGTGGGTTGAAACATTGCGGGATGGCTGGAATGTTTTAAGCCCGGTAGATGTCAATAAAATCCTGGAGTGTGCGAAGAGGGAACTAAGCTGCCTGCGACATGACCAGCCGATGATGTTCGGTGACGGGCGCGCGGCTGAACGTATCTGTCAGGCAATAGTGAATTGGAGGGGAAAAGCTTGAGCAGTTTAAAGCAAAAATTACTCGATAAAACGGCGGTTCTCGGGGTGATTGGCCTCGGGTATGTAGGACTGCCGCTTGCAGTTGAAAAGGCGATGGCCGGGTATAAGGCCATAGGGTTTGATATCCAGGCGGAAAAGGTGGAAATGGTTAACGCCGGAAAGAATTACATAGGGGATGTTGTCAATGAAGACCTCGAGACTATAGTGAAATCGGGGATGCTTACGGCTACAACGGATTTTGCCAGGGTGGCGCAGGCTGACTGCGTATGCATCTGCGTTCCTACGCCGCTTGACGAGCACCAGCAGCCAGACATCAGCTATGTCAAGACTTCTGCCGAGAACATCGTTCCCCACATGCACAAGGATATGCTGATAGTTCTTGAATCGACCACTTACCCGGGTACTACCGAGGAGCTGTTGAAGCCAATATTTGAATCCTCCGGCATGAAATGCGGAGAAGACTTTTACCTGGCATTTTCACCGGAACGGGTGGACCCGGGCAATCTGGTGTACAAGACCAGGAACACACCGAAAGTTGTAGGCGGTGTCACGCCGAATTGTACTGACATAGCGGCGACGCTGTATGAAAGCATACTGAAAGCGCCCGTGCACCGGGTTTCATCCCCGGCTGTGGCTGAAATGGAAAAGATACTGGAAAATACCTACCGCAATGTAAATATCGGCCTTATTAATGAGCTTGCGATACTATGCCATAAAATGAACATAAATATTTGGGAGGTTATAGAGGCTGCCAAGACAAAGCCTTACGGATTTCAGGCATTCTATCCGGGACCCGGGCTGGGCGGGCATTGCATACCGCTTGATCCGTATTATCTTTCGTGGAAGGCACGTGAATACGGCTTCCATACGTTCATGATAGAGGCGTCCATGATGATAAATGATAATATGCCGGAATATTGCGTGGAGAGGGCGAGTAAAATCCTGAACCGTTTTAAAAAGCCTTTGAACGGGTCTAAGATATTGATCCTGGGGGTCGCATACAAGCAGGATATTGACGATTACCGCGAAAGCCCGGCTGTTAAGGTGATTAACGGGCTTAGGAAAGCAGGAGCGGAAGTGGTTTATTATGACCCGTACATACCGGAGTACCGCGAACACGGGGAAATATTCAGGGGTGAAGCCGAACTTACTGCGGAGCTTATTGAAAATGCGGATTTGGTCGTAATTACCACGGCTCATACAAATGTAGACTACGAGTTCGTTCAAAAGCATGCAAGAATGATATTTGATACGAAGAATGTCATGAAGCATATCGAAAACAGGGATAATATCGAGCTTCTCTAGTAAATACATCAATACAATATAACAAAAATTAACATTATTATTGACATATCTCTTTTTTTACAATAAAATGATGTCTATATACTCTTTTTGTTCCTTTAGGTGGGGAATAAGGATGGTTGTGGATACAAATATCAATAAATGGCACGGGGTTTTTGTGGTTACAGGGGAAGAGGAAAAGGTAAAGGAAAGGATCAAGTACAGGCTTCAGGAAGATTATACCGTGGTGGTGCCGAAAAGGAAGCTCAGAGTCAGGAGAGGCGGTATATGGAAGGTAGATACCCGGGTGCTGTTTCCCGGGTATGTGTTAATAAACGGAGAAATAACCACTGACATATATTACAAGCTAAAAAACATTCCGGGACTCCTGAGGCTTCTCAAGACAGGCAGTACGATAGCCACGATAGACAGCAGTGAGATGGCCGTGTTATCCAGGCTGATGTGTAACAGCGAAGAAATCGGTTTTTCAAGTGCGCTATACGAAAACGGGAGAGTGCGGATAATAGACGGCCCGCTGTTTTCGTTGGAAGGTATTATAGTTGGTATCGACCACAGGAAAGAAAGAGCTAAAGTCAGGTTGACATTCCTTGGGGAGGAAAGGACGGTAGATCTCGGGATATCATTGCTAAGACCCGCTTGATTTTCAGGCGAAGGAGGAAAACTGATGGTCTTAAGAAGCAGAAAACTGCTGCTGATAGCTGCCGACGCAGCGTTTGTCAATCTCGCGTTCTACATAGCGCTGCTTGTCAGGTTTGATGCGGCGGTACCGCAAAGATATATTGATTGCTTCATACATAATGCGCTGATTATCACGGTTATTCATATAGGGACATTCTGCCTGTTTGGTCTTTACCAGAGCTTATGGGAATACGCAAGTATCGGGGAAATGATAGAGATTGCCTTGTCTGCCGCGGTAGCCGGAGGGTTGAGCTTTGTTGCCGGCTTGGCGATAAGGGACAGACTTCCGACAACGGTATACTTCATGGGCTGTATACTGACGTGCCTGCTTGCAGGCGGCAGCAGGCTGAGCTGCAGGTACCTGCACGGGACAAAGCAGCCCGGGGACAGAGGCGTGAAAAAGCCGGGAAAGGTAATGGTAGTCGGTGCGGGAAGCGCAGGATCAATGATTATAAAGGATTTAAAAAACAATAAGGGCAGGAACCTCGTACCCGTTGTTGTGGTTGACGACGATAAAGAAAAACATGGGACCAGGATAAACGGCGTTCCTGTCAAGGCCGGAAGGAGCCGTATAAAGGAACTCGCGAAACAGTACGAAATAGACGAAATAATAGTGGCGATGCCCTCGGCGCCAAGGAAAGATATGGCGGAGATACTGAGATTGTGCAAAGCGACCTCGTGCAGGATGAAAACTCTTCCCGGGCTCATGGACCTGGATGACGGGAAAGTAAGCGTAAGGAACTTGCGGGATGTGAATATAGAGGACCTTCTTGGCAGGGAAGAGATAATCCTCAACATGGAAGAAATCTCCGGATACTTAAAAGACGAAACGGTATTGGTCACGGGAGGCGGGGGCTCGATAGGCTCCGAGCTGTGTCGACAGATTGCCAGGTTTGGGCCGAAGAAACTTATTATATTCGATATATATGAAAATAACGCGTATGATTTGCAAAATGAACTCCTGTTTACATATAAAGGGAACCTGGACGTTGAAGTGCTCATCGGTTCCTGCAGGGACAGGTTGAGATTGAAAGAGGTATTTGAAAAATACAGGCCGAGAGTTGTGTTTCATGCGGCAGCCCACAAGCATGTGCCGCTGATGGAGGGAAGCCCTGCTGAGGCAGTCAAGAATAATGTATTTGGGACACTGAATACCGCAAGGCGAGCAGATGATTTCGGGGCGAAAAAATTCATACTCATTTCGACGGATAAGGCTGTCAATCCCACAAATATCATGGGAGCTTCGAAACGCCTGGCCGAAATAATCGTACAGTCCATGAACAGGATTAGCAGGACCAGGTTTGCGGCGGTGCGTTTCGGCAATGTACTTGGGAGCAATGGCAGCGTTGTACCGCTGTTTCAAAGGCAGATAATGCAGGGCGGTCCCGTCACTGTTACCCATCCTGAAGTTACAAGGTACTTTATGACTATTTCCGAGGCAGCGCAGCTTGTCATACAGGCGGGAGCGATGGCAAACGGCGGCGAGGTGTTTGTACTGGACATGGGAGAGCCCGTAAAAATAGTGGATCTTGCGAGGGATCTGATAAGGCTGTCCGGGATGGAACCCGATGCAGACATCAGGATTGAGTTTACCGGCTTAAGGCCGGGTGAAAAATTGTACGAGGAGCTGCTGCTGGCCGAGGAGGGCCTTGAAAAGACAGCTCATAAAAAGATATTCATCGGCAAGCAGGCCGATATGAGTTTTAAGGAAGTTGTAATGTGCATAAAAGCGCTGGAAAACTCCATGGAAAACGATGAAATGCTGAGAGAGTGCATGGCAAAACTTGTGCCCACATATAAATATAAACGCGAACACAGAAAAATGTCCCGTAAAGACAAGGTCGCAACGGGCGGTGTTTCTTCCTCGGAAGGACTTGCAGCCGCCTCGGATGATTAGCATGTCAAGCATGGCTTTAACGGATAATTAGCGGGAGAAACAGGTTTCCATGAATATAGAGAATAAGAACCGGAAAATGCTGGTTGAGCTTGTATCAGCCGGCATCAGGAACCAGCCTTTTAATATTGAGCATTACGACGTTGAAAACAGCGCTGCCATTGACTGGGCGGAATTACTTGATGAAGCATTAAAGCACCAGGTCTTTACGGTCGTATACGGACCACTGGCTGAAAATAGCGAAAAGCTGCGTGTTCCGGTCAAACTGCTGGAGAAATTCCGCATATACACGTTGTATGAGGGCATGGAGCAGGAGCGTAACTATGCTGCTGCCGGGAATGTGCTCAGAAAGCTTACCGGAGCGGGGATTCCGGTGATAGTGCTTAAAGGCCTGGTCATAAGGGAGCTGTATCCGTATCCTTATTTGCGGGCAATGTGTGATTTTGATCTCCTTGTAAAACCCGGCGATGTGCGCGAGGCTGGCAGGATAATCGAGGATTCCGGGTTTAGATTTGATATTGACGACGGGAAAGAAACGAAATACCTGCATGAAATTTACGGCGGTATCGACCTTCACAGGAAGCTGGCGCCGATTGGAGAACGGTATGAAAACATAACAGGACTTGAGGAGCAGGTGTGGGAGAATGCGACAGCCATAGAGGTGAGCGGCGCAAATGTTCTTGCGTTATGCCCGCTGGACTGTGCGTTGTTTCTTGTGATTCACATGGCGGCGCATATTATCAGCAGCGGTTTCGGGTTGCGGCATTTGTGCGATTTCTTTCTCGTGGCTGACCGGTACAGGGATGAAATCGATTGGGACGAGTTTTTTAGAAAAGCGGCAGAGTTTCATGTGGATATTTTTGCTAAAGCGCTGATGCGGATTTGCCTGGAACTTTTCGGACTGGAATTGCCTGACTGCTGCCTTAAGACGGCGGATGAATTTCAGAATGATGCGCTTATAAAGGATATTATCGAGGATGTTTTCGACTCAGGGGTATCCGGCAAGAGCAGCAATGAGCGTATCAACGCAAACCGGATGCTGTATTATTCCGGGGGAATAAATCCGGAGCTGTCCGGCGGAAAGGTTTCCATGTACCTGAAGTTGCTGTTCCCTGCTGCCGGCAAGCTTGATAAAAGGTATAGGTACGCGAAGAAGTGTTTGCCTTTGCTGCCGGTTGCATGGGTGCACCGGTTCATTTATTGCCTGGTGCGGAAGGATATGGATTTCCGGGAGAAGACAGCGGCGTTTTCTTCACCAAAACCTGCAATGATATGCACAAATCGCGGTGAAATGCTGCGCGGGCTGGGATTGCTTGACTAGAAAGCGGTTTTTAGACAGATTTATGATTTTATAAACCAGGGGTGAAAAAATGGATGTCAGACAAATTGTAAGGCTGTTTTTGCGAAGGTGGTGGGTTTTTGCCTTATTTGCCGCTATTATCGGCTCAATAGCGTGCTACATGAATTATTTCGTAATGGTTCCGGTATACCAGGCGACGGCTACGGTTCTACTGAACGATAAGAACCGACATACCCCTGAGTACGGGATTGCGTACGACCAGGTGGTTGTCAACCAGTTGCTGATCGCTGAATATACCGAGATTATTTACAGCAGATCGATCGGGCAGGCTATCATAGATGACCTTAAGCTGGAAGGTATAAAGCCTGAGTACATTACCGGCATGATTTCAGTAGGCACGAAAAACGAAACACGGGTTATGGAATTGAGCGCGATCAGTCCGGACCCGGAGCTTGCGATGAAAGTGGCAAACAGCCTGGCAAAGGTTTTTGCGGCAAAAGCGGAGGAATTGATGAATATACCGCATGTGAACATAATCGATGCTGCCGAGTTGCCTGAATATCCAGTGGCGCCGAGAAAAGCAAGGAATACGGTTATTTCGGTTTTTGCAGCAATTGTACTTGCTGCCGGTGTTATACTTACCGTCGAGTATCTTGATAATACGATAAAAACAGCCGAAGACGCGGAGAATCGCCTTAAACTCACGGTGCTGGCCACGATTCCCGAGCTGAAGATGAAATAGGTTTACATGGGAGAGAATGAACGATGAGCATAAGAAATTTTAAAATTTTTGACCGGCTTAATACACCTGCTGAGGAAGCATACAGGGTGCTTCGTACCAATTTGCAGTTTTGTGCCTTGGACAAGGAGCTGAAAACCATTGCCGTTACCAGTACGTTTGCCGGGGAGGGAAAAACCACGACAGCGGTGAACCTGTCAATTTCCATGGCAAAGGTCGGAAAAAAGGTGCTTTATGTTGACGCTGATATGCGCAAAGCCATAAGTGCCAGGGATGTATTCGAAAAGGTAGCTGCAGGGCTTTCAAATTACCTGTCGCGCATGGAGGATTTTGACAGTGTGGTTAATGAAACAAATATTCCAAATCTTTATATAGTGCCATGCGGCATACGGCCGCCAAACCCGTCCGAGCTTCTCAATACGCAGAGGCTTAAAGAATTCCTGCAGGAAGCCGGTGAAAAGTTTGATATAGTCATCCTGGACACTCCGCCTCTCGGAAGCGTCATTGATTGCGCCATAATTGCAAATCACTCGGATGGCGTTATTCTTGTAGTGAAAAGGAAGACAGCGGACTATAACAAGATACTGAGGGTGAAGCAGCAGCTTGAAAAAGCGAACGCAAGGATACTTGGAGTTGTTTTAAACAAGATAGGTAAGAGTGATTACAAGTCTTACTACAAGTATTATGATTATCATAGGGAAAAGAAACCAAGGCTTGGCATCAGGTTAGGCAAGCTCAGAAAGTGATTTCTCTTCCATTCTGCCGTCCTTTACCTGGAACACACGGTTGCATATCGAAAGCGCGGACGGACGGTGGGTGATTATAATACAGGTCCTGGCCTGGTGCATTTTCTTTAAGGATTCCAATATGTTTTGCTCAGTTTTGGAATCCAGTGCGGAAGTAGCTTCGTCCAGGAGCAATATTGCCGATTTTTTAAGAAACGCCCTTGCGATTGAGATGCGTTGGGCTTGTCCCTCCGACAAACGCAAGGCGTTTTCTCCGATTTTTGTTTGAAGCCCGTCGGGCATTTCCTGTATAAATTGCCAGGCGTCTGCCTGTTTTAGAGCTTCTTCTATTTCCTCCGTGGTTGCGTCCGGTTTCGCTATGCCGACGTTTTCTGCGATAGTGCCTGAAAATAGTGTGTTTCCCTGGGGAACGTAAGAGATTATGCTCCGGCATGCTGCTGTTACTTCCTGCTTCTCATTTCCGTTCACAAGGTAAAGCTTGCCGCCGATAGGCTTTATTAAAGCCAGCAGCAGGCGTATAACCGTTGTTTTCCCTTCTCCCGAAGGGCCCACTATACCTGCTATTTCACCGGGGTTTATCTCCAAACTGGCGTTTTCTATTACCGGGGTTTCGGAATCTGCGTAGGCAAACGAGATGTTATCAAATCTTATGCCTGCCTGGGGCCAATTAAGTTTTTCTTCGTGACGGGTTTCAGGCTCAATCTCCTCCAGTTCGATGATTCTTCCGGCGGAAGCTTCCATCGCTATTAACTGCGGTACGCTTCTCACGAGCTGTATAAATGGTGTTTGGATTTGCCCGACAAGCTGCAGGAATGCTGTCAATGATCCAAATGTGGCGGCGCCTTGCGATATACGCATGGTTCCCCAGCCGAAGGCAAGAAAATAACCGGCCCAATACCCGAGCGAAAATGTGGAACCGGCTGCGACGCTTATGAAATTCCTGCGGATAAGCACGTTCAATTGTTCTTCCTGAATTTTTTTTATCTTTTCTCTGCTTTTCTTTTCCATCGTAAATGCCTTGATTATGATCATGTTAAGGATGGATTCATGCATAACCGCCCTGTATTTTCCCTCAAGTTCCTGGATTCTCAGGTGCATATTCCGGAGTTTCTTGCTGAAAAACCAGTAAAAAAACAATGTGAGGGGTCCCAGCACAAAAGCCAGGATGCCCAGGACCCTGTCTATGGAAAACAGCACGACAAAGGCCGCAACCAACTGAACGCAAAAAGATATTATACCGGGAATGACGCCGGTGATTGCATTGACCACTATACCCACATCACTGGTCATGCGCGTAAGTATGTCGTCGCTGTGGTACTTTGAGAAGGCTATCCAGTCCGAATATGAAAGGCTCTTGTAAATATCCAGGTTGACGCTGTTGGAGATGGTCTGGCTTACCCTGACCGACAGCATTGTTGAAGCGGCGTTAAAGGCAAGAAGCGCCAGCAGGACAAGGACAAACCATGCGCCGCGGCGTACTGTCATGTCGAATTGGCCCGTAACGGCGCTGTCCACAAGGCTTTTCGATGCCAGGGCAATTCCTACCGAGCACAGCGAAGAAAGACTGTTTATAATTGTAATCAGCACGATCCTGGAAATAAAATGCCTGGTTTTACCATAGATCCATTTGACCAAAAAGGATACTTTTTTCAAGACAGGGCTTTCGCTATACATTTCTTTTTACCACTTTCCTGATTATGCCCGGGATACGGGATATTTTTATTATATAACGCCTGGCCGGCAGACATATCATCCATATCCGTGAAAGCAGCAGCCACATGAACGAGTCGCATGAAATCCTTTTTTTCTTTCTGCGGACAGATTTTACAACAGCCTGAAGCTGCCCGGGATAAAATGGGCCCTCAATATACCGCTGGGCATCGCCGAGCATGTAAAAGCATTTTTCATCTTTTTTTACTACCCTGTGCAGCACATATTCGCCGGTTGACCTTCTTGCAAGCACTATATCCAACTTTTTTATGCCGGTGAATTCAGCATGGGACAGTTCCACTTCGTCGATGCCGTCCCTGAGAAAAGGATACATGCTGTTACCTTTTACTGTTATGCATACGCTGCTGCCACTTTTCTGAAAAATTTCCTGCATGATTGGGAATATGTCCGAAGCTTTCGCGAGAATTACTTTACACATTCGTAAACCAGCTCCACGGCTTCGGCATCGGGTTTGCACTTTAAATGATATATGGGGACTTCTGCAATAATACCTTCAAGTGTTTTGACGGCCATGTCCATTAATTGCCGTTCATAATAAGGGAGTATGAACCTTGGCATCAGGATTTTTACGGCCTCAACCGGGGCAACCTTCGTTATGGAGTTTTCTTCCCGGGCCTGTTCCAAGATAACAATGGCAGACAACGGTGCAGAAGCGTTTTTAAACTTGATCCTGGAACCGCTCCACGGCGTCCCGTAAACTATTGGCTTTCCGCCTGTCAATCGAATGGCTGGCGTATCGTCGTTAAGAACAACCGTCCCCGGTTTATGCTCCTCCCAGAGACTGGCGTGGGTGGATTTTCCTGTCCCGGAAGGCGCCGTGAAAGCTATGCCCTTGTTGTCATACAAAATGCAGGAGGCATGCAGCACAAGACCGCTTTTAAAGAGAAGATGGTTTGTTAGCGCCGCTCCTGCAATCTGCGTACAAAAATAATGTATTCCCCGGTTTGATTCTTTATCCGGGAAAACATTATTCATGTAGGTGATTTTTATATTTTTCCATTCAGCATCGGCGTCAATAGCGGCGAAAATCTTTTGCCGGGTTTCGTAGTACCCGAAGTATCCGCTTCCGCCGGGGCTCCTTTTTATAAATGTTACATCTTCACTGACGACTCGCTCGCCGTCAGGGATACCGATGGCTTTTACCGCCAGGATATCCACTTTCAGGTCGGCCGGTCCGTCCAATGAAGATGCAAAAGGTTCCAGATGCTTTAGTATGTACCTGTTTTTGGTGGAGACTTCCATTATAACATCTGCTACCTGGAAACGCTTGATCATTATGTCCTCCTGTTGCAGTTTGACGTACTGGTATTATTTGCTTTCACCACCATTTAAGATAGCCCCAGAAGGCTGTCCACCACGATTTAGTCGCATTCCAGGGGACATAAAACCATCCGCCCCAAGGGTTATAGTAGGGTACCTTGTAACCTTTTGCAGGCGGGTACGGTGGCCACTTACAATTTGACGATACACAACAACCCCAGGTTGCCAGCCTTTCTTCCATGCTCAACTGTACAATTTCAAATGCGGGTTTTACGTATTCCTTCATTATATAACCCCTTTCAATACATCCTTGTTCAAAATACCTTTGCCGGGCTTCGGTTCACCGGTCTTCCCGGTTGAGAACTGCTATTTAACCTCGGCAGGCTAAATTTTAGCCCGGGTCATCCTGCTCACTTTTCTTTCCATGCTTCTTCCCAACCGGACCTCATTCCGCCCGGTCAAGCGCGGCTTATTCAATCAAACCTTTTGCCGCAAGATTTTCCAGGAGTTCTTCAATATCTTTTCTTGCAGTATCTTCATCTATCGCATATTCATTGGTAATAGCCTTTACAAGGTCGTCAATTTCCGCGCCGTTCTCAAGCAGCTTCCAGAGTATCGCGCCGCTTTCGTTCAGTGTCATCAAACCGTCAAACTCAACAACCCTCTGCTCCAGGGGCACTACCACCCAGGAACCTGCTATTTGCCGTAGCATGAAACCGTCTTTTATCTTCATAAGCTGCTCCCTTGCGATTTGCAGGCATAGTAGGAATACTGTGCAATGAGTATAACACATTATCTGGAAGAAGTAAAGAACAAATAATAATGAATTAAAAGATGGGAAGCCGGGACGACTGTCTGCAGGCATTTCTTATGACGTTTTCTTAAGCTAGCATTTAACTTTAATACAATATCTTGACAAAACATAAACGTATTAAGTATGATAACTATTACAGCTTACATGTAATTTTATTGCAGCAAAGCAGAATTAATTACGCGCACCGCAAGTTTTCAATGCAATGCCGGTTGCCGGAGAGGTCGTCAATGAAAAAAGCGTCCGTTGCAGGTATAATAATTCTAGTATCAGTATCGCCCCTTTTCAGGGGGCTTTATTTCAGCTTTGAGACTTACGGGTTTTTAGCCGCGCTGGCATTGTTTTCTATTCTTTATTTCCTTGCCAAGCTGAGGTTTCAGGAGTCATTACGGTTCAATAAAGTATATGTTTTTTCTGGATTAATGCTGCTGGTTGCTGCGGCGGCAGCTTTTGTGAAAGCGGCAAACCCGAGGGAAAACCTGGGGACTCTGATGCTTTACGCGGAGTTGATGGTTGTATTTATTGTACTGTATGATTACTTTTTTGATAAAAAGGAAAGCTTCATCCGGGTCATAATGCTGCCGACGCTTACGACCGGGTTTATCTGCGCGGTTTTTGGATTGATGGCGCTTACTGGAAGGTTTAACTACCTGGAGGTTACGACTCTGGGCGGCAGGGTCGGCTCAACTTTCCAATACGCCAATACTGCGTCCATATATTTTGCGATATGCGCGATGTTTGCGATTACGCTGGCTAATACGCTGGAAAACGTTATTTTAAAGGCGCTGGCGTCAGGTATGGGAAGTGTTGTAATTCTTGCTTTTTTAATGACCGGATCGAGAGGCGGGTATATGGCAGGAGTTATTTTCATATTATTGCTTCTTGTCATTCAGCCGGCAGGCCATAGGCTTACCGGGGCTGCTGTATCAGCATGCATGCTGGTGCCGGTTTTTGTTGCGTTGAAAGGCTTTGGCATTTCTGCCGCCGCTCATGACAATACGGGTGCGGCGAAATGGCTGGCAGTACCATTTGTACTTGCAGCCGCATCCTGTCTGCTTCTTTTCCGGCTTTATGAAAAGCCGGCGGGGAAGAGAAAAAGCACGGATACAAAAAGATACAGGTTTATTTATATTGCTGCCGCAATTTTCGCAGTTGCCGCAGGTATTTGTTTTTTCGCATACCGGGATGGCTTTTCGCGGCTTTTGCCGCCTGTATTGGCCGGCAGACTTGGCAGGCTTTTAAGGAACGGTATTTACGAAAACGCTATTGCTTTCAGGCTGAATTACAACAGGGACGCGCTGAAGCTGATTTCAAAACATTGGCTTTTCGGCCTGGGAGGCGGCGGTTGGAAGGCTTTGTATCAAAGTGTACAGGATTTTTTCTATACAGCGGTGTTTGTCCACAATCAATACCTGCAGGTGTTTGTGGACAGCGGATTGCTGGGTTTCTTGTCCTATGCGGCGCTGGTCTTGTACTCATGCGGCTGTGCGGTGTATTCATACCTGAAATCCGCGGACAGTACTGCGCGGTTATGTACGGCGGGGCTGCTTTGCAGCTTTTTGGCGCTAGCGGTCCATGCGTCTTTTGATTTTGACTTGTCCTTTGTATCGGTGACATTGCTGTTCTGGACAATGTTTGCGGCATCGGCGGCCGGTATTGGCAAACAGGAGACCACTATGATACAAGGCTCCGCAGGTAAAACTGAGGTCTTTTTTACAGGAACTGCCGGTAAAACTGCCATGGTTATAATATGCTCCGTTTTGTTTTCAACCAACGCCGTATTTTTTACCGCTGCGCTAAACAGGCAGGCAGGCTTTTATTATATGCAAAGGAAAGAATATCTGACAGCGGTTTTGTATTATGAGGAAGCCCACAGGCTGGACCCTTGCAATACGGATTATACCTTTGAGCTTGCCAAGCTGTACCTTTACCAGGCGAAAAAGGGTAACGATACTGAGAACAGCGGAGCCTGGCTGGAAAAAGCGCGCCGGGTCGGTGAAAAGAGCGTAAGCGGAAACAAGTACTATCCCGCTCATATGAATACGCTGGCCAGGGTCTGCCTTGAGTCGGGCATGCCGCTTAAGGCACTGGAATATGCGCAGAAGGTGGTTTCATACCAGAAGTACAATGCAGGGAATTATGAATTGCTGGCAAGGTGTTATCTTGCCGCTGCCGAATACTATGAAAAAAGCGGCAAAGGCGATGCGGCTGCGGATATGCTGAAAAAGTGCCTTGAGATAGATACTGATCCTTATTTGCGCCGCTCGGGTATAGAAAAGCCGGCTGATGTAAACTCTGAAAAAACAATATCTGCATACCGCCACAGTAATGAATTGGCCAAATGCCTTGAGGAAGCCCGGAAAGCGCTTGACAGGATGAATTAGGGCTTATGAATCCAATAAATGCTATCAGGTATTCAAATATTTGTAAATAACTATTGAAAATTATTTACAAGTAATATATAATTATTTGTACTGGTTTTAGGGGGAAAATGTTATGAAGAAGCTACTCAGCTTATTATTGGTATTTTCGGTTATACTGGTTTCAGGGGGTATATGTTTTGCAGCACCTGGGGATACTGCCATTCCTGATTCGGAAGTGCCGGGTGCTCCATTGGAAAATGTGGACGCAGCCACATATGAGGAACCTCCGGTTGAGATTGAGGATGAAGGTATACCGGAAGGATTGCCCGATACATTTGCAGAGGTGACCGAAATAGAAGAAGAAGAAATTCCCAGGGATTTGCCGAAGACCGGGGGCATACCGGCGGAAGCGTTTTATGCGGTAGGCGGATTGTTTGTCATAGCTGCGCTGGTACTTTCCAGGAAGAAAGCAAATATTTGATTTAAAGAGCCGGCCATAAGCCGTATGGCATCAACATCAAAACTGGCTGAAGAATACCGGGGGCCTCAGTGATTGACCGCAGGTTCGCATGCACAGGGTGATTGGCTCGATTCAGACGGAGACCGGCCTGGATTGGCCGGATTGGCTGCAAGCTATCTTGTAAAGTTGTTGTGTGAAATAGAGGATTCCTGATTCCTTTCGGGTATCCTTTATTATTTTATTTGGTGTTGTTGGGGTAAAACATGAGAAAAATATCTTTATTCCTGCTTATTATCGGTATACTTGTGGGAGTGACCCCGATTATAGGGCAAATATACAACAGGTACCGTGAAAACAAGTTGATGGACGAATGGTTGAACAGTATAGACGCGCAAGGGCTTGAAGTTCTTGATGAGACTGGTCCTGAGGAAGCTTATATTATGCTCCGGGAAGTGTTTGAATCCGAAAATCAAGAAACCAGCGGAACAACTAATGAAGAGGCACCTGATGATCCGGGGAATACGCCGGCTGAAACAAATAGTCCGGAAACAGCCGGAAAGCCTGGGAAGAAGGCATCAAAACAAACGGTTATAGGAATAATACAGATAAAAAAGATTAAGGTTAAGTCGCCGATTGTTGAAGGTGTAAGCGACTCAAACCTGAATGCCGGGATAGGGCACATACCTGGGACCGCCATGCCCGGAGAGCCTGGTAATTGCGCATTGGCGGGACACAGGAGTTATACTTTCGGGAAGTTTTTCAACAGGCTGGACAAGCTGGAAACAGGCGATGAGATTATTATTTCGACCAGGAAGGAAGACCTGGTATACGAGGTTGATAAAATCCATATGGTGACGCCGGATGACACCTCGGTATTAGAAGGAAGTAAGGATGAAAACGCTATAACGCTGATTACCTGCACTCCCATCTATGTTGCGTCTCACAGGCTGATAGTGAAGGCCGGGCTGAAGGAGAGGGTATCAAGGGAGCCGTGAATTCCTTGACACCTGGCGGCTTCTTATATAATATTAATTGAGAAAAATATTTCAATTTATAGCAAATAACGAGGATGGATTTATGAAGAAATTGGGACTAAATGAAATCAGGGAACGATTTTTGAAATTTTTCGAAGGCAAGGGCCATTTGCGATTACCAAGCTTTCCGCTGGTGCCCCGCAATGACCAGAGCATATTGCTGATTAATGCGGGTATGACCCCGTTGAAACCGTATTTTACCGGCGCGGAGAAACCGCCGTGCAACAGGATAACAACCTGCCAAAAATGTATAAGGACGGCGGATATCGAAAATGTCGGTAAAACGGCCAGACACGGAACCTTCTTTGAAATGCTCGGAAACTTTTCTTTCGGTGATTATTTTAAAAAAGAAGCCATTTCCTGGGCATGGGAATTTGTCACAAAAGACCTGGAGATGCCGGTGGACAGGCTTTATGCGTCCATTTACGAGGAGGATGACGAGGCGTTTGAAATATGGAATAAGGATATCGGCCTCTCCCCCGACCGCATTTTAAGGATGGGTAAAGAGGATAATTTCTGGGAACATGGGACAGGTCCGTGCGGCCCCTGTTCCGAGATTTATTATGACAGGGGACCGGAAAAGGGCTGCGGAAAACCTGACTGCAAGCCCGGATGCAACTGCGACAGGTACGTGGAGTTTTGGAACCTGGTTTTTACACAGTTCTATAAGGAGGAAGACGGGACCTATTCGAAGCTTTCGAAGAAAAACATCGACACCGGGCTGGGGCTGGAACGCCTGGCTTGTATTATGCAGGACGTCGACAACCTGTTTGAGGTGGATACCATCCGCAATATTCTGAATTTTGTATGCGAGAAGGCGGGCGTAAGGTACGGAGGTGATGCGGATGTTTCTATTCGTGTTATTACCGACCATATCAGGAGTACCACCATGCTGATTTCCGACGGCGTACTCCCGTCCAACGAGGGAAGGGGATATGTACTCAGGAGGCTTATCAGGAGAGCGGCGCGCCATGGCAGGCTTATCGGCGTGAAGGAACCATTTTTGTACGACGTTGCGAAGATAGTCATACGCGAGTCCGGCGAGGCATACCCGGAGCTGATTGAAAAGCAGGACTATATATGCAGGGTTATTGAGATCGAGGAAAACCGTTTTGCGGCTACCATCGACCAGGGACTCGTTATACTTGGCGAAATGATAGAGGAAACAAAGGAAGCGGGAGCAAAAGTCCTGGCGGGTGACAAGGTGTTCAAGCTGCATGATACTTATGGATTTCCGATGGATTTGACCAGGGAAATCGCCGGGGAAGCCGGCCTTGCAATAGACGAGGAAGGCTTTATCAAGGAAATGGAGAATCAAAAGAAGAAAGCCAGGGAAGCCTTGAAAAACAAGGAAGCTTCCGCGTGGGGGCAGGATATGGCAGTTGAACTTGACGCGGTCCCGGAGACGGAGTTTATCGGCTATGATAGCTTTAGCAGTAAAGTAAGGATATTGCATGTGCTGGTTAACGGCACACAGGCAGAAACTGCCCGGGAAGGCGATGACATCGTCCTGGTTCTCGACAGGACGCCGTTTTACGCCGAAAGCGGCGGGCAGGTCGCCGATACCGGAACGATAAGGACCAGGACGGGCTGCGTTAAGGTAAATGACTGCCGGAAGACAAGCGGCGGCGCATACCTGCATTTCGGTAAAGTTACCGAAGGTGTTATTGAGAAAGGCGATGAAGCCGACGCTTCCATTGACAGGGAGAGAAGGCTTGCCACGGCGAGAAACCACACGGCGACTCACTTGCTTCAAAAAGCGCTCAGAAACGTCCTCGGGGAGCATGTCACCCAGGCTGGGTCGCTTGTCGCGCCGGACAGGCTCAGGTTTGATTTTAACCATTTCCATCCCGTGACTAAAGAGGAACTGAAACGTGTCGAGGAAGAGGTTAATGCAAAAATACTGGAAGACATGGAAGTGACGGCACGCGAAATGCCTTTTGCCGAAGCTGAGAAGCTCGGGGCAATAGCGTTGTTTGGAGAGAAGTACGGCGATATTGTGCGTGTTGTGCGGGCAGGCGATTATACCACGGAGCTTTGCGGGGGGACGCATTTGGCTTCCACCGCGCAGGCAGGCCTTTTTAAAATCCTGGGCGAAAGCGGCGTGGCAGCCGGGGTCAGGAGAATCGAGGCATTGACGGGGCATAAAGCGCTTTCGTATTATGCCGAAAAGGAAGAAATGCTGAATGGGATAGCGGACGTATTGAAAACCACTCCGCAGGACACCCTTCGCAAGGTGCAAGGCATGAGCGCCGAGCTTAAGGCGGCATTGAAGGAAATTGAACAATTGAAGGAGAAGATGGTTCGCGGCTCTTTTGACGATGTGCTTGAAAAGGCCGAGGATATAAATGGTATGAAGGTAGCAGCTGCGAGGTTTGACCAGCTTGATGCGGATGCTCTCCGAAACGCATGCGAAATGCTGCGCGGGAAACTTGGCTCGGGCGTAGTGGTTCTGGCTTCGGCAGCAGGCGGAAAGGTCAGCCTTGTCGCGATGGCCACCAAGGATGCCGTTGAGCGCGGGATACACTGCGGTAACATCGTCAGGGAGGCTGCGAAAGCCGCAGGCGGCGGCGGAGGAGGACGTCCTGACATGGCCCAGGCCGGCGGTAAGGATACATCAAGGATCAACGAGGCATTAAAACGTGCGGTAGAGGCTGTTAAAGCACAGGTGGGATAAAAGCGGAAAGGAAGGTTTGTTATGGACGACTGTATTTTCTGTAAAATTATTGCACGGGAATTACCATCTACCATAGTATATGAAAATGACAAGGTGATGGCGTTTAAGGACATAAACCCGGTAGCACCGATACATGTCATTATCGTGCCCAAGTTGCATATAACGAGTGTAAATGAATTGACGGCTGAGAATGCGACGGTGCTTGGAGACATCCACCTTGCCGCAAAGGAGATTGCTTCGAAGCTCGGTATAGCCGACAAGGGCTACAGGCTTATCAATAACTGCGGAGCGGATGCGGGGCAAACGGTTTTCCACCTGCATTACCACCTGCTGGGAGGCAGAAAGCTGGGTTCGAAAATTTTATAGAGGCGGATATTTATGGCTGTATTGGTTACGGGCGGAGCAGGGTATATAGGAAGCCACATGGCTGTCCTGCCTCTATTGACTTTATTTTGGAGAATAATATATAATATACTGAGTGCTACACGCAGCTTGATTCCCATATGTTTCGCAGCAATAGACGCAGCTTATACACGGCACAATTGCTACCATTGGAGGGAGGGAAACATATGTCAGAAGTTCGGGTAAAAGAGAATGAGTCTCTTGACAGCGCATTAAAGAGATTTAAGCGCCAATGCGCAAAAGCGGGCGTTTTGGCTGAGGTTAGAAAAAGAGAACATTACGAGAAACCGAGCGTTAAGAGAAAGAAAAAGTCCGAAGCGGCAAGAAAAAGGAGGTTTAAATAGCCACCGAATTTTTTGCTGCGCTTCGTAATGACAGGAGGTTGACCTATGTCCCTCAAGGAGCAATTGCTGGAAGATTTGAAAATCGCCATGAAGGATAAGGATGTTTTAAGGAAGAATGCGATACAGATGGTAAGAGCTGCGATTCTTCAGGCGGAAAAGGATGGCAGGATTACTCTTGATGAAGATGGTGTAATAGATATAATTGCAAAAGAGGTAAAAAAGAGAAGGGATGTTTTGCCGGAATACGAAAAGAGCGGCAGGCAGGACCTTATCGATAGCCTTAAAACCGAAATAGAAGCCTTGATTAAATACCTGCCGCAGCAGTTGACCGAAGAGGAACTGGAGGCCGTAGTCAGGGAGACGGTCAAGGAAACGGGCGCTTCTTCGGCAAAGGACATGGGGATGGTAATGAAGGCCGTGATGCCGAAAGTCAGGGGCAAGGCCGATGGCAGGACGGTTAATATGATCGTAAAGAAAATATTGGGATGAATAAGAAAATGTAAAAGCCCGATGTGAATCGGGCTTTTTTAGTGCAGTGAGTCCAGCGAAGCTGGACCACACTTGCCGGTGAAAGTCCGTTACGGGGGCTGATAGTATCAAGCGTCAGCCAAAGGTAAAGGTGTCCATCGTGGGGTGGAATCTTAAAGGAAGCAGGAGGCAAAGTCCCGGCATGACGAACAGGTAATTGCATGCAAGGCCTGTGAATACCGGGCGGGTATGGTACAGTAAAGCGGCAAAAAACCAAGGGGGTTTAAGCAATAAGTGAGGCAAAAGATATGGGTATACAAGGAAATTGACGAAACGGCGGCTGCAAAGCTTGCAGAGAGCGCAGGCATATCGCCTCTGCTGGCAAAGTTTTTTGTAAGCCGTGGCAAAACCTCTGCCGAATACGTGAGAGATTTTTTGAATCCCGATATATCCCACATGCATGACCCGTTCCTGATGGACGGCATGGACAGGGCGGCGGGCAGGTTGATAGAGGCTGTGAACAACCATGAGAATATACTGGTCTTTGGCGACTACGACGTGGACGGAGTGGCCGGGACGTCGTTGCTGTACAACTTCCTTGCTTCAAGGGGAGCACGAGTGCAATATTGCCTGCCCGACAGGATGGAAGACGGCTACGGTCTGACAATGTCAGCCGTCGAAAAGGTGAAGGAGTATGATGTCTCGCTGGTTATAACGGTTGACTGTGGCATCACTTCGTGTGACGAGATACATTGCCTGCAGGAGTCAGGTATGCAGGTGATCGTAACTGATCACCATGAATGCAAGGAAGTCATTCCTGACGCATACGCGGTGCTAAATCCCCATAAGCCCGGGTGCGGGTATCCTTTTAAGGACCTGGCCGGGGCAGGCGTAGCGCTGAAACTGGTACAGGCAATATGCAAGTATTCTGGCTGTGATGACGAGTTTACACGGTTTCTTGATTTGGCCGCGCTGGCGACCATTGCCGACATGGTTCCGCTTGAAGGTGAAAACAGGATAATTGCGCGTTATGGACTAAAAGCAATGGAATCTACGCAAAACGTGGGTTTGAGCGCTCTTATCAAGGTTGCGGGATTGGCCGGAAAGCCTGTTACATCATATGGCGTGGCTTTTGCGCTTGCACCGAGGGTGAATGCCGCCGGACGGCTGGGAAGCGCTGACAGAAGCGTAAGGCTGTTCACGGAGGATGACCGGCTGCTGGCGGAAGCGCTGGCCAGGGAGCTCGACGAAGAGAACAGGAGGCGGCAGAAAACCGAGGACCAGATCGTCGAGGAGGCCGTGGGATATGTTGAAACAGACGCTGAAGCGGCAGACCAAAAGGTACTTGTGATATGCGGTGATAAATGGCATCATGGCGTGATAGGCATAGTGGCTTCGAAGATAGTGGAAAGGTATGGGAAGCCATGTATTGTAATTTCTGTCGAGGACGGCGTCGGAAAGGGTTCGGGAAGGAGCATTAAAGGCTTTAACCTCTTTAAGGCGCTTACTGCCTGCGAAGATTTGACCGAAAGGTATGGCGGGCATGAAATGGCGGCAGGATTGACAATCCGGGAGGATAGGGTGGATGAATTTAGAAGGCGCATTAATGATTATGCCTCAGGCATACTGACCGACGCCGATTTAATTCCGTGCCTGAGAGTGGATGCATTTCTCGGAAGGTCTGACATTACTGCGGACAATGTGCGTGAACTGTCGAAGCTCGCGCCTTTCGGAGAATCCAATCCAATCCCTTGTTTCGGTTACCTGGCGCTTTCCGTTGCAGATATAAGAGCGTTAAGCGGCGGTAAACACTTGAAAATGAGACTTAGTGACGCGGATTTTTCCGTGGAAGCCATAGGTTTCGGCATGGGGGAATCCGCCGGTGAATACAAGGCTGGAGACGCGGTGGATGTTGTATTTACGCCTGAACTGAACACCTGGAACAATACGGAGTTGCTCCAGTTTAGGCTAAGGGATATCAAACCCTGCATATATGACGAACTCGACAAAATTATTGTTTTTACTAATTCAAATGACTATAATATTTATATCGACCCGCAAATTGTTAGCCGCCTGGTGCGAGGCCGCGGAGTGCACATTGACGACCTCGTTCCCGGGAGGAGCGATCTGGAAGCGGTGTACAGGTATTTGAGAGCATGCAGCAAAGCGGCAGGAGGACAGCTCGAATTTCGCGACTTGTTTGAACTTAGTGCAAGAATTTCCGCCGGCTTAAGGACAAGGATAAACTTTTTCAAGCTCAAAAAATCGCTTGAAATTTTTGACGAACTCGGTTTGCTGTCGATGCGGGTTGCCGGGAACAATACGGTCTCCGTCAAGCTTGAAGAAAGCGCGAAAAAGGTCGAACTGAAAGATTCACGCATTTTGGCATGGCTTGGAGGTTTAAGGGGCGGAATTTTACCCGGCGAATATTATATTAATAACCAGGAGGAATAATGATGGATCCAAAGCTGGACCTAAAGGCAAAATTCAGGCATGTTATGGATTTTCCGAAAGAAGGAATCGACTTTATCGATATCACTACCGTGTTGCAGGACAAGGATTCGCTCAGGCAGAGCATTGAAGAAATGAAGAGGCTTGCCGGCGAATTGGGCGAATTTGACCTGATCGTAGGACCGGAATCAAGGGGGTTTATTTTCGGGGCTCCCTTGGCTTACGCGCTGGGCAAGGGTTTTGTTCCGATTAGAAAAAAGGGAAAGCTGCCCTATAAAACCGTAAGTGTTGAATACGAGCTTGAGTATGGAACGGATACGCTTGAGATACATGAGGACGCATTGCTGCCGGGGCAGAGGGTTGTAATCGTTGACGACCTGCTTGCTACCGGAGGCACAATCGAATCTAACATAAAGCTGGTGGAGAAGCTTGGGGGCGAAGTGGCCGGGCTGGTGTTCCTGGTTGAACTGGGTTACCTGAACGGCAGGGAAAGGCTCAAAGGATATAATGTCAGGACCGTGGTATGTTTTGATTAACGGCGGCTGTTTATGTATTACGGAGGCGTTAGATGGATAACCGTTTTACAGAACTGGTAGCTAACGTAAAAAAATATAACCCCAGTGTTGACGTGTCTTTGCTGCAGAAGGCTTTTGATTATGCAAAGAAGGCGCACGAAGGGCAACTTAGAGAATCGGGCGAGCCATATATCACCCATCCCGTTGAAGTTGCCCATATACTGGCTGACATGGAGTTGGACACTACGACGATTATTGCCGGCTTGCTGCATGATACCGTTGAGGATACAAACAGCACTCTAGACGAGATAAAGGAGAAATTCGGGGAAAGCGTCGCATCGCTGGTGGATGGCGTTACCAAGCTGGAAAGGCTGCCTTACTCGACAAAGGAGGAGCAGCAGGCTGAAAACTTAAGGAAAATGTTCATTGCCATGGCAAAGGATATCAGGGTTATCCTGATCAAGCTGGCTGACCGCCTGCATAATATGAACACGCTGAATTACCTGCCGAAGGACAGGCAGGAGGAAAAGGCACGGGAAACACTGGAGATATATGCGCCGCTTGCGCACAGGCTCGGTATTTTCAGGATAAAATGGGAATTGGAGGACGTCTGCTTCAGAAACCTTCACCCGAAGGAATATTATGATTTGGGTGAAAAAATAGCACAGAGGCGTAAGGAGCGCGTAGCGTACATTAACCGGATCACGGACGAGATAATGGCAAAAACGGCGGAGCTTGGCATCAAAGCGCAGATTGAAGGCCGCCCTAAACATTTTTACAGTATATATAAGAAAATGCAGAAGCAGAATAAAACGCTCGACCAGATCTATGACCTTTTTGCGGTCAGGGTCATTGTTGACTCCGTAAAAGATTGCTATGCCGTCCTTGGGCTTGTGCATGAGCTGTATAAACCGCTTCCGGGCAGGTTCAAGGACTACATAGCAATGCCAAAGCCGAATATGTACCAATCGCTCCATACCACCCTTATAGGGCATGAAGGCCACCCGTTCGAAGTGCAGATAAGGACGTGGGATATGCACAAAGTGGCGGAGTACGGTATCGCGGCGCATTGGAAGTATAAAGAAGGAATAACCGTAAAAAGCGAACTGGATAAAAAACTGGCGTGGCTCAGGCAAATGATGGAATGGCAGAAGGAAGCCGGAGATGCCAATGAATTTATTGAGAACGTGAAGATAGACCTGTTTGCCGACGAGGTTTTTGTATTTACTCCTAAGGGCGATGTGGTCAACCTGCCGGCCGGTTCGATACCGGTTGATTTCGCGTACGCGATACATAGCGCTATCGGTAACAAGATGGTTGGAGCAAAGGTTAACGGCGAGATAGTCAAGCTTAACTATACGCTCAAAAACGGCGATATTGTGGAGATAATCACGTCGGCCAACGCACAAGGCCCCAGCCGTGATTGGCTGAAGATGGTCAAGAGTTCGCAGGCGCGTAACAAGATAAGACAGTGGTTTAAGAAGGAAAACAGGGAAGAGAATGTACAAAGGGGCAAGGAATATATCGATAGGGAGCTGAAAAAGCAAGGGTTTGCTTATAACCAGCTTTTCAGGAGCGAATGGGTTGATTTGGCGCTGAAGAAATACAACTTTAATACGCTGGACGATATGTTCTCGGCGGTAGGATATGGAGGCATCAGCGCCAGCAAAATCGTTACAAGGCTAAGGGAAGAATACAGGAAGACACTTAAACCCGATGAGTTGGCGAAGCTTGAGGATGAACTGCATGCAAAACAGGAAAAGGAAAGGGAAAAGAGGAAGAAAACTCCCCCGGAGAACGGGGTTATCGTAAAGGGCATCCACAACTGCCTGGTAAGGCTGTCAAGGTGTTGCAATCCAGTGCCGGGTGACGATATTATCGGCTATATTACCAGGGGGAGGGGTGTTTCCGTACACAGGAAGGATTGCCCGAATATTTCAAAAAACCACGCGGAAGACGAGCGCCTGATCGAAGTCCAATGGTATACCGCGGTCAACCTGGCGTACATGGCGAGCATTACCGTACTGGCCAATGACAGGGTGGCGCTTTTGATGGATGTGACGAATGCCATCGGGGAATCGAAGATACCCCTTAAGGCAATGAACGCCAGGACTACCCGCGATCAGATAGCGATTATTAACCTGACACTTGAGATAATTGACACGGAGCAATTGGATAAAATAATCAGGAAGCTTAAGAAGCTTGACAGTGTTTTTGAAGTGACAAGAAATAAGCAGTAATAATGGATGGGAGTGACTGTTTTGTTTTTGAAGGGCCTGGATGGAGGAATGCTTGGATCAAATTGTTACATACTGGGGGACTCCGGAGAAGGGGCGGTTATCGATGCCGGCCTGGATTTCAAGGAAACTGCGCGGATTCTTTCATCCGAAGGATTGGTTTTAAAATATATTATTTTGACCCATGCGCACATCGACCATGTATTGCAGGCCGATAAGCTTAAGGAGGCCTGTGGAGGACAAGTGGTCATCCACAAGGATGATGCTCCGCTGCTGGGCAACGAGACATTGAACGGTTCTTTTTTATTTGGCTTGAGCAAGACCTTTAACCAGCCGGATTTGTGCGTGGAGGACGGGGACATCCTGGAGCTTGGCGGGTTAAAGCTTGAAGTCATCCACACTCCCGGGCATACGCCGGGAAGCATATGTATCTATGTTCACTCAGGACGGGAGACCATGGGCAAAGACAGTGAAAATGCGGGAACGGGGAAAACGTCTCCAGGACAGAATGATTGCATGTTTACGGGCGACACGCTTTTCAGGCTGGGCGTAGGAAGGACTGATCTTGGCGCGGGCGATTGGGATAAATTGGCTGATTCGCTGAAAAGACTTATGGATATGGATGACAGCCTCGTTGTCTACCCGGGACACGGACCGTCGACGGATATTGGCAGCGAGAGGCGCCAAAATCCTATAATCAGGGAGTTGTATTGATTTCCTGCCGTATTGACAATAGTATCCATTAAGAATAAAATAAAGATATTATCCCCGTTCCTGGATTTATTGCCGGGCGGGAGTTTTTTATAAATATAACCGGGCAACAGGGATATTATAATTATATTGTTAACAAAGCATCGCAAATTGCTGAAAAGGAGGTAGCCATGTTCATTCAGTCGCCAAAGGGAACAAGGGATGTTCTTCCCTCGGAGGTTTACAGGTGGCAGCACGTTGAGAAGGTTTTTTCCGAACTTTGCGCAAGCTTTGGGTACAGGGAGATAAGGACACCGGTATTTGAATATACAGAGCTTTTTCAAAGGGGCGTGGGAGATTCCACGGATATTGTCCGCAAGGAGATGTATACTTTCAATGACAAGAGCGGCAGGAGCCTGACATTGAGGCCGGAAGGCACCGCGGGCGTTGTCAGGAGCTACGTGGAAAACGGCATGTCGTCCCTTCCGCATCCAATCAAGATGTATTACAACCTTAGCTTCTACAGGTATGAAAATGTGCAGAAAGGGCGTTACAGGGAGTTCAGGCAGCTTGGCGCGGAGGCTTTCGGCGCGGCCGGGCCTTCCGTCGATGTCGAGATTATCAGTCTGGTTGACATGTTTTTCAGGAGGCTCGGGCTGAAGGATACGAGCCTGCATATCAACAGTATCGGCTGTCCCAGGTGCAGGGCGCAGTACCAGGAGAAGCTGAAGGATTATTTCAGACCACTTTTGTCCGGGCTTTGCGGGGATTGCAGGAGCAGGTTTGAAATAAACCCGATGAGGATTATTGATTGCAAGCGGGATAAATGCAAGGAGTTGACAGCAGACGTGCCGTACTTGCTGGATAATCTCTGCGGCGAGTGCGGGGCGCATTTTGAAGGGCTCAAGGCAGGCCTTGAAAACCTGGGAATCGGCTACATCGTTGACCCGAGGATAGTCAGGGGGCTCGATTATTATACAAAAACGGTGTTTGAATTTATTTCGGAAAATGTCGGCACCCAGGGGACGATCTGCGGCGGAGGCAGGTATGACGGCCTTGTGGAACTGTGCGGCGGAACTCCGACGCCGGGGATAGGGTTTGCGCTTGGCGTCGAAAGGCTGCTGATGGAACTTGACAGTCAGGGGGTCGTGATTGACCAGCCGAGCACGATGGACATATATATTGCCACGGTGGGCGTGAAAGCCGCCGCATTTGCGCAGCAGCTGGTGCATAAGCTAAGGAGTTTAAATGTGGGCGCTGAGACCGACCTGATGGACAGGAGTCTGAAGGCGCAGATGAAATATGCGGATAAAATGGGCTTTACATATATTGTTGTAGTGGGCGACGAGGAGATAGAATCCGGCAAGGGAGTGCTGAAGGATATGAGATCGGGAGAGCAAAAGGACGTTAGCCTGGATTCGATAGTCGACAGGATGAAAAACCAGTGCAAATCCGTGCCTGAAGGAAGCAAGCAGTAACAGGCAGTAAAGCAGAATCGGGCAGTAAAGCAGTATAAGAAGCCTGTAATGAATAAGGATGGGGAGTAAGAATATGGAAGAATCAATTCTTGGCTTGAAAAGAACGCATATGTGTACTGAATTGAGCGTCGCTGATGTGGGTAAAAAGGTAACGGTTATGGGTTGGGCGCATAAACGCAGAAACCTTGGCAGCTTGATTTTTATTGACCTAAGGGACAGGACGGGATTGTTGCAGATCGTATTTAACGACCTTTCGGGAGAAGAAGTTTTTGAGAAAGCGGAAACGATCAGAAACGAGTACGTCCTGGCTGTTGTGGGAGAAGTGGCGAGAAGGGCTCCCGAGGCGGTCAACCCGTCCATGAAAACAGGAGAGATCGAAGTGATCGCGTCGGAGCTGCGGATCCTCAGCAGGGCTGAAACGCCGCCGTTTAATATAGAGGAGGATTCTTCGGTCAATGATGCGATGCGCCTGAAATACAGGTATCTTGACCTTAGAAGGCCGGATATGCAGGCGTCATTGATGCTGCGTCACAAGGTCGCAAAGATCGCAAGGGATTATTTTGACGCGGAAGGTTTTATCGAGATAGAGACGCCGATGCTGATAAAAAGTTCGCCCGAAGGGGCAAGGGATTATCTTGTCCCGAGCAGGGTCCACCCGGGCAAGTTTTATGCGCTGCCGCAGTCGCCGCAGCTTTTCAAGCAGTTGTTGATGGTATCCGGGTTCGACAGGTACATGCAGATAGTAAAGTGCTTCAGGGATGAGGACCTGAGGGCGGACAGGCAGCCCGAGTTTACGCAGATTGACCTTGAGATGTCCTTTGTCGGCATGGATGATGTTATCAGTATAAATGAGGGTTTTATCAGGAGGGTATTCAAGGAAGCGCTTGGAGCAGAACTGGCAACGCCTTTTCCGCGGCTTACGTACAAGGAGGCCATGGAAAGGTTCGGTTCCGACAAGCCTGATTTGCGGTTTGGTATGGAACTGGTGGATGTAACCGACCTGGTGCGCGATTGCGGTTTCAGGGTCTTTGCGGATGCAGCCGCGGGCGGAGGCAGTGTCCGGGCCATTAACGCAAAAGGCTGCGGGGCGAAATTCAGCAGGAAGGAAATCGACAGCCTGGTTGAGTTTGTAAAAACCTATGGGGCAAAGGGCCTGGTCTGGATAGCTGTTGAAGAAAATGAGGCGAGATCTTCGATAACCAAGTTTTTCAGCAACGACGAGATGAAGGCTTTGCTTGCAAAGGTGGCTGCGGAGCCGGGAGACCTCATTTGTATTGTCGCGGATAAAGACAGCGTGGTGTTTGACTCGCTGGGAGCCCTGCGTGTGGAGTTGGCCGGGAGGCTGGGTTTGCTTGACAAGAAGGATTTCAGGTTCTTGTGGGTGACGGAGTTTCCGCTCCTGGAGTATGACGAGGAGGAAAAGCGCTGGACAGCCAAACACCATCCTTTTACGGCGCCAATGGATGAGGATGTTGAACTGCTCGAAAGAGAACCTGGACAGGTGCGCTCAAAGGCGTATGATATTGTGCTCAACGGTACCGAGATTGGAGGGGGCAGCATAAGAATACACTCAAAGGAACTTCAGTCAAGGATGTTCAGGATTCTTGGACTTGACGAGGAGCAAGCGAAGGCTAAATTTGGCTATCTTCTTGAAGCCTTCAGGTATGGCGTCCCTCCGCATGGGGGCATCGCCTACGGATTGGACAGGCTTGTGATGCTGATGGCCCAAAAGAGCACAATAAGGGATGTTATTGCCTTCCCGAAAGTGCAGAACGCGTCGGACCTGATGACAAATGCGCCTGACTTTGTGGATGAGAGGCAGCTTGCCGAGCTTCATATCCGACCGGCGGAGTAAGCGGCAAACAGTACGGCGGGCCGCGGTTGGATGTTGCGCAGAAATATTTCGCCGTGTGTTGTGGCGCCTGCTGGCGGCGAACGTAAGAATGGGGGAATACATACGGATACGAACAGCAAGAATAAAAACATTAAGAAGGAAATACTTGACTGGATAATTCACATAGCTGCCGCAATAATTGCAGGTGTCCTTATAGTAACGTTTGTAATCCAGAGAACCGTCGTTTTTGATATTTCCATGCAGCCGACGCTTGTGGAGGGCGACAATCTCCTGGTGGAAAAATTGAGTCACAGGTTCAACCTTCTTAAACGGGGAGACGTGATCGTATTCAAGTTGCCGGAGAGTGACCGGATGCTGATTAAGCGCCTTGTTGCGCTTGAGGGAGACAAGGTGGAAGTAAAGGACGGGAAAGTATATGTAAACGGCCAACAGTTCCTTACGGGACTTCCTGAAGAGCCGGATACTCCAGATGGGCTCAAGCCCGAATACACCAACCTTACTGTACCGCCGGGCTATGTTTACGTACTGGGGGATAACAGGCCTTACAGCATAGATGGGACCGAATTGGGACCGATAAGTAAGGATTGGATTAAAGGCCGGGCGATTTTAAGAATATTTCCCTTAAGCAGGTTCGGGAGCGTCAAATATGTTGAGTGACGAGGATACCCGACAAGACGCATTCGCCCGGATAGGGTGAAGTCATATGAATCATAACAGAAGGCTTTTAAATATGGGCCTCGACGTGGGCTCTACCACGGTAAAGCTTGTTTTGCTCGATAAGAAAGATAATATCGTTTACAGCAAGTACCAGAGGCATTTCTCAGATATCAGGAAAACGATTTTTGACCTGGTTGATGAAACCTGTTCAATTTTCGATAATGACGACCTCACCGTCATGCTCACCGGTTCCGGCGGGATTGCGGTGTCACAATGGCTGGGGCTGCCGTTTGAGCAGGAGGTTGTCGCAGCCACGGGCGCGGTCCGGAGAATGATTCCGCATACTGACGTGGTTATTGAACTGGGCGGCGAGGATGCAAAGATTACATTTTTCGACGGTGTCCTGGAGCAAAGGATGAATGGAACTTGCGCAGGAGGCACCGGGGCTTTTATCGACCAGATGGCGGCACTGATGAATACTGATGCCGAGGGGTTGAACAAGCTGGCTGAAGGATACAAGGTCATCTATCCTATTGCCGCCAGGTGCGGAGTTTTTGCCAAATCTGACATCCAGCCGCTTCTGAACGAGGGAGCTAAAAAAGAGGATATTGCAGCATCCGTTTTCCAATCTGTCGTTAACCAGACAATCAGCGGGTTGGCCTGCGGAAGGCGGATTAGAGGAAATGTTGCTTTCCTGGGAGGTCCGCTGCATTTTCTTCCCGAATTAAGAAAAAGGTTTATCATTACTCTTGGTTTACGGGATGACCAGGTGATTCTGCCCGATAATTCGCAGCTTTTCATAGCTATCGGGGCCGCACTGGCTTCGAGGAAAAATAAAGCGATGAGTTTCAAGTCACTCAGGGCAAGGTTGTCGTCACTGGATGCGGATGTCGCTCATGAAGTGGCAAGGCTGGCTCCTCTGTTCAGGGACGAAACCGAGCTTGCCGAATTTAAGCGAAGACATTGTGTTCACAAGGTACGGCGCAAGGACCTGGCAAAACATAATGGCCCGTGCTACCTTGGCATCGACGCCGGCTCAACCACGACAAAACTGGCGTTGACCGACGATGAGGGGGCGTTGCTGTACTCTTACTACGGAAGCAACGGCGGGAGTCCGCTGAAGTCTGTGGTCAGGGAATTGAAAAAGCTTTACGGCATATTGCCGCAAGGTACCTACATAGCGGCTGCGACTGTTACGGGGTACGGTGAAGCCCTGGTAAAAGCCGCCCTGAATGTTGATTTCGGTGAGATAGAAACCATTGCCCATTATAAGGCCGCTGCGAATTTCCTGCCGGGAGTGGAATTCATACTGGATATAGGCGGGCAGGACATGAAGTGCATGAAGATTAAAGACGGCGTTATAGAAAACATTATGCTCAACGAGGCATGCTCCTCCGGGTGCGGTTCGTTTATAGAAACATTCGCGGCATCGCTGAACATGGAAGTGGACGAATTTGCAGAAGCGGCATTACTGGCTGAGAATCCTGTTGACCTTGGTTCCCGCTGTACGGTTTTTATGAATTCAAGGGTAAAGCAGGCGCAGAAGGAAGGCGCCTCCATAGGGGATATTTCCGCGGGGCTGTCGTATTCCGTTATTAAGAATGCGTTGATGAAAGTCATAAGAATATGTGACCCGAAACAGCTCGGAAATAAAATCGTTGTTCAGGGCGGTACGTTTTATAACACGGCGGTACTGCGGTGTTTTGAGCTGGTTTCGGGGAGGGAAGCCGTCAGGCCTGATATTGCAGGCATTATGGGTGCATACGGCGCTGCGCTCATTTCACGCGAGCGAAGCGCGGAAGGGCAAAGGAGCAGCATCATGGGAGCGCAGGAACTGGGGAATTTCCGGTCGGATACCTCAATGAGACGCTGCGGTAAGTGCGCCAACAACTGCCTGCTTACGATAAACACCTTTACGGACGGCCGGCGCTTTGTATCGGGAAACCGGTGCGAACGCGGGGCGGGCGGCGGGGTGCGCAAGACAACCGTTCCCAACCTTTATGATTTCAAGTACAAACTTTTGATGTCCTACAAGCCGCTGGACGAAAAGAAGGCAACCAGGGGGGTAATCGGGATTCCCAGGGTGCTTAACATATATGAGAATTATCCATTCTGGCATACTTTTTTCACGGAATTGAAGTTCAGGGTGATTTTATCACCCGTTTCTTCCAGGAAGGTATACGAGCTTGGCATAGAGACCATGCCCTCTGAGTCGGTATGCTATCCGGCAAAGCTGGCCCACGGGCATGTTATGAGCCTTGTGGCGAGTGGTGTTAAGAATATTTTCTACCCTTGCATCCCTTATGAAAGGAAAGAGGATGAGGCTGCCGATAATTGCTACAACTGTCCGATTGTTACCTCGTATTCCGAGGTGATACGTGCAAATATGGAGTTGCTGAAGGAAAAGGGCGTCAATTTTATGAACCCGTTCCTGCCGTATCACGACAAAGAAGGGCTTGGCGGGAGATTATACGAGGAACTGAAAAAGTTCGGCATCAGCAGGCGGGAAGTAAAGGAAGCGGTTGACAAAGCATGGAAGGAAGAAGAACGCTTCAGGAAGGAGATCAGGCAGAAGGGCGAAGAAACGGTTAAACAGCTTGACGCGACCGGGGGCAAAGGTATTGTGCTTGCGGGAAGGCCTTATCATATCGATCCCGAGATAAATCACGGGATACCCAACCTTATAACTGATTTCGGCATGGCGGTACTTACCGAGGATTCCGTGGCGCACCTGGGGACAGCGGGCAGACCGCTTCGCGTTGTGGACCAGTGGATGTACCATACGAGGCTTTATTCCGCTGCGTCTTTTGTGAGCACCAAGGATAACCTGGAGCTTGTGCAGCTTAATTCTTTTGGCTGCGGGCTGGATGCGGTAACTACAGACCAGATACAGGAGATACTGAATGAGGCCGGGAAAATCTATACCGTATTGAAAATAGATGAGATCAGCAACCTGGGAGCTGCCAGGATACGCCTGCGTTCCCTGAAAGCGGCCATGGATGAGAGGGAGCGGAACAATTATATCCCCGGGGGGAAGAAGTACCGTTACAAAAGGGTACTGTTTACAAAGGAAATGCGGAAACACCATACCATCCTTACGCCGCAAATGTCACCCATTCATTTTCAGTTCCTGGAGGAGGCCTTCAGGGCGTCGGGCTACAATTTGGAAATATTGCCGTCGGTTGACAGCGAAGCTGTCGAAGAAGGGCTTAAGTTTGTAAATAATGACGCGTGCTACCCGTCGATACTTGTCACGGGGCAAATGATCAGGGCTTTGAAATCAGGCCGGTACGACATTTACAACACTTCGCTGATAATTACCCAGACGGGTGGAGGCTGCAGGGCTACAAATTATATCGGCTTTATCAGGAAAGCTTTGAAAGATGCCGGATTCGGGCATGTCCCGGTAATTTCGCTGAATGCACTTGGCATTGAGAAAAATCCCGGGTTTAAAATAACGCCGGGCTTGATTAACAGGTCTTTGATTGCCCTGGTGTACGGAGACTTGTTTATGAATGTGCTGTACAGGGTCAGACCTTATGAGAAGATAAAAGGCTCGGCTGATTTGCTTTACGAAAAGTGGGCCGCGCGGTGCATGGATTCAGTCAGAAGCGGAAAACACAATGAATTCAGGCGTAATGTCAGGCGGATAGTGGCGGATTTTGACCGCATTGAGGTGGTGGAAAGCAGGAAACCGCGTGTTGGACTTGTTGGCGAGATACTTGTGAAGTTTCATCCCACTGCCAATAATAATGTTGTGGCCGTAGTGGAAAAAGAAGGCGCCGAAGCGGTGATGCCAGGCCTGATTAATTTTTTGCAGTACTGCGCCTACGGCGGGATTTTCAGGCACAGGTATCTTTCGGGCAAATTGTCGGACAAAGCGGTCTCAAGGCTTGTTATAGCGGTTTTGGAGCTTTACCGGAGGTCCATGAAAAAGGCATTGGCGCAAAGCAAAAGGTTTAGCCCGCCGCATAGCATATACGGGCTTGCAAAAAGCGCATCGGAGGTGCTGTCGCTGGGCAACTGCACCGGTGAAGGCTGGTTCCTTACCGCCGAAATGATCGAATTGATAAAGGGGGGCGCCGCTAATATTATCTGTATGCAGCCGTTTGCATGCCTGCCGAACCATGTTACCGGTAAAGGAATGATAAAAGCCCTGAAGAAGAGATTCCCGCAGGCGAATATTGTACCGGTGGATTATGACCCCGGAGCCAGCGAAGTCAACCAGCTTAACAGGATCAAGCTGATGCTCGCGTCAGCTTTCGGGAATATGGGGAATAAAGCCGGTAATATGTATAATGCGACAGGAAATTGTGCGCTGCATGATGAAAAATACGTGTAATTATGGTTACACTTAGGCTGAAAAACAAAGCTGTGATACAAGCTGCGGCACCTAAACACGGCACATGACTGTAACATATGAGCTGGGCGCTTAAACGGGGTATACGCACTGTACGCCCGGCTTGTAATGAATTACCTGCGCCGGCGCTTCTTCTTGGCTTTAGCCATCCTCTCGTCATATTTTTTAACCGACCTGCTCATTGCAAACGCAAAAATACTGAATGTAATTATAACACCTATCATGAAGTAAATCTGTATGGACATACATGGCACCTTTCAGTCTTTATTTTTTTAGGTCATATCAATTATATCCGCAATACGGGGGCTAGGCAAGTTTATTAATAAAATATTCATATTTATGTTCTGCCGGCTTGTCATAATGTACCTGGAACAAAGAATATGATTTTATATAACGAGGCGGGCGGCCGGAGGGAAAATGGAGACTAAACGCGGGCAAAATACATATGGAAAACATAGCACAGGGTTTATTGATGTACTGCTGATTATGCTGCTTCTTGCTGTAGCGGCAATGGTAGGAATACGGCTTGGAAACATGTTGTACAAGCTTAATGTGAATATTATTGAAAAAGTTGATGCGGATAATTTCAAGCAAACGATCAGCTTGTCGTTTCCGATTATTGACACTGTTTATAACAGCGGGAAGTCAAGCGTATCAATTGCAAGGGAAATAAAGGGGTTGTTTTCAGGGATTTTTGGTTTTGACCTGGAGTCTCCTGTTACTATTCTAAATGCCCAATCGCCTGTTTTCATGGAGTATTATAACAGGGTATACCGGCAAAAAAAGATATCTGAAGAAGATGATACCGTTAAGAATAAATACGGGTACGTCGACAAGCAACAGGATGCCGGGAACCCGGACAATGGCGAAACAGGCAGCGGCTCCGGGAAAGGACCTGGTGCGGGTGAAGAAACCGGAAATGAAAAAGCCGGCAGGGAGGACGGGAATATGAGCCAGGACGGACAACCAAACCACGGAACGGATCAAACAGGCAAACCGGGCGGTTCCGGAGATGGAACGAATAATACCAAAGTGCCGGGAAGCGACGGACAATCCACCGGCAGCGGGATACCGGGGAACCAGGAAGGCGCTGGCAAGACCGGCGGCAGCAGCCAGGCAGATTTTCAGCCGGTCAGCAGTATAGCTTACGAGGTGGAAGAAGATGATGACGAGGAGAAAAGCGATACTGTCGCTACAGACAAAATAGTAATCAGGAATTTTACAAAGCACAAAATCGATATTGAAAAACTGCTTGAAGAGCCCATTAAGCTGGAGTTTTCAAGAAAGGGGCCAAAGGTCCTGGTGTATCACACCCACACGACGGAGAGCTATGTGCCTAAAGAATCTGATTTGGGTAAAAAGGACGTGCCAAGCTTCAGCAACGACCCCAGGTACAGCGTGGTCAGGGTCGGGGAAGAACTGGCGCGGCACTTGAAAAAATACGGGATCGAGACGCTTCACAACGGCACGGTGCATGACAAGGTGCGAGACGCTGCGTATGGAGTTTCGATCAATACGCTCAACAGCTATAAAAAGAGCTATCCCTCAATCAAAGTGTTTATAGACGTGCATAGGGACGGGCTGGCCGCAGACAAGCCAAAACTGCGGCTGACGAAAAAAATTAACGGCAAGGACGCAGCGCAGATAATGTTTGTGGTTGGTACGGACGGCATGCTGCCTCATCCCGGGTGGAAGGAAAACCTTAAGTTTGTCCTCAGGCTGCAGCAAAAGCTGAATGAGAAATACCCCGGCCTTGCAAGACCTGTATGGGTTGTGGGAAAGCGTTACAACCAGCACATATCAGACCAGGCCATCCTGGTTGAAATCGGAGGGGACGGAAATCTCCTGGAAGAATGCCTTGAGAGTGCCAGATATCTTGCAGAGGTGCTGAATGATGTAATGATGGAAGGGAAATAATAAAATGTGTTTATGATGATTGAGCAGTAAAAAAGTTGCAACAGGTCGGGAGAGACAGGTTGAAAAGGGTTGAAAAGTACAGGCAGAAAAGGATCGCGAGAAAGCGCTGTATTACTGCGGTGCTAATGTTGGCCGTCTTGCTGGCCGCAGGTATCCTTGCGGTGGATTGTTCCACCAATTACCTGGTATCAGGCCGCAGGGGTGTTGCGCTTGCATCCCTGGATAACAGGGGAGACTGTCTTGTTATAACCGTCATGAATCGCAAATTTTCTATCAATACAAAATACGTCAACCGTGATTTGCAAAACCTGAAAAAGAGAATCAGCGGCATTGCGAAATCCGCCGATTCGGAAAAGGCTCGATGAATCGTTAGCAGCTTTCATCCGAAGCCCTGACCCGTACCTGCATTGCTTCCGGCTTCCGACCTCTGGCTTCCGGCTTCTGAATTGCGCCTCCCATCCGTTAACTTCATTCAATGCTTTATTTTATCTGATGCCTTTGTTATAATTGTACTGCATTTAATACTGCAATAACTTACACTAAGATAAGGGGAAGATTGATGTCAGGCAACAGGATGGAGAAAATAAGAAATTTCTGTATCATTGCCCATATAGACCATGGCAAATCAACGCTGGCGGACCGCCTTATACAGATGACGGGCGTCCTGACCGAAAGGGAAATGCAGGAGCAGGTCCTCGATAACATGGATATCGAGCGTGAGCGCGGCATCACGATAAAGGCCCAGGCCGTCAGGATGGTTTATAAGGCAGCGGATGGCCGGGAGTATATTTTTAACCTTATTGACACTCCGGGACATGTGGATTTTAATTATGAAGTTTCCAGGAGCCTTGCCGCCTGCGAAGGCGCCATCCTGGTTGTGGATGCCGCCCAGGGCGTGGAAGCCCAGACGCTTGCAAACGTGTATATGGCCCTGGAGCATAATCTTGAAATTATGCCGGTCATAAACAAGATAGATTTGCCAAGCGCACGGCCGGATCATGTCAGGAAGGAAATCGAAGAAACGATTGGGCTGGATTGCAGTGACGCACCGCTTATTTCAGCGAAAAACGGGATTAATATAGAAGCTGTTCTTGAAAAGATTGCTGAAAAAATACCCCCTCCAAGCGGTGATGAAAATGCGCCATTGAAAGCGCTGATATTTGATTCGGTTTACGACAGCTACAAGGGCGCCATTGTTCACATAAGGGTGAAGGACGGAACGGTGAAGCCCGGTGACACTATCAGGATGATGTATACAAAGAAGGAATTCGTAGTCACGGAGGTCGGCATCTTTACGCCCGGGCAGTATTCGCCGTCAAGCAGGCTTGTGGCTGGCGAGGTCGGCTATATTGTAGCGAGCATCAAGAATGTTCGGGATACAAGAATAGGCGATACTATCACCTTGGCAGATAATCCTGCGGCGGAGCCGCTGCCGGGTTACAAAAAGGTGCAGCCGATGGTGTTTTGCGGGGTTTATCCGGCAGACGGGGCGAACTACGGCGATTTGCGCGATGCACTCGAGAAGCTTCAGCTGAATGACGCTTCCCTTACCTTTGAAGCTGAGACATCCGCAGCGCTCGGGTTCGGATTCAGGTGCGGATTCCTTGGACTCCTTCACATGGAAGTCGTCCAGGAACGGCTGGAAAGGGAATTTGATCTTGACCTGGTAACTACGGCTCCCAGCGTTGTTTATAGAATTACGTTGACTGACGGGAAGGTCATGGACATCGACAATCCTACAAATATGCCTCCTGATGCGTCTATCGCCAAGATGGAGGAACCGATTGTCAAGGCGTCCATTATGACGCCTGTCGAGTACGTGGGCAATATCATGGAGCTTTCCCAGGAGAGGCGCGGCATTTTCAAGGATATGTCCTACCTGGACAGTACGAGAGCCGTGCTGACATACGAACTGCCTCTGAATGAGATTATTTATGACTTTTTTGACGCGCTGAAGTCCAGGACGAAAGGATTTGCGTCACTGGATTACGAATTCATCGGGTACAGGGAGTCAAAACTGGTTAAACTGGATATTCTTCTTAACGGCGAAGTAGTGGATGCCCTTTCATTTATAGTCCACTCCGAAAAGGCTTACGCAAGGGGGCGCAGGATTGCGGAGAAACTGAAGGAATCAATCCCGAGACAGCAGTTTGAAGTGCCTATACAGGCCTGCATAGGCGGCAAGATTATTGCCAGGGAAACGGTGAAGGCGTACAGGAAGGATGTCCTGGCGAAATGCTACGGAGGCGATATAACCAGGAAGAAGAAACTGCTTGAAAAGCAAAAGGAAGGTAAGAAGCGCATGCGCCAGGTTGGTTCTGTGGAGGTGCCCCAGGAGGCTTTCATGAGCGTGCTGAAGCTGGACTGACGGCAGTGGAGATTTTGCAGCTGCTTTATGCTTAAGTATCCGGACCGGGAAAGAAGGTGGCGGTAATAACGTACGGCGACACGGTGCAGTTTTGCGGCGCGGCGCAAGCCGGCCGCGGCGCGGTTCCGGGCAGCGATAAAGCCCCGGGTGACGGTATTGGTATATATATCCATATCCCTTTCTGCAAATCAAAATGCTATTATTGTGATTTTAATTCCTATTCCGGCGCCGAACATCTTGTCGGCCCCTATTTCGAGGCGCTCTTTGCGGAAATAGCCTTAAGGCTTCCCGCTATAAGTGAAAGGCGTGTCAAGTCGATATACATCGGAGGCGGAACGCCTTCTTTTGTTGATCCGGATTATATTGCAAGATTGCTGGAAGCTTGCTCGAAACAGCTGGAATTTGAAAGCAATGTTGAAATCAGCATGGAGAGCAATCCGGGGACGCTGTCGCCGGCAAGCCTGAAAAAATATAAGGCGGCCGGTATAAACAGGCTCAGTATCGGCCTTCAGGCGTGGCAGGACAAGCTGTTGGAGAGCATGGGGAGGATTCACCGGCGCCGGCATTTTATTGACAACTTTCATGCGGCTTGCGAGGCGGGATTTGAAAATATAAACGTGGACTTGATTTTTGGCCTGCCCGGCCAGGCTTTTGAAGACTGGGCGGAGACCCTGGAAGCCGTGACGACGCTTGGCAAAAGCTCCGCCGGGCTGACTCACTTATCATGTTACAGCCTTGCGATAGAGGAAAAAACGGTTTTCGGCGAGATGATGAAGGCGGGCAAACTCGACGAGACGGATGATTTGCTTGACCGGCGGATGTATCGTCATGCGGTTGAAATGCTGGCCGGTAAAGGCTACTGCCATTATGAAATATCCAATTTTGCCTTGCCGGGCTTTAAATGCAGGCATAACCTGGTATATTGGAAAGCCGGGGAATATGCCGGATTCGGTGCAGGCGCGCATTCCTTCCTGGACGACGTGCGTTTCGGAAACAAGGCGGATATTGTACAGTATATCGATGCGGTGAAACGGCTTGCGGGCGGCGAGACGGGACTTTTTGAGGACATGCGGGTAATCGGGCGGAGGGAAGCCATGTCGGAATTTATGATGCTTGGGCTCAGGCTTACGGAAGGCATTTCGCCCGATGAATTTGAAGAAAGATTTTGTGCAAGCCTGCAGGCGGAATATGGGGACAAGCTTGAAAAACTTATCGGAAAAGGCCTGCTCAAGTGCGTGAATGACAACGGCATCCGGTACAGGCTGACCCGGTTTGGGCTTGATTTTGCAAACGAGGCATTTATGGAATTCATATGAAGTGCTGCTTCAGGGGCGCTGTACCAACGCTCTTGAAGCATCTCTTCGTTTAGGAATTCATTTGGCCTCTTGACAAAAAAAAATGCTGGTGGTATTTTTAATGTAGATTAGCACTCGACAACATAGAGTGCTAACAAGCAAATAATTATATGGGTTCGTATATATAATATATACGTGAAATTTACGAAAGTATTTTTTTATTATGATAGGGGTGTATGAGATGATAATGGACGAGAGAAAAAAAAGAATATTGCAGGCTATCATCGATGATTACATTGACACCGCAGAACCCATAGGGTCAAGGACGATTGCCAGGAAATACGAATTGGGATTGAGTTCGGCAACGATCAGAAATGAAATGGCCGATCTTGAGGATATGGGTTACCTGTCACAGCCTCATACATCAGCCGGGCGGGTCCCTTCGGACAAGGGATACAGGCTGTACGTCGATGAGCTTATGTGTGTGCAGGATCTTCAAAAGGAAGAATCGGATAGAATGAGAACGGAAATGGATACGCGCATAAATGAGCTGGACCAGTTACTCAAGCAGGCGTCGGCAGTGTTGTCCCGTTATTCCAGATATACGTCCATGGCAGTAACACCGCAGTTGAAAGCGAGTACGATAAAAACTATACAGATAGTTCCGATTGAGACTGGAAAAGCCATGGTCATAGTTGTTACAAACGCTGGTATTATCCGCAATAGCCTGATCAAGATCACCGACAGATTAACGCCGGATATATTGGTTATGATATCAAACGAGTTGAATGACAAGCTTGCCGGCCTGACGGTTGAGCAAATCGCCGCCGGTAAAGCCATAAAACTGGAGAGCCGCGCCGGGATGACTCCGGATATTTTAACACCCGTAATTAACGGCGTAACTGATTGCATTGAGCGGATAGACTGCCCGGAAGTGTACGTGGAGGGTACGACTAATATATTCAATTACCCCGAATTCAGGGATGTGGCTAAGGCCAGGGAGTTCATGAGCGTGCTGGATGAGAAGTCGAATTTATTCAAAATCATGACCAGCCGGAATGCATCGGGTGAGATTAATATAAGAATCGGTTCGGAGAATGATATGTCCGTAATCAAGGATTGTACGCTGATTACGGCAAAGTATAACCTGCCCGACAATTTCAAGGGTTCCATTGGGATTATCGGGCCGACCAGGATGGAATATCCCAGGGTCATTTCATTACTGAAGTACATGAGAAAGCTCATGAGCAACGAGATAAACAGGCTCATGGGCGTGAAGCCGGATAATGATGACTGAGCCGGCAATTGAAAAGAAACAGTGTAATTATAAATGTGTATAACGTGATAATTTATTAAATATAAATCAAAGGATGATAGGTGAAAATGGGTGAAAAAAGACATCAGGAAAAAACCGGTAAACATGGGGAGGAAACTCATGAAGCAACGGTTCTGAAAAAGGCCGGAACTGATACCGGCAGCGGTTCTGAGGATGCCGGTGTTCCCGCGGCGGCAGGCGGGCGAAAAAACGCAGCAGCCTGTGGACGCGAAAATGACGAAACAGATGCCGCGGTGAAAAATGTGTCCGGCGCAGCATCTGAACCGGAGGAAGCGACGGCTGAACTTGAAAAAGTGAAGCTGGAGCTAGAAAATAAAACCAGGCAGTGTGAGGATTATTTTGATAAGCTCCAGCGAACGGCGGCTGAGTTTGATAATTTTAAAAGAAGATCTCTTAAGGAAAAGGAAGCTTTATATGCCGATGCGGTTACCGATGTTGTCGGCGCATTCATTCCGGTTATAGACAATGTTGAAAGAGCGATTCAGGCAATTTCTTCAAATGATTCCAGCCAGTCGCTGAAAGAAGGCGTGGAAATGATTTACAGGCAATTCAAGGATGTCCTTAAGAATATAGGCGTGGAAGAGATAAAAGCATTTGGGGAGCAGTTTGATCCGAATTTCCACAACGCGGCGATGCACGTGGAAGATGATTCGGTTGGCCGGAACGTGATTGTAGAAGAGTTTCAAAAAGGTTATATTTACAAGGACAGGGTAATCAGGTACAGCATGGTCAAAGTTGCAAATTGACTTAAAACGTGAATTGGGTAATAACAGGCTTGAATCCACATGCGAGCTTGTATATAATAGACTAACTTTAAAATCGGGAGGTAATTTATGGCTAAAGTAATTGGTATAGATCTAGGGACTACGAATTCTTGCGTAGCAGTGATGGAAGGCGGGGAGCCTGTAGTTATAACAAATCCCGAGGGGAACAGGACAACTCCTTCGGTAGTGGCATTTTCCAAGACAGGTGAAAGGCTTGTGGGCCAGGTGGCAAAAAGACAGGCCATAACTAATCCTGAAAGGACCATTCTTTCTATTAAAAGGGATATGGGCACCGATAGAAGGGTAAAGATAGATAGCAAGAGCCTGACTCCGCAGGAAATTTCCGCAATGATACTCCAGAAGCTGAAGGCTGATGCGGAGGCGTATCTCGGCGAGACTGTCACCCAGGCGGTAATTACCGTACCGGCATACTTCAGCGATTCGCAAAGGCAGGCGACGAAGGATGCTGGAAAGATTGCGGGACTGGAGGTCTTGAGAATAATCAATGAACCTACTGCGGCAGCCCTTGCTTATGGACTCGATAAAGAACATGACCAGAAAATCCTGGTATTTGACCTTGGCGGGGGGACGTTTGACGTTTCGATACTTGAGATTGGAGACGGCGTGTTCGAGGTGCTGGCGACGAGCGGAAACAACAAGCTGGGTGGAGATGATTTCGACCAGAGGATTATAGATTACCTGGCGGATACTTTCAAGCGTGAAAACGGAATAGATTTAAGGAGTGACAAAATGGCGATGCAGCGGCTTAAGGAAGCCGCGGAAAAGGCAAAAATAGAGCTTTCCGGAGTCACCACTTCAAATATCAATCTTCCGTTTATTACCGCTGACGCGACGGGACCGAAGCACCTGGATATGACGATTACAAGAGCAAAATTTGATGAATTAACGGCGGACCTGGTGGAGAAGACGATGGGACCGACGAGACAGGCCATAGAGGATGCCGGGCTTACGCCGGATAAAATAGACAAGGTTCTTCTTGTAGGCGGATCAACCAGGATACCGGCAGTGCAGGAAGCGGTAAAGAAGTACCTTGGGAAAGAGCCTTTCAAGGGAATCAACCCGGACGAATGCGTGGCAATAGGCGCAGCAATACAGGCAGGAGTGCTGACGGGAGAAGTCAAGGACCTGCTTTTACTGGATGTAACTCCGCTTTCACTGGGCATTGAAACTCTTGGAGGCGTTTTCACGAAGCTGATTGAACGCAATACGACGATTCCCACAAAAAAGAGCCAGATTTTTTCAACAGCGGCTGACGGCCAGACAAGCGTAGAGATTCACGTTTTGCAAGGCGAGAGGGAAATGGCCCAGTACAACAAGACGCTGGGCAGGTTCCAGCTTACCGGTATTCCTCCTGCGCCGAGAGGCGTTCCCCAGATCGAGGTTACCTTTGATATAGATGCGAACGGTATTGTGCATGTTTCAGCAAAGGACCTTGGTACGGGCAATGAACAGAAAGTTACGATTACGGCTTCTACCAACCTGTCCGAAGATGAGATTGATAAGGCCGTAAAGGAAGCCGAGAAATACGCGCAAGAGGACAAGAAGCGTAAGGAGGAAGTCGAAGCCAGGAACAATGCGGATTCGATGGTTTACCAATCGGAAAAGGCGTTGAAGGACCTGAGCGACAAGCTGAGCAGCGAGGACAGGTCCAGGATCGAAGAGCAGATAAATAATGTAAAGGAAGCTTTAAAGGGCAATGATACAGAGAGAATAAAATCTGCAACGGAAGCGCTGTCCCAGGCATTCTACGATATATCGGCAAAGATTTACCAGCAGAATCCCGGAGCGCAGGGCGGCCCTGGTCCGGATGCAGGGTTTGGAGGCGGTCCTGGTTTCGGGGACGGTTCCCAGGGAGGACAGGGCGCAGGCCAAGAAAATGTGTATGACGCGGATTACAAAGTAGTAGATGAGGATAAAAAAGACGACGATAGCAAGTGACAAATAGCAATATAGGTATTTTGCGAAATATAGGGGACACCGTAAAGCAGAACCAAGGTACCTGTAACCAGTATCAGGGCAAGATTGTTTTAGTGGCTGCGGTCGGGGTGTCCCCATAATAATGAAGGGGATGGGCTCTTTAGTGACCGGGAGCTTGAAGTAATTCCCCGGAATTAAAACTGATCGGAGTTGTTGAAGTTTGCCGCAATCCAAGAGAGATTACTACGAAGTGCTGGGAATTAGCAGAAATGCATCTGATGATGAAATAAAAAAGGCATACAGGAAGCTTGCCAAAAAGTATCATCCTGATATCAATCCCGGCGATAAAAATGCCGAGGCCAAGTTTAAAGAAGTAAATGAAGCATACGAAGTCCTGAGCGACCCGCAAAAGAGGTCGAGATACGACCAGTTCGGGCATGCAGGCGTGGATCCCAACGGTTTCACGGGTGCAGGTGCGGGATTTGGTTTTGATTTCGGCGACTTCGGCCTGGGTGATATATTTGAATCGTTTTTCGGCGGGGGGTTCGGGCGCTCTACGAGGAGCCGGACAGCGCCACAGAAGGGTGCCGACCTGAAATACTCGGTCGAGATATCATTTGAAGAGGCTGCTTTTGGGGTAAATAAGGATATAAACGTCAGCAGACATGAAAAATGCAGTAAATGCGAGGGCTCAGGAGCCAAGCAGGGTACTGTGCCTGCGACCTGCAAGCAATGCGGCGGAACAGGCCAGGTGCAATACAAGCAGAGTACTCCGTTCGGCCATTTTGTAAACGTAAGGACATGTGACGTTTGCCGGGGCGAGGGAAAAGTTATCGTTGATCCATGCCCGGATTGCAACGGGAGAGGAAAGACCAGGAGATACGTCAAGATCAAGCTTAGCATACCTGCAGGTATCGATGACGGCCAGACAATTTCGCTGAGAGGGGAAGGTGAGCCCGGCGTAAGAGGCGGTCCGCCCGGGGATTTGTATGTCCTTGTGAACGTAAAGCCTCATCCCATATTCAGGAGGCAGGGAAACGACGTTGTTTGCGAAATACCGATTACGTTTGTGCAGGCGGCATTGGGCGCCGAGATTGAAGTACCTACGCTTGACGGCAAGGTTAAGTATACCGTGCCGGAGGGCACCCAGACAGGGACGATTTTCAGGCTAAGAGGCAAGGGTATTCCTTATATCAGGGGAAGCGGAAGGGGCGATCAATACGTAAAGGTCGAGATCGACGTTCCGAAGAAGCTTAACGAGAAGCAAAAGCAATTGCTCAGGGAATTTGCCGAGATTAGCGGCGAAGAAGTGTATGAGCAGAGAAAGAACTTTTTTAATAAAATGAAGGATGCGCTGGGTATGTAGCTATTACTCAGCCTGGATCGGAGATATTATGAAGTGGATCAAGGTAAGTATAAAAACAACGGGGGAGGCTGTCGATGCTGTTTCGGACATGTTGATGTCGCTTGGTTCCGGCGGAGTGGCGATTATTGACCCGAGTGATTTTAAAAAGCAGGGTGAGTGCCCGGATTCGGCGGAATGTGCCGGCGGAAACCTGGATGTTATGCAAGGCAGCGGGACCATGCGTGACGGGGAAATCACCGTTGAGACATATTTTAGCCATGAGCGGGCAACCGGGGAACTGGATGGTTTAATCCAGGCGAAACTTGATTATATTTCCCGGTTTCTTGACACGGGAAAACGGTCGGTGGTATATGAAGAGGTGGACGATGAAGATTGGTCCGTATCCTGGAAGAAGTATTACAAGCCTTTCAATATTGCCGGCAATATCGTGATAAAGCCCGGCTGGGAGGAGTACGATGCAAAGCCCGGCGAGACAGTTGTCGAAATGGATCCGGGCATGGCGTTCGGAACAGGGTTGCACGAGACTACGAAGCTTTGCTCCAGGCTCCTGTTCGACAATGTAAAAAAGGGAGACGTTGTTGTTGATGTGGGATGCGGTTCCGGCATCCTTTCAATTATTGCCGCTATATGCGGTGCAAGTCGTGTTTTCGCCCTGGATACCGATGCCGATGCAGTCAGGATCGCGCGTGAAAATTTCGCGATTAACGGAATGCTTGACAGGATTGATGTAAAGCAAGGAGAGCTGAAGGATTTTGGACATAAGAAAGCGGATTTGATCGTAGCGAATATTATTGCGGATGTGATTATCGGCCTTGTCCCGGACGTGCGTCGTTGCCTTGTTAAGGGCGGCCTGATGCTGGCGTCGGGTATTATCAGGGAGAGAAAGGAAGAAGTGGTCAAGGCTTACCGTGAAAACGGCTTTGATTTTATAAGTTCCGACGAGATGGGTGAATGGGTGGCGATGGTTTTCAAATGTCAAGGTTCTTTGTAGAAAGGGATGCGATTGATGAGAGCAGCGGATGCATAAACATAACAGGCGGGGATGTCAGACATATCGTAAATGTACTGAGGGCGGCGCCCGGTGACGCAATCGTGGTATCCGACGGTTTGGGAACGGATTATGATGCGGTTATCGAACGTACGGGCAAAGACGCCGTTTTGGCAAGGATTACCGCCACAAGGCGCAACCTGACGGAACCCGGGATGGATATTACGCTTTTCCAGGGCATACCGAAGAGTGACAAAATGGACTTTATAATACAGAAGTGTGTGGAGCTGGGAGTTAAGCGTATTGTCCCGGTTGTAACTGCAAGGACCGCAGTAAGGATCGGCGGCGCACAAGGCAATACGTATTCTAAAACCGTGAGGTGGAAGCGTATAGCGCTGGAATCGGCCAAGCAATGCGACCGCGGGATCATTCCGGCAGTGGAGGAGCCGGTGATGTTCGCTGAAGCGCTGGAGCTTGCCGAAAGCTGTGACTTGAAGCTAATGCCGTACGAAGAGGAGAAAACAAGAAGGCTTCGCACGTTTCTTCGTGCTTTGCCGCAGGGGATAAGCAACAGCATTGCTGTTTTTATAGGGCCCGAGGGAGGTTTTGACCCCGGGGAAGCGGAGGAAGCGGCGAGGGGCGGATTTGAAACTGTTTCTCTCGGTCCCAGGATATTGCGCACCGAAACGGCGGGCATGGTTGTGATTACGATATTGATGTATGAAAATGGTGATATTTAAAAATTATCTTTTAATTGGCGGCTTTTATGCTATAATACCTAATGAGAAATTTGACCATAATAACAGTGAATACGGGGTTTTTTATGATAAAGAGCATGACCGGTTACGGCCGGGGAGAAATATCGCAAGACGGCAGGGAGTTTTTGGTCGAGATAAAAACGGTAAACCACAGGTATTCGGATATTTTTATAAAGATGCCTCGCCATATTGGCTTTCTTGAAGACAAGGTCAGAGGGCTTGTCGGGAGGACAATTTCAAGAGGTAAGATTGACGTATCTGTCACATATTATAATTATAGCAGCAATGCCAGGTACGTAACCTTTGACGAGGCATTGGCGGAAGCGTATATCTCGGCGGTTGAAACCCTGCGGGACAGGTATGGGTTGAAGGATGACATCACGGTTTCCCTGATTTCCAAGTTTCCTGATGTTTTGAGGGTGGAGCAGGAGAAAGAAGATGAGGAGTACTTGTGGTCGCTGTTGAAGATTGCGACCGAAAACGCGCTGGCTTCGCTGATAAGGATGAGGGAAATTGAAGGGGAAGGCCTTAAGAATGCGTTGCTTGAGAGGGTTGACCATATTGATGAGATTGTCGCGAAATTGACGGAGAGAGCCCCGGAAGTGCCGGAAGAATACAGGACAAAACTAATGTCGAGGATTTCCGAGCTGCTTGGCCAGCATCCGGTGGATGAAACCAGGCTGGCTATGGAGGTGGCGATTTTTGCCGACAGGTGCAGCATTGACGAAGAGATTGTGAGGCTGAAAAGCCATATATACCAGGTGCGGGAAGCCTTGCAAATGGATATGCCTGTAGGAAGAAAACTCGACTTCCTTGTGCAGGAGATGAACAGGGAAATAAATACAATAGGGTCCAAAGCAAATGATCTTGTTATTACCAGGTATGTTGTGGAGATAAAGAGCGAGATCGAGAAAATAAGGGAGCAAGTGCAAAATATTGAATAAACTAAACGGGAGTGTCTCAAATCGCGGAAAAAGGGAGGATTGTTCATGAAACTCATTAATATCGGATTTGGCAATATTGTTTCGGCAAACAGGCTTGTTGCGATTGTAAGCCCCGAGTCCGCACCAATTAAAAGAATAATTCAGGAGGCCAGGGACAGGGGTATGCTGATTGATGCGACTTATGGCAGAAGGACACGGGCAGTTATAATAACCGACAGCGATCATGTAATTCTGTCGTCAGTTCAGCCGGAAACAGTGGCCAACAGGCTTAATGCGAAGGATTCCGAGCTGATTGACGACGTACAGGATATGGAGGATTAATTACGACCAGGGAGGTTTTATTTTATGATATATCCGCCGCTTAGTTCTCTGCTGAGCAAGGTTGACAGCAGGTATACGCTTGTAGTTGCGACGGCAAAAAGGGCAAGGCAGCTTACGGATGGTGCCAAAGAGCTTGTGGAATGCGATTCGGATAAACCGGTGACGGTAGCATTGAATGAAGTGAATGAGAATAAAATTACATATATCAGGACAAAGAGCGGGATAAAGTGAGGCGCTTGCCTGTCCTGCAGTTGAAATCGGGCCGATCCGGCGCATTTAAAGGTTAAGGTTCGAGTTAATCGCCTTAATTTTTTTGTAATGCAAGTATTATACGGATGATTTGTAACTAAACCTGATGCCGGGAAAGGGTATCGTGAATCACCGGTGCAGAGGCTTTTGAATTGCCGGTAAGCGCCCGGGAGGAGGTCTTTTGATGGTTTTAAAAGGGAAATCGGTTGTTGTGGGAGTTTGCGGCGGCATAGCCGCATATAAGGTGGCCGATGTTGTCAGCAGGCTGACTAAAATGGGAGCCGATGTCAATGTAATTATGACAGCCAACGCGCAAAAATTTGTAGCTCCGCTTACTTTCCGCGCTTTGTCCCAAAACCCGATTGCCGCCGACATGTTTGCGGAGCCCGGGCAATGGAATATAAAGCATGTTTCACTGGCAAAAAAGGCCGATCTTTTGCTTATAGCTCCTGCCACGGCTAATATTATAGGAAAGATTGCGTCAGGGATAGCCGACGATTTACTCACTACGACCGTTATGGCGACAAAAGCTCCTGTTCTTATAGTGCCGGCGATGAATTACAACATGTATGAGAACGCAATAGTGCAGCAGAATATTGACAGGCTGAAGTCGCTGGGATATTTTTTCATGGAACCGGATACCGGGAGGATGGCGGAGGGAGGACATGGAAAAGGACGCCTGCCGGAACCCGCTGCCATAGCAGAAAGGGTTGCGGGCATGCTGAAGCCTTTGCGGGATTTGGAGGGCCTGAGGATTCTTGTTACCGCCGGACCTACCAGGGAGCGGCTTGATCCTATCCGCTTCATATCGAACCTTTCCACGGGAAAGATGGGATATGCAGTTGCAGAAGCGGCTGTAGAACGTGGTGCTGATGTGGTACTGATTTCGGGGCCTGTTAATTTGAAATGCCCGGAAGGAGCAGAACTTGTACGGGTAACCACGGCCGACGACATGCACAAGGCAGTGATGCGTTATTTCGAGACATGCGACGTGGTTGTCATGGCTGCGGCGGTGGCTGATTACAGGGTCGCCGAAGTATCCGATGTTAAAATTAAAAAAAGCGAGAACGAGTTTATGGTGAAGCTTGTCAGGAATACTGATATATTGAAGGAACTGGGCGGGATAAAGGGTGACAAGATACTGGTGGGATTTTGTGCGGAGACTTGCAACCTGATGGAGCATGCGGCCTGTAAAATGGACGCGAAAAACCTGGATATGATTGTTGCAAATGATGTGACAATGGAGGGAGCAGGTTTCGGTACCGACACCAATATAATAAAGATACTCAAAAAAGACGGGACGGTCCTGGATTTTCCGCTGATGAGCAAGCTTTCTGCGGGACACAGGATACTGGACGAAATCAATGAGATGCGGAGGTACATCAATGATAACTGAAAAGTCGATGGATAGAATAGTGGCATTGGCAAAAAACAGGGGATTCGTATACCCGGGCTCCGATATTTACGGCGGGTTGGCAAATGCGTGGGATTATGGCCCGCTGGGAGTTGAATTGAAGAATAATGTTAAAAAGGCATGGTGGAAGAAGTTTATACAGGAGAATCCTTACAATGTAGGCGTGGACTGCGCAATACTGATGAACCCGCAGGTTTGGGTGGCATCAGGGCACGTGAGCGGTTTCAGTGACCCGCTGATTGATTGCAAGGATTGCAAAATGAGGCACAGGGCCGATAAGATGATTGATGACTATAACAGGCAAAACAACATAGCATTGGCTGTTGATGGCTGGTCAAATGAGCAGTTGATGGCGTATATAAAAGAAAACGGCATAAAATGTCCTGAGTGCGGTTCGGGGAATTTCACCGATATCCGTAAATTCAACCTTATGTTCAAGACGTTCCAGGGTGTTACCGAGGATTCCAGGGCTGAAATATTCTTGCGGCCGGAAACCGCCCAGGGTATTTTCGTCAACTTTAAAAATGTGCAGAGAACAACCAGGAGGAAGATACCGTTTGGTATCGGGCAGATAGGAAAGGCTTTCAGAAACGAGATTACTCCCGGCAATTTTATATTCAGGACGCGCGAATTCGAGCAGATGGAGCTTGAATTTTTCTGCGAACCGGGCACGGACCTGGAATGGTTTGTTTACTGGAAGGATTTTTGCTTCAACTGGCTTCTAAATTTGGGTATAGCAAAGGAAAACCTCAGGATGAGGGACCACAGCAAGGAAGAACTGTCGCATTACAGCAATGCGACTACTGATATTGAATACAGGTTCCCGTTCGGCTGGGGTGAGCTTTGGGGCATTGCAGACAGGACTGACTTTGACCTTAAGCAGCACATGGAGCACTCAAAGGAAGATATGTCCTATTTCGATCCGGTTAAGAACGAGAAATACATACCCTATTGTGTTGAGCCTTCATTGGGTGCGGACAGGGCTACACTGGCTTTCCTGTGCGAAGCCTATGACGAGGAGGAAATTGCTGAAGGGGATGTAAGGACCGTACTGCGTTTTCATCCGGCTCTTGCGCCGGTCAAGATCGGCGTGCTGCCGCTTTCAAAGAAGCTGGGTGAAGAAGCGCACAAGGTATATGAGCAATTAATCCGCAAATACACATGTGAGTATGATGACACGGGCAGTATCGGGAAGCGGTACCGGAGGCAGGATGAAATTGGTACGCCGTACTGCGTGACCTTTGATTTTGATTCTCTGAATGACTCGTGCGTGACAATCAGGGACAGGGATACAATGTCCCAGGTGCGCATACGGATAGATGAACTGGACTCCTATTTCGAAGGGAAATTTGACTTTTAAAATTCATCCTTCCGGATTACATCGGGGGTTATAAAATGTGCCGCAAATAGAAATGATATTAGAATGAAAAATTGTATGAAAGCAGCTATTTTATAAAAAATAATGTATTAAAATTTTAATATTATGTTATAATGGTATGGCCGTATATTTAATTATCCATTATCAACATAATATTACATACTAATTGGAGGTATTTATGGCGAAATATGTGTATTTATTCAGTGAAGGCAATGCCTCAATGAGAGACCTTCTTGGAGGCAAAGGAGCCAACCTTGCCGAGATGACCGGGCTTGGTCTGCCGGTGCCAAGGGGATTCACAGTTACCACCGAGGCATGCACCAGATATTATAATGATGGGGAAGTCATATCTAAGGAGATTGAGGATCAAATATACGAAGCGCTTGCAAGGACTGAGGCAATAGTCGGCAAGAAATTCGGAGACCCGGCGAACCCGCTGCTTGTATCCGTGCGTTCCGGGGCAAGGGCATCCATGCCCGGAATGATGGACACTATTTTAAACCTGGGACTTAACGATACGGTCGTTGAAGGACTGGCGAATCTTACGGACAACAGCAGGTTTGCATACGATAGCTATAGAAGGTTCATCCAAATGTTCAGCGACGTTGTCATGGAAATTGAAAAATCCAAGTTTGAAGATATCCTTTCCGAAGTGAAAAAAGAGAACGGTGTTACGGCTGACACCGAGCTTACCGCAGATAACCTGAAAGAGGTGGTCAGGAGATATAAGGAACTTTTTAAGAAGGAAAAGGGCTTCGACTTTCCGCAGGATCCGAAAGTTCAATTGATGGATGCCGTTAAGGCGGTTTTCCGTTCATGGAATAACCCCAGGGCTATTGTGTACAGAAGGCTTAACGATATACCAGGCGATTGGGGTACGGCAGTTAACGTGCAGGAAATGGTGTACGGCAACATGGGCGAAGACTCCGGAACAGGGGTCGCATTTACGCGAAACCCGTCAACCGGTGAAAAGAAGCTGTACGGCGAATTCCTGATGAATGCGCAGGGCGAGGATGTCGTAGCGGGCATCAGGACACCTTATCCGCTGGAAAGAATGAAAGAGATCAACCCGGATGTTTACAACCAGTTTGCCAGCATTGCACAGACGCTTGAAAAGCATTACAAGGATATGCAGGACATGGAATTTACCATTGAGAAAGGCAAGCTTTTCATGCTGCAGACCAGGAACGGGAAGAGGACAGCTGCCGCTGCGCTGAAAATAGCTGTCGACATGGTGAATGAAGGTATGATAACCAAGGAGGAAGCTATTTTAAAGGTAGATCCAAGGCAACTGGATACTCTGCTTCACCCGGCATTTGATCCTAAAGCGCTGAAAGAGGCGAAGCCGATAGCCAGAGGACTTCCTGCGTCTCCCGGGGCGGCAACCGGAAGGATCTATTTTAGAGCCGAAGATGCTGTTGCAGCGTTTAAGAACGGTGAAGAGAAAATAATACTGGTAAGGCTTGAAACATCGCCTGAGGATATCGAGGGAATGAATGTCTCCCAAGGCTTTCTTACCGGGCGCGGTGGAATGACGTCGCATGCGGCGGTTGTTGCGCGCGGAATGGGCAGGTGCTGTGTGGCAGGCTGCAGTGAGATAAGGATTAATGAAACGGAAAAATACTTTATTGACAAGAACGGAAACAAGTATGTTGAAGGTGATTGGATATCCCTTGACGGCTCTACAGGTAATGTATACGGTGAGCGTCTGCCCACGGTTGATCCTGAAATGGCGGGCAATTTCGGGATATTCATGTCCTGGGCCGATGAGATAAGGAAACTCAAGGTAAGGACAAACGCCGATACTCCAAGGGATGCGGGACAGGCTTTGAAATTCGGAGCTGAAGGTATTGGTTTGTGCCGCACTGAGCACATGTTTTTTGAACCGGACAGGATCTCTATATTCAGGCAGATGATAGTGTCTGACAGTGTTGAGAAGAGAAAGAAGGCGCTTGAAAAGATTCTTCCGCTGCAAAGGAGCGATTTTGAAGGCCTCTTTACCGAGATGAAGGGCTACCCGGTTACGATAAGGCTTCTGGATCCGCCGCTGCATGAGTTCTTGCCGCAGGAGGAAGCGGACATCAAGGCTCTTGCCGGCGAACTCGGCATTACGGAAGCTGAGTTGAGGGACATTATGAAAAACCTGCATGAGCTCAACCCGATGATGGGCCACAGGGGATGCCGGCTGGCAGTTTCATACCCTGAAATAGCGGAGATGCAGACCAGGGCGATTATTGAAGCAGCGATCAACGTTACCAAAAAGGGTATTAATGTGATTCCTGAAATCATGATACCATTGGTTTGCGACGTCAAGGAACTCAAGTTTGTGAAAGATGTGATCACCAGGACAGCAGATGCCGTAATCGCGGAAGCCGGTGTAAAGCTTGAGTACATGGTAGGCACCATGATTGAGATTCCGAGGGCTGCTCTGCTGGCTGATGAAATCGCAACCGAGGCTGAGTTCTTCTCATTCGGTACGAACGACCTGACGCAGATGACCTTAGGTCTTAGCCGTGATGATGCCGGAAAAATCCTGGATGATTATTATAAGGCAAAGATATTTGAGTCCGACCCGTTTGCAAGAGTCGACCAGTCCGGTGTAGGCAAGCTGATGAAAATGGCTGTCGAAGGCGGGAAAAAGACCAGGCCGGACATTAAGCTCGGAATTTGCGGAGAACATGGCGGTGATCCTTCTTCCGTGGAGTTTTGCCATGACATAGGCCTGGATTATGTCTCCTGCTCGCCTTACCGCGTGCCGATAGCCAGACTTGCTGCTGCCCAGGCTGTCGTAAAGAACAAGGATTAATCAACGAACCTTTGCAAAATACAAAAAAGGGTGCCGGCACATTTCCAGGAGTCGGCACCCTGTTTTTGTATAGTATGGTTATTAGTGCCGCCCGGTTTGCAATAAAGTCCAGGGCCGCCTTTTCAACAAGCTGCTTCCTGAGAGAGTTGTGCTCGTGTAACTACATTAACTGACGGTCAAGGAGGAGAAATATTAAATGGTATTTTTTAATTCTATCGGAAGCATTTTTACGATTATCATAATAATTGGGGCAGGGTATATTTTAACACGTGTCGGCTGGTTCAACGAATCCACCGGCAGCTTGTTTTCCAGGATGGTTTTGAATATTTCGCTGCCGTGTTACTTATTGTACAATATTACTTCAACATTTGAGAGAGACGAATTGATTGGTATGGCAGGTAACCTGGCAACACCTGTTATATCGATTGGCGTCAGCTATATTTTGTCAATAGCGGCAAGCTATATCCTAAGGGTTGATAGAAGCAGAAGAGGTGTATACCGTTCCATGTTTTTTGCATCCAATGCCATGTTTATTGGCCTGCCGGTGAATATTGCGCTGTTTGGAGAAGAAAGCGTTCCTTACGTGTTGTTGTATTATCTCGCCAATACAAGCATTTATTGGACGATAGGAGTGTATGAAATCAGCGGGGATAATCCGGAAACAAGAAGAAAGCTGCTTAGTGCAGGTTCGATAAGAAGAGTTTTCAATCCCGCTATTTGCTGTTTCCTGGCAGGAGTGGCTATTGTGCTTGCCGGTTTTGAATTGCCGAAGTTTATTCATGATAGTTTAAAATATATCGGCAATATGACAACTCCGCTGGCAATGTTCTTTACAGGCATCGCGTTGCATTCCGTCAAGTGGGACGGCATCAGGGTCAATAAGGATATGATTTCGCTGGTTATAGCCCGCTCAGTTATTTGTCCGGTGCTGATTATGCTGCTGAACAGGGTATTTCTTGTGCCGGAAATGATGGGAGCTGTTTTTGTTATACAGGCTGCGATGCCGGTTATTACGAGCACTTCTGTTGTTGCAAAGGTATATGGGTCAGATTACAAGTTTGCAGCTGTGATGTCGGCTGTTACGACTGCAACAAGCCTGGTTGTCATCCCGTTTTACATGTGGTTTATGGGGCGGTAAATATAACAGGGGACGAGTTCGTTATCATTGACAAAAATCATGTAGTAATTTCCTTGCCGATTTGATAAAATGTTTATACAAAAGAGGTGTATGAATGTGGAAGAAAAGATATTCGAACTGTTGACCAAGATGTATAGCGAATTCTCCAGCCGGTTTGATGGAGTAGAAAACAGACTTGATGGAATAGAGAACAGGCTTGATGGAGTAGAGAACAGGCTTGATGGAGTAGAAAACAGACTTGATGGAATAGAGAACAGGCTTGATGGAGTAGAGAACAGGCTTGATGGAGTAGAGAACAGGCTTGATGGAGTAGAGAACAGGCTTGATGGAGTAGAGAACAGGCTTGATGGAGTAGAGAACAGGCTTGATGGATTAGAGAACAGACTGAGAAAAGTTGAAACTCTGATTGAGAATGACATAAAAAAAGACATAAGTGCGCTATATGACGGATATAAACTGACTTATGATAAAGTTGAGAGTATCGAAAAAACTGTGAATGGAATCTTAGTAACAGTTGACAGGCACGACGCAGAAATCCGCTTATTAAAGGCGAGACACCAGATGGCCTGATGCAGCGGGTCAATTGAAATGGTAAATTCCACTTTGCAAAAGTAATTTCAACGTTTATCATTCTTCCTGATTTGCAAAACTAAATGTATGGATTCAGGGTTGCAATAACATTTTTCAAATGACCGCAGCAAATTAACGCTATCTTTCATAACAGTAGCTATTGCATTTCACTTGTTCCATATGCTATAATAACCTCTGTCACGGAAAAATGATTATAAATAACATTGCGGGATTGTGTAAAGGTAGCACTACTGACTCTGGATCAGTCTGTGAGGGTTCGAATCCTTCTCCCGCAGCCAATCAACTTCACACAAATATCTATATCAATACGGTCAGGGAATACGCGTATTTCGCGTATTCTTATGTTTTAGCCTAAATTAATCTTCGTAGATGCAGAATTGTGAGCGTCTTTATGTCAACAAGCACGCCGACAGCCTGTAAGTATCCGGCAGGACCGTTCTCTCTTTTGGGAGGAAGCTCTCATTGTCCTGCTCCGGTTCCGGTGTTTCTGCTCCCGGTGTTTTCACTGCAGGTGCTTCTTTACCAGCAAGCCCTTCTTTTTCGTTTGGCGTTTCACCGTCCGTGGAGCCCGAATCTCCTCCAGGCAATTTCTCATTAGTATAACTTATATCCCTGTTGTGATTATTTCCATCCGGGGAAGAAGAATTACCGGTTGACGGGGCCGATAAAACAGTGCCAGGTGAAACAGTACCGTTGATTTTCCCGGTCCCGGTCTCGGCTGTTTCCATGGCAATTCCGTACTCAGGCTGGATTACGCCCCATTCTTCAAGCTTGCCGTCGGTGCCTATCCATACCGGGGCGGACAGCGGGACGACGTCAAACAGTTCCTCTGCATCAGAATTGATCATGCGGATGCAGCCATGGGATACATTTTTCCCGATTGAATACGGCTCGTTATTGCCATGGATTCCAAGAGTCCTGCCGTCCTTGTATGAGAGACCGAGCCACCTGTAGCCAAGCGGGTTTTCCGGTACTCCTCCTTTGACAGGTTTCGCGTAGCCGCCTCCGCCCCAATATGGATTTTTTATTTTATTTGCGACAGTAAACTTGCCGTCCGGTGTAAGCGAAGCAGGATTGCCGATAGCAACGGGGTATTTCTGGAGCACGATGCTGTTCTTGTAAAGGGTAAGTATTCTTTTCGATTTATTGATTGTTATCCATATTCCATCCGTAGGCGGTTTTTTTATAAGGTCATCGCCGGCCGGAACGCCTGTTGCCAAACGAAGCGCCATAATATTATGGCACTTGTCGTTCCACAACCCGTTCACTTCAAGGTTGCAGTTGCTTTGAAACCTTAGTATTGCGTTTCTCAGGTTAAGCTTCCCATCCTTGGTTTCATCCTTGTAAAACCCCATTTTTTTCAATTCTTCTTTATAGTCATAAGCCGGCTGCTCCGTCAAGTTTTTGTCCGCTGATGCAACGGCGGTTTTCTTTTCAACGGCAGCTTGCGTTTCACGGGAAGTTTGCATTTGTATATTAACAACAGACGGTTGAAATCGAACAAACACAGGAACGGGCGTTTCGGACAGGGCCGGTTGGTTCAGGTGCAAAAACAAGCATAGCAGCATTAGTGTATGCAACATTATTTCCTCCGGAATTATTTTCTCTGGATGGCTTTTTTATATATATGAACAGGTAAAGAAAATATTACTGTATTGTGATAATGGCGCATAAAAGAAATACAGAGCCCTTTTAAGGCTCTGTATTATTTCGGCTGTATATTTTATCCGGGTAAAACAAAAGAGAGCCGTTCACCGAACGAGTAAGTCTATTATACTAGTGCTGTTTTACCATGTCAATATGCAAACGGTCCTATTTTTTTAAGCGTCGTTTATTGTTCCCCGGGCTGCAGCAACATGTATGAACCGGTTTATACCATGAATATTGGACAGATCCTTATGTCTTGGACAGCAAGTGTCATGGATTTGAAATAATTGCTTTGCAAATACTTTATAAAGAATGCTATAATATGTGAGAGTGTCGCCCCGCATATTAAAAGCGCCGTAACGCTTTTGCCGGGGCGATGCAAATAATGTGCGCATGAAAAATCGGGAAAACTAATATATAAATTTTTTGGAGGTTATGTAGTGGCAAAAGCAAAAGCAAAAGATAAAGAGAAGTTAAAGGTAATTCCGCTTGGCGGGTTGCAGGAAATAGGAAAGAATATAACTGTTTTTGAGTACGGCGATGATATAATTGTTGTGGATTGCGGCATGGCTTTCCCGGAAGACGATATGCTCGGAATTGATATCGTTATTCCCGACATTTCTTACCTGATAAAGAACAAGGAAAAAGTCAAGGGTATTGTTCTGACTCACGGGCATGAAGACCATATAGGCGGGATGCCTTATTTGCTTAAGGAAATTAATGTGCCTGTTTACGGGACCCGGTTGACGCTGGGATTGCTGAAGTACAAGCTGGAGGAGCATGGATTGCTTTCCACGGCTGAGCTGGTGGATGTAGAACCGGGGGATACAGTGCGAATGGGTGTTTTTAAGGTCGAATTCATAAGATCGACCCATAGCATAGCTGATACAGTGGCGCTTGCTTTGCATACGCCTGTTGGTGTCGTGGTGCACACATCGGATTTCAAAATCGATTATACCCCTATAGTGGGCGAACCGATAGACCTTGCAAGGCTGTCTGAGCTCGGAAAAAAAGGCGTGCTCCTGCTTATGTGCGACAGTACTAACGTGGAACGGCCCGGGTTTACAATGTCGGAAAAGACGGTTGGAGACACTTTTGAAGAAATATTTATGAATGCAAGAAGCAGGATTATTGTAGCCAGTTTTGCTTCCAATATCCACAGGGTACAGCAGGTTATCAGCGCTGCACAGAAATTTAACAGGAAGGTATCCGTGGTAGGAAGGAGCATGGTGAACGTTGTAAACGTGGCAATGGAGCTGGGGTACCTAAATGTGCCCGATGGTATAATGATCGATATTGATTTGATTGACAAGTACCCTCCTGACAGGCTTGTAATTATTACGACCGGGAGCCAGGGCGAGCCGATGGCCGCGTTGTCAAGGATAGCTGCTTCCGAGCACAAAAAAGTGGAAATCGAGCCCGGAGACCTGGTTATTATTTCCGCTTCTCCCATACCCGGTAATGAAAAACCGATTATAAAGGTCATAAACGAGCTTTTCAAAAAAGGAGCCAATGTCATTTACGAAAAGCTGGCCGATGTGCATGTGTCAGGACATGCCTGCCAGGAAGAATTGAAACTGATACACAACCTGGTGAAGCCGAAATATTTCATGCCTGTCCATGGTGAATACAGGCATTTGAAACAGCATGCAAACCTGGCTGCCGGGCTTGGAATGAAGCCCGAAAACATTTTTATGATGGAAATAGGGAAGGTCCTGGAACTGGATTCAAGGTCTGTCAGGATTAATGGCGCGGTTTCGTCCGGGAGAGTGCTGGTTGACGGCCTCGGCGTCGGCGATGTAGGCAGTATAGTGCTTAGGGACAGGAAGCTCCTTTCGCAGGACGGCTTGATCGTAATCGTTATTACTACCGAAAAGGAATCAGGCCAGTTAATAGCCGGGCCTGACATTATTTCAAGAGGTTTCGTGTATGTAAGGGAGTCCGGGGATCTTATCGAAGATGCGCGTGAAGTTGTTAAAATGACGCTGGCGAAATGCGAAGGCAGAAAGAATGACTGGCCGGCTAAAAAAGGTATCATCAAGGATGAACTGAGAGCGTACCTTTTTGAAAAAACAAAACGAAAACCAATGATACTCCCGATTATAGTTGAAATCTGACACCGGCCGTCAACTGCGAAGGATAACTTTGTGGTAGGTCTTCTTACCCTTTTTTATGATGAGTTCGCCGTTTATAAACATATCCTTGCTTATTGCATGGTTGAAGCTGAATACCGGGTTTTCATCAATATAGATGCCGCCCTGCTGGATAAGCCTGCGTCCTTCGCTTCTCGATGGCGCCAGCCCGGTACGCACAACGAGATCGAGTATGTTAAGGCCGCTGTCAAGTTCTTCTTTTGCTATCTCGGTCGAAGGCATGCCGCTTGTGTTGCCGCCGACCCCAAATAGTGCCTCGGCGGCCTGCCTGGCTTTTACAGCTTCCTCTTCGCCATGCACCAGTTTTGTTACTTCATATGCAAGTACTTTTTTTGCTTCGTTGATTTGCTCATTTTTCAGCGCTGCAAGTTTCTCAATTTCATCCATTGGGAGGAATGTCAATAACTTCAGGCAATTGACAACGTCGGTGTCGTCTATGTTTCTCCAGTACTGGTAAAAATCATAAGGGGACGTTTTTTGGGCATCAAGCCAGAGGGCGCCTTTCTCCGTTTTCCCCATTTTTTTGCCCTCGCTTGTAGTTAAAAGCTTGAACGTCATGCCGTAAGCTTCTTTGCCTTCTACCCGCCTTATCAGGTCAATGCCACCGAGTATGTTGGACCATTGGTCGTCCCCGCCCAGTTGCATGATGCAGTCGTATTCCTTGTTTAATACGAGGAAATCATAGCTTTGCATGAGCATGTAGTTGAATTCAATGAATGTCAGTCCTTTTTCCAGCCTGGATTTGAAACATTCGGCGGTAAGCATCCTGTTTACCGAGAAATGGACGCCGATTTCCCTTAAGAAATCTATATAGTTGAGTTTCAAAAGCCATTCTGAGTTGTCTACCATTAAGGCCCGGTGGTTTGAAAAATCTATAAACCTGGAAATCTGTTTTTTAAAACATTCAGAGTTGTGCCTGATTGTTTCCGGTGTCATCATTTTACGCATATCAGTCCTGCCGGACGGGTCGCCGACCATTGCGGTCCCGCCTCCAATCAGCACAATGGGCCTGTGCCCGGCTCTTTGCATGTGGGCCATAACCATTAATTGTACAAAATGTCCTACATGCAGGCTGTCGGCAGTAGGATCAAAACCTATGTAAAAAGTGATTTTTTGGCTTTCAAGAAGGTCTTTGATTTTTTCCTCATGTGTAAGCTGGGCAATGAAGTCTCTCTCTTTCAATATTTCAAATACACTGCTTGCCATAGAACCTTACCTCGCCGTCGTTGTTTTTGTGTATTTTATCATACCGTCAGAGGCAATTCAAGGCTGTTCAACCGGATATGGCTCTGAATAGGCTTTGTAGAACTTTTTCTAAAAATTGGCTTCTATAATAATTTTAGAGGGCTTGTATGCCGGTTTTTGGCTTACAAGCCCATGATTACACCATAATAAAAAATGCCGGGCATTATCTTTCCATGGATGGGTAAAAATGTAAAAATATTAGTCTATCCCTGCCTATATCCCAGAGTTTATACTTGAGCGCAACAGTAAAAAAAGGCCGGTCATCCCGGCCCATGGTTCACATTTGTCGTATAGCGTTTTTTGCTATATGCTTTGTATTACGAGACAGGCATGGGTTATGCAATAACGGTTCTGCCTGTTATATCACGGTAGAATGAAATATAAAATACAATCAGGATGAATGTTTGTGCAGCCGGTATTATGCTGAAGATAACCGGACCGAGCAGCGGAATAATATTAATAAAGCTAAAGATGGCACCTATAATTGACGCTGCGATAGCTACAAGCAGGTAAATACCTAATACGGTCCAGAAAGAGCTTTTTACGATTTCCACCGATTTCTTGGCTGCTGCGACCAGGTCCAGGCTGTCAATGACCATCCCGGAAAACCACAAGCACAAAAATGTGTTTAAAACCAAGCCGGCTATAAATAATACAATAACCGCAAGGAATACCAATGCTATGCCAATCGGGCCAAGTACGGATGCAATCAGCCCAAACAGCAACAGTAACAGGAATGAAACTAAGAAGAAAATTCCAAAGACAACCGTTTGACCGACAAAATACATAAGGTACCTGACAAAGTTGTCCTTCAGAGCTTCACCCGTATCGGTAAGGTTTGCATTGCCTGTTTCGAAACTTTTATTTACCAGACCATAAGATATGGGATAGATGGCAAACTGGACCAGGAATGAGACAATGCCCCCGCCTGCTGCCACCGCAGTGATAATTCCGAGGACCAGTTTCATCAGCCGTTCAGGGTTGCCAAGGCCGCCGCTTGTCAACATGCTTGAAATAGCGCCGAGGCTTAGCGCGGAACCGGTGCTTCCGATTAATGCCGCAAGTACTTTCAGGACATAAAGCGGAAATATAAGCATCCAATTCCTGACCGAAAAATTAAATACATTTACCAGGTATTTCATATAACACCTCGTTTTATATATACTTATTTATTCTACATAGTAATAAATATTTATTTAATGGAAACTGAAATATAAATAGCCTTTTTTATCTATATTTAGCTGCTTCCCGGAATATGTATTTTTCTAAGAGGAAAGGTAAATGACGTTTCTCGTGAACTCGCTTCCGGAGGCACGCATATGCGGGTTTTTAAAGCCAAGAACATATTGGTCGGTTGCACCTGCTTCCAGTGCAAGCATTTCGGAAACGCCGGGCAGGTCTGAATTAATGTAATCGGCCGTTTTTATAATAACGGGAAGGGCAGCCTTGTCCCTGATGCTTGCAAGAAGTTTTCTGCCCGTATGGTTGAAGCCCAGGACGCGTATATACGCAGGACCGCCTGCTTTATTGAAGTTTTCGAAAGTCTTGCCGGTCAACCCGGTTAATACGCTGAAAAGGATTCTTTGTATTCTTGTTGCCGGGTAACGTCTCGTGCATATTGAATCCAGCAATTCACCAAAGGAGCCGGATTTTTTTGCCGCAAGGGCAATCCTGTTTTCCAGCCCTTCTTCCATGTATGGCAGCGCGCTAATTTCGTCCGCTGTCATTTTTCTCAGGAGCGACAGCAAAACCATGCCGAAGTCGGAAGAAAACACAGGTCCCCTGCCCAGTGCTATCTCGCGTTCGAGGATGTCCAGGGAAGATGACGGCATGGCGGAAGCAAGCAGCCTTGAAGCAACATTCCATGGATTTTGTGAGATTGTATTTCTTATAGATGTGGCGCTGCTTATTTCGCCGGACAGTTCGCCCTGGTTGTAGTCATTTCCGATCCTGCCGACGGTCATTGGAACTATGCCGCTGTTAAGGCGCCTGATGGCCTTGATGTATTCTATGCCGAGAATGTTGTTTGGAGTTCTGAGGGTTTCGGAAATTTTATCGCTGCCGGCCTTTGACTTAATATAAGCGGATATTGCCGCCTGCCTGGCAGACGGAAAAGATTTTCCCGCGGCGAGCAAGGCTTTTAGCTCGTTTTTATACTCTTCCGGCTCTTCCAGGAGTATGGATGCAATTTCAGAAAGCTTTTCAATCTTTCCTGACTCGCTGCCGAAACAGAGCATGTTTACGACGCCGAGGCTATCCAGCAGCCTAACCGCTCCGCAGGCGAAAAACTCGGCACTGGCCATGGCATATGTGACCGGCAATTCTATGACGAGGTCAATGCCGCAAAGCAAGGCCATTTCGGCTCTGGCCCACTTGTCAACAATAGCGGGCTCTCCGCGCTGGGTATAGTTGCCGCTCATTACCGCGACAACGCAGTCCGCTCCCGCCAGTTCCCTGGAAGCACGGACATGGTAAAGATGGCCGTTGTGAAAAGGATTGTATTCGGCTACTATTCCAACTACCTTCATTTGTACTCCCCGGTCCTTTTACATACTCCCATGTCGATTATAGTCTATAATCCAGTTGATGTATAGGCGGAAAATTTGTGATTCGTCTGCCCTTAAATATCGCAATCAGCGCGATAGAAAATAAAGGTTGCATGGTGTATAATCTATGTGTCACGTATGAGTATAAGTCTATATGTATTGCATAAATAACCCGGTGATAGTCGCAAGTTTGCATGAAGGAAAGGTATATAATGGGAAAGATTGCAGTAGTCGCGATAAGCGGCGCTACACGTGAATATGATAAGCTGTACCATTATCTCGTTCCGGAGGAATTTGAGGAAAGTATTTTGCCTGGGATGAGGGTCATTGTTCCGTTTGGCAGGGGAGACAGCCCTAAGGAGGGCTATGTTTTCGGATTTGCCGGGAGTTTGGAATCACGCCCGCTCAAAAAAATTAAAAAGGTCATAGATAAAAAACCGGTTCTTACCAGGCAGCTGATTAACCTGGCAATTTGGATGAAACAGCGCTATTTCTGCACATATGGCGCGGCTGTCAAGTGCATGCTGCCGGCGGGAATCGGAGTAAAAGGCACGAGGGTTGTCCGGCTTATCGATGCGGTTGACACGGATGTTCCGCAACAAGAAGCAATAATAGAAGCATTGAAGGATAACGAAGGTGTGCTGGAATTTGCTGAACTGAAAAAGCTGTGTGGAATAAAAAGCAGGTTTAACACGCATGTAAAGACACTTGAAGAAAAAGGAGCAGTACGTCTTGAAGAGAGGTATGACTATGCCGTCAGGGAGAAAAGAGTAAGAGCAGCTACTCTTGCCATGTCTCATTTTGAGGTTTCTGAAGATATTGAGAAAGGCGTCTTGAAAAGTATACAACAGATACGGGTGCTGGAAATACTGCTTGAAAACGAGTATGTAGCAGTACAGGACCTGGCAAGGTTTGCATCAGTATCGGTGTCGGTACTGGATACTCTTAGAAAGAATGGGTATATACGCTATATAGACATCGAGGTGAAAAGAGACCCGGTAAAGCACAGGGATGTGGAAGAAACGCTGCCGATGGAGCCCACCGGTGAACAGGCCCTGGTTCTTGATACGGCAAAGGCTTTAGCCGATAAGCGCGCTTTTGCTGAAATCCTGCTGCACGGAGTGACCGGCAGCGGTAAAACAGAAGTATACATGCAGCTGATCAGGCATGTAATTGATAAGGGCAGGCAGGCAATTGTGCTGGTTCCGGAGATTTCGCTGACGCCGCAGATGGTAGACCGGTTCAGAGGCAGGTTTGGCAACAAGATTGCCGTTTTGCACAGCAGGCTTTCGCTTGGCGAACGGTATGACCAGTGGCGGATGATCAGGAATGGCGAGGTTGAGGTTGCTGTAGGAGCAAGATCCGCCGTATTTGCGCCATTTAAAAACCTTGGCGCGATTATCATAGATGAGGAACATGAGACTTCGTACAAGTCTGAAACAACGCCAAAGTACAACGCCCTGGAAGTCGCGGCAAAAAGATGCAAGGATGCCGGTGCTTTGCTGGTTTATGGTTCTGCCACTCCGTCGGTTGACACTTACCACAGGGCCGTGAGCGGAGAAATTGTCCTGCTTTCCATGAAGGAACGGGCTAATGAGCTTGCGATGCCGGAAGTCCGCGTGGTGGACATGAGAAAGGAACTGGAGACAGGAAACAGGACAATGTTTAGTGCTGTTCTTTCTGCTGAAATCAAAAAAAATATTGCCGCCGGGCAGCAGACGATGCTTTTTCTGAACAAGCGCGGATACGCGTCGTTTGTACTGTGCAGGAACTGCGGAATAACGCTGAAATGCATACGCTGCAATATTACGATGACTTACCACTCGTATGACAACAGGCTTATATGCCATTATTGCGGCTACACGGTAAAAATGCCGCCGACATGTCCCAAATGCAAAAGCAACAGTATAAGACAGTTTGGGGCAGGCACACAAAAGGTGGAAGAGGAGCTCAGGAAATACTTCCCCGGCTGCTCCGTGATAAGGATGGATATGGACACAACGACGGGAAAACATTCACATGAAGAAATACTTGATGCATTCAGGGAGAAGAATATAAATATTCTTGTTGGCACCCAAATGATAGCCAAGGGGCATGATTTTCCGAACGTGACACTGGTCGGGGTGTTGGCAGCGGACAGCATGCTTGGCATTAATGACTACAGGGCATCGGAAAGGACTTTCCAGCTTATTACGCAGGTTTCCGGAAGGGCCGGCCGTGGGAAGATTCCCGGAAGGGTCGTTATTCAGACGTATAATACCGACGATTACAGTATTGTCTCGTCATGCCGGAATGATTATGAATCTTTTTTCAGGCAGGAGTCGGAAGTCAGGAGAATGCTGAGGTATCCGCCTTTTACAAATATAGGGTACTTGATTGTCAGTTCCGTTAATGACAAGTATGCATTTGAATATGCAAAGAAAACAGCAGCTTACCTGGCGGCAGGAATAAAAGCTGATGAAGGCGATAAACTGATGCCCGGCCCGATGCGCGCGCCGGTTTCCAGGCTGAAAAACAGGTACAGGTGGCGGCTGGTGATAAAGTGCGATTCCCTGGAACGGCTGGTGGAATTGCTTTCCGACACGTCGGATTATTTTGACAAGATAAGGGGCAGGCGTGACGTAAGGCTCAGTATGGATATTAATCCGGTTAATGTGATGTGATGCTGTGAAGACTAAATAGCAGGATGCGTGGGCGCGGATGTATCGGGTGGATTACATGCGGGTGCGGGTCAAGGCATCGGATGAAAACTCCGAGCGACTCCAACGCATATGCCCTTGTTTTTGTTCGGCCGCTTCTAATGACGTCCGTGTCATTTCCAGCTAAATCCGCCGTCCGGGCGGATTTGCCTCACCTTGGTTTGGCATATGCTTAGATTCGCTAAGTCGCTTTCATAGATGCCTTGACCCGCACCCGCGTGTAATCCGTGCAAGGGAAGCACCCTGCAGCCATTCCCACGAGGGAAGCTAATGTCAAATTTTAAACCAACCTGTCCGCCCTGTCCGTACTCGTTGCAGTGCGGGATGAATATCTGATATAATGAAAAAGCGGAAATGCAGGAATTGGGAGTGGGCATATGGCTATTCGTAACATAAGGAAAGACGGAGACGAGATTCTCAGGAAGAAAGCAAAAGAAGTAGATGAAATCACTGATAAAATACGTATGCTGCTGGATGATATGGCAGATACGATGTATGAGGCGAACGGTGCGGGGCTTGCCGCGCCGCAGGTGGGCATTCTGAAGCGGCTCGTGGTTATTGACGTCGGGGATGGGCTGATCAAGCTTGTCAACCCGGTGATTAAGAACTGTTCCGGACAGCAGCGGGTGGTCGAGGGATGCCTGAGCGTACCCGGGATATGGGGAGAAGTAGACCGTCCGGAGCAGGTGTTGGTTGAAGCTCTTAACCCGGATGGTGAAAAAATCACGCTTGAGGGAGAAGGTTTGCTGGCGCAGGCGCTTTGCCACGAAATAGACCACCTTGACGGCATACTTTTCAAGGACAAGGTGGTGCGCTTCCTGGACAAGGAAGAAATAGAGGGAGTGAAATAATTATATAATGAGAATAGTTTTCATGGGTACGCCTGATTTTGCCGTACCATGCCTTAATGCGCTTGTCAGTAACGGGTATGAAATTGCCGGCGTCGTTACGCAGCCTGACAGGCCTGTCGGCAGAAGACACAGCCGCCTTGTGGCTCCGCCAGTAAAGGAAGCTGCGCTTAAGTCTGGCATAAAAACAATATTGCAGCCGGAGAAGGTTAGAACACGGGAATTTGCTGATTCCATCAGGGAACTGGACCCTGACCTTATTGTGGTTGTGGCCTACGGTAGAATCCTGACAAAAGATGTATTGGATATACCGAAACACGGCTGCATAAACATACATGCTTCACTTTTGCCGAAATACAGGGGAGCGGCACCTATACAGTGGGCCATCATAAATGGCGATGAAAAGACGGGGATTACAGCAATGCTTATGGATGAAGGCATGGATACCGGGGATATATTGCTGACAAAGGAAATTCCCATACCGCCTGACATGAACTGCGGCGAGCTTTATGACAGGCTGAAGGAACTTGGCGCCGAGGTACTGATTGAAACCTTGAGGCGGCTGGAAAACGGCACATTGACCAGGACACCGCAAGATCATGCGGAAGCGGTATATGTTCCCATGATAAAAAAAGAAACAGGGCTGATTGACTGGAAAAAAAGCGCGTATGAAATACACAACCTGGTAAGGGGGACTGACCCATGGCCGGGTGCATATACATTTTACAAGGGAAAGAGGATGAAAATCAGGAAAACTGCTGTTTTGAGCGAATGTACCGAAAACGGGCGGGAGCACTGCACGTCAGGGAAAGCTGATGTGCTGGCGCCCGGAACGATACTGAAGATATCCCGGCAGGATATGGTTGTTTCAACTGGTAACGGCTGCCTGAAAATCAGCGAATTACAATTTGAGAATTGCAGATGGATGAGTGTTTGCGAATGCGGGCATAATATGGACGAAGGTGAAGTGCTTGGATAAGAGGCTTGGCAATTTCATCGGCTGTTCTTTTATTCTTCTCCTGGTTGCAGGGTCGTTTGCGGCACTGCTTTTGTATATATACAGTGTTTTTTCCATTAACGCATACAACAGAATCGTTTTTGCATTGATATTAGTTTCGATAATTGCCATGGTTGTCGTTTTAGCTGCCATGATTGCAGTTTTCGCGGCGGTCACGACAAAAAGAATACATCCGAAGATGGTGCTTCCTGTAAAGATTGGAATGAAGCTGGTGCTGCCGTTTGCGCTATTTGCGGCAGGTCTTGGAAAAAAGGACAAGGATGGGATAAGAAGCCTTTTTATCGATATCAACAATTTGTGTGTCCAGGCAGGGAATATTAAAAAAAGCCCCGACAAGGTACTTCTCTTGCTGCCTCACTGCCTGCAGGATTCCGGGTGCGGACTGAAAATTACCGGTGATATCAACAATTGCAGGAAATGCGGCAGATGCACCATAGGCGTGATAAGTGACATGGCCGAAGAGAAGGGAGTAAAGGCGGTCGTGGTTACGGGAGGCACTGCGGCACGCGCCGTCATCGACAGGGAAAAGCCTGAGATCGTGCTCTCGGTTGCGTGCGAACGTGATCTTTCAACCGGCATATCGGAAGTAACCAGTATTCCCGTGATAGGTGTTTTAAACCAAAGGTCGTACGGACCATGTGAAAATACCACGGTGGATGTCGATTCGTTGAGGGATAAGCTTGAAAGTATTTTAGGATAAGATTACGGTCTGTGGAGAAGGGCGGGTTTTGACGCTGGACAAGGCAAGGGAGACGGCTCTGAAAATAATATACGAGATAAATGAACAAGGCGCGTATTCCAATATTGCGCTGAACAGGCATTTAGCAGCAGGGAAATTAAGCGACATCGACAGGGCTTTCATTACCGAGATTGTTTATGGCTCGGTCAAGTGGAGACTGATGCTGGACAGGGTGATTGCCCATTACTCCAACATAAAAATGGGGAAGCTTTCGCCATGGATTGTAAATATTCTCAGAATGGGTGTCTACCAACTGCTTCACATGACCAGGGTGCCTGCATCGGCTGCGTGCAATGAAAGTGTCAAGCTAGCAACCAGGTACGGTCACAGGGCTTCGGCCGGTTTTGTCAACGCTGTTTTGAGAAAAGTCGCCAAAGATGGCGCGGACGCGGCCTTGCCATCGAAGGAAAAGGATTTTGCCGATTACCTGTCTGTAAAGTATTCTTACCCCGGGTGGCTGGTTGACAAGTTTATAAAGCTTTTCGGTCCCGGGTTTGCTGAAAGCCTGCTTGACGCGGGAAATGCTGTCCCGGAAATGACCGTCAGGGCAAATACATTGCGTATTACCGTTCCGGGACTTATTGAGAGGCTAAATGAAGAAGGGGTGGAAGCCGTTCCAGGGAGATACGCTTCTGAAGCCGTTATTATTAAAAGCCACGTTTCGGTGGCTGGTTTGAAAGCTTTTCAGGAAGGGCTGTTCCAGGTACAGGACGAGAGCTCGATGCTTGTGGCGGGAGTGCTCGCGCCTATGCCAGGGGAGAGAGTTCTTGACGCTTGCAGTGCACCGGGCGGCAAAACGACACATATTGCGCAGCTTATGAAAAACAGGGGAATAATCATAGCAGGGGATATTCACAGGCACAAGCTGAAACTTGTGGACGATACGGCCTCAAGGCTTGGAATAGATATAATAAAAAGTGAAATCCGTGATGCGGCCGTACCTGATGCACGATATGACAGGGCTTTTGACAGGGTTTTGCTGGACGCTCCGTGCACCGGCCTGGGAATAATCAGGAGAAAACCCGATATCAAGTGGGCAAGGGAAACGAAAGACATTGACAGTATTTCCGCACTGCAAAAAAAGATGCTTAAGGCCGTGTCGGAAAGCGTAAAGCCGGGAGGAGTGCTTGTATATTGCACTTGCACAATACTGCCCGAAGAGAATGAGGAAATAATCACGGACTTTTTGCAAAACAATCCCGGTTTTGCAGAGGACGATATTGCGCCATATTTACCTGCCGGGATAGCAGTCCATGCAAAAGGGTCCATGCTGCAAATTTACCCGAACCGTGACGGCATGGACGGATTTTTTATAGCAAGGCTAAAAAGAGTATGAGCTGGCTGGCACGGGAGTAAAATGAAACAAGCGGCAGGCCATGGCAAGACATGAACCAGGGCGGAGACAAGTCCGGACTAAAATGTAAATAGCAGGATTAAGGAGAAGCAATGCAAAAGAAATATCTTCCCGACATGGACATAAAAGAGCTGGAAGAGTTCCTGCAAGGAACGGGACAGGAAAAATACAGGGCCAGGCAGGTATTTGGATGGATTGCCAGGGGAGCGGCAGATTTTGATGAAATGACGGACCTGTCGAAAAAGTTGAGACAGGAACTGAAACATATCGCCGCTTTATCAGGTCTATATATTAAGAAAAAGCAGGAGTCGAAGGCTGACGGTACCGTTAAGTACTTATTCGGGCTTGTTGACGGCAATATTATCGAGGGTGTCCTGATGAAGTACCAATACGGCTACACGGCTTGCATCTCGTCACAGGTGGGATGCAAAATGGGATGCAGGTTTTGCGCATCGGCAATTGCAGGCTTCAGGAGAGATTTGACCGCCGGAGAAATGCTGGAACAGGTCACGAAGATGCAGAGAGACAGCGGAGTAAAAATTGGAAACGTGGTTATAATGGGTATTGGAGAGCCTTTTGATAATTATGATAACGTTATGAAATTCTTAAGGCTTGTTCATGCGCCCGAAGGGCTGAATATAGGGTACAGGCATATAACAGTGTCTACATGCGGCCTGGTTCCGTATATACTTAGATTTTCGGAGGAAAAACTGCAGGTGAACCTGGCGGTTTCGCTGCATGCGCCTAATGACCGTATAAGATCGCTAATCATGCCGTCTGGCAGGAAGTACTCTATTGACAAAATCATTGAAGCATGTAAGATATATACAGAGAAAACGGGAAGAAGGGTCACTTTTGAATATGCACTAATAGATGGGATCAACGATTCGCCGGAGAATGCCGTGGAGCTTGCGTCCCGTTTGAAAGGCTTATTGTGCCATGTGAACCTGATCCCGGTCAATAACGTAAATGGTACTGGCTATCGAAAGAGCAGCCGCGAAAGCATCGGGAATTTTCAAAGGCTGCTGGCAAAAAACGGTATTGAAGCAACGGTCAGAAGAGAACTGGGGTCCGATATAGAAGCGGCTTGCGGGCAACTCAGGAGGAGTGAGTTGAACGAATATTCCCAATTAGACTAAAAGGATGCTGATATTTTGAAGTTTGCCGCCAGGTCTGACAGGGGATTGGTCAGAGAACTAAATGAAGATAGCTATGGAATAATAAGCGGTTCTTCCGAGATTCCGTTTGTATTTATTGTAGCCGATGGGATGGGCGGCCATAACTGTGGTGAAGTTGCAAGCAGGATGGCTGTCGAATACGTAAAAAGTACGGTTGAACGATGCGGCTTTAGCTTAGTGTCTTCGGAGGATGCGGAAGAGGCGTTTAAAGAGATAGTAAAGGGCGCAAACAACGCTGTCCTTGAAGCTTCGCTGGAGCAGCCGGAAACCGCCGGCATGGGGACAACGCTGACGATGGCCGCGATTTTCGGCAAGAAGGTTACCGTGGCCCATGTAGGGGACAGCAGGCTTTACCTGGTCCGCGGAGGTGATATGCGCCAGTTGACCGAGGACCACTCATACATAAGCGAGTTGGTTAAAAATGGCACGCTTACAATAGAAGAAGCGAAAATTCATCCTAAAAAGAATATAATAACCAGGGCAATCGGTACTTCGCCCGCGCTTGATGTGGACACGCTGAGCCTTGATTATGAAGAAGGGGATATATTCGTTCTTTGCACGGATGGCCTCACGAATATGCTTGAGGAACATGAAATACTTGATGTCGCTGTAAATAATGAACCGGGCGATGCGTGCGAAAAGCTTGTTGATTTTGCTAAAAGCAGGGGCGGCGAAGACAACATAACAGTTATTGTTATCAAATGTGAGTGAAGGTGCACTTTATGGAAGGTAAAATACTTGGAAATAGATATCAGCTGATTGAAAGAATAGGCAGCGGAGGCATGGCTATCGTTTATAAAGCAAAGGATCTTCTGCTCAACCGTTACGTGGCTGTTAAGATCCTGCGCAGCGAATTTACCGACGACGAGGAGTTCGTAAAGCGGTTTCGTGTGGAGGCGCAAGCGGCAGCCAGCCTGAACCATCCAAATATAGTTTCGATTTATGATGTGGGAAAGCAGGAAGGTATACAGTACATTGTCATGGAGTATATTGACGGTATCACGTTGAAGGAGTATATCGCCGGAAAAGGCGCCCTGCCATGGAGAGAGGCTGTCGGAATAGCAATACAGATTTGTTCGGCTATCGAACACGCGCACAGGAACCATATCGTACATCGTGATATCAAACCCCACAATATCATGATCACGAGTGAAGGTATTGCAAAAGTAACAGATTTCGGAATAGCGAGAGCCGTGACTTCTGCTACTATAACAATGGTCGGAAGCACAATAGGCTCTGTTCATTATTTTTCGCCCGAGCAGGCAAGAGGCGGATTTACGGACGAGAAGTCCGACCTTTATTCGCTTGGAATAACTATTTATGAAATGGTTACCGGCAGGGTTCCCTTTGATGGAGAGAGCCCCGTCGCAGTTGCCTTGAAGCATATACAGGAGAGGGCTGAGCGTCCGTCCGACGTCAATTCGTCCATTCCCAGGGGCATTAACGATATTATTGTCAAGGCTATGAAGAAGGACCAGAATCTTCGCTACCAAAGCGCATCGGAAATGCTGAACGACCTTGAGACGGTGTTGTATGAGCCAAATGCGAAAATAGCCGGAAGCAATGCCGTGGAAGATCTGCCGACAAAGAAAATGAAGGCGGTCGGAAAAGAAGTGAAAACCCTGTGGGACGAAGAAGACAATGAAATCGGCAATGAAGAAATTTCGAAGGACAGTGATGATCTCATGGGCAGTAATAAAAAGAGGGACAGGTTAAGCGTGTGGCTTGGCATTGCGGCAGGCCTGGTCATAGCTGCTGTGATTTTTTATATAGGGTTTAAGATAGTAATTCCCGCTATTTTGCCGGATAATACTGACGTCTACGTGGTGGAGGACTTTAAAAACAGGAATTTTTTCGACGTGAGAGAGGAATTGAAAAAATACGATATTGAAGCTATAGATGAACGTATTTATCACGACACGGTCGGCCAGGATATAATCATATCACAAAGCGTAGCCGCAGGAAACACGCTTAAGCCTGGCAGTTCCATCAAGTTTGTTGTAAGTGACGGTATTGAACTCGTGCAGGTGCCCGATATAGCAGGAGAAGAGTCAAGGGTGGGAGAACAGATTATAAAGGATCACGGCCTTAAGGTTAATGAGGTTCATGAACACAGCGAAACCGTGGGTACCGGCCTTATCATCAAAACAGAACCGGATGCGTTTGAAAAAGTGAGGCCCGGTGAAACGGTAACCGTATATGTCAGCTTAGGGCCGAAACTGGAGAAGGTTGTAGTCCCAAACCTGATTGGCCTGACAAGGAAGGAAGCCGAAAAGCTCATACTCGAAAGCAATCTTAGAATAGGGAATATCATTCCGGAAGATATAGTAAGCGACGTGGCAAAGATAATAAGGCAATATCCTTATGCCGGTGAAGAGGTGGAAGAGGAAACCGCGGTGGAAATGGAGTTTGAGATAGAAAGCGACCCCGGACCCGGTCAACCGGAAGATTCCCGGGACGGTGATAACGGCCAGGTACCGGGGAACGGACAAGAAGGCCGTGAACCTTCTAAAAAGAGAACCAAGCGCATTACTGTTTCTTTAAATCCTTTTGTAGATTATGGCGACGAGGTAATGGTGTACGTTGAAACGACGCCTTCCGACACGAATGTAACCAAGGTAGAATTTAACAGCCTGGTAGCAAAGAAGAATTTTCCGTTCAGTATCGAGATTACACTGGCAGAGCGTGGTACGACCCATCTCATTGTCAAGCTGGACGGGTTGCTGGCCCAGGAAACCGATATCGAATAAATCAAAGGGAGGTCCTAAGTATTGCCGTCAGGCATAATAATAAAAGGGATAGGTGGATTTTACTACGTTTTGTCTGATGACGGCATATATGAATGCAAGGCAAGGGGAATATTCCGAAAAGATGAATTGACTCCGCTGGTCGGCGACAGAGTTATATTTTCAGTTACCGACAGTTCAAGGAAAGAAGGAAACATTGAAACGATAAAGGCAAGAAGCTCTGTTCTCGAAAGGCCGGCCATAGCCAATGCAGATCAATTAATCGCGGTTATTGCAATTAAATCACCGCAGCCTGACATGTTGTTATTGGATAAAATGCTAATTACTGCAAAAATGAAAGCAATAGACGCTGTTGTTTGTATTAACAAGACCGACCTGGACGAAGGAAGTACAATGGAGATAATAGCTGAGCCATATATCAGGGCAGGTTACAGGGTGATTGGCACCAGCTCGGTAAACAATACCGGCTTCGACGAACTGAAATCGGTTTTAACCGGGCACATCTCGGTTTTTGCAGGGCAGTCCGGCGTCGGTAAGTCAACTTTGCTAAACAGGATAATGAATACCATGGTAATGGAAACGGGCACGATAAGCCGTAAAATTGGAAGAGGAAGGCATACCACCAGGCATGCGGAGTTAATAAGCCTCGAGGGCGGCGGTTTTGTCGCCGACACCCCGGGTTTTAGCTTGCTTGAGCTCTCCGGCGTTACTTACGATGAGCTTCAATATCATTACCCGGAATTCAGGGAATATATCGATAAATGCCGTTTTGCCGGATGCAGCCATATCAGCGAACCTGACTGCGCAGTGAAAACAGCGGTTGACACCAGGCAGGTAAACAGCGAAAGATATTCCAGGTATACAGAGTTATACGCTATGCTGAAGCAGAAGGACGATATAAAATACAGGAAAGGGATGAGGAAGAAGACATGATTAAAATAGCTCCGTCAATACTCTCAGCAGATTTTTCAAAACTGGGTGAAGAAATATTGAGGGTTGAGAAGGCCGGGGCGGACATAATACATATCGATGTAATGGACGGCCATTTTGTTCCGAATATAACAATCGGTCCCCCGGTGGTCAGGAGCCTGAGAAAAGTTACAAGGCTGCCGTTTGATGTGCACCTTATGATTGATAATGCCGATCTTTATATTGACGACTTTATTGATGCCGGTGCAGATATTATTTCCGTGCATGTTGAAAATAATCCCCATCTTCACAGGACGATTCAGAGTATAAAAAAGCGTAATGTAAAGGCATCCGTGGTTTTGAATCCTGCCACTCCGCTTAACGCACTTGATATGCTGCTGGATGATGTTGATATGGTCCTGTTAATGACCGTAAACCCGGGCTTCGGCGGCCAGCGGTATATAGAAGGCATGACTGAAAAAATACGCGAACTCAGGAACATAGCGCGTCGGCGTAGCGCCGCATTTGATATAGAGGTGGACGGCGGCATCGGACTGGATAACATATACAGGGTCACCGAAGCAGGCGCAAACGTTATTGTTGCGGGGACAACCATATTCAAAGCGCCGGACGCAAAGGAAATTATCAGCCAGCTTAGGCAAAAAGCCAGCGGGGGTTGTGTATGACATGTGTTATAATATGCGGTGGTGAAATAACCGATTATGAATATATATCCAGGTACCTTGCGGAAGCCGGCCTGGTCATTTCCGCCGACAGCGGCGCACGCCATTGTGAAGGGCTGGGGGTAACGCCCGATATCCTGGCCGGAGATTTCGATTCAGTCCTTAGCAGGGATTACAACGGTATGGTAAAAGCCGGGGCTGAGATAGCCAGGTTCCCGGCCGAGAAGGATATGACCGACAGTGAGCTGGCTGTCGAAATAGCAATGTCCAGGGGATGCAAAAAAATTATCCTGCTCGGGGCAACAGGTTCACGGCTGGATCACTCCATCTCGAATATATTCCTTCTGAAAAAGCTCACGGATCAAAATGTCGAAGGCCTGCTGGCCAATGAAAGGAACGAAGTACGGCTAATAAAGGGATGCCTGGAACTGGAGCGTGACGAGTGGCCTTTTGTTACGCTGCTGCCGTTTGCCGGCGATGCCGTGGGTGTAACAATCAAGGGATTCTACTATCCTCTCGTAAACGCCACACTGAAGACAGGTTCGTCCTGGGGCGTCAGCAATATAATCACGGAGCCGAAAGCCCGGATAGACGTCAGGGAAGGATACCTTTTGGTGATCAAATCCCGCGATTAAGCTTCCCTCGCATTTTTACACGTATACCCGTTCACTCATATATACTCACATATACTCACATATACTCACATATACTTATATATTTAAGCACTCAACTTACATGCCCGCAAACATACTCGCACTCACTCAGGGATTCACTCGCACACTCATACACACACTTAAATTCACACACTCACACGCTTATACACTTACAAACTCACAAACTCACATATATTCCTTGGCAAGCGCTTCGAATGCATTGCGTGAATTTACTATGGTTTTTTCGTCAACGCAGTACGCAAGCCTGAAATGTCCCTTGCAGCCAAAACCGGTTCCGGGGACTATGATCAGGTTGTACTTTATAGCGGCCTTGCAGAACGAAACGTCATCTTCCACGGGGGACTTCGGAAACAGGTAGAATGCACCCCTGGGCTTGATGCACTCGAAACCGGCCCCGGTTATAATATCGTAGAGCATATCACGCCGTTTTTTATACGATTCGGCATCGACCCGGGCATCCAATGATTCGGGCAATATACGCTGGAATAACGCGGGAGCGTTGACAAACCCCAATGTCCTGGTGGAGAATACCAGGCCGTCCATCAGCGCATCGACGTTTTCAATCAAGGGATTGACGGCGATGTAACCAATCCTTTCACCCGGAAGCGATAACGATTTGCTGAAGGAGTTAACAATTATGGAATTTTTGAATACGCTGAAGACCGGGGGAACCGTTGCTCCGTCGTAAACGATTCTGTCATAAGGCTCGTCCGATATTATGCAGATTTTGGTACCGAATTCATTCTCGCGCATACTTATCATATCGGCTATTTTTTCCAGTGTTTCGCGGCTGTATATAACGCCGGTGGGATTGTTGGGCGAATTTATGACGATCGCCTTGGTGGCGGGTGTAATAGCGTTGTAAATTGCCTCAGGGTCGGGCTGGAAGCTCGAACGGTCCGCATCGACTATTACCGCTTTGCCTCCGTGGTTGTCTATATAAAACAGGTATTCTGCGAAATAAGGCGCTATTACGATGACTTCCTCGCCCTGGTTCAAAAGTGTTTTTAGTACGACATTCATAGCGCCGCCGGCGCCGCATGACATAACAACATGCCTGGCTTCCACCGGTGTACCGGTTGTTTTTCGAAGATAAGCGGCAACAGCCGCCCTGACGTCCATATAGCCGGCGTTGCTCATATAGCCATGCATTTTGGGCTTATCTGAAAGAACCGCACTTTTAAGCGCTTCCTTGACTTTCTCCGGGGGTTCCGTATCAGGGTTTCCAAGGGAAAAATCATAGACCTTGTCGGTACCATATTTTTTACGCAATATTTCGCCTTCTTCGAACATTGCCCTGATCCATGAAGATCTTTCCAGATTGTCAAGAATTTTTTCTGATACCAATAGAATCACTCCTGTCGTATAGCTATTGTATGCTCATATCAAACCATGCCGCATTTGCGCCAGGTTATCCTTCGCATTCTTATCTATCCATTATATATAAGATGCTTGAAAATTCCAATATGCAAGTTGCCGTAATTATTTTTCCTATTGTCTTTTTCGTGACAAAATGTTACAATGATAGTAATAAAAAACAGGAAGGATGTGGTGGATTATGTTGAAAAATGATCTTATATTCAAGGCGATTATAACGGGAAGAAAGATTAATTCTTAAAGGGGTAAAGCATATGAATGATAATTGTTTTAATTGCAATGACAGGCATTTTGCCAACCCTGAAATAACCGGGCTGGTCAGGCAAAAGATGGCAGATAAGGGGTATGCCTTTCAAATGGTACCAATAGAACGGCTTGAGGATTTGCGGAGAGATGTGGAAAACCTTAAGAACAGCAGCTATTTTAACAATATCATTGATACTATTATAACTGACTTTTACAACTTCAGCCTTCCTGACGTTCCTTTCAAAATCAATTCAATAATAATAGCGGCATCTCCAAGTCCGATGGTAAGAATCAACTTCAACTGGAAAAAGAAAAAAGTACCGGTTTTGTTGCCGCCAACTTACATGGACGGATTTGAGAAATCCGTTGAAATTGAGAATTTATTAAAAGATGTGTTAAAACCTCACAATTTTAATGTAGTTAGCGTGCACAGTCTGCCGAAGAAACTCCTGGGGGTAAGAAGCGGCTTAAGCGTTTATGGCAGGAATAACATAAGTTATATTGACGGCATGGGAAGCTTCGCAAATCTTTCGACATATTATTCCGACATAACCTGTACGGAAGATAACTGGCATGAAATCCGTCAAATGGACTCCTGCGGGAACTGTGGCACTTGTCTTGATAAATGTCCCACTTCAGCCATTACAAGTGAAAGATATCTTTACAGGGTCGAACGTTGCCTGGCGTACCACAATGAATTTACAGGATTATGTGATTTTCCCCAATGGATGGATCCGAAATCGCATAATTGCATTGTCGGGTGCCTGCGCTGCCAGGTTTGCTGTCCGAAAAACAAAGAATTTTTAAACAACGTTAAAGAGTTTGACGAGTTTTCTTATGAAGAAACCATGTTACTCCTGGAAGGAAGAAAATTTGACGAGGTCACCCCGTCTCTTGCCCAAAAAATAAAACGGTTGAATTTGGTTGGCTACTTTGACCTTCTTCCACGCAACCTTAAAGCGCTTCTTGATAAAGAAGCATAATCGCGGAATTGTCAGGTAGTCGGCATGCTCAGCGGCCCTGCAATTAATTGCCGGGCCATTTTCTATACTTAAATCATTCATATAAAACCTGCGCAAATGGCATATAACCGGTCTGCGCTGTTAATTGACAATTAAAAAACAATTTAATATACTTTCTTTTATTGGGATAATGGGATATTAGGATATCGGGATATGGTGATATGGGTATAATGTGATGCATCCTCGGAAATCGCCGCGTGATTAGGCCGCAGGAAATAGTCAGCAGGAATCGTCCGAAGGAAACGTCCACAGGAAGAGGTAGAAACGTATGGTTAAAAAACTTCTCCCATGCCTGGGGAAATACAAATGGTATGCCGTATTGACACCGATAATGGTAATCGGTGAAGTTTTGCTTGAAATATATATACCTTTTTTGATGTCAAAAATCATTGATGTCGGCATCAAGAACGCGGATGTGGGCTACGTGACAAGAACCGGCGGAATCATGGTGCTTATGGCATTGGTTTCGCTCCTGTTTGGCGCATTATCAGGCAAGTTCGCGGCTAAAGCCGGCGCAGGTTTCGCAAAAGGCATCCGGCAAAAGCTGTTTTACAAGATACAGGATTTTTCATTCGCGAACATAGACAGGTTTAGCACGGCGTCGCTTATCACCCGGCTAACAACGGATGTAACGCATACCCAGATTGCTTTCATGATGGTTATACGGATGCTTGTGCGTTCTCCTATCATGCTGGCCAGCGCTGCCAGCATGGCACTGTCCATTAACAGAAGGCTGTCCCTCATTTTTTTGGTGGCTATTCCTGTATTGGGGCTTGGACTGGGATTCATCGCGATAAAGGCCTTTCCGCTTTTCAGGAAAATGCTTGAAAAGTATGACTCAATGAACGCGTCCGTCCAGGAGAATCTTATTGCTATCAGGGTTGTAAAAGCTTTTGTCCGAAAAGATTATGAAAACGAAAAATTTATAGAAGCGGCGACAGCATTGCAAGATGCCCAAAAGAAAGCGGAACGGGTTTTAGTATTGAACATGCCGCTGATGATGTTTACCATGAATGCCTGTATGATAGCAATTATATGGTTTGGGGGGCATTTTATAATAGCCGGAGAAATGATGGCCGGCGAGTTTTTCAGCTTTTTAACGTATATAACCCAGATTCTCACGTCGCTGATGATGATTTCATTTGCATTCGTGGGCATAGTGATGTCGAGGGCGTCAGTCAGCCGTATTATCGAAGTATTTGACGAGGAGCCGGGCATTTCGGACTTTGATGCAGATGAAGATTTACAGGCGGAAGACGGCTCCGTCATTTTCGAAAACGTTTCGTTCAGTTATGCAAACAGGAGCGACAACCTTACGTTAAAAGACATAAACCTGAAGATAAATCCGGGGGAAACGGTAGGAATTATCGGTGGCACCGGTTCTGCAAAAACGACGCTTGTGCAGCTGATTCCACGGCTGTATGACGTGTTTGACGGCAGGGTGCTTGTCGGTGGTCGCGATGTGAGGGATTACAGGCTTGATGTACTGCGTAACGCGGTGTCAATGGTGCTTCAAAATAATGTCCTGTTTTCGGGGACGATCAGGGAAAACTTGAAGATGGGCAATGAAAATGCTTCGGATGAAGAAATTGAAGCAGCCTGTAAGATTGCCCAGGCACACGGATTTATCATGTCTTTCAGGGATGGATACGAAACGGTTTTGGGACAGGGCGGAGTGAACTTGTCCGGCGGACAGAAGCAAAGGCTCTGTATAGCGAGAGCGCTTTTAAAAAGACCGAAAATCATCATACTTGACGATAGCACCAGTGCCGTTGATACGGCTACCGACAGTAAAATAAGGGAGGCGCTGAAAGAAAATCTTGATGGCATGACTACCATCATTATTGCGCAGCGGATTGCTTCCGTCCGCGATGCGGACAAAATAATCGTGCTTGACGAAGGACGCATTGCTGCCGTGGGCACGCACGAGGAACTCCTGGCAAGCAGCGATATATACCACGAGGTTTACGAATCGCAGCAGAAGGGGGTGGCATAGATGACAGGGACCAACAAGGACACCAAGACTGTGCCGCCAGGCCCCGGCCCGCGGTCAAGGTCTTTTGAAAGGCCTAAAAATGTTAAGAGAACGCTTTCGAGGATTCTTAAACACATGTTCGCCTATAAATTCCAGCTTGTCTTTATAGCGATAGGCATTGTCGGCAGTTCGTTGTCGAGTGTGGCCGGGACATACATGATAAAACCGGTTATAAACGACTATATTGTACCGGCTATAGGCCGGGAAAACCCTGATTTGTCCGGGTTTATATCGATGATTTGCCTGATTGCGGCGATATATGTTTTCGGCATTATTTGCGCTTACATTTATAACCGGCTTATGATAAACGTTTCAATAGGTGTATTGACAAGGATCAGGACGGATATGTTCACGCATATGCAGAATCTGCCCTTAAAGTATTTTGACACCCATACCCACGGCGAGCTGATGAGCCGATTTACCAATGATACGGATACATTGCGCGAAATGCTCAGTCGCGGTATACCTCAGTTCTTTTCATCGGCAATTACCGTAACTGGCGTATTTGTAATGATGCTTGTTTTGAGCCCCGCCCTGACGCTTGTTGTGATTGCCATGCTTGCCGTTATGTTGTTTACGATAAAGAAAATAGGAAGCAACAGCGCCAGGTATTTTATCAGGCAGCAGAAAGAACTTGGCAGGATAAACGGTTTTATCGAGGAAATGATAGAAGGGCAGAAGGTTGTAAAGGTATTTTGCCGCGAAGGTCATGTGAAGCGGGAGTTTGACAGGCTTAATGAAGACTTGTACAGCGCGTCGGCAAGCGCCCATACGTTTGCCAATATACTTATGCCCATTATGGGAAACCTTTCTTACGCCCATTACGCGCTTATAGCAACCGTCGGCGCCATGCTTGCAATCAACGGATACACCGATATCGGGACAATTGGTTCAATCCTGCAGTATACCCGCACTTTCACGCATCCGATTACCCAGCTGTCCCAATTGTTTAACCAGATCCTTTCAGCCCTTGCGGGCGCGGAACGCATATTCAGCCTCCTGGATGAGGAGGTCGAAGTGGATGACGGGTATGTAACACTGGTAAACGCCAAAAAAGACGAGTCGGGAATATTCACCGAGGCCGATCATCATACCGGGATCTGGGCGTGGAAGCAACCCCGCCGGGACGGCAGCGTTACTTACACCGAGCTGAGGGGCGATGTCCGGTTCGAGGATGTTACCTTTGGCTATGAAAAGGATAAAGTAGGTTTTGAAAGGAATCAGCCTATATGCCAAGCCTGGCCAAAAGGTAGCGCTGGTTGGTTCGACGGGAGCCGGAAAGACCACGATTACGAACCTGATAAACCGTTTTTATGATGTGCCGGACGGTAAAATCCGCTTTGACGGGATTAACATAAACAAGATAAAAAAAGATGATTTGAGGCGCTCCCTGGCCATGGTGCTGCAGGATACGCACCTGTTTACGGGGACGGTAATGGAAAATATCCGTTACGGAAAACTGGACGCGACCGATGAAGAGGTGATTGCCGCCGCCAGGCTGGCCAACGCCCACTTCTTTATCAGCCACCTGCCGCAAGGCTACCAGACGGTATTGACGTCAGACGGGGCCAACCTGAGCCAGGGACAGCGGCAGCTTATCGCAATCGCCAGGGCTGCGGTGGCCAATCCTCCCGTGCTGATCCTTGATGAGGCGACAAGCTCCATTGACACACGTACGGAGGCGCTGATTCAAAAGGGAATGGATAAGCTGATGGAGGGCAGGACTGTTTTTGTTATCGCCCACAGGCTTTCCACCGTGCGGAACGCGAACGTTATAATCGTGCTTGAAAACGGGGAAATAATCGAACGCGGCACCCATGACGAACTGATAGCGCAAAGGGGCAAATACTACCAGCTTTACACGGGCATGCTCGAACTGTCATGAATATTTGCGGAGCATGAACCCGGAAAGGTCGCGGCCGGAGCAGGAAGCCCAGTCGCCGACCGCCTATGTGTGCTTGTAGTAAAAAATGGCAAGCTGTGTCCTGTCTCTCAAGTCCAGCTTTTCAAGGATAACGCTTATGTAATTGCGCACCGTGCCTTCGCTTAAGTATAGGGTCTCGGATATTTCCTTGTTGGACAGCCCGTTTGCCACCAGCTTGATTATTTCGATTTCCTTTTCGCTCAAATTGAAGGAACTGATCCCGGTTCAGCTTTTTCGCCGGTTTTGCCGTGTTGCCGGCATTGCCTCTTTAATGTGCGCGAATTTTGAAATTATTTCGTCGCCGAATACCCTTTGTCCCATAAATACAGCCTTGACAGACGGTATGATGCTTTCGAAATCCTGTTTCAAAATATATCCTTTTGCCCCGATCTGAAACGCTTTCGCTATGTATTCGTCGTCGGAGAAGGTGGTTAAAAATAAAATCCTGGCGTTACCATCTTCTTTTAGTATTATTTCGGCGGCTTCCAGGCCCGTCATGTTGTCCATCCTGATATCCATCAGCAAAACGTCGGGCTTTAGTTCATGATACAGCTCCACGGCTTCCTGGCCGCTGTTCCCGGTTCCGACCACCTCTATTTCCTTGTCTGCTTCCAGTATTGTTTTTAATGACTGGAAACCAGCCTGTCGTCATCCACGATCAATATTCTCAAGCCCGGATTCCTCCTTTGGAACGGAAATGAAAATTTCGAAACCGTTTTCCGTCAGTATATTTATATTGCCGTTAAAAGACCGCACCCTTTCGGTTATATTCTTCAGCCCGAGGCCGCCGTCGCTGCGGGAACTTTTTACTGTGCCGTTATCCCTGATAATCAACTGGTATAGCGCAGGGTGCTCATTAAATATTATCGACGCGTGGGTTGCGTTTGAATGCTTGATTATATTGGACAGGGCTTCCTTTACAATTGAAATGAACGCGTACTTGAGTTTTCTGCCCGGGTTGCTGTTGATGTTATATTCATAGCTTATCCCGCAGAAGGTGAATTTCTTCACCAGTTCCTTTACCTGGGCGTCAAGGTCGATCGATTCGTCATACAGCTTGTGAACACTGGCCCTGATGCTGTCCATTGCCTGGGACAACGTGTCGTTGAGGGTTTCGAGGTTGTCCCTGGTTTTTTCATCCCGGTTGATGGTAAGAAGCGCGCCTGCCTGCAATATGGCGCTTGATAAAAGGTGCCCGACATTGTCGTGAATTTCCCGGGCTATCCGGTTCCTTTCGTTTAAAGTTGCCAGGTTTAGCTCAATATCCTGGTTTTCCAGTAATTCGCTGCGCTGCTTCTTCAGCTGGATCGACATTTCCCTTGCCGCGTCGCCCAGTTCGTTGCACCTGGCATATAGCCTGGACTGTGATTCCATGTGGTATTTGACTAATATGCTCAATACAAGGAGGATTATTATTACGGATAGCGTTTGAACGGAAGCGGACCGGGCGAAATATAAAACCGGTATTATACCCAGGAGGTTGATGTACTGGTACTTGCAGAAAAACATGTCGTATGCGATCAAGGGCAGAAATACTACCAGCGGGGGCAAAAAACAGGATAAAATGATAAATCCCGCGGTCAGAGCGGTCTTTATCCTGTTGTCGTCAAAGTAGCTCAGGAACCCGCTGAAAATGACGCTGACGAGCATTATTGCCACACCGGCGTCCATACCGGCGTGGACAAGGTATATGATCACGCAGCATATAAAGATGACAAGCTTATCCGCCAGGCTCAAAAAAACAGGCATAAACAACCATATCCCATACCAGGTATTAAATATCCTAATCAAATATTACCATCTGCTTTTATCAATTACAATTGTAAGTTTTCATATTCCAAGGGTTGTAATCCTCTGCGAGTATATCCCGCTGCTTAGACTTGCGCTGTGTTGTTTGTGACATTTGTCACGCGGGAATGTGATTTGCGGCACTTACAATAAAAAGATATCCGAAGTATCATTAGCATGAAGAACGTATGCCAGGGGGATGAAAAATGGTTGTAAAGGTTAAGGATCTTGTCAAGCGCTATGGCGATCTGGTCGCGCTTGACCATCTGTCGCTCTCGGTAAGCGAGGGAGAGGTTTTCGGCTTGCTCGGGCCGAACGGATCCGGGAAAACAACGGCTATTAACTGCATTTTATCGCTGCTTGAGTACGACAAGGGGGAGATAGAAATTTTCGGCCGGCCTATGACGCCGGAAGCGTACGATATAAAGCGTGATATCGGTATTGTTATGCAGAATGTGGCTGTTTACGAGGAACTTACGGTGTATGAAAATATTGACTATTTCTGCGGATTATATGTTGAAGATAAGGCCCTCAGAAAGAAGCTTGTTGATGAAGCGATTGAATTTGTGGGACTGCGCGAGTTTGTGAAGTTTTATCCCAAGAAGTTAAGCGGGGGTCTTCTGAGGAGGTTGAACATCGCCTGCGGTATAGCGCACAAGCCAAGGCTGATCATCATGGACGAACCGACCGTGGCGGTCGACCCTCAGAGCAGGAACAAGATACTCGAAGGCATCCTGGAGCTGAACAGGCAAGGGGCGACAGTGATATACACGTCCCATTACATGGAAGAAGTAGAGATGATCTGCAGCAGGATAATGATACTGGATAAAGGCAGGGAACTGGCTACCGGCACGAAGGATGAACTTAAATCAATGATTTCTATGGGCGAAAAGATTACGGTGGAATCATACGGCGTGACCGGGGAACAGGTTTCGGCATTGAAGGAACTGCCGCATGTTGTTTCTGTTGAATACAAGGACCACAAGCTTGTAATCAAATCCGGCAAGGGTAAAAACAACCTGGAAACCGTACTGGATTTCATCAGGAAAGAGGGAATCCAGTTTGGCAAAATATACTCTGAATTGCCCACTTTAAACGATGTTTTCCTGGAGATAACGGGAAAAGAACTGAGGGATTGAGGAGGAGCAATGATGTTTGTCCATATCTTCATATACAGGCTCAAATGCCTTTTACGGGACAGGGAAACCGTATTCTGGACCCTGATGTTCCCGATTATCCTGGCGGTACTTTATAACCTGGCCTTTTCCAACCTGAACAAGGCAGAGGTTTTTAAAGCGATAGACATAGCGGTTGTGGATAATGAACAATACCGGGATGACATTTCATTCAAAACGGCTATGGAAGAGGCTTCCAGGGGCGAAGACAGGTTGTTCAACCTGACCGTAGCTTCGGAGCAGGATGCCGAACGTATGCTTAAGGATAATTCAATTGCGGGTTATATCGCTGCCGGGAACCCGCCGAAGCTTATCGTAAGAAAATCGGGCATCAGCCAGAGTATAATAAAGAGCTTTATAGATAATTATATCCAGACGGTTTCCGCTGCCAAATCAATACTGGCCGAAAACCCGGCGGCAGGGCAGGAGCTGTTTGCAAGCATTGCCGACAGCCGGCAATATGTCAGGGAAGTGTCCGGCACAAGCGTCGAGCCTGATAACGTGCTGAATTATTTTTATTCACTGATTGCCATGTCATGTTTGTACGGCGGATTTTTCGGGATGCGTGAAATTACGGATATCCAGGCCGATATTTCACCGCTTGCCGCAAGAGTGAACACAGCCCCGGTCCACAAGCTTAAAGCGTTTATAAGCAGCGTGTGCGCCGCATTCCTGGTGCATGTCGCAGAAATGTTTGCGCTGCTGGTATTTTTGCGTTTTGTTATCAAGGTCGATTTTGGTTCAAAGACCGGTTATGTAATCCTGACTACGGTCGTAGGATCTGCCGCGGGCATTGCATTCGGCGCGCTTGTCAGCGCAATAGCAAAGAAATCCGAAAATACGAAGGTCGGCATAATAATAAGCGTGAGCATGATTGGATCTTTCCTGGCAGGCATGATGTACCAGGGCATGAAATACATCGTGGCAAAAAACGTACCGGTCCTGTCCTGGGTGAATCCGATCAACCTGGTTACCGACGCTTTTTACCGCCTTTACTATTATGACGGTTTTTCAAGATATTTTCTCAACCTGGGCGCCCTGCTGATTTTCATTTTTACATGTTGCACGGTGATTTATTTAATAATAAGGAGGCGCAGGTATGCAAGTCTTTAACCTTTGCTTGAAGATTCTCAGGAAGAACTTGCCGCTAATGATTATGTATATCGGCATTTTCCTGGGCGTGTCACTTATAATGTCTTTAAATATGTCAAACGAACGGAAAAAGGAAAGCCTCTTTAGCGGGACGAAAAGCGATATTGCATTTATAAGCGAAGAAAACAGCATTTTTATAGAAGGACTAAAAAATGAGCTTGGAAAAGTCGCCAATTTTGTCGGGCTTCCGGAGGAGAAGGAAGCGCTGCAGGATGCGCTTTTTTTCAGGGAGGTATCGTATATCCTGCGAATACCCGAAGGTTTCACCGAAGACTTTATGAACGGCGGGGATATGCAGCTTGAAAAGACTGTTGTGCCGGGCTCGGCGAGCAACATTTATATCGATATTGCAATTAATAAATATCTTAATACCGCCAGGCTTTATATCGAGCATGTAAAGGATATTTCTCAGGAATCTCTTGTGAAACAGCTTGAGTCGGATTTGTCAACCGACACGTCAGTAGAGCTTATGTCAACTGCCGGCAATGTGAAGGATACCGCTTACTCGAATTATTTTTACAACTACATGGCATATTCGCTGTTATACATTCTTATTTTAGGGGTGAGCGTGCTGATGCTCGTGTTCCATGACAGCAATTTAAAAAAGAGGAATGCCTGCTCGCCTATAAATGCATTCAGCGTCAATATGCAGTTCATGGGAGCGATTTTGCTGCTGACGTTTGCATCATGGCTGATAATGGTGGTATTCTGCATAATGTTTAACCTTGAAAACGCTCTTGGCATGAACACGGTTTGCTTTATCATGAATTCATTTGTTTTTGCTATTTGCGGCGCCAGCCTGAGCTTTTTGATCGGCAACCTAGTGAAAAGCAGGAGCGTGATTTCTGCGGCCAGCAACGTAGTTACGCTGGGGTTTTCATTTATCAGCGGAGTTTTTGTCCCGCAGCAGTTTATAGCGGATTTTGTTCTCAGGATTGCAAGCTTTACTCCGACGTACTGGTTTGTCAGGGCAAACAACCGTATTGCGGAGCTGACGCAATTTGATTTTTCAAGCCTTCAGCCTGTTTTTTCAGACATGCTGATGCAATTTGGTTTTGCGCTGGCGTTCCTCGCCGTCGCGCTGGTCGTTGGAAAGAGAAGGAGCCTGGCTTGAAGCGGCAGAGTTGGCATGGCGCAAATTGGAGATTCGGCGGAGGAATGTCCGCAGGGTGTTATGCTTTTTTTCCTTGACAGACGTTATTGTTTCTGTTATGATTATTCCGGAAAAACAAAGAAGAAGTCAACCGCTTCTCACCTTGCGGACTTGTCTTGCAAGGTTAATAGTTAAGGGAGTTGCTGCAAACCTGCTATTAGGTGGATTGACGGTCTTCTGCGATCCACTTTTTGTTTTGGTTTTTGCGGATAAAATTGTGAAATAATACTCGGAGGTGTTTAATTATCAGGAGCAAACATGAATATATGATTAATGAGGAGATCAGGGACAAGGAAGTGCGTTTGATTGATTCTGACGGATCCATGCTGGGCATTATGCCTGTCAAGGATGCTCAGAAGATAGCGGCTAATAAGAATCTTGACCTTGTTAAGATTGCTCCGCATGCTGTCCCGCCCGTTTGCAAAATCATGGATTACGGGAAGTATATGTTTGAGATTGCAAAAAGGGAAAAGGAAGCGAAAAAGAACCAGAGGATAATCAATGTCAAGGAAGTTTGGATCAAACCAACGATTGAAGAACACGACTTCAGCTTCAAGGCAAAAAACGCATACAGATTCTTGAAAGAAGGGGACAAGGTAAAAGTTGGTGTGCGGTTCAGGGGCAGGGAAATGAATTATACATCTCTGGGCGAACAGATGCTCAATAAATTCGCAGAAGCTGTCGCGGAAGTGGGAACAGTGGAAAGAAAGCCTAAACTGGAAGGCAGGAACATGATCATGATACTCAATCCCAAGCAGTAAGGCATTTGCATCGGCTACGGGCAATACTTGGGGATTGCCGCAGACAGACAAGTTAAGGAGGAGTTTATATGGCAAAATTGAAAACACACAGCGCATCCAAGAAAAGGTTTAAAATAACCGCTACGGGGAAGGTTAAAATGAGTCACGCTTTCAGAAGCCACAGGCTTATATCGAAGGCGAGAAAAGCAAAGAAACACCACAGGCGTGGAGCTTATGCTTCTTCCGCAGACGAGGCGACTATCAAGAAGACTTATTCCATATAAGTAAGAGGGCACAGACGCATAAGTGAAAGTGTTGGCAAGACGTTCAGGAAAGAAGCATAAACGAGACGTATAAGGCAAGAAAGGAGAAGATTTTTATGGCAAGAGTCAAAGGCGCAATGAGGACGCGTGCGAGACACAAGAAAGTACTCAAGCTTGCCAAGGGTTATTTCGGAGGCAAGAGCAAGCTTTTTAGAATAGCAAACCAGGCAGTTATGAAGTCCCTTTCATATGCGTACAGGGATAGGAGAGCACGGAAGAGGGATTTCAGGCGGCTATGGATAACCAGGATTAACGCTGCCGCAAGGATGAACGGGATGAGCTACAGCAAATTTATGAACGGCCTCAAGAAAGCCGGTATCGGCCTTAACAGGAAAATGCTCGCCGATATGGCCGTAAATGACGCGGAGGCCTTTGCTCAGCTGGTTGAAAGCGTGAGAAACGGCGGTTAATACCGCCGCTTTGTTTTTGTAATAAAGTAATTCCGGTTCATGAAACGGCTTTTAAGGAGTAATGAATGATCAGGCTGACAGGAAGCAGTAATCCGGTCATAAAAGAGGTCAGGTCTCTTAGGAACAGGAGTGCCAGGGAAAAGAAAGGGATTTATTTCATAGAAGGTTCCAAGTTTGTGGCCGAGGCATTGAAAGAAAACACTGATATTCTTTATATCATCATGTCCGATATGTTCCTGGCGGGGCAAGGGAAGGAAGAACTGGCGGACATAATTGAAAAATCTTCGATAAGATGCTATGGAGTTCCCGAAAGCTTATTCGGTTCAATATCGGATACACGGACCCCGCAAGGCATATTGGCCGTGCTTCGCCTGCAAAGACAGGCGCTTAAAGAAGCTGTTCCTGGAAAAGGCATGCTGGTTGTAATGGACAATGTCAGGGACCCCGGCAATATGGGTACGATTATCAGGACGGCCGACGCCGCGGGCTGCGCAGGCGTTATAGTCACCGACGGCTGTGTCGATGTTTTCAACCCAAAGGTGCTTCGCTCAACCATGGGATCGATTTTCCATATTCCGGTCTACCACTGCGGCAGCGTGGAAGAGGCTCTGAAAAAAGTAAAGGAATCGGGCTTCTTGATATGCGCGTCGCACCTGGAAGGTGCAACCGATATTTTTGACGTGGATCTTGACAGGCAATGTAGCGTTGGTTATCGGAAGCGAAGCCGGGGGAGTAAGCGAAGCGGCGGTGCGAAATGCCGATTTGCTGGTAAGAATACCGATGGCGGGCAGGGCCGAGTCGCTGAATGTATCCGTCGCTGCCGGAATTATGATGTTTGAAGCCGTGCGCCAGAAGAAGGGATATTGTTAGAATATATTCCTCATGTTCGGCAATTCCTTTTCCGGAATATGGCTGACATATTTTGCGAGGGCTGAGGCTTCGGATAACGATGAAGCCTTGTCGCATGTTTCAACAAATCTTTGAAGGCGTGAGAGCGTAATGTCGATATTGTCTATTTCCTGGTGATCCACTAATGCCGACCACTTACCTTTTACTTTTTCGACCATTCCATGATTTACCCGGTCCAATGAATTGCCGGCATTTTTCCAGTCTTCGGATACGATGTTTTCTTCAAGCTCTTTGATAGGTTGCGTCATCTTTTGTGAATCATTGTAGAGCACCCGTTGCGCGGTTATTCCCGAGGATATGATTAAAAGCATCAGCAATATGATTACGGCTGTTATTTTAATTGTAACGCCCTGCTTCATTTGTGTGTGTTTGCCGCTCCTTTCTCATATCCCTGGATATGCAGCCTGCCGGAAGGGTCGATGCAGGCATACAGAACCTGGCCGGGGTTGTCGTAATGCTTCTTGCGCAGTTCCGTTTCAAGCCATGAAAATGTCCTTCCCGGCTTTTTTCAGGTTATCCGACAATACACGGCCGTCGATTATTGCGTCTATCGGTATGTTTTCATAATCGGTCTTTATATTCATATCTTCGGGTGTAAGCGGCCTTTTTTGAGATTTTGGCATGACGCTCAACTGACCGTTTGTCTCAAGCACGGCATATTCTACATCGGCTAAGTTCGGGTAATTATTTATTCTGAGTTGTTCGAGGAGGTCGTTGAGCGTATATAATTCTTTCTGCAATTCCTTTTCTCTTATTTTCCCTTTTTCGATCAATATTGTCGGTTTGCCGCAAATCAAAGCCCTTGCCCGTATGCTTTTCAATGAAAGAAACGACATAAGAAGCTGTGCCTGCCAGCAATGTTATTATAGGTATTATTCCGTTAAGAAGCGGAATGCCGGTGTCCTGCATCGGTACGGCGGCCAGTTCGGATATCATGATGGCGGCTGCAAGCTCAAATGGCTGCAGCTGTCCTATTTGCCGTTTTCCCATGATTCTCATTACGATTACGACTATCAGGTAAAGTATAAGCGCCCTGGCGAATACTACCAGCATCAGGCAATCTCCCCTTTATTGGGTATTTATAGATGTACTTTCAGCAATCACTCATATTCTTTACAAAGCATATAAAGGTTATTCAGTTTAGGACGACAGGAAACGTTTATATTTTTTGCCCTGAATATTATGTGTGAATATGCGCAAACTAATCTGGAATACAAACTAAAAGGAGGGATAATATGTCTTTGACAACAAGGGAACTGCTGTATATCCAGGATAATATCAAAATGACCGAAAACTCGATTAAATTAATGCAATCTTGCGCTGAAATGGCCTCTGATCCCCAGATTAAAGGCCTTTGCCAGAGTATGGCGAGGGAGCATCAGCAGGATTTGCAAACGCTTATCAGGCATGTAAACGCCAGTAACGTACAATAAGGAGGTAAAAAATGATGAGATTAAGTGATAAGGAAATCGCTCAGACACTGCTTAATGAGCATAAGCTTTTTGCAACTTCTTTGACAAATCTCGTGCTTGAGAGTTCGAACCAGTCATTGAGAAATGACGCAGCCGGTCTTTTGAGCAGGGCATTTCAGCATCAGAAGAACATATATGACCTGATGGCGCAGAAAGGTTGGTATACGGTGCAGCAAGCAACCCCGCAGGAGATTAACGCGGCGAAACAGGAAGTAAGCAAAGTACAGTCATCTGTCGGCTACATGTAATGCGCGGCCGGATTTGCTTCGCAAATGGCTATAAACAAAAAAAGCAGGCGGTGTGAACCACCCTGCTTTTTTGTTATCAAAGATTGCTATTTCTTGATTTCATAGTTGTTTCCGGTATAAGATTCAAACACCTTTTTTACTATATTGCCACCGATCTTACCTGCATCTCTCGATGCGATGTCACCGTTATAACCCTGCTTAAGATTTACGCCAACCTGGCTGGCGATTTCATATTTCATCTTTTCAAACGCAGTCTTGCTTCTGCTGTTGTTAGCCATTTTATCACCTCCTCAGTAACTATTGTGTCAAAAAAGTATGCGTTTATTACATGAAAGATATGGCTGATAATTTTACTGAGAAGGTACATTTTGGCATAATATATTCGGCATGAATAGTTAAACATTATTTATATACGGAAAGTTTAAATTAAGCATTATGGAGATGATTTTACTGAATTCGTCAGCAAAAACAATGTGCTGTATTTTAATAACTGTCTTGGTTTTTATGCCTGCTTTTTCACCCGGTAACTGCGGCGTGTTTTCGGTATCGGCGTCTGAAACCGGAGTTCTATCCGGCAATAAACAGCTTATATTGAACGCTAAGGCGGTGGTCTTGATAGAAGAGTCCTCAGGCCGCGTGTTGTATTCGAAGAATGCAACGGAGAAGCGTTCCATTGCGAGCACGACAAAGATAATGACCGCCCTTACGGCGCTTGAGAACGGGAACCTTGAAGATGCGGTTACGGTAAGCAAAAGGGCTGCGAGCATAGGCGGTTCGACAATAGGCCTGAGGGCAGGGGAAAAGTATACACTTAAAGAGATGCTATATGCGCTTCTTATGATTTCAGCCAACGATGCTGCAATTGCAATCGCGGAGCATGTCGGCGGTACTGTCGAAAACTTCGCGGCAATGATGAACAAAAGGGCTGCTTCACTCGGGGCGGCGGATTCAAATTTTGTGACGCCACATGGCCTGGACAGGGGAAACCAGTACTCAACGGCCTACGACGTGGCGCTGATTACGAGGGAAGCTTTGAAAAACCCGGTTTTTGCGGAAATAGTGTCAACAACTTCATCAAGTATAAGCGGCCATAACCTTTACAATACGAATGAACTTCTCGGATCATACCAGGGAGTTGACGGTGTAAAGACGGGCTATACGGGCAAAGCAGGAAGATGTCTTGTAACGACGGCAAAAAGGGACGGTATGCGGCTGATTTCCGTTGTTCTCGGCTCTCCTACCAGGGGTGCAAGGGCGGAGGCAACAAGGAAGCTGCTGGATTATGGATTTGATAATTTCAAAATGCACAGGCTGAGGAAGTCGGGTGAGATATACGCCAGGGTGCCTGTATACAGGGGAGTGAAAGGGCACGTGCCCTTGATGGTGGAGCGGGATATTGTCCTTCCATTAACCGAAGATGAGGTTGAGATAATCAAGGAGAAAAAGCTTGTTCCCGGAGTGCTTAACGCACCTGTATACGCTGGCATGGAATCCGGATTCCTGGAATACAGGCTCAACGGAGAAGTGTTGGCGCAAAGCGCGCTCAAGGTATCGGAGAATATCCGTAAAAAAACATATTTGGACTACTTAAGTACCATATTTAAATCCTGGTGCAGAATGATGCGCAATGGAATGTTTCCAGGAACATGGGGAGGTACCTGTCCCCCTGTCCCATCGGCCTGGTGTGTGTGATGCCTTGAATGTTTGAATCTTGTCAGATATAATAGCCTCACAGCGAGGTTTATTATGAAAACGTTGATTGTTGCGCTTAATTCAAAATACATACATTCATCACTGGCCGCATGGTACCTTAAGGCTTCTTGCGGCCCCGGCTGTGGCGATGTTTTTGTCAGGGAATACACTATCAACGAAAACATGGAGCGTATTTTGTCATCCATTTATTCGGAAAAACCTGATATAGTCGCATTTTCATGCTATATCTGGAATATATCCCATGTGCATCGCCTGGCAAGCAGCCTGAAAAAGGTTTCGCCCGGGACAATTATTGTGCTTGGAGGGCCGGAGGTCTCGTACGACGCAGAGGATATATTGGCTGGTTGCGATTATGTTGACTATGTCATGGCTGGTGAAGGGGAAAGGTCGTTTCCCGGCTTCTTATCCTGCATGGAGCGCGCAGGGATTTTTTCCACTGGCGGCGTTTCCGGCCGGGCTGGTTGTGAAAATCTTTTGCAAGAGAATGACCAGGCTTGCAGCCGGGATGTACCGGGGCTGAAATCTATTGACGGCCTTGCATGGCGTTCGGATGAAGGCATTGTTGTGTCCGCCCCCGCTGTAATTGAGGACCTGGACAGCATTCCGTCGCCATATACGAACGAAATGCTGTCGGCATTGGATGATAGAATAGTTTACTTCGAATCTTCCAGGGGGTGTCCTTTTTCATGCAGCTATTGCCTGTCATCGGTATCGGGAGGGGTCAGGTATTTTTCACTGGAAAGGGTCTTCCGTGATTTGGACAGGCTGGTTTTCTCGGGAGTAAAGCAGGTAAAATTCGTAGACAGGACTTTCAATGCGTCAAGATCAAGGGCGAAGGATATAATCCGGCATATACTCAAGCTAAGCGAATCAGGCTCCCGGTGCAATTTTCATTTTGAAGTCGGGGCAGACCTGTTTGATGAAGAAATGCTGAACATGCTTGAAAACTCGCCCAAAGGGCTGATACAAATCGAGGCCGGGATACAGAGTACGAATAATGAAACGCTGGTTTCGATAAACAGGAAGACCGATTTGAAGAAAGCGCTTGAAAACCTGGAAAGGATAGTGAAGAGCGGAAATGTCCATGTACATGCCGATTTAATAGCCGGATTGCCTTACGAGGATTACTGTTCCTTCAGGAATTCGTTCAATGGTGTTTATAAAGTGAAGCCGCATCATCTGCAGGTTGGATTCCTAAAGTTCCTTAAGGGGACAGACATGCGGAAACGGGCATATGAGGATGGTTTTGTGTTTAATGACTGCCCGCCCTATGAAGTGCTCGGCGGAAAACATATCGGTTTTGACGAGTTGATTGTTTTAAAAGACATTGCTTTTGTGGTGGATAAATATTATAACAGCGGCCGTTTTGCTTTTTCATTGGATTACGTTATTTCAAGGCATTTTTCAACAGCTTTTGATTTTTATGAGAAATTCTCGTCTTTTTTGAAAGAGGAAGGATTCATGGATAGCAATTGGGCGGCCAGGGAATTATATATGTTCCTTTACCGGTTTGGGTCAGGCTTGATGAACAAGGATGAATTGACAGGTTTTTGCGAACTGCTCAGGCTTGATTTCCTTGCCTCCGACAGGTCGGGGTCGCCGCCTGGATTCCTGGCTAAGAAATATGAACCCGGTTTTCGCGACCGTTGTTATAGCTTCCTCAAGGATACTGGCCGTATTGACGGAATAATTCCCGGGGCGGAAAACATCCCGGTAAAACTGCTGAAGAAAGTACATTTTGAACAGTTTCGTTTTGGCTCCATTCCGATTGCAGTGGATAACGCATTTGTGCATTTCCCGTGCAAAGACACCGTTGCCATTCAGGCTAACAAAGAGTGCACCGCGGCGCATGTTGCAGCAAGTGATTCCCCGCGGGCGAACGAGCCTGTCACGTTGCTTTTCTGTTACTTCTCACGGGATAAAGTAACGGGACGGTATCCTTTTTTCCGCGTTAACATATAAATGTGAAGAGATGCCTTAACAGCGTGCCTGCTCAGGTAATGTTTTTCAAAATGTTGAATTCTTTATTTGCAATATCGGCAAGTTCCTTTTGTATTTTATCTTTATAAGATTTGTCCCTGGATATTCTGCATTTCAGTACAATGTTGATCAGCTTTTTCATTCTCGCCTCTATCTCGTATAGATCAGCAAGCAGCGAGTCACTTACATTGTAATATCCTTTTTCGGATAAATAGCGGAACCTCAGGCACATCATGGTCTTATGGTCACTCAGCAAATGGAATGGCCTTATGTCAATTTCATGAGGATCATAAGATGTGACGTTCCCGATATAGTTGCTCAAAGATTCATATACCTGTATCCCGAAAACTATATCCGGCTTGTTGTATTCGTTGTACAGCTCCCAATATTCCGGTGTTGTCCCGTTTATGTAGGCCTTAATGAAGTTTAAAATGTTCATGATATCGAATTTATAATCGCAGCTTTCATTAAAAGTATAAAGGTATATCATTTTATTAAGATAGTCCGGATTTGTTGTAAGATTATATGTATTGTAAGCCTTTAGACAATCGGAAAAAGATAATTCTTCATAACTATATATGCCAAAATTAAAAAAGTCGGAGACGAATAATATCTCTTTGCTCATGTCATATCCATAAATTAATATGTCATGATGAAGGTTCATTCTCATATAGCGTATGCTGAACGGAACAAAGTAATAATTCAGCATAGTGTGTACATACTGTCCGGCATTTATGCGGTCTATAACGAAATGAACAAAGGATTCCCACTTTGTTTCGGCAAGGTCCCTGTTAATCTTTTGGGTAAGAATCCATTTGCAACTGTCAGATGGCCTGATTTCATAAGGAAGAGGGAAATAGAAATCTCCCCAATTATGTTTATAGTCCCTGTTTATATATAATTGTATATAATTACTGTAAATCCAATCATATGTATTTTCGTAGTTTGACAGAATGGATAATAAATGAGCATGTTGTGTGTAGGTAGTTATCATGGGATATTTTGCAGGAAGTATTTTCCGGTTGCTCAATTTGCACCACCTCGTACTAATTATAGACTAGGATGAAGATATATGCAAGTATTGTAATAATAAGTATTTAAATGTCGAAAAAATGTTATTACCGCCATCTCTTTTTGTTGATCCTTCATCATTTTCAATCAGGGCTTGAATCATACCCGCAAATTTGGTCATAAAATATTGTGATTCTAAATTTTATTTCCCAAATCATGGCATGTTTTTTAAATAAGGTGTAAAATAATGGTATATATGGTACCAATATAGTAAAGTGGTGTTCCGATATATGCAAATAACAGTCGATGGCCATGGAAACAAGGGCAGCATTACCGTTGAGGCGTCAATTATTGTCCCGCTGGTGATACTTAGCATTGCATCGGCAATATACATTGGTCTATTGCTTTATCAAAGGGCCCTGCTGCAATCAGCGGCTGAAACGGCATGTGAAGCTGGCGCTGCAGCGTTTTCATCCGGAATAAAGGAATTGGGTGCCGGAAAGCCGCAAAAAACCGATTTTGAGCAATACAGCCTGTACCGGAGGCTTTTTGACTGCGAAAAAGAAGACAGGCTTCAACTGGTTGAGGAATACGCGTTATCCATGGCATCCCGCAATGAACTGGTACGGCCGGAAGATATTAATGCGGAGGCAACAGTCAAAGATTATGCCGTATATAAAAAGCTGGAAGTGAAAATAAGCTCCTGCTACAATCTTCCGCTCGGTAATTTTCTCAGGCTGTTTGGCGGCAGCGGAATGTGCAGGATAAATGTCAACGCCGTTTCGACCGTTGACGAGCCTGAAGAACTGATTAGAACTACGGATTTTATTATAGACCTGGAGAAAAAGCTGGAAGAGAAATTTCCCGGGGTTAAGAACCTTGGAGAGCAAAGCAGGAATGCAATAAATGAAATCAAGCAAAGGCTTGAAAAATTTATGGATTAAGGGGGAGCCGGTTCCTTGAGAAGCAGGATTTCAGGCCAAGTCACCGTCTTTTCGGCGGTTGTAATGATGGCCGTCCTTGTGCTTGCAGGTTTGCTTGTCGATATTTCCAGGATAAACGCGGGGCGCGCGTTGGTTAAGAGGTCGGTCGGCCTGGCGGCAAGGTCGCTGCTTGCCGAATATGGCAGCAAGCTTAAGGAGAATTACGGCTTGTTTGCCATTGCGGATGCGGATGAAGCTAGTTTGTGCGACAGGTTTGAAGAGTATCTTGCTTGCAGTTTGTCCATACCATACGATGAAGAATCCTATCATGGCGGTACCGACCTTTTTGGCTTTAGGATAGAAAAAATCAAGGTAACGCCAATATATAACCTGAGCGAAAATAATGTGACCAAGAAACAGATACTGGAGTATATGAAGTACAGGGCGCCCACGGAGCTTGTTGAAAAATTCATGGAAAAGCTCGCAGCGGTGAAGGACGTTGGAAAAATGTCCGGTGCTTACAAACAGAAGGTGGGCATAGATAAGATCCTGGGAAGCATGGACAAATCGCAACAAAAATTGAAGAAGCTTGTCGACGGCACAGGCAGCGGGACGGATAAATACATAAACGGGTTCAATCTTAACGGCGCGTGGGAGTCGGCATACCGCGAATTCAATTCGCTGTCGAAAGAACTTGAATCTATCATGGACAGCATAGATTCACTGGACAAGACTATCGGTGAACTTAAAGCAGGAATATCCAAGCCCGGAAACGAAGAAGAAATGCCGCATGACGATACAATAAACCGCCTGGACGAATTGAGACAGGAGCGGTCCGGCCTTTATGACGCCGCCGGCGATACCGAAGAACGGATGGGACAGGTATGGAATGATATCCGGTATTCGCTGACAGGCGATTATATCAAGGCAAATATGGATGCCGCAAAAGAAATAGATAAAATCATTGAGAAGGGGGAAAAGGCAAAAGAAGCTATTACCAGGCTTGAAAAGTACCTGGAAGATAATTTTTCCGCGGATGTGGGAGAATTTGCAAAAGATTTCAGGGAACAGACGCAGGCGGAGCTTGACAAACTGAAATCGCTTATCCTGGAAGGCGAGCGCGCGGAAGAGATTTTGGAAAAAGTAGAAGATAACAGTAATCTTCTTAGAAATATCACGGCCATACTGGATGAAGCATGGAAGGGACAAAGCGGCGGAACGGCATCGGAATTGCCGTCTTTACTGCTTGATATGATTAAGAACTATTCCAATATCAGTTATAACTATTCAAAACCCGATAAAGGAGAAAAAAAGGATGATCCCAGGAGCGGGAAAAAGAACGCGGCAAAAGAATTTATCGCAGAAAAAATCCTGGAGGATAAGAATTATGAAACCGACGGCATTGACAAAAACAGCCTTCCATCGTTTACCAAGGTCGAAACAAGAGGCTTTGAGCAGGAAGACGAGGCTTTCATAGGCGGGTATGGCGAAAGACCCTATGCCGGGGGCGGTTCTTCTGACCAAGAGGTTGTATACGAAGGAAAACTTGATGAGATTTGCGAGGAAATGGACTTCTATGATGAGGAAGACATGTTCCAGGAAAACGCGCTGGAGTTCATAGCGGATATTGGAAACCTTGTCGACATGGCGGCTGTTGACCTGAGAGATAACATATATATTAACGAGTATATCATGGGAACTTTTAAAAACTCCGTACCGGTTCTGATGCATGGAAATGAAACCGTTAGTGATAAAAACCTTCAGGGAATTGATAAAGCGTCGCTGGAAACGTACTATGACAGCGAAGTGGAATATATTCTGCACGGACAGCCTTCTCAAGCGCTCAACAACATTATGACAAGGGCGGAACTTCTGCTTGTGAGGTTTGGACTTAATACCCTGCATGTATTTACCGACGAGGAGAAAAGGACATTGGCCACAAGCATCGCAACCGCGGCTGCAGGGTGGTGGACAGGCGGAGCGGGCATACCGGTCATATCAAACCTGATCATGTGCGGCTGGGGTATGGGTGAAGCCTTGATTGACGTATCTGAACTGACAGGCGGGAAATCCGTCCCGATTTATAAATTGAAGGGCGACTGGAAGCTGGACATAGGCATTACGCCCAGGACCGGTCTTAATACGGATAAGCGGTTGTATTTCAATTATCATGATTACCTGAGACTGTTTTTGCTAACTGTGGGTGAAAGCAAGAAACTCGGCAGGATTGAAGACCTTATACAGCTAAATATGGGAAAATCAAAAACCGGTTTTAAAATGTCCGGATGCTATACATATCTCCGGGTGGAGGCGGAGGTTTCCATGAAGTACTTGTTTATTACCGCGCCGTTTGTAAGACGGGAGCTGAAAACAGGCGATGGAAGGTATTTGTTCAAGGTACTGGCATATGAAGGATATTGATGGAAAGCCGGGGAGGAGCATAAGTGAAATCAGTATAAAGGTGAGAGACTGGGTTATGGTAAAGTCCGCGATGGCTGAAAAGGTAGAATATTCACCGCTTAAAATGAAAAAAAGCTTGATTAGGGAAGAGGCGGGAGCTTTGGCGGCAGAGACGTACTTGGTCCCGGAGGAAGATAAAAAGACATTGAAGGAGGAGGCTATCCCGAAACCGGCGGAAGATGAAAGAACGATGACCGTGCAAAAAGGCTCGGTTACGGTGGAAGCGGCCCTGGTGCTTCCCGTGCTTTTATGCGCCTTTTTTACCGTCATATTTTTGATGAAAATGGTTTATGCATACGGACTGATTCAGCATGCGATTGACAAAACAGCCGCTGAGATGGCGTCGGCGGGATATATTTATCATATCAGCGGAATAAGGGATATTCATGATAGTGTACATAACGGCATCAGCGAAAGAACGGAGATTTTTAAGAAGCAGATAGACAGTGTATTCGACGCATACAACAGCCTGAAGGGATTGAAAGAATCTCTTGAAGAAGGAAGCGAAAGGCTGGATAAAAGCGCGGATTTGCCGGGAAATGCGGAAGAAAATTTCAGGTATATGATTGATAATGCATTAGAGGCGGTCAGCAATCCGGTGGACGAACTAAAGATTATTTCATGCTACATTTTCGGCGGCGCTTTTGACGATGCCAAGACACAGTTATTTATACCGGTACTGAAGCTCTATATGAAGAAATATCTTGTCACGGACAGTATGAAATCCGCCGACGAAAGGCTTAAAAACCTGAACATAAGAGATGGCTTCAGCGGGCTCGATTTCAGCGAATCGTCTTTTCTCTCCGATAAGGAAGAGAATATTGAAATAGTAGTACGCTACCGCATTGACCTGCCTTTGCCGGTGAAATTAACTCCCGGCTTTGATTTTGTCCAGAGGGCACGGGTTAAAGCCTGGATGGGAGGAGACGAGACGAAAGGCGTACTCAATGACGCTGCGGGCAATGCCGCTGATGATGTATGGTCGCTGAACAATTTCCAGAGAGGCCTTAAAATACGCCGCCTTTTCGGAGCAAACCTGCCGTCAAGTTTTCCTGTCATTGCCAGGTTTGACAGTGGCAAAGCTGTTATGATTAAAAGCATGGATCTCACGGCGAAAAGTTACCAGGAGGGAGATAATGCCCAAAAGAAGCTAATGAAGCATATAAATGAGCTGGCTGGGTATAAAGGCCAGGATAAACCGTGGGGGAGCGACAATATTGTAATACCGCGGGATTCTATCAAGAGCAGGGAGCTTGTGCTTGTTATTCCAAAGAACAAGTTGTCGGAGGCAAATGAACAAATGCTTTTGGAAATGGTTGAAAAGGCAGCTTCGAAGGGAGTAACGCTGGTTGTCGAAAGATACGGCACAAAGATAATGAAGGACGACGATGTGTCTGGCGATGGCGGTGACGGCGGAGATAAGTCAACTTGATATTCACGCCTGGGAAATGATAATGACAACGCCGATAGCTGGGATAATAAAAACGGTGATGATAGATGCAATAAGACCGATATCGGCCATAAGTGATCAAGTCGGTTTTGCAAAGAACTACAGCCGGTATTGCATTTATATATTTTCTGTTATAGAATATTGGTTAATTGAGCAAGATGAGATTGAAAAGAAGAGGAGAGATGAGAAAGATGAGTAAGAATAATCCTGTCAAAGTCCTTTTAGAGGAGTCCGAAATCCCAAGGCAATGGTATAACATAATTGCCGACATGCCTAATAAACCGTCGCCGTATTATAGCCCATTTACAGGTAAATTAATGGAACCCGGTGAGATGAAGGCAATTTTTCCTGATGAGCTGATTGCACAGGAAATGTCCACTGAGAGGTTTATTGATATTCCCGACGAAGTAAGGGAAATGTATAAGCAGTGGAGACCCACGCCGCTATACAGGGCAAGCAGCCTGGAAAAGCTTCTTGATACTCCCGCAAGGATATATTACAAGTATGAAGGCGGCAACGCCACGGGCAGCCATAAGCTTAACACGGCGATTGCACAGGTTTACTACAACAAGAAAGCCGGCATCAGGCGAATTTCGACGGAAACGGGAGCAGGGCAGTGGGGAAGTGCGCTTAGTATGGCATGTAGTCATTTTGGGCTTGACTGTACTGTTTACATGGTTAAAGTAAGTTACCGACAAAAACCTTACAGGCGCTCATTCATGGAAACATTCGGGGCTAAAGTGCATGCGAGTCCGAGTACGCTGACCAATTCCGGCAGGATGATACTTAAGGAGGACCCGGATTCAACGGGAAGCCTTGGAATAGCCATCAGCGAAGCGGTAGAAGATGCCGCGACGAATGATGATACCAACTACTCGCTGGGAAGCGTACTAAACCATGTATGCATGCACCAGACTGTTATCGGGCTTGAAGCGAAAGCCCAGCTTGAAAAGATTGATGAATACCCGGACGTTATATTTGCATGCTGCGGAGGCGGTTCGAATTTCGCAGGTATGGCTTTTCCATTCCTCATGGATAAGTTTGCCGGCAAGAAAGTCAGGGCGGTGGCAGTGGAACCGTCGGCTTGCCCGACACTTACAAAAGGGGTTTTTGGCTTCGATTACGGTGATACGGCGAAAATGGCCCCTATTGCCAAAATGTACACGCTGGGGCACGATTTCGTGCCGGAGGGCATACATGCCGGAGGGCTTAGGTATCATGGCTGCTCACCCATTGTAAGTCAGTTGTACCATGATGGGATTATAGAAGCCCTGGCTTACGGGCAAAAATCAGTTTTTGACGCGGCAGTCATGTTTGCGCGGGCTGAGGGTATTATACCGGCGCCGGAGTCCTCTCACGCCATAAGGGCAGCGATTGATGAGGCGATACTTGCCAGGGAATCCGGGAAAGCTGAAGTTATACTTTTCAACCTGAGCGGACACGGGTATTTCGACATGTCATCATATGACTTGTATTTCAGCGGAAACATGGTTGATGTTGAATATTCAAAGGAGAGTGTCGAAAAAAGTATCGCGAAACTGCCCAGGGTAGAATAGAACAGGCTGTTTCAGCCGGAGCAACCTGACGCATGACAGTTGTTACAGAGGATTAAGGGCGGCATATAACGGTCTTACGGCATGCTCCGTATAGACGTATCCTTAATATAGGCCGTCCCGTTTTTTGTCTTGCCTATTGTTATGAATAAATCGGTCCTTCCGGCGTTGCTCAGTTCAAAATCAAATGCTATGCTGCCGGCAGAAACCGGGCATAAAACAATCCTGTATCTGCCTTTCTCAAGGAGAAAAGCGGCTGATTCTTCCGTATCCGTGCAAGTATTTTCAATTCGGGTACCGCTGCCTTCCGCATACAAGGCCAAATCCTGGCAAGTCGTATGCGTATTGCCGCTTTCGTCCAATATTATTACGTTAAGAAAGCATACTTCATGGTCCTTTGCGTCGGTAACCGAAACAGAACCGGTATTTTGCACGGCAAACACAGTGGTGCCTGGAATGCCCATGCTGATAAAAGGTCGCTTTACAGATATAAGCTGTACATTCACCGTTATTGACAAAAACAGCAAAGTAAGAAGCAAGACGAAAGACCTGCTGATTAAAGGCTTACGGAAGCTTGAGCCGAAAAGCGCCAGGTCATACGGCTTCCAGGGAAAAACGCGCGAAATAACCGCCTCAACACCGAAAAACAGGACCATTGCCGATATCAACGCCTGTATCTGCAGAAAGCGGGTGAAGTATGAAATATACCCGGTTATTGATTTTTCCAGGGTTAGTTTTGAAACAGCCAAAATGCCTTGAAGTTTTTCCATTCCGCCGGATGATACTGCGTAATGCAGGAACAATCCCAGCAACCCGGTTACTACCGGGTATATCAGCGCATACGAAGCGGCCGATGTGCGTATCCATACACGTATTTCAGCGGGAGATTTGAACAGCATTAAGGCCAGGACTGATGTGAAGGTTATTAATGAAAACATTCCCGACGCTAAAAGTATGAACCATGCACGGTCAAGAATTGCCAGGAAATCATTCATATCAACAAAACCGGCCAGCCCGCTTATCAATGATCTAAAATTTGATTTGACGAGGTCGGGTGTTATGCCGTTTTCCGATACCACTTCCGATTGTTCATTTCCATCATGGACGCTTCCGGCAATACTTTCCAGAATACTGCTGATATTGTCGAAAAACCCAAGATTTTCGGCTGCTTCCATGTGAAATTCTTCATTAAACACGGTATTGATCAAGAGCAGCGAAAATGAGGCCAGGAATAAAGTAATCCCGGTTATCAGACCTAATACGATTATTATATATTTGTTTGAAAAACCGGTCTGTTTCATATCATTCACCGCTTATAAATATTCTAGCACCGGTGTGCGGTGAGGAGCCAATGTAATTGCTGGGATTTCCGGTTTCACTTTTTAGCTTTGCTGTCAGTTAGTCCCCAAGGCATTTTAAATTAACACACCTAATATAATTTAATGTGGCGGTGCATAAGCCGCAAAAACCGACCTGTCCGGTTAATGCAAGGCCCGTGCCGGTATGTTTCTATGGATAAGGAGGAGGGCATAGTGAATGAGCGTGATATTTCCGGAATCATACATAAGGATAGGCAGGAAAGGGTAAAGAACCAGTTTTCAGGTACATTTCTTGATTATATCGAGCTTGTCAGAAAGAATCCAGATTTGGCGATACTGTCACACCAAAGAATATATAATCTCATCATGGAAAAGGGAGTGGAAGTAATAAGAACCGACGAGCATCCGCGATTAAGAAAAATATACGGTAATGACACGATAAGGAAATACAAGTTTTTCAAAGACTTCTACGGGATTGACAAAACGATAATGAAAATAGCCAGGTATTTTCATTCGGCTGCAATGGCGGGAGAAGAGGCCAGGCAGGTGCTTTACCTGGTCGGTCCGGTTGGCTCCGGCAAATCTTCGATTATGGAAGCGTTAAAGAAGGCACTTGAGAACAGCGGTGAGATATATGCTTTAAAAGGCTGCCCGATGCGCGAGGAACCGTTGCACCTGGTTCCAAACCGTTTGAGAAGCAAATTTGAAGAAATCCTTGGAGTCAGGATAGAAGGCGATCTCTGTCCGGTTTGTCGTTACAGGCTTAAACATGAATATAACTGGGAATATGAGAAGTTTCCGGTGGAAAAAACGGGTTTCTCCATAAGGTCCAGGAAAGGTATAGGCGTAGTTCCGCCTGTTGACCCGAATAACCAGGATACCAGCGTACTGACCGGCAGTATTGATATTTCCAAGATAGACATGTACCCGGAAGACGATCCAAGGGCGTTATCGCTGAACGGGGCATTTAATGTGGGAAACAGGGGCATAGTTGAATTTATCGAGGTTTTTAAGAACGAAACCGAGTACCTTCATACCATGATTACCGCGACACAGGAAAAACTAATACCGTCGCCCGGGAAAGGCCCGATGATTTATTTTGACGGCGTAATCCTGGCCCACTCCAATGAAGCCGAATGGAACAAGTTTAAATCCGACCATACAAATGAGGCTATTCTTGACAGGATAGTCAAAATTGAAGTGCCGTATTGCCTTGAATTGAACGAGGAGATGAAAATATACGAGAAAATATTGAAAAAGAGCAGGTTTCAGGCCCATATTGCACCGCATACCATAGAAGTCGCCTCCATGTTCGCAATTATGACCCGCCTGGCTCCGTCGGCCAAGGTCGACCTGATGAAAAAGATAAAAATATATAACGGTGAAGATATTGTAGAAAAGGGAATGACACGGAAAATCGATATCATGGAGCTAAGGGAAGAGGCTGCGCGCGAAGGCATGACGGGCATTTCAACGCGGTTTATCATGAAAGCCCTTGATGTTGCGCTGTCTGAATCCGAGCATAACTGCATAAACCCCGTTGTGGTGATGGATACGATTGTAAAATGCGTAAAAGAGCTTTCCGTGAGTGATGAGGAGAAAAACAAGTACGTGAGGTTCGTACAGGACTCCATCAGGAAAGAATACAACAAAATCCTCGAGAAAGAGGTGACAAAAGCATTTATTTTCGGCTTCAGGGAACAGGCTGAAAGCCTTTTTAACAACTATCTCGATCATGCCGAAGCTTTTATAAACAAGTCAAGGCTGAAGGATCCCAATACAGGGGAGGAACTGGAGCCCGACGAACGTTTTATGAGGTCGATAGAGGAACAAATCGGCATTACCGAGGCGTCGGCAAAAGGTTTCAGGGGAGATGTAACAGCGTACATGTTCTTTGTGCTCCGCAGCGGCGGAAAGCTTGATTATAACAGCTATGAACCACTTAAGGAAGCTATTGAGAAAAAACTGGCCGCTTCCGTAAAAGAACTGAGCAGGGTAATAACGAAGGCCAAGGTAAGGGACGAGGAGCAGGACAGGAAATATAACGCGATGGTGGAGGAAATGAAACGAAACGGATATTGCGATCATTGCTGCAACGTTGTTTTAAAGTATAGTGCGAATAATCTGTGGAAGGACTAGATTCTATGGCGATTTTCAGGGACTGCGGCCAGGGCGGGAGAGAACGCTCGTCCGAGGACAGGCGAAGACACCGGGAACTTGTTGAGGAGTCCATCAGGAATAACATCGGCGGTATAATTTCCGAAGAGAGCATTATCGGGCAGAGCGGCAGCAAAAAAATTAAAATACCCATAAGGGGGATCAAGGAATATAGCTTTGTTTACGGCAAAAACAAACGGGGAGCGGCAACCGGCGACGGGGATGAGAAGAGGGGCGATATCGTAGGAGAGGATGAAGAAGGGAAAAATAACGGGCATGGCAGGGCCGGATGCGAGGAAGGGGAGGAAATATACGAGACCGAAATAACAATCGAAGAACTGATAGGTTACTTGTTTGACGATCTTGATTTGCCCGACATTGACAGGAAAAAGCTTTCGGCAGCCGATTCGTTCGTTGGCTTCAGAAAAAGCGGGTACCAGAGGAAAGGAATTCCGCCGAGACTTGCCAAGACAAAGACAGTTATAGAGAAAATAAAAAGAAAGCAACTGTACATAAAGAAGCCATCCCGACAGGGAAGATGACCTGAGAAGCGGCCGGGAGCGGTTTCCCTTTGCGGAAGATGATTTGCGGTACCGCAGGCTGAGGCAAACCCGAAAAAAGGATTTTAACGCCGTCGTTATATGCATTATGGATGTTTCAGGCTCGATGGACCAGACCAAGAAGTATATGGCCAGGAGCTTTTATTTTCTTCTGTACCAGTTTTTAAGGTTAAAATATGCGAATGTCGAGGTTGTTTTCATCGCACATACTACTACGGCAAAAGAAGTGGGCGAAGTGGAGTTCTTCCACAGGGGTGAGTCAGGCGGGACGTATATCAGCAGCGGCTATGAAAAAGCCCTGGAAATAATTGAGCAGCGCTATAATCCGAAAAACTGGAACATATACGCATTCCATTGCAGCGACGGTGACAACTGGACGGAGGACAACAAAAAAGCCGTAGAACTTGCTGCCAGGCTCTGTGAAATATGCAACCTCTTTGGTTACGGAGAAATCATACCGGGGTATTATTTTGCGGGGAGCACGATAAAATCTGAATTTATGAAACATATAAAGGCTGATAATTTTATGATTGTGACGATGTCGAGAAAAGATGACATAATTAAAGGTTTGAAAAAACTTCTCGAGAAGGAAGGGGAATAAGAAGGACGGATTTGACAGGAGATTGAAATATGGCTGATTATAGCATGGAAGAATTAAAGAGGTGGAATCAGCGAATTGAAGAGCTTGTTATAAAAAGCGGCCTGGATTGCTATGAACAGGAATTTGAGCTCGTAAATTTCGACGAAATGGCCGAAACCGAAGCCTATGCCGGGATGCCGTCACGATATCCGCATTGGAGCTTCGGCAAGGCATACGAAAGAATAAGGACTCTCAACAGGTATAACCTGGCCGGCCTGCCGTACGAGATGGTTATAAATTCAAATCCTTGCATCGCTTACCTTATGACAGACAATTCGTTGCTGCTGCAGATCCTTACCATGGCCCATGTCTACGGACACAATGACTTTTTTAAGAATAACCGGCTTGTTTAGGCTGGGCACGAGGGCTGAACTGGCAATAGAAATGTTTAAAAACCATGCCGTCAGGATAAGGGAATACATAAGCGACCCCAGTATCGGCTATTGCGAGGTCGAGCGGGTGATTAACGCGGCGCACGCATTGAGGTTCCAGTGCGCCAGGACGATTGGCGCCAAGCAGGCTTGATTATGATGAGGTCAGGAAAAGACGCCTGGAAAGCCTTGAGAAGTCCGGGGAGCGTTTTTCGCAGGAAGGACAGGAAAGGCAGTTGTTTATTGCTGAAGCAGATATGAAACAGATACCTCCCGAACCCGAGGAAGATTTGCTTTATTTTATCGGGACGTATGGAAGGCTCTGTGAATGGCAAAGAGATATCATAGATATGATAAGAGAGGAAACCCTTTATTTTATTCCCCAGGCGGAAACGAAAATTATGAACGAAGGATGGGCGTGCTATTGGCATTATCATTTGCTGAACAACTTGAATCTCCCGCAGAAACTGCACTTTGAATTTTTAAAGAGGCACAACCAGGTGGTTAAGCCGTACGAGGGAGGGATAAATCCGTATTATCTTGGTTTTAAGATTTTTGAAGATATTAATATGCGGAATCCGGGCAACCCGAAAAAGATTTTCGAAGTACGTGAAATCGAACGGGACGAATCGTTTATACGAAGATACCTGACTGCCGGGTTATGCTGTGAGCTCAAGCTTTATGAGTATAAAAAGGACGGCAATGAATACGTAATCTCGGAAGTGGCTGATGAAGAAGGTTGGTTCAAAATAAGGGATACAATTGCCGCATCTGCAGGTCTCGGCAGTATTCCCGTGATAAAGGTGACGGACTGGAACCAGAAGGACAACACTATTTTGTTGCAGCACATATATGACGGAAGAGAGTTGGATATGCGGTACGCGGAAGAGACTCTCAAGCATATGGCAGACTTGTGGGAGGGAAGGATTATGCTTAATACGGTGGTTGAGGAAAGGAAGCGGACCATCCTGTGCGATGAGCAGAAAAAGATCGTGCTTATAAAGGCATAGCAAGCGCGAGGGACACCTGGAAGAACCGGCGGATAGGGCGGCTTGCTTTATCCGGGAATGACGCATAAGCAGGAAGCATGTCACAGGCTTCCCATCGTTATTTACTCATTCCTAAAATTCTCTATATTCTTTTCTTTTTTATAGAAGCGCGGTACGTTTGCCTGTATGCCTTCGACAGTATAGAAGGGATCTTCTTTTGTGATGGGCAGTCTGACAACTTTTTTTAGTGAAGCTGATTCGTATATGGCTGTAATCAACTCAACCGTGGCCTTTCCGTCTTCGCCGGTTATAAGCGGTTTTTCTCCCGTTTCTACCGCTTTGAGCACATCCTTGATCAGCGGAGTATGATTGGTGTATTTTTGTTTGGGAAGGGAATAGTAAAACCTTTCTATCTCGCGTTCCAGTTTTTCGTTTCTTTCGGGGAATCCGTTGCTCTTAGGCAGGGAAGCGTATACTTTCCAGGGAACTGATATCCTGGCGTTCTTTCCCTGCAAAACAATCCGCTGTTCTTCGCCATGATGGACTACTGAACTGGTGATCTGGCCGAGAGCCCCGTTTTTATATCGAAGCAATGCGATGGACAGGTCCTCCACTTCCGCGTTGTCATGGGACGTATTGCTCATTATTGCCTGGACCTCTTCGGGTTTTCCCATCAGCCAAAGCATCAGGTCTATGTGATGGACTGCATGGTTCAGGGTACAGCCGCCGCCTTCCTTTTCCCATGTGCCTCTCCACCATAAATCGTAGTAACAGCGTCCTCTCCACCAGAAAGAATCGGCCTGTGCATGGACAATTTCACCTGCCATGCCGGAATCCAAGACTTTCTTAAGCCTCATGGGGACGGTCTTGTAGCGGTTTTGTGCAACAACGGAGACCAGTTTTCTATTCCGTTCCGCAGCTTCAAGTATTTTGTCACATTCTTCGAGTGACGCTGCCATGGGCATCTCGATGAGTACGTTTTTCCCGGCATTCAGGCTATTTATGGCTATTTCCGCATGAACATAGGGAGGAGTGCAGATGTCAATCAAATCAATATCCATGTCAAGAATTTTATGATGGTCATCGTATACTTCAGCGTCTTTTAGCTGAAAGAATTCCTTTTTATTCAGTGCTTTCTGGGGATAAATATCAACCAGGGCCGCAATTTTGCATTTATCAGAGAATTGAAGGTACCCGGCGATATGGCTTGGTGCAACGCTGCCTGTGCCGATAATGGCGACTTTAATCATATTCTTTACCTCCCGGTTACGCAATTTAGCCCGGATTGGACAATCAGCAACGCGAACCGCCTTAGTCTGCCGGTTGTCTGCGTTAAGGCAATTGATTGTCTAAACCCGTAAACTGAACGTAAACTGATTGCCTTGCCCGGGACAATAGTTTATGATACTATCTTAAATTTTCTTTAGTTGAAATACCATGAAATATCTGATACTGTTATTTAAATACATGCAAATAAGCAATATGTATGAATGGCCGGTATATTTAAGGGACAAGGACGTTGTAACGCTGTAATATTTGTACTAAATGATAATTTGGGGGCAATAAATCATGGAAACTGGTTCATATGGTTTTCTTTATAACATTTTTCCGGAGCTGTTTTACGTGGTGGATCGCAGCGCGACACCGGCATGGGTGTTGAATGATTTTATGTATAGCCACAATATCATGCTCGTATACGGCGGACAAGCCGAGTTTTTCTGTAATAACAGCGTTTGTACGGCTAAAAAAGGAGACATGATATACTATAAGCCAGGGGATGCCAGGTATGCAAGAACGTTTCCCGGGAACCCGATAAAATGCTTTGCTGTTGACTTTCAGTACGCATGCCCGGTGTTCCGGAACGGAGAATGGGAAATAATGTATGCTGATCTTCCTTTTTCATTTTTTCAGAGCATCACGGACGAGATGCTTTTTTCAAAGCTGACAGATCTGTTTTCAAGGCTTGCGAAATCGGCGCTTACCGCAAACAGGTTTGGCAGACGCGAAAAGGAGGTTTTTACAGAAATCCTGCTATTGCTGTTTGAGTATTGCGGGAAAAACCGGTACAATTATTCAAATATCCGGAAAGTTGAAAGAGTCATAAACTATATGACAGAAAATTTTGCAGGGCACGTTACTCTTGGCGAACTGGCCCGATATGCCGGTATCTGCCCGTCGTACCTGGGCAGGATTTTTAAGAGGATCACCGGCAGGTCAACCATGGATTATCTTATTGAGATACGCATAAACAGGGCAAAGATTCTCCTGAGAGATGGATTCTCGGTTTCGGAGACGTCAAGGCTTGTCGGGTTTAACGATATTTATTATTTCAGCCGGGCGTTTAAGGAGCGTGTGGGAATCTGCCCGTCAAAATACTTCGGCGTTTCGGCTATGTAAACTATTATATTTTGACAGTATATGATAAAATAAAATGACTGGTAATTACAGTATGCGGTTTCATGATAATAGTTAAAGAAAGCTCCTGGGGAGGCGGGGTTTGAAATATGAAAAAGATAATCCTTCCGGCTATTCTACTGTCGATGCTGTTGGCCGGATGCTCTATAAAGGCTGCTATTGGCGGTAATAACGGGGAAAAACCGGATGCCCCTTTGCCGGTGACAGGCGGAAGCGTGGCAAAAACACAAGAAGGAGAAATCAAATTTTATCCGACCTATGATGACAGGTATAAAACCGGAAATAACGAGTATTTTGATTTCTGGTTTGATATTCCCGTTGACTGGAAAGCAGTCGACAAATCGGAGGACGGGTCAGTTTACGATATATTGCCGGGAAACGACAAGGTCGAAATAAAAATTTCCGGCGTCATGAAGGACGGGCCTGAAGAAGAGTTTTATGACAGCCTTGCAGGCAGCCGGGGTAAGGTTTCCGGTTTTGTATACAGGGACGGATGGGTCGGAAAACAGGTGGAAGTTTCAGAAAGTGAATCGTATTTTGTGCGTGTGGACGGTGACAGCTATATAGTATTGTATATAAATGCGGCGAAAGACCCGGAATGGAAGAAAAGAAACGAGGAAAAACTAAATTATGTGGCACAGAGCGTAAGGATAACCAGGGAAAGCTACGGTAAAGGTTTTAACAGCGAAAATGCCATTACGCTTGATGATCTTCAGCTCGGTAACATCAGGGTTGATATGTCATATGAAGAATTTCTGCAAGTTATGGGACAGGAACCGGAGCATGAAATTGTGGACGAGTATGAGGGTTTGCAAGCCAGGACGCTGTTTTTCAAGGATAATACCCAGGTATATATTGTAGATAATGTTGTTTACACGATTAATGTTACAAGCCCGGAATATGCGACTCCGAGAGGCTTGAAAACGGGAGACGGGGAGGAACGGCTGCTTGAATTGTATGGTGAGCCGTCCGGTAAAGAAGACGGGATATGGGGATACTGTTATAACGGATATGAATTATTGACGTTTGTCGTCTCGGAAGGCAAAGTGGTTGAAATCCAGGCCGACGTGGGAATGTGAGAGCATTGGACCCATTTCCGGGAATTCTCATATAAATTTCTTTTCATAATAAATTACCTAAAGAATCCTGGTTCGGGAAACCAGGAAAAGATAGTATGAAAGGGTTATGACGGATGGATGATAAGGCGATGAAAGATTTTGACACAAGAGATAAAGAAGTTGAAAATATACGGGCGGCTGCCGCGTATATAAAAGAGCATGCCGTGGAAAAGCCGCAGAAGGATTGGCCGCAGATTGCCATAATGCTTGGCTCGGGACTCGGGCCGATTGCAGAAGCTTTGAAGGATGCCGTCGGAATCGATTATGCATCCATACCCGGTTTTCCGCGCACGACCGTTGAGGGACATGCAGGAAAGCTGATAAGCGGCTCGCTGGCAGGAAAGCGCGTACTGGTTATGAAAGGGCGCTTCCATTACTACGAGGGCTACGATATATCGCAAGTAGTATTTCATATCAGGGTTTTCAAATTGCTCGGCATATCCAACCTGCTTGTTACAAATGCCGCAGGCGGTATTAACGCAGGATTCAGACCGGGAGATTTGATGATTATAACAGATCACATCAGCTTGTTCGCACCGTCGCCGTTAAGGGGCAGGAACCTGGATGAATTCGGCGTAAGGTTCCCTGACATGTGCAATGCGTATGACCGTGATTTGGTAAAAATGGCCCTGGAAACTGCGAAAGAGATTGGTGTACCGTTGAAAAAAGGGATATATGCTTTTGCGCAGGGCCCTATGTTTGAAACACCGGCCGAAATTAATGCGCTGCGTATACTTGGAGCCGACGCGATAGGCATGTCTACGGTCCCTGAGGTGATTGCGGCGCGCCATTGCGGGATGAAAGTCATGGGCATATCATGCATAACGAATATGGCGGCGGGAATGACGGACAAGCCCCCTGATCATGAAGAAGTGATACATACGGCCAGGATAGCCGAAAACAGTTTTACAAGGCTGGTTAATGACATCATGGCACGCTGGCCTGTCTGACCGTGTGTCCCCTTTTATATAATGTCAGTGCGGTATTAAAGTTTTTACAATAAACATACTGATATTGTGGAGGTAAAGATGAATGGTTAAATGTGACATCAGGGACAAGAACCTGGCGCCCGAAGGGAAATTGAGGATTGAATGGGCCGACAACCAGATGCCCGTTTTAGGAATGATAAGGGAAAGGTTTGCGAGGGAAAAGCCGCTGGCCGGCAAAAAAATGAGCTGCTGCCTGCATGTTACCACGGAAACCGCCAACCTTGTCCGGACGCTGAAGGAAGGCGGCGCCGACGTCGTATTGTGCGCTTCGAATCCGCTGTCCACCCAGGACGATGTTGCCGCGTCGCTGGTAGTGGATTATGGGATTTCGGTTTTTGCAAGAAAAGGAGAGGACAGGGAAACGTACTACAAGCATCTTGTGGCGGCTATTGAGCATGGACCCGATATTACGCAGGATGACGGCTGCGACCTTGTAGGACTGTTGCATAAGGATTACGGCGACTCGTACCTGAAAAATGTCATAGGAGGCACCGAGGAGACAACAACGGGAGTCATACGCCTGAAGAGCATGGAAAAGGACGGAGCGCTGAAAATACCGATTATCGCCGTTAACGAGTCCGAGACCAAGCACCTGTTTGACAACAGGTACGGGACGGGACAAAGCACGATTGACGGATTGTTAAGGGCCACCAATGTGCTGATTCCGGGGAAAAATTTTGTTGTATGCGGTTATGGCTGGTGCGGAAAAGGTCTTGCGATGAGGGCGAAGGGTATGGGCGCGAACGTTGTTGTAACTGAAGTCGACCATATAAAAGCCATCGAGGCCGTTATGGACGGCTTCAGGGTTATGAAGCTTGAAGACGCCATGAGTTTCGCCGATATTATTATAACTGTCACCGGCAATTTGAACGTGGTTGACGAAAAGCATATAAGGCTTGCCAAGGATGGCGTAATTATCGCAAATTCCGGTCATTTCAACGATGAAATCAATATTGAAGCCATTGAAAGGCTGGCTGTTTCAAAGAGGGTTGTCCGTGAATTTGTCGAGGAATACACGATGAAGGACGGACGGAAAGTGTATCTGCTGGCCGAGGGCAGGCTTCTCAACCTTGCCGCGGCCGAAGGCCATCCTGCGGTCGTGATGGATATGAGTTTTGCCAACCAGGCCCTGGGAGCGGAATATATCGTGAAAAATGCCGGCAGGATGGAGAACAGGGTTTACCTGCTGCCTAAAGAACTGGATCATGAAATCGCCAGGCTTAAGCTGGAATCAATGGGCATAACTATTGATATCCTCACGGAAGAGCAGGAAAAATACCTTGCATCCTGGCAGAGCGGGACATAAAGATATAAGCAGGCATTACCGCAAAGATGAAACGGAGATGGAACGGATGAATATAATTATTGAAAACGTGGATATTCTCACGGGCGATCCGCTGGAGGACTATATAAAAGACGCTGATATCGGCATTGAAAACGGCAGGATATGCTTTATTGTTCCTTCCGGGAAGGCGCCCGTGAATTTCAAGGCGGACAGGAAAATAAACGGCAGGCACAGGCTGGCCATGCCCGGGCTTGCAAACGCCCACACGCATGCTGCGATGACGATCATGCGAAACGCCGCCGACGACCTTCCATTGCACAAGTGGCTTTTTGAGAGAATATTTCCGATGGAAAACGTAATGACCGACGATGACGTGTACTGGGGAACCCTTTTGGGCGCTGCCGAAATGATCAAGTCAGGAACCACTGCGATAGCGGACATGTACCTGCATATGGACTATGTGGCTCAAGCCTTTGCAGGTACGGGGCTTAGGGTTAATCTGTCCAGGAGCCCGCTGGACTTTTACATGGAGGACGGCGAATTAAAGGCGAAAGATGTTTTTGAAGAATGCCGGAGGTATTTTAAAACCTGGAACGGCAGCGAAGAAGGGAGAATAAAGGTATATGTCGAGGTGCATTCAACTTACCTGTTCGATATTGAATCGCTGAAGCGTTCCGCATTATTGGCGAAAGAGCTCAATACAGGCATACATATACATCTTCTTGAAACCGCAAAGGAACGGAAGGACAGTTTTGATGCTTATAAAAAGTCGCCTGTTGAAATATGCGCCGAAACGGGCATTTTTGACGTGCCGGTCATTGGCGCGCACCTGGTCCACGTATCGCAGGATGACATGGAAATGCTTGCAAACTACGGAGTTTTCGCAGCGCACAACCCTACAAGCAACCTCAAGCTTGGGAGCGGAATATCGCCTGTGCCGGAAATGCTGGATGCCGGCGTTACGGTTGCGCTTGGCACGGATGGAGCGGCCAGCAATAATAATTTAAATATGTTTGAAGAAATGCACCTGGCAGCGCTGATACATAAAGGCGTGGCGCAAAACCCGGAGCTTGTTTCCGCAAGGCAGGCTTTTGCAATGGCTACCGCAAATGGGGCCAGGGCAGCCGGTTTCGGGGATGAGACCGGGGTGTTGAAGGCAGGAATGAAAGCGGACCTGATCCTGATTGATACCGACAAACCCCACCTTTACCCGCTGAACGACCCTTATTCGGCCATTGTATATTCGGCTCAGGGAAGCGATGTGGATACCGTTATCGTGGACGGCAATATACTGATGGAAAACCGGGAGCTTAAAACAATTGACGAAGAAAAAGTCAAGCATGAAGCCGATGCAATATCAAGACGCCTTGTGTATGGCCGATAAGATTTAACTATCCATGTTTGCGGCATATTCTTGCAAGGAATAGAAGGATTTTGACGAAATGTGTTGAATATAGACTATATTTTTTTCAGAGGAGGAAAGATAATGCAACTAAAAAACGATTACACTTATGCAATAGTTGTTCCAACAAGCATGGGTGTGCGTCTCACGCCCTTAAACCGTCAGCCGGTAAGCACCAGCGACCTGTACGTGATGCGGTCGACGAGCGCCGAATCAAATGTGGTTAATATAGCGGCCTCGCTTGGCATGCGGGTAAAACTGCTGACGGCGTTTGTCAAGGACAGCGAGATATCCAGGTATATAAAAGGTGAACTGCGAAAGAGGAACATTGAGTTTGAAGGCCCGGAAATACCGCAGGGAGGACCCTGGGGCTACCGGCACCAGTTCAACATCGCGGACTGCGGATATGGAATGCGCGGACCGCGTGTATTGAACGACCGCGCGGGAGAGGTTGGCCGGACGCTTAGCGCCAAGTATTTTGACCTTGACAGGATTTTTGCAAAGGAGGGGGCAGCGATACTGCACTTGTCAGGCCTGATAGCCGCGCTTTCCCCCGAGACAAGCAATTTCTGCCTGGAACTCGCCCGCAAGGCAAAGGAGCATGGCACCCTGGTATCTTTCGATCTGAATTACAGGGCTTCGTTCTGGGTAAACCGTGAACGCGAACTTCGCGATACATTCACCCGGATAGCAGCCATGTCGGATATTCTTCTCGGCAACGAGGAAGACTTCCAGCTTGCGCTGGGTATAGAGGGTCCTGAAGCAGGCGGAGTCGGTATCGCGAAAAAGATAGATGGTTTTAAGAAAATGATCGGGAAAGTCAAGGCTGAATACCCCAATGTGTCGGTATTTGCAACAACGCTGAGGGAAGTCCTGAGTGCAAATATGCACCTGTGGGGCGCAATTATGCTGTACAACGATGAATGGCATGTGATCGAGCCTCGGGAGATTCCCGTGTATGACCGTATCGGCGGGGGAGACAGCTTCGTGGGCGGACTGCTCTACGGAATATTGAAGCGCTGGGAACCTGAAAAGTGGCCGCAATTCGGATGGGCTACGGGGGCTCTGGTGGTCACCATGGTTGAGGATTACGCATCGCCTGTTGACGAAGCCCAGGTATGGAGTATATACGAAGGCAATGCCCGCGTGAAGAGGTAATTGATTTATTTAGATATATAGCGAAAAATATAGCGCGCTTCTTATCGGAAGCGCGCTATATTTTTGATTTTTATCTCGAATATACGCCGGCAGCATACTTAAAAACCTTGATGAAATCACTGGTAAAGGATATGTTCATATTATTATTCCGGGAAAAATCAAAATTTTGTATTGACATTATAACATTCGTGTTATATAGTTAATTACATGGATAATGAACCAATTAACTAATGAGCTAATTAATTATAACATTATGTGGCACAAAACATGCAAAGATGCAAGGGGAGGTGCGGGCATTGATTCTTGACTTCAAGGATGATAAACCGATATACCTTCAAGTCGCAGAAAATATTGAAAACGACATTTTAAAGGGCAATCTTGAAGAAGGAACCCAGGTTCCGTCGACCAACCAGATGGCAGTTATGTATAAGATCAACCCGGCAACCTCGGGGAAGGGGATTAACCAGCTTGTCGACCGCGGTATCTTGTATAAAAGGAGGGGGATTGGGATGTTTGTCGCACCTGGGGCAAAAGAAAAGATAATAAATGAGCGAAAGAAAGAATTTTATAAAAAGCACATCGCTGCCCTGCTGGAGGAGGCAAGGATTCTTGGCATCAGGACGGATGAAATAGCTGATATGATAAGAAAGGAAGGGGGATAAAAAATGAGCGGCTTTACACTGAAGGCTGGCAATCTAACCAAAAGATACGGAAGCGTTGAGGCGCTGAAGGATTTTTCGGTCAATCTTGAAGGCAATAAAATATACGGACTCTTCGGGCGCAACGGCGCCGGCAAAACCACTTTCCTGGACATCATCACCTCGAGGATATTCGCCGATGGCGGTGAGGTTTCTATTTTCGGCAAAAATGCCGTGGAGAACCAGGAGGTAATGTCAGATATCTGCTATATGCCGGAAAAAAGTTTATTCATAACATCCATGCGTATATCGGAGATTTTGAAATCGGCGGCAGCATTTTATGATAAATTTGATATGAGCTATGCGGAGAGCCTGTCAGAGAAGTTCGGCCTTAACCTGAAGAAAAAGTATAAAGCCCTTTCAAGGGGGTACGAGTCGATATTGCGCATAGTAATAGGCCTTGCTTCAAAGGCTTCGCTTACCATATTCGACGAGCCCGTCCTGGGACTGGATGCGGCGGCAAGGGACATGTTCTACAGGGAGCTTCTCAGTGATTATACCGCAAATCCGCGTGCATTTATAATTTCAACCCACCTGGTTGAGGAATCCGCTGAAATATTTGAAGAAGCAATTATTATAAAAGAAGGCGAACTGGTTACGCACATGGCTGTCGACAAGCTGAAGGACAAAGCCCGGTACGTGTCCGGAAAAGCTTCGGTGGTTGATCAGGCTGTTGCCGGGTTCAAAGTCGTACACAGCGAAATAATGGGGAATATCAAGGTGTGCGCGGTTTTCGACGACCTGGACGAAGAGCGCCTTGAAAAGATGAGAGGTCAAGGAGTTGACATATCTCCGGTGTCCGTTCAGAAAATATTCATCCATTTTACCGAAAAAGCGGATAATAGCCGGAGATTGCCGGCAAATGGCAGGGAGGGAATGAAATGAACAGGTTAAGAAAGTGTGTGACTATTTCAGGAAGAAGTATGATAAGAAGTTCGCTGGCTTTTACGCTGATTTATTTGCTGGGTTACGCCGTATTGGTGTCTGCGATTTTGATAATCAAAAATAATGAATCGGCAGTGTATTTTAATTCGGGATATGACATTGGCGCTGCTATCTTCGCGTTTGTTTATGTAACCAGCAGTTACAAGGAAATAAACAACTTTCTCCTGATGTTTGGAAACACAAGGAGAACGATATTCCAGTCGAAGGTGGTTGTAAATATCGCGATGTGCGTGATTTTAGCGTTCATGTCATTTCTTTTCATCGGAATTGACAGTGTCCAGTCAGGTGTTTTATCGCCGGGGCCCAAATTATTCCGAAGCAGTACGAACGCCATTTATCCCGGCGCTGGCATTGCATCTGAATTCATATTTACCTTAGCCTTATATATACTGGTAACGTCATTTGCAATGGTTTACGGCTCGCTTGTCTACAAGCTGGGAAAACTGTTCATTGTCACCTTTTGGATATGCTTCGGCATGGCTTTTGTTTTACTGCCGGTAATAGTCGATATCTATGGGATTGGTGATACATTGGCAATGATAATTATTATGTACCTGTGCATTTATATGCCCAACGGCATATTCCTGGCATCGGCGAATTTTATCATAACGGCGCTGGTACTGTACGGCTTTGCATACCTGGTGGCGAGACGCCAGCCGCAGGTGGTGTGAAGCTGCTAACTGGCGGCCTTGAAGTATTGTTCTCTTCTGCCTGGCACATGAATACGGCATGCCGTTATCTGCCACGGGGAACACATGCGTCTCATGCTGACAGATGCAGAATACGTTTCATACTACCCGGGCTGCCGCTTGTTGCTCAAATTGCGCTGCAGCCCGATCCCTGTTTACAATACCCTTTACCTTGAAAGGACGTTAAAACATACTTAGTTGATTGCCGGCTTTTGGGAAATCATGCAGATATTCAAAAATTTGACCCGCGTCGTGTACCACGCCACGGGCGCTGCATTCGGAATGAAATATTTCCATAAGCCTGTTGTTGTTATCACTTGTGCATTCGTAAGCTAAACCGAATCGACAGACGTATTTCTGCCTGATACCGGGAAAATGGCGTTCGAGTGCGGCATAGAAGTACTCACGGCTGCCCTCGCGCATGGTTGTGCCGATGCCGAAGCATATAATGCCTTTTACACCCGCGTCAAAGCAATATTGCAAAATACCGCGCAGGTTTTCCTCGGTGTCGTTGATAAACGGCAGGATCGGAGAAAGCCAAACAACAGTCGGAATACCATTTTCACGCATTATTTTAAGCGTTTCAAAGCGTTCGCGGGTGGTCGATACATTCGGCTCGATAATACGGCAGAGATTTTCATCGTACGTGGTAAGAGTCATCTGAACCACACATTTGGATCTGCGGTTTATGCTTTTCAGCAAATCAAGGTCACGCAGTATCCGGCTTGACTTAGTTTGTATCGCAAGTCCGAAACCATAACGGTCAATTATTTCGAGGCACTTTCGCGTCAGGCCGAGTTCCTCTTCACAATGCATATACGGATCGCACATTGAGCCCGTTGCTATAATGCACTTTTTTCGTTTGCGCCTTAGAGCGTTTTCAAGCAGTTCCGGCGCGTTCCGCTTCACCTCTATATCCTCAAAATCATGCCTCATCTGGTAACACGCCGACCGGCTGTCACAGTATATACAACCGTGTGAACAGCCGCGATATATATTCATTCCGTTTTTTGCGGACAGAATTCTCTTTGCATTGACAAAATGCATTTCACATTCCTCCGGAGCTCAGGGCTGGCGCATAATGTCCTCAAGTAATTGCTCTTTATGCCTGAAGTTATTGTACCATAGTTTGTTGACGATAGTATGTCAGGTTATGCTCAAAATGGTTGAGAAGATACCAGATTGACATATTACGGTAAGGTATATTATGAACATGAAAATAGCTGATTGAAATTTAAATACAAGATAAAAAAATGCTTCGTAAATAACAATATAAGCAAATTAATGCTAAATCAAAGTCTTGAGGGGGATAAAAACAGTCATGTTATATATTAGCAATAGGTCAATTGAAAAGGTAAATTCCACTTTGCAAAAGTAAATTCCACATAGGCTGCAGTTTCAGATTGAATCAGCGTTTTGACCAGTTTCAAATTAGTTTATTTAAACATATTTTTAGTGCTTTATATGCAATAATAGGTTAAAATATAGGATAGAGAAGCAAAGCCAGTCAATTTTCGGGTATAACAAACCAGAGGTGTGAAAATTATCTAACTTTTTGCAAGAGTAATTTCCACCCTGTTTGTATTCCATTTATGTAGTAACCACTATAGATATATAATAGATTTTTGAAACATAATTTACAAGCTTCCAGTTTTCGCATGTGGATTAAAAATATAATCTTGGGACTCTGTCCCAAACCCTGTCCTCGCCGGAAGCTAGCCGGTCTGTCATAAAAACAGACCGGGGAACACAAGGATATATGTGCGATGGATGTAAAGGGTCTTCGGCTTCGCCTACGATGAACGGGCAAAAGCTGCCCGCCCTTTACACCCCCCGAGTGTCGTGGACGGATAACAACAGAGTGCTGATTTTTGCAGAAGTAACTTCCACTCTCCTAATTTCTCTTGATTTGCAAAACTAACTTCCACTGCTTATGAAATTGGGGTCGAAATAACTTTTTCAATTAACGTATATTAGCAATAAACACACCCTGGCTCAAATGCGTATTGACAAGTGAATAAATAAGTATTAACATATTCCATGTACCGTTTGCGGACCGGGTTCAGCCGATAGTGCGGCTTTATTAATAAGATTGCATGCTGGAGTAGCTCAGCCGGTAGAGCAGCTGATTCGTAATCAGCAGGTTCGTGGGTTCAAATCCCATCTCCAGCTCCAGAAGACATAATCCTTAGAATCTTAACGGTTCTAAGGATTTGTTATGCCAGGTCCTTTCTTGTTAATTTTAAAAATTCTTTGGGTGTTATGCCGTATTCCATTTTAAATGCCCGGAAGAAATTGGAGTAGTCGCCGAAACCGCTTTCCATGTAAACTTCTTTTATTGGCATGTTTTGAAGGATTAATTGTTTTGCAAGTATCAGCCTTTTTTGGAGTATGTAGCGGTAAACAGTGGTTCCGACATATCGTTTAAATTCGCGAAGCAGATGATACTTGCTGATATGAAATTTTGAAGCGATAGCATCCAATGTCAGGGGGCTTGAAATATTCTCAGAAATATAAATCATTACCGAGCGGATTAAGTCATCCGTAACAATGTCTTTAATATCCGTTGCGGGAGTATCCAGCATGTCGCGGTTAATTTCTATCATTATCTGCTGGATTAAGTTTCTGTAATATATATCGCTCGCAAAGCCGTTGTAATCCGTTTCAACCAGCAAATTTGACAGGCAGCGATGTATTTTCCCGGTAACGGCTGCCGAACGGACCAGGTTGGTATGGAAGGCTCCGGTTTTTTTAAAACAGCATGAAAGGTCTGTTTCATTGCTTCCAAGCTCTTTGAGAAACTGGGGTTTTATCCATAATACTATGCGTTCGTAGGCAATGGATTTATTATGCACATTAAGCTGATGGAGCTCATCCGTGTTTACCAGTATTATGTCGCCAGGGCTTAAGATATATGAACGGCCTTCAATCATATAGGTCGCTTTTCCGGATAAGAGCAGATATACTTCATAAAAATCATGATGATGAAGCTCAACCTCGCTTAAGTCCAAATCCTTGTAATGGAACACCTCGTATTCGTTTTTAAGCATGTATTGACGGGTCTGGTAACTTTGCCACGTATCTCTCATGATTATCACACTACAAATTATATTAATTATATAATAAAGCAATTTTTGCAAGTAATCAAGCGATGCCGGGTTACCTGACGGGTATTCATCATGGGTTCCGCGTTCAAGTTTCACCAGGTCAAACACCCTGCAGCCATTTCCTCACATAATCTTAAGTTTGCGCTATGCCGCCCCGATAGCGGCTCCTCAGCAATTAAGCCAATGTTATGTTGCATATTATCTTTTCATACATTATAATCTCTTATATTATTCCAAAAAGATTATCCGGGAGATAGGAATACAATGAATAATACCGAATATATTTTTTTTGATTGCATGGAAACCCTGGTAGACTTGAATAAGCTTCCGACATTGATGGATTATGCGGCCTGGGCTTATGACGGGTCGGGAGTGGAAAATCTATGGGAAGATTTTGATGAATTTTTCAGGTATTATTTGCTCGCGAAGGAGGAACTCGCGGCAAAACTCCCGGAACACGCGGATTATGATATAAAAGAACGTTTTTTACACCTTGTGCGATTGAGCCTGCCGGGTATGCCGTGTGAAATCATGGATACAACAGCCGTAACACTTTTTGAAAACTATTGGCGCAATTATAAGGCCGGGTGCTATGTAAAGGAAGATGTGCGCATGATACTTCCGTTACTGAAAAAGCATTATAAAATGGGTGTTGTATCGAACTTCATGGTACCGGGCGGTATTGAAGAATTGCTTGAAAGACTTGAATTGAGAGACTACTTTGAATTCGTGGTAACATCGGTGGCCGAGGGATGGAGAAAACCGCATAAGGCAATTTATCAAAGAGCCCTCGAGCTTGCCGGCACTTCCCCTGGGCAGGTCGTTTTTGTTGGCGACGATTATATCAATGATTATTCCGCGACTAAAGGTATGGGTATGAATGCAATTTTACTGGACCGTTACAACAGGCGTACCGAATTGACAGACAGGGTCGGGAATTTTTATGAACTGCTGGAAGTGCTCACGGACGAAAACTTCGATTTATAGCGGAAAGAGGATGATAAATAACATGGAAGATAGCGTGGCGAGATATTACATTGTGAACGATACGGTGCAGGATGCCTCGGAAAACCCGGCATATCCGGATATTACCAGTGATGCGGTATATGAGGTTATCAGGATTATTAATGGAGTGCCATTGTTTTTTGAAGATCATTATGAGCGTATGAAGGAGTCGCTTGAAGCAATCGGAAGGTCTCTTAAAATAGCGCCGGACCGGTTGAAACAGGATATAGGGAGATTACTGGAAGCAAACCTGGCCGATAATTGCAACGTAAAGATAATAATATGCAGCGGTAACGGCAACAACAGCATATGCGGATGCCAAACGCGCCTTGCATATATAAGCAAAAGTTATTACCCGCCAAAAGAAGTAGCTGATGAAGGCGTCAAAACAGGACTTCTCCGGATGGAGAGGCGTAATCCCAATGTAAAGCTTGTTGATAAAGATTATAAAAATGCAGTAAGCAGGAGAATCAGGGAAGGCGGCTTTTTCGAAGTCATTTTAGTGGATAGCGGCGGGCGGATAACAGAGGGCAGCAAATCCAACGTATTTTTTGTAAGGGACGGCACCATATTGACTGCGCCCGGCTGGTCCGTGCTAAAAGGTATTACGCGCAAGTATGTTATAGAGGCTTGTAAAAGTGCGGGTTATGAAGTTGCTGAGAGATTTATGAAGGCCGATGAAATAAACGAGGCGGAAGGCGCGTTTTTATCCGGCACTTCAATTAACGTGCTTCCTGTCAAATCCATTGACAACCTGATATTGGACTCTTCAGCAAACCCTGTCGTCGATTCAGTCAGGCGGGAGTACGAAAAACTGCTTGAGGAGTATATCAGGAGTCAGGCCTGAATAATTTACTTGTTCTTGTCCGCGCCATATAAGAATGGTGCGGGCTGGCTCCAAAGCCTAAACCCCAGAACCTGAAAAACCATAACCACATATCTCATATTCAGGCCATCGCGCGTGCGATAGTTTGTTAGCACTCATTTCAAGAGAGTGCTGATTTTTCCTTGACAATGCCTGAATTCAAGTTGTAATATAAATATTGTCATAAATACGTACGAATGTAGCAGGAGGTATTTGAATGCCAAGGGAAACTGGAAGTATTTCAATAAATACTGAGAATATATTGCCGATTATTAAAAAATGGCTGTACTCCGATAAGGATATTTTCGTCCGTGAAATGGTTTCGAATGCCAATGATGCCATTGCAAAGCATAAAAGGCTGGTTTCCATAGGTGAAGCTCCACAATTGGGAGAGAATGAAGAATACCGTATTGATGTAGTTGTTAACAAGGATAGAAAAACAATTGAGTTTATTGACAACGGAATTGGCATGACCGGGGAAGAGGTTAAAAAATACATAAACCAGATAGCTTTTTCCGGTGCGGTTGATTTCCTTGAAAAATACAAGGATAAAGCAGATGAGGGCAGCCAGATCATAGGCCATTTCGGCCTTGGGTTCTATTCTGCCTTCATGGTTTCCGAAAAAGTTACCATTGATACTTTATCCTGGCAGCCGGGTGCGAAGGCCGTCAGATGGATAAGCTCAGGCGGACCCGAGTACGTGATGGATGATTCTGAACGTACCGAAAGGGGTACAGTGGTAACGCTGCATTTGGCAGATGATTCGCTTGAATTCCTTGATTATTATAAAATGAAGGATATACTTGAAAAATATTGTCTATTCATGCCGTTTGAAATCTTTCTCCGTGATGATTCGAAAAAGGAGGACATGGAGAAAGAGAAGGGAGAGGAGAAGGAGAACGGCTCAGAGCAGGAGAAGCCGATTAATGATACGCACCCCCTCTGGCTGAAGAACCCTAAGGACTGCACAGATGAAGAATACAAAGAGTTTTACAGGAAACTGTTCCGTGATTTTAAAGATCCGCTTTTTTGGATTCATTTGAACATGGATTATCCGTTCAACCTTAAGGGCATATTGTATTTCCCCAAGCTCAAACACGAGTTTGATACGATTGAAGGGCAGATAAAGCTTTATTACAACCAGGTATTCGTCGCGGATAACATCAAAGAGGTGATACCGGAATTTCTCATGCTGCTCAAAGGGACGATTGACTGCCCGGATCTGCCGCTTAATGTTTCAAGGAGCTTTTTGCAAAATGACGGGTATGTATCGAGAATCTCAACCCACATTACTAAGAAAGTGGCGGATAAGCTTACGTCATTGTACGAAAACGAGAGGGACAATTATAACAAGTATTGGGACGATATTAACCCGTTTGTAAAATATGGATGCATGCGGGAAGCGAAGTTTTACGACAGGATGAAAGATTTCGTAATCTTTAAGACAACCAAAGGAGAGTACTTGTCGCTGGAAGAATATCTCGACAGGAACAAGGACAAGCAAAAAGACACGGTTTTTTACGTAACAGATGAAAAACAGCAGGCGCAGTATGTGAAGCTGTTCGATGAGCAGGGCATTGATGTTCTCGTACTCAATACGCTGATTGATAATCATTTTATCCAGTTCCTCGAGATGAAGCAGAGCGGTATAAAGTTTCTGCGAATTGATGCGGAACTATCGGATAGCATGAAGGACCAGGGATCGCCCGAAGCCGATGCCGGTATGGATAAGAAACTGGAGAATCTTTTCAACGAAACGCTGGGCGATGATAAGCTGAAGATTAGGGTGGAAGCATTAAAATCGGCTTCTACTCCCGGTATAATGCTACTCTCCGAGTATTCCAGGAGAATGCGGGATATGAGCAGGATGTACGGTATTGGCGGTGGCGATTCCGGCGAAATGTTTCCTGATGAGCAGACATTGGTGCTGAACAAAAACAACTCATTGATAAAAGCCGTGGCTAAAATGTCAGAAGACGAAAATAAAAAGGACGATGTATCGCTTATCTGCCGGCATATTTACGACCTCGCCATGATGAGCCACAGGCAGCTTGAACCGGACGCCATGGCTAGATTTATCGAGAGAAGCAACCTGCTTCTCGAAAAACTGGCCGAACCGGAGAAGGGTCGGGAGATACCGGAAAAAGAAGAAAACAAGGATGAAAAAATCGAAGCCGGGGAGTGAGCCCGGGTTTGAAAACCGCAGAAAATAACCGGATGGCGTATAGCACATCCGGTTATTGTTTTTTGAATGACACTAAGAACGCGTGCCTTTCTGTTTATCCTTTATCCTGTTCGCGTATTTCAACCCGCCTGATTTTGCCGCTGATGGTTTTTGGAAGTTCATCAACAAATTCTATTATCCTTGGATACTTGTAAGGCGCGGTTACTTTCTTTACGTGGTCCTGGAGTTCTTTTACCAGGCCGTCGCTTGGAGTATAATTCTTTGCCAGCACTACCGTCGCTTTTACAATCTGGCCTCTGTCAGGGTCTGGAACAGCCGTAATGGCGCATTCAAGGACGGCCGGATGTTCCAGCAGCGCGCTTTCCACTTCAAACGGGCCTATCCTGTAGCCGGAGCTTTTTATAAGGTCATCAGCCCTGCCTACAAACCAATAGTACCCATCTTCATCCATCCAGGCCATGTCACCGGTGTAGTATATATTATCATGCCAGACTTTTTGTGTAAGCTCCGGGTCCCTGTAATAACCGTCAAACATGCCGCAAGGCTTGCGTTTGTCGGTACGAACGACTATCTGGCCTTCCTCTCCGACTTCGCACGGTTCGCCGTTTTCATTAAGCAGATCTATATCGTATCCGGGCGAAGGTTTTCCCATGGAGCCTGGCTTGGGTTCCATCCAGGGATATGTTGCAAGGGTAACGGTCATTTCCGTCTGGCCGTAGCCTTCCATGACTTTTAGCCCGGTAGCCTTGAGGAACTGATAATAGATTTCCGGATTAAGAGGCTCGCCGGCAATAGAGCAGTCTTTCAGGCTGCCGAGATCGTACTTTGAGAGGTCTTCCTTGATGAAAAACCTGTATATCGTCGGAGGCGCGCAAAAAGACGTTACCTTGTACCTGGATATAACCTCGAGGATGTCTTTCGGGACAAACTTGTCATAATCGTAGACAAATACGGCTGCCCCGCTTATCCATTGACCGTAAATCTTGCCCCACATTGCTTTGGCCCAGCCGGTGTCGGCTATTGTCAGATGAAGGCCTCCAGCAGCAACGTTTTGCCAGTACTTGGCCGTTAATATGTGGCCGAGCGGGTAAGTGAAATTGTGCTGTACCATTTTTGGCATGCCAGTTGTTCCTGATGTAAAGTAGAGCAGCATTATATCGTCATTTTTCGTGGATTCATTCCCGGAGGGTCTCTCAAAAGATTCCGGCATTCTCTCTAATTCACTGTAAAAATCTATCCATCCATCCCGTTGGCCGCCGACCAGTACTTTAAGCCCGAGTGACGGAGATTCGGGTACCGCGTCTTCGATTTGCCCGATTACGTTGTCCTCGGCAACTGCAACGATCATCCTGATATCAGCGGCATTACACCTGTAGACGATATCTTTTTTTGTCAGCAGGTGGGTTGCGGGAATGCAAATAGCCCCGATTTTATGCAGACCGAGAAGGCAGAACCAGAATTCATACCGCCTTTTCAGGATAAGCATGACAGGGTCGCCTTTCTTTATCCCGCGGCTTTTAAAAAAGTTGGCTGCCTTGTTGCTGAAATACTTCATTTGCGCAAAGGTGAAAGTCGCTTCGTTTCCCTTGTCGTCACACCACACCATGGCGGTTTTTTCGGGTGTTTTGTCTGCAATTTCGTCAACGACATCGTAAGCAAAGTTGAAATTATCAGGAATGTTTATTTTGAAATTTTCAAAGAAATCCTCGTAAGAATCAAAATTAACTTTTGTCAAGTACTTGTCCAACATACTTTTTTTACTCCAATCATCTCAGATTTTTGCTTATTCCCAAATCGGAGAGAATAAGCAGCTCGTTTATGCTTGGCCTTTATGGCAGTATATTCTATTTAATGATAATCGCGAGGAATTTTGCCTGTTTTCCCCCGATAGCCTTCATTCCATGGTTTAACCCCGAATCAAAATACAGCGAATCGCCCTCGTTCAGCACCAGTTGGTGGCCATCCAGGTAAATCATAAGGGAACCTTCCAGCACATAATTGAATTCCTGGCCGGGATGCGAACTGAAATGGATAGGTTCGTCGTCCGCGGATGGCTCAACACAGACAATGAACGGCTCTGCTTTTTTATTGATGAAATTGTATGCAAGGTTCTGGTACTTGTACGGTTTTTTCCTGTCGACGTTAATACCCCTGCCTTTTCTGACGAGGCTATAGGTACGGAGCCTGGGGTCTTCACCGGTCAATATGGCGGTCAATTCCACGTTATATAAATTTGCCAGCTCGTAAAGGAAACCGATGGGAATGTCAATTTCACCGCTTTCGTATTCCCTGTATGTTTCTGCCGGAATACCCAGCCTGGATGCCAGCGATTCCACGGAAATACCGGCAATGTTACGCAATTCCTTTATCCTGGCGGCAATCTGTTTTATTTGGTCCGACATGCATATCATCCTCTTTGAATTTTTAATGTATAAATAATAGCACAAAAGAATGGCAAAATAAAGGAAAGCGGCTTTACATATTAATTGAAGACAAAATAACGTAAAAAAAATTAATGTTTCAACTTCACGGCACAGGGACTATGCTCCAGCCTTGCAGAACAGTAAAACGCAAAAATTCTTCATTGACATATAATTTGGATTAGAGGTACTATAAATCATAGCATGTTAAACAATACATTCACTGCCGCAAACTACCTTTTAACGAGAAAAAGGGCAGCTTGACGGGAGTGTAAGGATGCTTTCGGAAAATGGTTTTTGATACTATAGGCGAGGAGGAAAAGATATGGCAATAAAAGTAATTATTATGGGCGCAGCCGGGCGTGATTTTCATAATTTCAACGTTTATTTCCGGGATAATGAAAACTATGAGGTAGTGGCTTTTACCGCTACCCAGATTCCTAATATCGAGGGGCGTATATATCCGCCGGATCTGGCCGGGAAACTGTATCCCAGGGGCATACCCATTTTTGACGAGGAAGAGCTCCCACAACTCATCAGGAAGCATAAGGCGGAGCAGGTAGTATTTGCTTACAGTGATATTTCACATACCGCCCTGATGAACAAGGCTTCGCTGGTCATGGCGGCCGGAGCGGATTTCCGTCTCATGGGTCCGGAAAACACCATGTTGAAGTCAAAAAAACCGGTGGTGGCAGTAACTGCTGTCCGTACGGGGGTTGGAAAGAGCCAGACTACCCGCAAGGTATGTGATATCCTTAAATCAAGAGGCATGAAAGTTGTGGCTGTCCGCCATCCCATGCCATATGGCGACCTTGCAAAACAGGCTTGCCAACGTTTTGCTGACTATGAAGACCTGGACCGCCACCAGTGCACTATCGAGGAACGGGAAGAATATGAGCCTCATATCGACCGGGGAATAGTTGTGTATGCCGGTGTGGATTACGCCCGGATACTGTCGGAGGCGGAAAAAGAAGCAGATGTTATTGTCTGGGACGGCGGCAATAACGACTTTTCATTCTACAAGGCTGATTTGTACATTACCTTGGTTGATCCGCACCGTCCCGGCCATGAGGTAAACTACCATCCGGGAGAGACAAACCTCCGACTGGCTGATGTCGTGGTTATCAACAAGATGGAAACCGCATCACCGGAGGGCATAGGCATCGTGCGGGCAAGCATTGAGAAATGCTGTCCGCAGGCGGTGGTTATTGAAGCCGCTTCTCCTATTTTTGTTGCAGACGGTGATAAAATTAAAGGAAAGCGTGTATTGGTCATTGAAGACGGCCCTACCCTTACTCACGGTGAGATGAAGTACGGCGCCGGTAATGTTGCCGCCAGGAAATATGGTGCCGCGGAAATCATTGATCCTCGTCCATGGGCGGTCGGGAGCATAAAAACCACATTTGAAAAATACCCTCATCTGGATGGCATACTTCCTGCCATGGGTTATGGCGAAACGCAAATACGGGAACTGGAAAAGACGATAAATGCAGTGGATTGCGACCTGGTTATTTCCGCCACCCCCATCGACCTTACAAGGATATTGCAGATTAGCCTGCCTGCGGTACGAGTCGGCTACGAGTTGCAGGAGATAGGTGAGCCTACCCTGGAAGATGTGCTGGGCAGGCTTTGATTGCAGCGCACTGTTGCTTCTCAGCCAGGAAACAAGATATGCCGGCTGAAGGAGGAAAAGGAGCATCCATGGCTTTATCCATTAACTGCAAAGGTAAGCCGTACGGGGTATTGAGTTTAACGGAAAATATGTTGATAGAGTCTGGGCATAGTCGGGAAAGGAGTATTGCATATGAAAACTGAGATGGATCAGAGAAAAAAGGTAAGGCGTATATTTACGGAGAAGAAAAAAGGTTTTGATATTGAAGCTGAAAATCTTTACAAGGATTTGAAATTAAACCTTCGCGTCGACGGGTTAAACGGAGTACGCATAATTTACAGGTATGATATATCAGGCATAACCGACAAGGAATACAATGATGCCTTAAACATGGTTTTTTCCGATCCCCCGGTTGATATGCTGTATGAGGAAGATGTCAGGATTGAAAAAGGAAAGAGAGCCTTCGCGACGGAATACCTTCCCGGCCAGTATGACCAGAGGGCTGATTCCATATCGCAGTGCGTCCAGTTCTTAACATTGGGTGAAAGGCCGCGATGCAGGACGGCAAAGTTGATTGTGCTGGACGGCACAATCACGGACGAGGAGTTTCAAAGAATAAAGGAATACTGCGTAAACCCGATCGAATGCCGCATTGCTTCCATGGACAAGCCGGAAACACTGGATGCTGAAATAAAGCAGCCAGATGACGTTCCGGTTGTTGAAGGTTTTTGCGGCATGGACAGCGAGGAGCTTGCGAGACTTCATAACAGGCTTGGCCTGGCAATGTCCCTGGATGACCTTGAATTTTGCAGGAATTATTTCAGGGATGAAGAACGCAGAGACCCGACCATGACCGAAATCAGGATGATTGACACTTATTGGTCCGATCACTGCAGGCATACGACATTCATGTCAAAGATAGAGGAGATACGGTTTGAAGAAGGGCCATACGCAAGTGTAATGAAAGACGTGTACAAACGTTATATTTCATCCAGGGAAAATGTTTATGGAAACGAAGCCAGGGATATTTGCCTCATGGACCTGGCAACGATAGCCATGAAGGAAATGAGGAAAACAGGAAAGCTTGAAGATCTCGAGGTATCGGATGAGATAAATGCTTCAAGCATTGTAATAGAGGCGGAGGTAAACGGCAGGAAAGAAGAGTGGCTGGTTATGTTTAAAAACGAAACGCATAACCATCCCACTGAAATAGAGCCTTTCGGCGGCGCTGCGACCTGCCTTGGAGGCGCCATCCGCGACCCGCTTTCAGGACGGGCTTATGTGTACCAGGCAATGCGGGTTACCGGCAGCGGCGATCCGAGGACCGAGGTGGAAGACACACTGCCGGGCAAGCTGCCGCAGCGAAAAATCACAACAAACGCTGCAGCGGGCTACAGTTCGTACGGGAACCAGGTCGGAGTTGCGACGGGACAGGTATCGGAGATATATGATGAAGGGTACGTTGCAAAGCGAATGGAACTTGGAGCTGTCATCGGTGCCGCGCCGCGCAGGAATGTCGTCAGGATGAGGCCTGAGGCAGGGGACAGGGTTATCCTCCTGGGCGGAAGGACCGGGCGTGACGGATGCGGGGGAGCGACAGGCTCGTCGAAGGAGCATGATGAACAATCACTTTTAAAAAGCGGTGCTGAAGTACAGAAGGGGAACCCGCCGACCGAGAGAAAAATCTTGAGGCTTTTCCGCAATGAGACGGTGACCCGCATGATAAAAAAATGCAACGATTTTGGAGCAGGCGGAGTATCCGTGGCAATAGGCGAGCTTGCCGAAAGCCTGGATATTGATCTGGATAAGGTTCCTGTTAAGTATGAAGGTCTGGACGGTACCGAAATCGCTATTTCGGAATCCCAGGAAAGAATGGCCGTCGTAGTTTCGGAAGGGGATGAGGAGAGATTTATCCGGGCGGCGGAGGATGAAAACCTTGAAGCTACCCGGGTAGCGGTTGTTACAAATACGGGCAGGCTCAGGATGAAATGGCGCGGAAAAACCTTGGTTGACATAAGCAGAAAGTTCCTTGATACGAATGGTGTCAGGCAAAGCGTAAAAGTGCTTGTGAAGTCGCCCGAAAAAAGCTATTTTACCGAAACATCCCGCCGCAATATGGCTTTAACCGTTCAGGGCATCAGGGAGGGATGGATAAGGAACCTGCAGCGGCTTGAATCCTGCTGCCAGAAAGGCCTTGTCGAAAGGTTCGACTCAACGGTGGGCGCTGCCACTGTGCTCATGCCTTTCGGCGGGAAATACCAACTCAGTCCCGCAGAGGGAATGGCAGCCAAGCTGCCGGTTTTGGACGGGGATACAACTACCTGCACGATGATGACATATGGATTCAACCCCGCCATTTCGAAGTTAAGCCCTTTCCACGGTGCTGTTTATGCCGTTGTAGAAGCCGTTGCAAAAATTGTTGCAATGGGTGGGGATTACCGCAAGACCAGGATGTCGTTCCAGGAGTATTTTGAGAGGCTGGGGACAGAACCGTCAAGGTGGGGCAAACCGTTCAGCGCGCTGCTTGGAGCGTACTATGCCCAGATGGAGTTGGGAATTCCTTCTGTTGGAGGCAAGGACAGCATGTCAGGTTCATTCAGGGATATTGACGTACCTCCGACACTGGTGGCATTTGCGGTGGCAATAAATGATGCAGGGCGCGTGATTTCAACGGAGTTTAAAAAAACCGGAAGCCCGGTTGTATTGCTGAGGTTGGATAGGGACAGGAACGATTTGCCCGATTTTGAACAAATGAAAAAGAATTTTTCAAGGGTTTTCGAACTTGCAAGCCAGGGTAAAATCCTAAGTGCCCACACCGTGCGTCATGGCGGAGCCGCGGAAGCAATCAGCAGGATGTGTTTCGGAAACATGACAGGTATGGAAATTAACAGCACGGTCGATATTGCCTCGCTGTTCAGACCGGATTACGGATCCCTTATTCTTGAGATAGACGGAAACGAAGACGCAGCTGAGTTGTTCAACGGTCTTAATTATACGCTGTTGGGCCATACGACGGGAACCCCGTCTATTGTCTATGGAGGGTACTCCATTTTGCTGGATAACATCGTTCAAGCATGGAAGGAACCGCTTGAAAAGGTTTTCCCTGCAAAGGCAGCGGATTTTAAAAATGCCGAAATAAAAACGTACAGTTATCATTCCCGTGAAGAAGACAAGGGCGGGATTATGGAAGGCAGCAGTAAGGATGCAAGTCCAAAAAGTGTCTCAAAGGCAAAGCCGGCTGCAAAGCCAAGAGTTTTCATTCCGGTATTTCCCGGGACAATTTGCGAATATGACATTATGAAAGCTTTTAGCAATGCGGGTGGTGCTGTGGATATCTTTGTAATAAAAAACCTTACTCCTGCGGCCATTGACGAGTCTATCAGCGCCATGCGCCGCAAGATTGAGGAAAGCCAGATCCTGGTATTTCCCGGTGGATTTAGCGCGGGTGACGGACCCGAAGGTTCGGGCAAATTTGTTGCGACGGTATTTAGCAACCCTTATTTGAAGGAAGCGGTCTTAAACTTGCTTGACGTAAGGGACGGCTTGATACTGGGCATTGGCGACGGATTCCAGGCGCTTCTTAAAATGGGTCTTTTGCCTTACGGCGAATTTAGGAACCCTGGGCACGGAAGCCCCGCCCTGACGTTCAATACCATTGGCAGGCATGTTTCATGCATGGTGCTGACAAAGGTCGCATCGGACAAATCGCCGTGGTTTTCCAATGTAAAGGTGGGCGATGTGCACGTGGTACCCATATCGCACGGCGAAGGAAGATTTGTGGCGAGCGAGGAACAAATTGCCGAATTGGCCGCAAATGGCCAGATTGCAACGCAATACGTAGATTTCAACGGTGCGGCGACTTATGACGCGAGGTACAACCCAAGCGGTTCCATGCATGCCATCGAAGGCATAACCAGTCCTGACGGCAGGATACTCGGCAAGATGGCACACTCGGAAAGGAAGGGGCTCCATGTATGCAAGAATATCCCCGGATGCAAGGATCAGTTGATATTCGAAGCCGGTGTGCAATATTTCGGTTAACTGTGAGCTGCTGCGGCAATTTATAAACAATATATGGGGTCTGGCTTGAATTATTTACTTATTCTCATGTCGGAACGGATAAGAATAATTCAAACCTGGCCCCATATTTATGAATTGCCTTTTTATAATTGTCCGGTATATAATATTTATAATATTTATTCGGAGAAGCTGTTTTGGGCATAACCAGTATTTGTAATTTGATTATGGAAGAGGATTAGAATATGACGACAAAGGAACGGGCGGGAAAAATTATTGAGCTATTGGAGCAAATGTATCCTGATGCGGGATGTACGCTGAACTACAAGGATCCGATCCAACTGATGGTTGCTACGCAACTGGCGGCGCAATGCACTGATGCCCGTGTAAATATCGTCACAAGGCAGCTGTTTAAGAAATACAGGACCGTATATGATTTTGCGTCCGCGGATTTGCACGAACTGGAGCAGGATATTAAATCAACGGGGTTTTACCGCAATAAAGCCAAAAACATTATAGCTGCCTGCAAAATGATTATTGATGATTTCGGGGGAAAAGTCCCCAATGACATGGAAAGCTTGCTTAAATTGCCCGGCGTGGGAAGAAAAACCGCCAATCTTTTGTTGAACGACTATTTTGGAATCCCGGGCATAGTAGTGGACACCCATGCAAGGAGATTGTCAAAAAGGATGGGTTTAACCAAAAACGACAACCCGGAAAAAATTGAATACGACTTGATGAAAATCATTCCTAAAGATAAATGGGGCAGCTTCTGTCACCAGTTGGTATACCATGGAAGGGCCGTGTGCAGTGCGAGAAAACCTGCATGCGGGAAATGCCGCATATCGGCGTATTGCAAATATGCAAAAGAAAACGGCGTAAAACCCCTGGTATAAGTTACCAGAAGGAATTTGCACATTGTCGTCGAATTATTATATAACAGCAAGTTTACATCTGAAGTAACTATTTTACATGAATTTCTGTTCAACTTAATAAAAAATGCGCCATAGTCAATCCATTCTCCGAACACCGGTCATCAGGAAATACACAGCAACGTTTTTTGTATTATATGAGAACTCCGTTAAAATACAAGGGTATTTCACGGCAGGAAGCCGTGTTCAAATATATATGGGAAAAGCGCTGTTTTAGGGGGAAATGTATCTGAACAGGGGTAAGCCGAACTTCTATAACAAATATCAGGGTTATGAATTAATATACCTCAAGATATCTCAGGTTTATCTGACAGTGTCCTTTTTGCTGAAGTTAGCTGAAAGCGTTTTTTCATTGGGAAAGCCGGCAATCCCAGGCGGAGAGCAGTGGTTAACCGACAATTTTGTAATGGTTACCCACGTAATTATGATTGTATTGCAATTTTTTAAAGGTTTTCTGTTCGAAAAAGGATTGTACGAGAACAGGTATGTCTATTATATAGAAAAGATCCAGTTTTTAATAATGCTTATACTAATCATCAACTTTTCAGATATCGGCCCCTGGTTTTATGTAGGCATTCTTCTTCCGATTATGACAACATCTCTTGTAAAAGGGCCCAGACCGGGCTTTTTATTGCTGGCGGGTTCGATGGCGGTGCATTTGTCGGTTATCCTGTTTACCAGAATGCCGGCGGCTATCCGCGGAGAAATACCGGTAACGGAATTTAGAGCCGGGATAGTGACTGTTGCGGTTCAATACCTGATGTATTTCATTGTTACAACATTTTACGGGCGGATGTACAGTTTCGGAATTGAATACGAAATCCAGAACAAGAGCATTATCGAGCAATTCGAGGAGAGATGCCTGAAGCTGGAAGCCGCGAAAGACGAAATGATGAAGCAATACGAAAAAATCGTGTCAAACTCCGGGATGCTGGAAGAATCGAACAAGAGGCTTTCCAAAAGTATTGCCGAGTTTTATACGCTTCACCAGATAACCCAGGCTATCGGCTCGGTGCTTGATGTAAAAGAGTTGTTGAAACGGCTCAACGATATTATTCTCGGTGTCATGGGAGTCAGCTACTCGACGATTGCTCTGTATGACAGCGGGATAGGCCGGTTAAAAGTGCATACGACCAATATTTCAAATATAAGCGAACTGGCGACGATGACCGACAATATAAATAGCAGCGTACTGACAGATGCATTGGATAAAGGCAGCAATATATTGGAGAATAATGTTGACAGCACAAAATATGCTTTTACCCAGGGAAGGGATATCAAATCACTCATATGCGTTCCTTTGATTACCGGCAAGAGAAAATACGGGCTGGTTCTGGTCGAACACAAGTATGAAAAGGTGTTTGACTCAGACAGTGTCAGGTTTCTCAGCATCATAGCCCAGCAAGTCGGCATTGTTATGGAGAACGCCGAATTATATTACAAAATGAAGGAGCTTGCCAGGAGAGACGGTTTGACGGATGTCTATAACCGCCAATATTTCCAGGAACTCCTTGAGATTGAATTTAAGAATGCGGAGCGGGAGAATTACCCGCTTTCCCTGGCCATATTCGATATAGATTATTTCAAGAGATTCAACGATTTATACGGGCATATGTTTGGCGACAAAGTCCTGGTATCGATAATAAATACTGTTAAGCCTATGTTGAGGAAAAATGACATCATTGCCAGGTATGGCGGTGAAGAATTTGTTATACTGTTTCCCAGGACCAATTTAAAAGAAGCATATGAAAAAGCTGAGACACTCAGGAAAATAATCTCGGACCATGTTGTGCAGGAAAGCAACATTAGCGTCTCGGTTACGGCGAGTTTCGGCATTTCATCCTTTAGCGAGTGCGCGCTGACTGAACAGGAACTGATCAGGACGGCGGACGATGCGCTGTACAAGGCAAAATCAGTTGGGCGCAACTGCGTTATAATGGCAAAAAGGCTGGATGAGGGGCCTGTATCCTGAAAGTAATTAGTCCTGGATTCGGCCATGCACCCAAAATACCCCGGTGAATACTATAGTAATAGCAGGCATTTAAGGAGGAAGCGGCTTATGAGGATCATGGTGATAAAATTACCGAGGTTTTTTGGCAACCTTATTAAAAAAGTGTTAAGGATGGGATAAATAAATTGCATGACTGAAGCGACATGAAAAGCATAGGGATGCCTTCTAATGCCGCTTCATAGAACCCGCAACATGTGCGGACAAGTCTTTGTAAGTAAAAAGCTTTATCGTACGCGCAGTAAAGTTATACCGCACGCGTAATCTTGTTTGAGCGCAAACATCTGGAGCATACTTTAATGGTTTTCGGAGTGCCGTTTTCTATTACCTTGGCTTTTTTTATGTTAGCCTTCCATGTCCTGTTTGTCTTTCTCACCGAATGGCTGACGTTATTACCGTGTACGGTCGCTTTACCGCAAACATCACACTTTGCCATTATTTACACACCTCCTTTAATCCGGAGCTTACGCAAAACAAATACTATTTTAACATACCGGCTCATGAATCTGCAAGGATATTTTAAAATCCTTTGTATTCGGTATGGCAAAAAATGCAATGATATAATAGAATTGTAGGAGATGCCGATTTGTTAGGGATACGGGTGTAATGAATAATACGGGTGTGGATAAGAATGCATAATAATAACGGACTTCTTGAAAAACCACTGAGATACCTTAAGGGAGTGGGAGAGGCAAAAGCCGCACTGTTCAGGCGCCTGGGCATATTTACGGTGGGAGATGTCATAACGCATTACCCGCGGGATTATGAAGACAGGAGCAGGCTAAAAAAACTCTGGGAGTTGGCGGACGGTGACAAATGCTCATTCGTGGGGACAATCGCTTCAAAAGTTATTGTTTCCAGGCCAAGGAAAGGCCTGACTATAAGCCGCGTCAGCATTACGGACGGGACAGGCCTGATAAACGCGGTATGGTTCAACCAGCCGTATTTGAAAAATTACTTTAAAATAGGCGAAAGATACATTTTTTATGGCACAGTAACGAGAAAAAGGACATTTGAGGTTTTAAACCCGGTATATGAAAAAGCTGACAGCCAATCAGGCCCCGTTAATACTTTAAGAATAGTCCCTGTTTATCCTTCCACGGGCAAGCTGACCCAGAATGCGATCAGGGCGGTAATCCGGAACGCGCTTGAGTATGCGGGTGATTGCATTATTGATGTTTTACCCGAATGGGTTCGGAACGAGTACGGGCTTTTGGACGCCCGCTTTGCAATAAATAACATACACTACCCGGAAAGCGACGATGCTTTCCTGAAAGCCAGGAAAAGACTTGTATTTGAAGAACTCCTGGTATTGCAGCTTGGGCTTCTGAGCCTGAAATTCCTGACAGAGTCGTCCGAGGCAGGAATATGCTTCGGAGCCGGACGGGAAGTAAAGGAATTTATAAATGGGCTGCCGTTTGTACTGACCAATGCGCAAAAAAAGGTTATAGCCGAAATTGAGCGGGATATGGAAAGCAAGAAGGTAATGAACCGCCTTGTGCAGGGGGATGTAGGTTCCGGCAAAACCATTGTCGCGGCCTGTGCCCTTGTGAAGGCTGTGAGAAGCGGTTACCAGGGGGCTTTCATGGCACCGACGGAAATACTTGCCGAGCAGCATTACCGTTCTTTAAAGCCGCTGCTTAAGCCGCTGGGTATCAGGACAGAGCTTCTGACCGGCAGCACGTCGGCAAAAGCGGCAAGAGAGCTGCTTTGGAACATAGAACAGGGGTATTCCGATATTGTCATAGGGACGCATGCACTGCTGGAAGACAGGGTTGCATTTAAAAATCTTGGGCTTGTGGTTACTGATGAACAGCACAGGTTTGGAGTCAGGCAAAGAGCCGCACTTTCAAAAAAAGGAGAAAACCCGGATATCCTGGTCATGACCGCCACACCGATACCGAGAACGCTTGCGCTTATATTATACGGTGACCTGGATATTTCGATAATCGATGAACTGCCGCCGGGCAGGAAAAAGGTATTGACATATGCCGTCGATTCGAGCATGCGCGAAAGAATCAACAGGTTCATAAGGAAGCAGGTGACTGAGGGAAGGCAGGTATATATTGTCTGCCCTCTGGTGGAGGAGTCAGAATCGGTTGAAGCCAAAGCGGCAGCCGAACTGGCGGAACAGTATGCCAGCGAAACATTCAAAGACCTCAACGTAGGATTGATTTACGGGAAAATGAAAGCGGTTGAAAAAGATGAGATTATGAATAAATTTGCGAAAGGTGAAATTGACATACTTGTATCAACGACGGTTATCGAAGTAGGAGTCAATGTGCCCAACGCAACGCTCATGGTGGTGGAAAATGCCGAAAGATTCGGATTGGCGCAGCTTCACCAGTTAAGGGGAAGAGTCGGCCGCGGGGAACATCAATCGTACTGCATATTGTTCAGTGACAGCAAATCCGAAATTGCAAGAGAAAGAATGAAGGTTATGGTAAAAACCACGGACGGGTTTGAAATTTCAGAGAAGGACCTTGAATTAAGAGGTCCCGGTGATTTTTTCGGAACCAGGCAGCATGGAATCCCGGAAATGAAAATAGCTAACCTGTACAAGGATGTTGAAATACTGAAAAAAGCACAGGAGGCCGCGTTGAAAATACTTAAAACCGACAGAACGCTGGAAAAACCGGAAAACATCCGGCTTGGACAGGCGGTAAAAGAGAAATTTGCCAGTGCAGCCCAATCCTTCAGCATGAATTAGCACGAAAGACGGTTTTTGAGAAGGAGGAAATTCCATGCTAAGAGTGATTGGCGGGACAGCCGGGGGGCGCAAATTGAATACGGTGAAAGGAACATCAACAAGGCCTACATCAGGCAGGGTCAAGGAGGCGCTCTTCAGCATGCTTGCTTTCAGGATAAACGGGAGTGAAGTGCTGGACCTCTTTGCAGGCACGGGCAGCCTTGGGATTGAGGCGTTGAGCAGGGGCGCCGGAAGGGCTGTTTTTATAGATAAAAGCGCCGGATGTTGTTCAGTTATAAGGAAAAACCTGGCGAATACAGGGTTTGAAGAGCGTGCGGAGGTTTACTCAATGGATTTTTCAGAGGGGATAAAATTCCTGTCAAGAGAAGGGCGGAAATTCGACCTGGTTTTTGTCGATCCGCCGTACAGTAAAAATTTTATTGAGGAAACGTTAAATTTGCTTGAAAAAAATGATATAATTAAAAACGGCGGCATAATTGCCGTCGAGCACCAAAAATCCGACAGCTTGCCTGAAAGGTGCGGCGGGCTCAAGGTGGTTGACAGCAGGAAATATGGTGATACAATGATAACAATATATAATATGGCTAAAATATAAAATAGATAGCGAGGTAAAAACAGCTAAGGTGGTAAAACAGCATATGGTATTAGTATACCCGGGGAGCTTCGACCCGGTTACAAACGGGCATCTTGACATTATTGAAAGGGCTTCTGTCATTTGTGACAAGTTGATTGTCGCTGTCGGAAATAATGAAAGAAAAAGGTACGAATTTTCCATAGATGAGCGTGTTGAGCTGATCAAGCTCGCCCTGGGCGACAGGGATGATATACTAGTGACAGATTTTTCAGGCCTTTTGGCCGACTTTGCCAGGGAAATGGGCGCTAAAGCGGTAATAAAAGGGTTAAGGGCGGTGTCTGATTTCGAGTACGAGTTCCAGATGGCGCTCTTGAACAAAATCCTGGAACCGAGCCTTGAAACGCTTTTCATGATGACAAGCGTAAAATACTCTTACCTGAGCTCAAGCGCAGTAAAAGAAATTGCCCGAAACGGCGGAAACATCGACGGACTTGTTCCCGATTGCATCAAGGACATTGTTACCGCTAAGTTAACCCGCAGATAGAGCGTTTAGGGGGTAAAACAATGGAGATACTTTCAATCCTGGAGACACTGGAAGACCTGGTTGAAAAGAGCATTAACGTTCCGCTCTCCGGAAAATGTCTTGTTGACAAGGAAGAAATACTTGAGATCATCAAGGAACTCAGGCTGAAACTGCCTGACGATATCAAGCAGGCCAAATGGGTAAAGGAAGAACGCCAGCGTATCCTTTTGGACGCTCAAAAAGAAGCGAGCAACATGTTGAAAGACGCCGAAAGCAAAATCGCTTCGATGGTGGATGAGCATGAAATAACGAGGAAAGCGTATGAGCAGGCGAATGAAATAATAGCCGGAGCTCAGAAGAACGCAAGGGAGATAAGGCTTGGCACAAAGGAATATGCGGACAGTATTTTGAATAAAGTTGAGGAAATACTCAGAGATACGCTTGAAGTTATTAAAATGGACAGGCAGGAGCTTAAATAGGGCTCCTTTTTTTTGTCCTGTTTATTTTTGCCCCCCGGGAAAGAGCGGTCAATATAATTAAAAGGATAATTATCATAAAAGTAATCAAGAATGAATTTCCGGCTGCATCCCGGTGAGAATCGCCGTATATGGTTAAAACACTTCCTGGCACCGGTATCCCGGCAAATGCAGGGATAGGCAATATTTTCAGCCCTGCCCAGGTGTAAAAGGCTGCGATGACTCCATGCAGGAATTTAGCCAGGAGGTATGGCAGCATGCGTACACCGGTTCCGGAAATAATGCTTGTTACCTGGAGATGGACAGATAGCCCCGCCCAGCCGATGATAAAACTTAAGGCGGGCAGCTTTAGGCATGGCGGGATTTCTGCCGCGGCTAAGAGCCTGGAGCCTGTCGTTACCTCAAACAAACCGCTAAGGATGCCTTCAATCGTTTTGTCGTTCATACCCAGGGGTGAAACCATAGGTGAAATCATTCCTGCAAGATGACGAATGACGCCGGTTTCGGCCAGGATACGTATTATAACCGAAAAGAAGGACTATAAACCCGCCGATTGTCAGTATTACCGATACTGAGTTTTTAACGGCTTCTCCCAGGACTGTCCCGCAATTTTGCCGGCTGGTAGGATTTAACCCTGAAAGCATGGTTTTGATTGATTTTATACGTCCGGACATTCCAGCTTTTTAGGGGATTTGCTTTTCGTTATTCCCGTAAAACCTGTATAGCAGTCCTACGGTTATGCAGGCCAGCAGATGACATGCCAGCAAGAAAGTGCCTGTTTCCGGCGAACCGCACATGCTTGAGCCGACCACGCCTACGATGAAAAGAGGCCCTGAATTGTTGGTAAAGGCCAGAAGCCGCTCGGCCTCAACCCTTGTCAGCAATCCATTGTTTCTTAAATCGGATGTGATTTTCGCACCTACCGGGTAGCCTGAAGAGACACCCATCACGAGCGCAAAAGACGCAATGCCGGGAACTCTGAACAGCGGTCTCATGACAGGCTCCAGCAGTATGCCGAAAACCCTTGTGAAGCCCGTGGAATTAATTGCTTCGGCGGCTATGAGAAACGGCAGTAAAGCCGGAACGACGGAGCCTGCCCACAGCTCCAGCCCATCTCTGGCGGCGTCCACGGCAGTGCCGGAAAAAAGAAGCAGGCAAAAGATGAATAAAATACACAGGGAAGGAATAATCGTGACGCCGGACGCGAATGACCGCGTACGGCTGCAATGAACAAACAGCCAGCATCAGGACGGCCAGAAAGTACGGCCAGTACAAACACCATTTCCCATCCAGTCCCGGATCAAACGTTCCCTTAAATTCTATTAAGAAACTTTGAAAATATGATTATTCGGCTACTTCACTTCCGTAATCCAGCCGAATTCATCTTTTATATCTCCAGTCTGAATCCCGGTAATGGTTTCATACAGTTTCATCGAAAGCTCGCCTATTTTTCCGTCGTTAACGGTAATAATCCTGTCCGTTCCAGTTTAATTCGCCTATAGGCGAAATAACGGCGGCAGTACCGGTGCCAAAGGCTTCAACCAGCTTTCCGTCCGCGGCGGCGTGTACAATTCATCTATTCCAAGCATTCTTTCGCTGACTTTAACACCCCAATGTTTGAGAAGATGTATGCAGGAATCCCTGGTTATACCGGGAAGAATACTTCCTTCCAGCGACGGCGTGACAACTTCGTCGCCTATTTTGAAAAATACGTTCATGGAGCCGACTTCCTGGATGTACTTTTCTTTCTATTCCGTCGAGCCACAATACCTGTACGTAACCTTTTTCATAGGCTATTTCCTGGGCTTTAAGGCTTGCAGCGTAGTTTCCCGATGTTTTTACATGACCGGTACCGCCCTTGACGGCACGGACATATTCGTTTTCAATCATGATTTTTACGGGGTTTATGCCGGTTGGATAATAAGCTCCGCTGGGTGAGAGTATTATTATGAATTTGTAGGTATGCGACGGCCTGACGCCAAGGAAAGGATCCGTGGCGATTATAAACGGCCTTATATAAAGCGATGTTCCGGGTTCGGAGGGAATCCAGTCGCGGTCTATGCTTACAAGGGTTTTTAGCGCTTCTACTCGCGAATGCTTCGTCTATCCTGGGAATCGACATCCTGTCATTTGACAGGTTGATTCTTTTCATATTCATTTCAGGCCTGAAGAGGTTTATTTTTCCGTCCTTTGTCCTGTATGCTTTCAGGCCTTCAAATATTGCCTGGCCATAGTGAAATACCATTGCGGAAGGATCCAGCGACAACGGGCCATACGGGACTATTCGGGGATCATGCCAGTCCTTTTTCCCGGCTGTAATCCATGATAAACATGTGATCGGTGAAGATTTCTCCGAAGCCAAGGTTTTTCTCGTCCGGTTTTGATTTTGGATTCAGGGTTTTTTGTATGTTGATATTTTGATTCACTTTTAAACGACCTCCCTATGTTTTTAAGACAAACGGGCGGCATTTTAGCATCCGTTTCCGGAATGATGACTGAAGCGTACGCTGAATGCCCATAGTCAAACGTTTTTTTCTATTATGCAACTTTTCGCTTAAAAAATCCAGACTTAATTTAATAAAGTTCTTCTTTTTTAAGATTTTTCTTCCTATATGCGCACGATAAATATTATAATGTGAAGGATAAATGAAAACTTAGGCCAAAGTTTACGACTTTAAGATATAAAGAATGGAACATGGAGGAGCAATGATTACCGGGAGGTTTTACCCGTCCGTCATTGTGGCGGAATCGGGGATATCACAGTGGAACTGCTTGAAAAGCATGATATCAAGGGGACTTATCCTGGACATAGACAATACCCTTGCGCCGAATCATGCCGCGGAAGCCGACGACAAAACGGTTAAGTGGATCGAGAGACCTGTTGTCGGCAGGGTATAAAATGTGTATTGTTTCAAATGCGCGCAGGAGACGGGTGGAGAGATTTAATGATAAGATGAAATTGCCTGCGGTTTATAACGCGATGAAACCAAGAATGGCTGCATTTGTGAAGGCAGGAAGGATGCTGGGGCTGGAGAACAGGCATATCGCGGTTGTCGGGGACCAGGTATTTACCGACATATATGGCGGCAACCGTGCCGGCATGTTTACAATCCTGGTTAATCCGATAGATACCAGGGAAGGCATGTTTATCCGCTTTAAAAGGATTTTTGAAAGGCGGATTTTAAAGCAATACGAGGCTTTGACAAAACGAAACGGTAAAAATGAATGATTGGCCAGGCCAGACTTTGTTAAAAGGTGGTAGTAATGCTTCTGGATAAACGCGTTGACGGAAAAACCATACTGACAGGATTGATAGGAAACCCAATAGAACATACCGTTTCTCCTGTTCTACATAACAGCCTGTTTTCAACGCTTGGCCTTAACGGCATATATTTGCCTTTAAAAGTTCCTGAAGAGTCTCTCGGTGACGCGTTGAAGGGTATCAAAGCCATGGGTTTCAAGGGATTTAACGTCACAATACCCTACAAGGAGGCCGTACTGTCTTACCTGGATGAAGCAAGCGAGGAAGTGTGCCTGCTTGGCACAGTAAACACTGTTAAAGTGGACGGGGACAGGTTTTATGGGTACAATACCGATGGCGACGGTTTCATGCGTTCATTTTACGAGGAGACGGAAACGGAGTTTTTTAAAAAGAGCGTGTGCATACTGGGAGCCGGCGGCACTGCAAGAACGCTGGCCATCAAGATTGCAATGGAAAACGCGGCCAGGATATGCATTATTAACAGGACCGTCCCCAGGGCTGAGGAGATCGCCTCCTGCGTGAACAAGATAATGCGGGATGCAGGATGGGAAGAGGAAATGGCTTTTGCTGCGGGGCACGGTTCGGCGGAAGCATATAAAATGCTTGTCGAAAGCGATGTCATAATAAATGCCACATCCGTGGGCATGCACCCTTACACTGAGAGCAGCCCGCTCGGCGATGATTTTCCGTTTCGAAAGGAACAGGTTGTCTTTGACGTTATTTATAACCCGCCTGTTACAAGGCTGCTGTCTAAGGCAGCATCCAGGGGCTGCAGGACGGTAAACGGCGCTGGCATGCTTTTTTATCAAGGGGTTAGGGCTTTTGAAATATGGATGGGGACAGAAGTCGACGATATTACGGCCGGAAAGCTTTTTTCCGAATTTTTAAAATATTTGCGGGGTTAAGAGGATTTATAACGCAGTCATGGAGAATTAATCTAGAAATAACTGGCGGGGTGTAGGCTGGGTATGGTTGCCGCATACGTGACAATATTTTTCCTTGGGCTATTGGCGGGATCATTTGCGAATGTGCTTATTTACCGTATTCCTCTAAAGAAGTCAGTTATTGCGCCTGCCGCTCCGCCTGTGCAAACTGCGGCACGCAGCTGACCGCACCGGATCTCATACCTGTGCCGGGTTATTTGCTGCTGAGGGGCAAGTGCAGGCATTGCGGCGCGGGGACTTCTCTCGGAATACATGCTGGTTGAGCTGTTAACGGCGGCTGTTTTCACTGTTTTGTTTGCCATTTACGGGTTGTCGGTGCCTTTTGCCGCTTTTGCCTATTTAATGACTATTTTGATTGCGTGTTTTTTATTGACATAAAGCACAGAATCATACCCAACGGTCTTGTGGCGGCAGGGCTGGCCGGCGGTGCGGTTTTTTTCGTTATAAACTTAATCAGGCCGTTTGAAGAAATATTTGGCGACGATAAGTGGTGGACGCCGCTGGCAGGATTATTCCCGGGTTCTGTTTTCCTGCTCCTGGTCGCTGTGCTTGGGTCGTTAATATATAAAACGGACGATGTCATGGGCATGGGTGATGTAAAGCTGATGGCGGCCGTCGGTATTTTCCTGGGATGGAGGCTCTGTCTTGCCGCGCTTTTTATTTCGGTAATACTGGGCGGATTGGTTTCGGTATTTCTCATTCTTTTTCGTTTTAAAAAACGAAGGGATACCGTTGCATTCGGACCGTTTATCGTGGCAGGAACTTTTGCAGCCATGCTTTTTGGAAGATATATTTTGCAGAGATATTTTTAAGGGAAAAGCGGATAATTGCAATACTGTAACATAAGTAATTTCAAAGGAGGAAAGTTTATGCCGCAGATAAAAAATTACATGGAAGAGATTGTATTCAATCAAATGAAAGACGTCCTGGCCGACATCAACGTATGCAAATGCGAAAAGTGCATGATGGATATTGCAGCAATAGCCCTGAACGATCTTCCGGCAAAATACATAGTTACGGAAAAAGGGAGAGCTTTATTCCAAGATTAAATACGCTGATGCAGCAATTCGAGGTTGACGTGATTTCAGCCATTACCAAGGCAGCCGTCCTGGTAAAGAGAAATCCGAGGCATTCCGATGCATAGCAGGACATGTAATGGAGCATATGGAATAATGGAGGATATGAAAAGGAAAGTGGCAGCATGAAAAAGGTTTTGGTAATAAACGGTCCTAATTTAAACTTGCTGGGAACAAGGGAAAAAGACGTCTACGGAGCCGCTACGCTTTCGGACATTGCGTCATCTGTAGCGAAAGAAGCGCAAGCGCTGGGAATGGACGTTGATTTTATCCAGACCAATTATGAAGGTGAAATAATTGGCAAGATTCATGAAGCCCGCGGCAAATATGATGCTATTATCCTTAACCCGGGCGCGTACACTCACTACAGCCTTGCGATACGAGATGCCGTCAAGGCAGTGGAATTGCCGTGTATCGAAGTTCATTTGTCAAATATTTATGCAAGGGAAGAGTTCAGGAGCAAATCAGTGATTGCGCCCGTATGTGCAGGCCAGGTAAGCGGGTTTGGAGCGAACAGTTATATATTGGCGCTTCATGCGGCATCATTAATCCTGGATGCTTCACAAAAAAAGCAATAAGCACTATAATAAAAGAAATTGAAGCGGAGGTATAATTTATATGATTACAGCAGGCGATTTCAAAAACGGAGTTACATTTGAACTGGATGGACAGGTATTCCAGGTAGTCGAGTTCAGCATGTCAAACCGGGCAAGGGAGCCGCATTTGTCAGGACAAAGCTTAAAAACGTCATAACGGGCGCGACTATTGAAAGAACATTCAACCCTACCGATAAAATGCCCAAAGCCCATATTGAAAGAAAAGACATGCAGTACCTTTACAATGACGGCGATCTTTACTACTTCATGGATACGGAAACTTATGAGCAGCTCCCGATCAGCAAGGATACCGTGGGGGACACGTTCAAGTTCGTAAAAGAGAATATGATTGTAAAAATACTTTCTTTCAAGGGCAATGTCTTCGGTATTGAACCTCCGACATTTGTCGAGCTTGAAGTTACGGCAGACCGAGCCCGGTTTCAAGGGCGACACCGCTACAGGAGCTACAAAACCGGCTACACTGGAAACAGGCGCAACAGTCAAAGTGCCGCTTTTTATAAACCAGGGCGATATAATCAGGATTGACACCAGGACGGGCGAATACCTCGAAAGAGTATAGAGATGATGTCCGGTAAAGGTTTACGGGCGGGTTCTTGATAAAAGGCAGCCCGTTTTTTAATGCAGAGGTGTTGTGATGATAACGGGAAAAGCTGTGCTGAGAGAAATAGTGGAATGGATTATTGTATTATCGGCGGCGTTTGTGATTGTTGCACTGCTGTATACCGCTGTTTTTGCCACGACGCAGGTAAGGCAGTCGTCAATGCAGGATACTTTAATGAACGGCCAGCATTTGATTGTGGAGAAGGTGAGCTGCCTGTTCGGAGAGCCATCCTGCGGTGACGTTATCGTATTTATCGAGAACAGGCGCCAGCATAACTACTGGGACAGGGTCAGGATATTCCTTGTTGATGTCTTGGAGATATTCAAACCGGTAGGGCAAAAAACAAATATTCGCCTGGTAAAAAGGGTAATCGGGAGTACCGGGCGATATTATAGATATCCGTGAAGGCAAGGTCTTCCGAAACGGAGAAGCTTTGCACGAGCCGTATGCAAAAGGTATAACGTACAAAAGGGAGTTGGAGTTTCCGGTAACAGTCCCCGACGGCAAATATTTCGTACTGGGCGACAACAGGGAAATCAGCAGGGACAGCAGGTCTTTCGGATTTATTGACCGCAGCCAGGTCGAGGGCAAAGCGGTATTCAGGTTCTGGCCTTTCAGTGAAATAGGGATTATTCATTAATCCCTCCCATCTTTTATAGCATGAATCACAAAAACAGTCATAAAGATGGACAAAACCAAATATTATTATTAATGACTGTGGTGCCGGTTTCAAACGCACCGCAAATATTCAGCCGGATAAAAGCGGGGAAAAACATATGAGAACTGGAATGAACGAAACCAAACCGGCAGTTGTACAAGCAGTTTGAAGAGGGATATATTGCCCATGCTGTCTAAAAGAACTGCGTCTGCCATAGAAAACGCTCTTATATATGGTTGGAGCCGCTTGAAGAAATACGCCTCAGGGCGGAGAAACCGCTGGTGTTGCAAAACTACTGCAAGGAATGGTTCATTGGGCGCGACGGCATATTGACATCCAATCCTTCAGGCAGTTTTACCGTAACAAGAGAAGATATTAAAACGTCGGTGGAATTGATGAGCGAAAACTCGATATATGCCTACCATGATGAGATACGAGACGGCTATATCACCATAAAAGGCGGCCATCGTGTCGGGCTGGCCGGCAGGGTGGTTCTTGACGGGTACACTGTAAAAAACATTAAGGACATTTCAGGTTTAAATATCAGGTTGTCGAACCAGGTATTCGGCTGTTCAAAAAATATCATCGGTTATCTTTTGAGAAACAGTTCGGATATATACAATACGCTGATAATTTCGCCGCCTCAATGCGGGAAAACCACCATTCTGAGGGATATTGCCAGGAACCTGAGCAATGGTATCAAGGAATCGGGGTTCAAAGGAATAAAGGTGGGAATCGTTGATGAAAGATCGGAAATCGCGGCCTGTTTTCGCGGCGTGCCGCAAAATGACGTGGGAATCCGGACCGATGTGCTTGACGGATGCCCAAAAAGAATCGGTATGCCGATGATGATCAGGTCAATGTCCCCATGCGTTATAATAACGGACGAAATTGGAAATGACGGCGACAGTGAAGCCGTTCACAGTGTTTTGAACGCAGGGGTCAGGATAATTACCACTGCGCACGGGTATAACATATCGGAACTTAAGAGCAGGCGGGAAGTTTTGAAACTGATTGAAGACAGGGTATTTGAAAGGTATGTGGTGCTCGGGAACGAAAAGGGGCCCGGGACACTTGTGGAAGTGTTCGATGGCAAGGAGATGAAACCTGTGGCGGGAGTCGATGCCAGTGCTGTCTTAAAATCGCCGGAAGTATTATTGTAGTGCTGTCTTGCAGCTTTATAGGGTTTGTATTGTCGTACGACCTGAAAAAAAGGCCCAGGCAATTGAGAGAATTGCAGGGACTGCTGCAAATGTTCGAAAACCAGATAACCTACCTGTCGGATATTATTGTTGAGGCTTTTGAAAGAATCAGCAGAACAGGCGGGAGCGACACCTGTGTTTTTTTCAGCAGAGCGGCTGAAATCCTCAGGGAGGACGGCTCATGCGGCGCTCCGGGCGCATGGGAAAGAGCGGTTCGCGAATGTATAGGGTTAACATCACTTGACAAGGAAGATGAAGAAATATTGTCTGCTTTCGGCAAGTCGCTGGGGAATACTGACCTGGAGGGTCAAATAAAAAATATCAGGCTGACCCTTTCGCAATTGAAGGTCCAGGAAGAGAAAGCCGAAGAAAACAGGAACCGCAACGAAAAGATGTATAAAAGCCTGGGCTTGCTTGGCGGGGCGGCCATAGTTATATTGCTTCTGTGATACGGGCAGGCCTGAAGTATGTTGTATAAAGGGGTTGTAATTTCTTATGGGTGTGGACTTGATTTTCAAGATTGCAGCAATAGGCATTCTTGTGGCAGTTCTGAACCAGCTTCTTATCAGATCGGGGAGGGAAGAACAGGCAATGATGACAACCCTGGCCGGATTGATAGTTGTGCTGTTGATAATTGTAAAAGAGATAGCGGTTTTGTTTAATACCGTTAAAACAATCTTCAGGCTGAACTGATTAGTACCGGGGGCAGAATCCGCATGCAAATATTGCAGGTAGCAGGAATTGGGCTTATTTCGACCGTGATTATCATCATATTGAAAAGGCAAAGGCCTGAAATGGCGCTCCAGGTGAGTATTGCTGCAGGCTTGATTATATTCATGCTTGTTGCATCAAAGTTGTCTGCCGTATTGGAACTGCTTGAGGATTACGCTGAGCGTGCCGAAATCAAACCGGTTTATTTTTCAGTTGTCTTAAAGATTACAGGAATAGCATATATCACGGAATTCGGTTCCGAGGTATGCAGGGATGCGGGAGAAAGCGCTGTCGCATCAAAAATAGAACTTGCCGGGAAGGTGATAATTGTTGCCCTGGCGGTTCCGGTCATTACATCGCTGCTTGACCTGATAATGAAAGTAATACCTTGACTGGGGGCATGATGATGATTTTTGCCGGATATAGAAAGATCAAGATGAGATTTGCTTTTACCATGCTTCTTTTCATGGTTTTAACGCCGGCCTGTCCGTGTGCTGCGGCAGGAGACAGCAGGGATGCGGACAGGCAGACAGATATAAACGCGCGCATTATTGAAAAGCAGATTAAAACAGGCGGCGTTGACAGTATCAGGGACGACCTCCTGGAATATGCCGGATATGAGAGCGTTGAGCTGCTGGAAGGTTTCAGCCCTGACGAATTGATTAATAACCTGACGAAGGGTGATATTGGGTTTGATCCGAAGGGCTTTGCAAATAAAGCTTTGAAGTATTTTTACAAAGAGCTATTTATAAATATAGGCATTTTGGTAAAACTTTCAGTGCTGGTTGTAATTTGTGCCCTGCTTAAAAACCTGAAGTCGAATTTCAACAGTGAAGGCGCCGGAGAAGTTGCCTTTCATGCTTGCTATATCGTGACTGTCTCCGTGTTATTGACCGGTTTTGGGACGGCAGTGAAGATGAGTACCGATATTATAGGCAGGATGGTCGGGTTCATGTATGCCGTTATCCCGGTAATATTTGCGTTGCTGGTTTCATCGGGCAACATTACGGCAGGGGGAATTCTGCATCCTGTTTTTCTCATGGTTATAGAAGCGTCTGCAACGATTATAAGAAGTTTTTTTGTCCCGTTGGTATTCTTCTCGACTATTCTGTCAATTGTTAATAATATATCGGAAAAGATCCAGCTGGCAAGGATGGCAAGCCTGGTAAAGCAAATCATTTCATGGTCGCTTGGCATTTTGCTGACGGGCTTTGTAGTCATTATCCTGCTGCAGGGATCGATTGGTGCGGTTATTGACGGGGCGACAAGCAAGGCTGCCAAGTTCGCCGTCAGCACGTTTGTGCCGGTTGTGGGGAAAACCCTGGCTGATGCAGCAGATACCGTGCTGGGATGCACCCTGCTGGTTAAAAACGCAGCCGGTTCCGCCGCGATGATTGGAATACTTGTAATCTGCACCGCGCCAATGATCAGGATAATAGCCATGGCAGCACTGTACAAGGCTGCAAGCGCCTTGCTGGAGCCTATATCTGAAAGGCGGATAACAAACTGTATCAACGATGTGGCCGGGTCCATGCTTCAAGTATTTGCCATGACGGCGGCAGTGGCGTTTATGTTTGTGATACTGGTTACGGCACTTGTCAGCGCAGGAAACAAGAGCGCCATGCTGAGGTAGAAGGGAGCGTTCCAATGCTGGAATATATAAAGCAATGGATTGTAAATATCATATCGCTGGTTTTGTTCATAGTCATACTCGAGATGCTTATTCCGAAAGGGAAAATGCGCAAATATGTCGGACTTGTGACTGGTGTAATACTTATTATTGCTATTATAAACCCGCTCCTGGGACTGTTCGGCAAAAAGTTTGATTTTGTCGCTGCCCAGACCGTCAGCGGGAAAATGCTTGGAAAAACACAGGCGGTATATGACATAAAGCTTTTGGAGAATGAACAAATGGAACAAATAGTGGAAGTGTACAGGCTGAACATAATTGAGCAGATTGAGCATAATGCCAGGGAAGTGGAAGGAGTGAAAGAGGCAAGGGCGGATATAATATTTAACGAGAATTGCGATTCAGCCGGTTTCGGTGAAATAAGGAGGGTTTATCTTGAAATCACGGCTGACGGTGCCAATGGCGATATTGTGAAGGATGACGGCACAATTTCGGACGGAAGGGAAAAGAAAAATAAAATAGAAAAGGTTAAAATCGGCAGAATAGGCGATGTTGAGACGAATGGAATAAAGCCTGTCCCGGAGGATATCAGCCCTGAACTCAGAAAAACAATCGCGGACAGGATAAGCGGTATTTTCGGGGTAAGTGAAGATGACATTATTATCACGAGGCAATAAAGATATCCCGGTTCATTAATTGTTATCAAGGGGTGATTATGTGGATTTCGTTGGAAACATAGCCAACCGTATAAAAGAGTATGTCAGCGGACATGACAGGAAAAGGCTGATAGAAAATACCGCGATTGCTGCAATAATCGGAATAATAATAATTATAGCCGGTTCTGCCATTTTGGGCGGAAACAGGGACGGTGGCGGCGGCAGGGAACGGAAGGTTGAAGCAAAACCGGGAGAAGCTCCAGGGCAGAACCACCCGGGCATAAATCAGACCGAAGAAAAACTTAAATCCATATTGTCCCAGGTGCAGGGAGTCGGCAAAGTAGATGTAATGATTACTTATGAAACAACGTCGGAAAATGTGCCGGCATATGATGTAAAAAAGAACACAAGCAGAACTGAAGAAAAGGATGGTGACGGCGGAACGAGGAGTATTGAGCAGGAAGAATGCGACAGCAGTATTGCCTACGAGGAATCCGCTGCCGGCGGAGGGAAAACCCCGGTGATTATAAAGGAACTGGAGCCGAAAGTCAGGGGCGTGCTTGTAGTGGCGGAAGGAGCGGAAAACATCAGTGTGAGAGAAAGAATCTTAAGCGCGGTTTCAGTGGTTCTTGATATACCCGCGCATAAGGTCGAGGTTATACAGAGGAAAAAATGACGGGTATTCCAAAAAAAAGATATAATCGAATAACGAATTGAATATATTATTTACTGAGTGGGACAAAAAAATCGAAACTTGCTTGCATTTTCAAGAAGGGGGCAGAATCATGATGGTTTTCAAAAGAAAACAGATAGTCATATTGGCGTTGATACTCATGATTGTGGTAGCGGGATACCTGCAGTACAGTTACAGGCAAGGCAGCGAATCTGCTGATGCGGAAGGGAAACTGGGCGAAGCTGTGTACGTGGACAATGAAATTTATAATGAAGGGCTTGAGGGCCTGGAATACGGCCAGGAGGAAAATACTAATGTCAGCGCGTCGAAAATGGCAGATGATTACTTTGTACAGGCAAAGATGGATAAGGAACTGGGCAGGAGTAAAAGCAGCGAAACGTTAAAAGCTATAGCGGAAGATATAAATGCCAGCGAGGAGGTAAGGAATGAAGCGCATAGCAAGATAATGGCCATGGCTGCCAATGCCGAGAAGGAAATGAGAATTGAAACGCTTATCAATAAAATGGGGTTTGACGACAGTTTCGTGCTGTTTTCAGACAACGGAAGCGTGGATATCGTAATCAAGACACCGGCGCTCTCAACTTCCCAAACGGCCCAGATTACAGACATAGTAACGAGACAGGGCGGCGTGGCTGTGGAAGATATACATATTAAAACCTTGTATTGAAGTTTTACTTGCAAATGCAAAAGTGTTATAATATCCTCATGAGAGCGCAGGAAGAAAGCGGCCGGTCCCGGCTGGCTCCGGCCAAGTTTTATCGTAAGGCTTGTGGAGGTAAACCATGGATGAAAATGTACCGGGCGTTGTAGATGATATTGGCGCCATAAAAATTACCGATGAAGTAGTCGCGATTATTTCAGGCATTGCTGCCATGGATGTTCCGGGAGTGGCAGGCATGAGCGGCGGGTTCGCCGGCGAAATTGCGGAGGCGCTCGGCCGTAAAAACCTTTCAAAGGGAGTTAAAGTTGAAGTCGGAGAAAGGGAAACTGCCATAGACTTGTATATAATCGTCGAGTATGGTTACCGGATACCTGAAGTTGCCTGGACGATACAGGAGAAAGTGAAGCAGGCGGTTGAAGATATGACAGGTCTCAGGGTTGTTGAAGTCAATATTCATATACAGGGTGTCAGCATCGATAAAGAAAGGAAGGAGCCAGCGGAGGAACAGACAAAAAACAGGTAAAAACGTATCTATAAATAAACCCGGTGGGGTTTATTTTTTTGGGAAAATATACTATAATGGTTCTGTAATGCTTGATTTTGACGAATTTTAGCCTGAGGGGTGGTACGATTCATGAATATCCTGTTTAGAATATTGTTGGCAATTTATGCATTTTGCCTGGCCTTGTTTTCAGCTTTTGGCCTGTATATCGCAATAGACCCCAACTTATTTGTAATTATTTCCGACCACTTTACCGAAATCCTTTCCACTGACGGGGCTATAGCTCTCAGGGTGACCATATTTGCAACGGCAATGGTTTTCTTTATTTTGAGCATCATGTTTCTTTTGTCGGGAGTCAGAAGCAGCAAGGATAAAAAAGCCGTCAGTAAACATACTAATATCGGGGAGATAAAGATCTCGCTGAGTTCCATTGAAAATATCGCAAGCCATACCTGCAGACGGATTAACGGTGTCAAGGAATCGAAGACGATTGTCAGGAAATCCGAAGACGCGGTGCAAATCGAGGCGCGTATGATTGTCATGCCGGATATGAGCATACCCGTTATATCCGAAGAAGTACAGGCGCGCGTAAAGAAAGCGGTGGAAGAAGCTTCCGGAGTTATGGTAAAGAATGTTAACGTGATTGTCGACAATATTTATTCCGGTATTACATATAAGGCCAGGGTGGAATAAGGAGGTTTTAAGAGATGAACCTTGAAAAAGTTCTAGCATTTTACAATGCCCACAAGGGTTCAGTTAACGGCGCGGCCATAGGTTTTATCCTGGCTGTATTGATATTGATTATTGGTTTTCTGAAAGTTATTTTTATTGCATTATTTACCGGAGTGGGTTATTATATCGGGAAAAGAATACATGAGGACAAAGATTATATAAAAAATCTTCTGGACAGGGTTTTACCGCCCGGCACCTACAGGTAGAGATTGGAGGATAATTGATGGGACGAAGAGCGTCAAGGGAAATGGCAATGAAGCTCTTATTCCAGTTTGAATTTCAAAAAGAAGACATCGGGGCGCAGAAGAAGCTTTTTTTTGAAGAAAACAAAGTTCCTGAAAAGGACAAGGAATATATCAATGACGTTGTAGACGGCGTGCTTGGTAACCTGGAGTTTATTGACAAGTTAATTGAGACCCATTCCAAGGGGTGGAAAATCAACAGGATATCAAAAATCGACCTTTCTATCATGCGGGTAAGCATTTATGAAATATGCTTCAGGTATGACATACCATACAGTGTTTCAGTGAACGAGGCGGTTGAGCTTGCGAAGAAGTACAGCAGCGAAGAGGCAGGTTCTTTTGTCAACGGTATATTAAGCAAAATACCAGACAAAACCGTCGTTGAAAATAAGAATGATGGCGGTTGAGTGTTATGCGGACTGGCAATGGGAATATCTTAACGGTATCCGATGTAAATAGACGAATAAAAGATATTTTATCAAGGGATGCGGTTCTTTCCGGGATTTGGGTTAAAGGAGAAATATCCAACTTTAAAAACCACTACTCCGGGCATTTATACTTTACTCTCAAGGATGAAAAATCAGTGCTCAGATGCGTGATGTTCAGGTCTTACGCATCCACTCTTGCTTTTGTTCCCGAAGATGGGATGAAGGTGCTTATACGCGGCTATGTTTCAGTGTTTGAACGTGACGGCCAGTACCAACTGTACGCGGAAGAAATGCAACCGGATGGAGTGGGCGCGCTCTACGTGGCATTTGAGGCACTGAAAAAGAAGCTTCAGGCAGAAGGCCTTTTTGATGAATCGAGGAAGAAGAAACTGCCGTATCTTCCATGCGCGATAGGGGTAGTAACTTCATCCACAGGCGCGGTTATAAGGGATATAATAAACGTATTAAGCAGAAGGTTTTACAATGTAAGTATCAAGCTGTATCCCGTACAGGTCCAGGGCGAACAGGCAGCAGGCCAGATTGCGGCGGCAGTGCGTCGTCTTAATGAGCTTGGAAATGTGGATGTTATCATTGTGGCCAGGGGCGGGGGATCACTTGAAGAGTTATGGGCGTTCAACGAGGAGATCGTAGCCAGGAGCATATACGAATCGCGTATCCCTGTTATCTCGGCGGTAGGTCACGAGACGGATTTTACAATTGCGGATTTTGTCGCCGACGTACGGGCCCCGACCCCATCGGCAGCAGCAGAAATTGTCATGCCCGAGAGGTCGGTGGTGGAAAACCGGCTGGACAGCTTGAAAATGAGGTTGAGAAATGCAGCGGTCAGGAAAACTTCCATGGAGAGGCTTGCGCTGAAAAGACTGGCCGAGAGCGTGGCGTTCAAGCAACCTTATAACAAGATATACCAGGAGCGTATGATGCTGGATGTGCAAAAGCGTTACATGCTGAACGCGCTTTCCGCCCTAAAGGCGGAATACGGGAAAAGACTTTCGCTGCTGGCTGCCAGGCTGGATGCTTTAAGCCCCTTGAGTTCGCTTGCCAGGGGATATAGTATAGCAAAATCGTTGAAAGACAATACTCTTGTTAAATCCGTTCATTCCGTCGCAGTTGGGGATATGCTCGAGGTGCGCCTTGTTGACGGCAGCCTTGATTGTACGGTAGAAGCTATTAGGGGGGACAAAAAGCATGAGTGAAAATAATGCTGTTAACATCAGTTTTGAGCAAGCCATGGCGGAGCTTGAAGAAATCGTCAAAAAGCTTGAGAAGGGCGAGCTTACGCTGGAAGATTCAATCAATTGTTTCCAGAGGGGCGTCGAACTTACGAAATATTGCAGCAAAAAACTGGACGAAGCTGAACGAAGCATAACGATGCTCATAGAGAGCGAAAAAGGAATAATAGAAAAGGAGATGCCGGCACAAGGCTAACATTATGGACTTCAAAACACAGTATGAAAACAGGGTTAAAATTATAAACAACGCGCTTGATGATTACCTGGCGATAAAAGACGGACCTGGCTCGGACATATACAGGGCTGCGAAATACAGCCTGTCGGCAGGCGGGAAAAGGATAAGGCCGGTCCTGGCGCTTGCGGTCTGCGATATGCTGGGTGGGAAAAGGAACGATGTCCTTCCCTATGCGTGCGCTATAGAAATGATACATACATATTCGCTGATACACGATGATTTGCCGTCGATGGACAATGACGATTACAGGAGGGGCATACCTTCAAATCACAAAGTGTTTGGAGAAGGCATGGCCATCCTTGCCGGGGACGCCTTGTTAAACAAAGCGTATGAGCTGATGCTTTCCGATGCTTTGTCAGGCAAAACTGATTTAACGCAGAAAATCAAGGCAATGCATATAATAGCGGAAAGCGCGGGCATCGACGGAATGATACGCGGACAGGCCATCGACCTGGAGTCTGAGCATACGGAGATACCCGGCGATACCCTTGAACTTATGCACAAATGCAAAACCGGGGCCCTGATAACGGCATCGGTGCTTTCAAGCGCTGTCATATGCGGAGCAACGGAAGAAGAATGCGGTGTTTTGCGTGAATACGCTGAAAATATCGGGATTGCCTTTCAAATCAAGGATGATATCATGGATGTGAAAGGAAGCCAGGATATAATGGGCAAGTCCACTGGAAAGGATGCGGCATCCGGAAAGTCGACTTTTGTTACGGTATACGGCATGGAAGAATCGGAAAAGCTGCTGGAGAATGCAATAGAAAAAGCCGTGTCGGCAATCGGTTATTTCGGCGGGAATGGAGCGTTTTTAAAGGATATCGCCATATTCATCAAGGAACGCAATAGTTGAGACGGATAAGGCGGCTTGCAATTTGACATTAGGTTCCCTCATGGGCAGGCTGTAATGTCTTGTCTCACTTCAACGCGGGCGCTCTTGTTATTCGCCATCCGTAGCTCAGAACAAGCGATTTCGGCGTCCATGCCGAAGTATTACGGGTATTCCTCTTGGGTTCCGCGTTCAAGTTTCACCAGGACATAACATCCTGCAACCATTCCTACACATAATGTCAAATTGCAAGCCGCCTTATCCGCCGATTCATTCAGATTTAAGCAAGGCACGGTAAGAATTATGCAAGGGCGGCATTGATGAGCAAGGGAATGATAAAACGCTGTAAAGCGTTATACCGTACCGTTATGGCTAAAATTACTATTTGGTCATTCTTTAAAGAATGATGAATATATGTTATAATAATTAATCCAAACGAGGTGGCGCAGTATTCTAGTCAGTACTGCCGTTCCTCAGGACGGGCCTAAAAATCCGTTAAAGGGCATATCGATGAAGTTCCTTGTGCCGGCTTGCTGCGCCCAGCGGTGGGTCGGTGCTGGGAGTTAAGGTTTAGGGGCGATCTGCAATGGCATGCAGGCGTTGACCCCTTTACCGTGGAGACCCTGAGATCGTGGAAGTAAGAGGCGAGCGAAGCTGCAATGGGCTGTTTGCGAAGCAAATCCGATTGTTGTCAGGCCGCACGTTTCTACGTCCAGGGATTAAACCTGTTATGCGGTATCTTATGGTGCTGTGTACAGTGTAGCCTGCCTTGAGTGGGTATGGTGAATAATGGATCAGATGCATGAATGCTGGCCGGCGTGAGTGCATTATTGCTGTTTGAAACCATGCTTGCAAAAGAGGCTAGGGAACGGACAGACTGCCGGGGAAAACCCCTAGACTGTTCCATGGGAAATATGCTGGGGATTGCAGTGTGGACTAAGTGGTAATCAGGCCGCGCCGGTGGCGACCTGGCGTCTTGTGATTTAATGGGAAACCGCTGAAATGGCGACATTTCAGTATTGCAGGGGGAAATCCAGCCTGACCTAAGCCGCAAAATTTACTCAGCATATTGCCACCTTTTTTGTTTGACTACATATTGGAACTTGCATTGGAAGGGGAATGGACACCCCTTGTTTTAATATTTGGAGGTATGGTGGGTGGAAGAAAATAACCGAAGGCAGCCTTCGGAAAGGAAAATAGCCAGGATGAAGCCAAATTCAGCGGATTACAATTCCAAAAAGAGCAACATCCGGTGGGTAATAATTGTAACTATCGCATCTTTCATTATTTCGGCGTTTTTTTCGGTTGTGTCCTCGGATATACTAAAAGAAGCAAAGATATTTACGGCCTTTATTGTTATACTTGTAATAATAATAACTAATATTGTTTTTGATATTATCGGGACAGCGGTTACGGCTGCCGAAGAAGCGCCGTTTCACGCAATGGCGTCAAAGAAGTTTTACGCGGCCAGGCAGTCAATCAGGCTCATAAGAAACGCGGACAAGGTCTCGAATGTGTGCAATGACATTGTGGGCGATATTTGCGGAATTATCAGCGGAGCAGCCGGTGCCTACATTATTCTCAGAATAATCGGAGACCATGAGGCGGTTACAACAGCGGAACTTTTTGTAACCGGAATGATAACGGCGCTTACCGTAGGCGGCAAGGCATTCGGAAAAATCATAGCGCTGCGTAACAGTAATAGTATAATATATAAGGTTGGAGTTATAACAAAGTTTATTACAGACGGGTTTTTAATCTTTAAAAAAAGGAAACCGGGAAATGGAAGGAACAAAAGAAAGTAAAAACGGCAAATTGCTTGATCGGGTAAACATGCCCGAAGATGTCAGGAAGCTTGATTTGCAGCAATTGAACATACTTGCCGGCGAAATAAGGAATTTTTTAATAGAGAAGGTTTCAATAACGGGCGGACACCTGGCGTCAAATCTTGGGGTCGTGGAGCTGACGCTGGCGCTGCACAAGGTTTTCGACACCCCGAAGGATAAAATTATATGGGATGTAGGCCACCAGTCGTACGTGCATAAAATAATCACGGGCAGGAAAGACAGGTTTGATACGCTAAGGCAGACCAACGGGATATCAGGATTTCCCAGGAGCAGTGAAAGCGAACATGATTGTTTTAATACAGGCCACAGCAGTACGTCTGTTTCAGCTGCGCTTGGATTCGCCAAGGCCCGTGATATTCTCAGTGAGAATTATTCGGTAGTCGCCGTCATAGGAGACGGGGCGCTGACGGGCGGGATGGCATTTGAAGCGTTGAATGACGCGGGCAGGTCGCCTAACAATATTATTATAGTCCTGAACGATAACGGGATGTCCATAAGCAAAAATGTAGGCGGTTTTTCCCGTTACTTGAGCAAGATAAGGACACAGCCCATTTACTCAAGGGCAAGAGATGAATTTGACCTGTTTCTCAAAAAATTGCCCGCCATCGGCAATAGTGCCGCCCGTGCTCTGAAACTTGCAAAGGGAACTATAAAGTACATGCTGACGCCGGGCATTATCTTTGAAGAGTTGGGGCTTAAATACCTGGGTCCCATTGACGGGCACAATATCGGCGAGCTTGTTAAAGTATTTTCAGGCGCAAAGGCAGCGAAAGGGCCCGTACTTGTTCATGTGCTGACGCAGAAAGGAAAGGGTTACCGTTTTGCGGAGAACAAACCGCAGGAATTCCACGGGATTTTGCCCTTTGAAATAGAAACCGGCGAAGTAAAAATAAACAACGGTCCCTCTTACTTCGATGTTTTCGGCAAAAAAATGGTTGATATGGCTGCGAAGGAGCCACGGCTTACGGCTATAACCGCAGCGATGCCCGTAGGCACGGGCTTGGATGAGTTTTCGAAAAAGTACCCGAAAAGGTTTTTCGATGTGGGTATAGCGGAGCAGCATGCGGTTACATTTGCCGCGGGGTTGGCCAAAGCAGGCATAATACCCGTTGTAGCAGTGTACTCATCTTTTTTGCAAAGGTCATATGACCAGATACTTCATGATGTTGCGCTGCAAAACCTGCATGTTGTTTTTGCCGTCGACAGGGCGGGATTAGTAGGAGAGGATGGCGAGACACACCAGGGCATTTATGATTTGTCGTTTCTGAGCCATATACCGAATATGACGATTGCTGCGCCTTGTGATTACAACGAGCTTGAGCAACTCCTGGAATACGCGGTGTTCAGTCATAACGGACCTATAGCCGTCAGGTATCCGCGGGGTTCGGGACCGAGACTCCTGGCCGCGGCAAAGCCGGTACGAAGGGGCAAAGGGGTCAAACTGCTTCAGGGTGAAGACATAACCATTGCTGCCGTGGGAAACATGGTGGAAACAGCCCTGAAAGCAGCTGAAATATTAAAGAAAAGCGACATAAGCGCTGAAGTGATAAACGCACGGTTTGTCAAGCCCCTCGATGAAAGGTTGATCCTCATGAGCGCGGAAAAAACCGGGGCAATAGTGACAATCGAAGACAACTGTGTCCGGGGAGGCTTTGGAAGCGCCGTTTTAGAGCTGCTTAACAGAAAAGAACTTACGGTTAAATCCGAAGCGATAGGTTTCCAGGATATCCCCGTTACGCATGGGTCAAGGGAAGACATATACAAAAAGCATAATCTTGATGCAGTATCGGTTGCGCGCAAAGTGACAGAAATACTTAAACGGATGTGAGACGGAGGTATTTGCTTGGAAAAGGAAAGGCTGGACGTCCTGATGGTTAAAAAAGGCTTGTGTGATAGCCGCGAAAGAGCTAAGAGCCTGATAATGGCAGGGTTGGTTTTTGTTAATGGAGAGCCGGCGAATAAAGCCGGTACCAGTTACCCTGCCGAAGCGGACATCGAAGTAAAGGAAAACCCGAATCCTTACGTCAGCAGGGGCGGTCTGAAAATAGAAAAGGCAATAAATTATTTCGATATAGACCTGAAGGGAAAAACGGTGCTGGACGTTGGCGCTTCAACAGGGGGATTTACCGATTGCATGCTCAAACACGGAGCGGCAAAAGTGGTCGCGGTGGACGTAGGGTATGGCCAGTTGGCCTGGCGGTTGAGAAATGACGAGCGTGTAATTAATCTTGAGAGAACCAATATAAGGTACCTGAAGCCTGAAGATATTAATGTGGACATTGATTTTGCCACGATAGACGTTTCATTCATATCTTTGAAAAAAGTGCTGCCTGTCGTTTACACCCTGCTGGACAAAGAAAAGGGAGAGGTTTTGTGCCTTATTAAGCCGCAGTTTGAAGCAGGCCGCGAAAAGGTCGGAAAACGCGGCGTAGTGAAGGATATTAATGTGCACAGGCAGGTTGTTGGGGATATTGTCAATTTCGCAATCAACTCCGGGTTTTGTTTTAAAGGCGTCACGTACTCGCCGATAAAAGGTCCGGAGGGGAACATAGAGTATTTATGCTACTTGTCCGTCACGGGCGTCGGCGCTTCACCTGAAGAGATATCATCCCTCATAGAGGAAACGGTTAAATGTTCCCATAATGAACTTAACGTCAACAGTTGATCAGCGCTGTAATATTTGTTAAATAATATGAGTCCTAAATATTTATTCAAAAAAAGAAAGGGTAAGTTGTAAAATTAATTGCCCAAACTGAAGAAAAAATAGTGACTCAAGTCGGAACCTCTGATAATGTTTTAAGTGACCAAACCAAAAACATAGGAGGGTCCGAAATGAGTCAACTTAATAATACCACGAAGCAAAGAAGCTTTAAACACCTAAATGAGAGAGAAAGGTATCAAATCGAAATATTAATAAGGGATGGGAAGAAACCAAAGGAGATAGCCTTAATATTGGGCAGGAATAGACGCACTATCGAGCGGGAAATAGCTCGTGGGAGCGTGAGGCTTATGAACAGCGATCTGACGTATGTTGTGAAATATTGTGCTGATGTAGGTCAACGAAGATATGAGGAGGCGGGATCAAATAAAGGAGCGGGTCTTAAAATTGGCCACGATCATAAATTAGCAAATCACATAGAAAAAAAGATAATCGAGGACAAGTATTCACCGGACGCAGTGATAGGAGAAATAAAGGCCAAGGGATTAAAATAGGCGTATGTAATCATGTTCTCCCCGGGAGAGGCTTTTTTGCGCCAAAACTGGTTAAGGAAGTCGGCTTCGACGGTATGTCCATAGAGTTCGGCAACTATGCCGATGGTTATCCGGTCTCTGTGCGCGAAGTGCAGGACGCATACCTGGATGCGCAGCAGAAATATGAAATAGAGTATCCGAATATCGGTATGAGCGGGTTTGACTACCTCCCGTTTCATGCGCACAAGGGCACTGCTATGCATGAAGTTGTAAAGCAGTCGTTAAGGCTGGCGATTGATGCAGCGGCGTATATGAAGATTCCCTTGGTATTCATACCTACATTTGGCGTAAGCACAATTGAGACTGAGGACCAGTTTAAAAATGCCGTGCATATGTTCCAATATGCTGCGGATTATGCGGAAAAGAAGCACATAATGATTGCATCGGAAAGCGTTATGGATTTGCCGAGGCAAATACGGCTTTACGAAGAAGTAAGACGGGGAAACTTCCGCCTGTTCTATGACAGCGATAACTTCTTCTATGAAAAAGGATACGACCAGGTAGAGATGTTGAAGGGAATGTATCCGTACATGGTTGACCAGCTCCATGTAAAGGATGGAAAAGCCGGCGTCTTGGCGGGATCTCTGCTCGGCGACGGAGACTCGGATTTTGCGGGGACAATCGCCTTTCTCAAGGAAAAAGGCTTCAAAGGATGGATAATAAGCGAAAACCTGTATTTTAAGCCGCCGTTGTTTGAAATTGGCGGTGACGCTTTAAAAGCACTGCGTGAAGATGTGCAAAGACTGAAAAAGCTATAGGATAGGATGTCAGAATATGAGCATGAAAAAGGATTACATAATTATTCGTGAACTTGCAAAACAACTGGCAGAGATTGCAGCGCAGCCTATTAACGAGGAACGCAGGAAGCTTTGGTGCAAGCTGAATGCATTAAAGCCCGAGCGGCCGATGTATTTGATAGATGAACTGCCCTGGCACGAATTGAATGTAGACGGAGAGCTGACGCTTCAATGCCAGGATGAGACCTGCAAAATGATAGAAAATGACTTGAGGAGGCAGCTCTATCGATATAAATACGTGCGTGACGACTATGTTTATGAGCCGGTTGTCTATGTGCAGAAGGTTATCCGCGGAATCGAGGAATCCAATGCGCTGACAGGCGTACCGTTTAACTACGGTATTTCTATAAAAGACGATGTTGTTTCAACCGATCCCAACAATTTGGTCGTGGCACATTCTTACCATGACCAGCTGGTTTCGGAAGAGGACCTGGAAAAACTCCGCTGTCCGGACATCTGCCTTGATGATGATGAAACGAAAAAACGCGAAGAGATAGCCAATGAAGCGTTAAGTGATATTCTCACTGTCCGCATGGACGGTTTTACACCCTGGTACTGCGGATGGGACATGGTTGTAATGTGGCGGGGCGTTGAGAACGTAATTTACGGGTTTGTTGACGAGCCTGAATTTATGCACAAATTAATACGTAAAGTGCTCGATATTACTTTGCAGGCTCTTGACAAGTTGGAAGAGCAAGGGCTTTTGAGCTGGCCGCAGCGTACAATACATTGCGCCGGCGCATGGACGGACATTTTGCCTCAAAGCAGTTATGCCGAAGGAAAATCAAGGGCAAGGGATCTTTGGACATATGGCATGGCGCAAATCCTGTACATGTTATCGCCTGAAAAGCATAACGAGTACGAGTTCAGTTATGCAAGGGAATGGTACTCGAGGTTCGGATTTGGCTATTACGGCTGTTGTGAACCGCTGGATGACAGGCTGGAATATGTCAAAAAGATCCCGAACCTTAGGAAAATCAGCGCATCTGCCTGGGTGAAAGATTACGATAGATTTTCTGAAAGCTTGGAAGGAAAATATGTCATGGTGATAAAACCGTCACCCAGTTGCCTCCTCGACGGCGGATGGAACAGAGAGTTGATTGAGAATAATCTGCGTTCTTTGCTCGAGTCTGCAAAGAAATATAACAATGCCTGCGAATTCAACCTGAAGGATATTTCTACCGTAAACCATCATCCTGAGCGGATAGGTGAATGGTCGGATATTATGCGCAAATTGGTTGGCGGTTAAAAATATTACGAATAATTGATTGTGACTGCCAGGGAAGAAGGAGGTAAATAATGAAAGCCATAGTGTTTAAAAGACCGGGGGTTTGGGCTTTTGAAGAGCGGCCAAAGCCAACTATCAAGAACCCTGATGATGTTATACTGAAAGTGCTGGGCGTGGGTATATGCGGAACGGATCTGCATATCCTTATGGATCCTCCGCTGCATCCTGCACAGACGGACATAATATTCGGGCACGAGTTTTGCGGCCAGGTGGAAGAGGTGGGACCCGGAGTAAGGGATCTGAAACCCGGCGACAAGGTTATTGTCGATCCTCATCCGCCATGCGGATATTGCAACAACTGCCGCAGCAACCGCCTGGAAATGTGTGAGAATTTGTTTCTGCATGGCGAAGGCATAGAGGGACAGGCTGCAACTCATGGTATTTTCAGAGATGGCGGTCTTACTAGTTACACTTGTGTTCCGGCTGGCTCCGTATACAAGGTTGCGCCGGAAACACCGTTCCAAAGAATGGCGCTTGCTGAGCCTCTTTCCTGTGTAGGATACGGTATAGAAAAACTTAAGATACAGACAGGTGAAACGGTGTGCATATTAGGAGCCGGTCCCATTGGGCAGCTTTTCTGCGCGCTGGCGAAGGCAAATGGCGCCGTGAAAATCATTGTAAGCGAGCCTCATGAGTACAGGCGGAACAAGGCGCTTGAAATGGGAGCCACGCGGGTTGTTGATCCGATGAAGGAAGACCTGAAAAAAGTAGTCTTGGAAGAAACCGGAGGACTTGGCGTCGATCATTGCATTGAAGCTGTGGGACAGCTTTTAATGACCGCGATCGACATGGTGCGCACTTGCGGCAAAGTGCTGTTGTTCGGCCATGACGAGACTGCCGCGCCGTCCATCAAGCTCGGAGAAATCGTAAAGAAAGAAGTGGAGATACACGGCTGCTTCTTAGGGAAGTTCTACTATGAAAAAGCCGCGAGGATTATCGAGAGCAACATACTGCCACTAGATAAGATTGCGACACATGTGCTGCCGCTTTCACGCTACCAGGAAGGGCTTGACCTGCTGAGACAAGGAAAAGCGCTGAAAGTGGTTATTTATCCGGAAGAGTACTAATGGAGGAAAGATAAAATGGAAAAGAATAAGTGGCTGACTACGGAATACCCGCATATATTCTTTGAGAACAACAAGGTGGGACGCTTAAAGAAGCGTATATGGGATGCATCCGAAGAGGAAATTGACAAGATATTAGTTGACTACGGCATACCGTCCGAGAGCGAGCTTGGGAAGCCTGGCTGCTACATACAGAACACGCCCCGCGCGAAGGTGATTGAGAAAAGACGCAAGAACGACATAGTGCTGGTGCCGATAGGCTGCACGGAGAACCATGGGTTGCACGCCAACAGCGGACTGGACACTTTCATGGTGACGTCCATCTGCGAGGCGGTGAGGAGGAAGACCGCCAAGGCAGGGCATGAGGTAGCGCTGGCATTTCCGCCGCTGAACTACGGCGGACATCCCTATCATCATTGTGGAATGCCTGGAACCATCATGCTGCAGGAGACGACGATAGTGGACCTGTTATGCGATGTAATGCTGGGGCTGTGGGATGACGGATTCCGTAAGATAATCCTGGTGAACAACCATGGAATGGACTGGATGCTGGAGACAGCGATACAGGAATTTTTCAAGCGCCACATGCTGCCTGGCTTTGCGACGGTAGTGGAATGGCACAGGGCTGTGCGAGAGTTCTTCTATCCGCTGGGGGAAGAGCGTCCTGATTTTGTAACGACACCGTTTGTGCACGCGGACGAATGCGAAACGTCGGTGGCGCTGCTGATGTTCCCGGGGATGGTGGACATGAGCGTGGTGCAGGATGCAGAGGCAAAGAGCCTGGGGATACTGGATGACGGTTTCTACGATGGATCAGTTGACTCGTTCCGCCGTCCGAACCGCTGGCAGGAGGCGGAAGGGCACAGGGCGATTGAACGTTTTGCCACACCGGAAGGCGTAGTAGGCAAACCGTCGCGCGCCAATCCGAGGAAGGCGAAGAGGGCTATAGCGGCGATATGTGAATATCTGAACTGCATGATAGAGGACATTCTCAACGTGTACCCGGCAGGGAAGGTGCCTGAGCCCACGAAGTTCTCGCTGCGTCCGTACGATGAGTACAAGGATTGCCTAAAAGAGCCGCTCAGCGAAGGATGGAAGAGCGTGCACGAGCTTCCGCGGCGTGGCATGTTCATAAAGTAAAGGAAGGCATAAACGCAGAGAGGTTTTCATGAAAGGATTATAGCTGTTTCAAGCAGACTGAACGGTGAAAAAGATGAAGATAAGTATAGCAATAGCTAACGAAGCACCTGCAGCATATCCTGCTATTTATAAAAAAGATCTTTTTGAAACAGTGCGAAAGATCATCGAGTTTGGGTATGATGGAATCGAATGGCATTTACGGCGACCATGTATCAGCGAAACGGTAAAAATGGAGAAGCTTTGCAATTCATTGGGCATGGCTGTTAATGCCATAGGTACGGGCATGGCCTGCCTTTACGACGGCTTTACGTTAATGCATGATGACCCTGAAGTGCGGCAAAAAGCAGTGGAGCGGCTGAAAGAATTCGTAGATATGGCTGCAACGCTAGGCAGCACGGTCATCATTGGCTCAATGAAAGGAAAGATCCCGCCGGGCGGAGATCGCGATACATACGTAAGATACTGCATCGACAGCCTTAAAGCCGTATTGGACTATGCTGGCGGGAAAGCTGTACCGGTGGTAATGGAAGTGCTTAACCGCTATGAAACAAATTTTCTGAACACGGTTGAGCAAATGGACGAATTCGTAACAAAAGCGGGATACACGCTTTTAAAGGTGCACATAGACACGTTCCATATGAATATAGAAGAGGCAGATATGTACGAAAGCATTATAAAATCCGGGAATACGTTGGGACATGTTCACTTTGCGGATAGCAACCGGTACCACCCGGGCGCGGGACATATCGATTTCAAATCGGTAATGCGTGCACTAAAAGAAATTAACTACCAGGGATGGATAGGTGTGGAATGCATGGTGCGTGACAATGCGGATACAGATTCCAGGAAAGCTGTAGAATTTATACGGTCGATAGAAAGTGAGTTATATTGTTAAAATAGTATATTAACTGTTTTGCCACAGGACGGGATATGGTATAAAGGGACGGCGGGCTGAATGAAGAACCTGCCGTTTTTATATGGATGCCAATAAACAGCCAGTATTGATATAAAATGGAAAATTGTTTTTTGCATAAATATACGTTATAATGTAAGTGGATGCTTTTACTTTGAAAGGTACCAGGATTCGCTTTATCGGAGGTCTTAATGAATAGAATCGGCATTATCACAAATAACTGCAGGGATAAAGACTACAAGAACACCAGATGTCTTGCGGAAAGCATTACAAAAAGGGGCTGTACGGCCGTAGTGACGGATGAAGTCGCGAGAAATGCCGGCATTGGCGAACCTTGCGGCGATGAGGACGATGTTGTAGACAAAAGCGACATGATCATTTGCCTCGGAGGAGACGGTACTTTTCTTAAAGCGGCGCGAAGGGTGTACGGAAAAGATCTGCCCATGCTCGGCATAAACCTTGGAAACCTGGGTTTCCTCACGGAAGTGGACAGGGACAATATTGACAATGCCGTGGAGAAAATATTCAGAAAAGAATATGAAATTGAAGAAAGAATGATGCTGGAAGCGGTTATTTACAGGAAAGGCGCGGAGCCCTTGCGGGATGTGGCGCTTAATGATGTTGTGATTGCAAGGGGTGCGGTTTCACGCATAATGAATGTCAAGACTTATATTAACAATATTTTCGTGGATATGTTTCCCTGCGACGGATTGATAGTATCAAGCCCGACAGGCTCAACAGCCTACTCGCTGTCCGCAGGAGGCCCCATAGTGGAACCGGACATGGACCTGCTGCTGATTACTCCGATATGCCCGCATATTTTATATTCGAGGACATTTGTGGCAAAGCCCGACAGCAAGGTAAAGGCTATTGTAAATGAAGAATACCGGTGCGGCGCCATGGTAACGCTCGACGGACAGGAAGGATATGACATCAATGGCGGCGACTATGTCGAGGTGAACAAATCGTCCCATTCAATCAAGCTTATAAAAATAAACCCCAGGAATTTCTTTAATATACTAAGAACAAAAATTTATTTTAGGGGAGAGTACCTGAAAAAAGATGAAGTACAATAGACATGCCAAGATATTGGAACTGATTGAAAAGTACATGATTGAGACCCAGGAGGAATTGGCCGACAGGCTTCGCGAGCACGGAATAGACGTCACACAGGCCACCGTATCGAGGGATATCAGGGAATTGAAGCTGATCAAGGTTATGACTGATGACGAGCATTACCGCTATGCGCAGGTTGCAAGGAAAGAAGGGGCAATAAGCGACAAGCTGCTTACAATTTTCAGCGAGTCGTTTACCGGTATCGATTATGCCGGCAACATAGCGGTGATAAAAACGCTGCCCGGTATGGCGCAGGGCGCCGCCTCGGCGCTGGACGCCCTTAAGTGGAGCGAAATTGTCGGAACCATCGCTGGAGACGATACTATCATGATCGTATGCAGGACCGAGAAAAATGCCCAGGAGCTTGTCCATAAGCTGAATAAACTAATCAGGTAATAAGAAACTGCGATAAATATCAGGTATTGGCAAAACATGGCGTCATGTTTAAATATGACTATTACATAAGGTGGCTGGTATGCTTATTCAACTTGAAATTCAGGATGTTGCGCTAATAGACAAAGTCAGCATTGAACTGGGAGCCGGTTTGAACATACTTACGGGAGAAACCGGCGCCGGTAAATCAATAATTATCGATTCAATAAATGCCATACTTGGAAGCAGGGTTTCAAAAGATATTGTGAGGACAGGTTCGGAAAAAGCATTGATCGAAGCTGTTTTTTTAATAGACGCCGATAAGGTGAAGGATGTAATGAACGACATGGGAATGGAGCCGGAGGAAGACGGGACAATAATATTATCGCGCGAAATTTCGCTGTCCGGCAGAAACACATGCAGGGTTAACGGTAAAATGGTGGCGGCTTCTTTCCTCAGGGCAATCGGCGAGCGGCTGATAGATATTCACGGTCAGCAAGACAACCAGTCCCTGCTTAAGACTGAAAACCACATTGAACTGCTGGATTCCTTCGGAGGAGAAAAGATCCAGTCAATAAAAAGGGAATATCTCTCGTTGCTTGATCAATATAAAAAGACAAAAGCCGAATTGAAAACGTTATCCGGTGATCCGGGTGAACGGGAAAGAAAAACGGATCTTCTAAGATACCAGGTAAACGAAATAAAAGGGGCCAAGCTTGTACCCGAAGAGGATACCAGGCTGAGCAAGCAAAAGATGTTGCTGGTTAATGCCGAGAAAATAGCCGGGTCATTGTCCGTCTGCTATAGTTTACTTTCATCCGGAGAAGCTCGCGGAAGATCCGCACTGGACATTATGAACGAGGCATTATCGCATCTGAATACCATTTCCGGGATGGAAGAGAGTTATGAGGAATTAAGCAAACGCCTGCAGGATGTCATATACCAGCTTGAAGATATTGTGGGAGATGTGAGGAAACACCATGAAAACGTGGAGTACGATCCAGCCCTCCTGGAAGAAATAGAAGAAAGGCTTGATTTAATCTACAAGCTGAAACGGAAATACGGGCCCGGGATAGAGGATGTCCTGCAATATTGCTCCACGGCGGAAAAGCAACTGGAAGAGCTGGAAAATAGCGGGGAAATCGAGACTGCTTTAAGAGAAAAGCTGGAAGAACTGGATATGCGGCTTTTTGAGGTGTCGCGGCTCCTGAACGCGGAACGGAAAAAGGCGGCGATGATGCTTGAAGAACGTATCGGACGGCAACTGGATGACCTGGAAATGAAGAATGCTTCGTTCAAGGTGGATATACGGATGGATACCACAGCGGAAGGTACGGGTGAAAGGAAATATACCCAATACGGACTTGACAGGGTGGAGTTTCTTATATCCCCAAATGCGGGTGAACCGTTAAAGCCGCTGGCCCGTATTGCTTCAGGCGGCGAAATGGCCAGGATTATGCTGGCAATCAAGACAATCCTGGCGGATGTAGACAGCATGCCGACACTGATTTTTGATGAAATTGACAACGGCATCAGCGGCAAGGCCGCCCGGAAAGTAGGAGAAAAATTGTCCTACATATCCGGCAGGCACCAGGTGATTTGTGTGACTCACCTGCCACAAATCGCCTGCATGGCGGATCACCATTACCTCATAGAAAAATTTACAGACGATAACAGAACCAGGACAATGGTAAGAAAGCTTGAAGGAAACAGCAAAGTAACGGAAATCGCAAGGTTGATCGGCGGAACGGATATTTCGGATACGTCGCTGAAATATGCCGAAGAGATGATTAATAACGCAAAAAAAGCAATAAGAGTATGATAGTGCGAACAAGAGCAGGAAAATCCGGCTAAAGGGCCGGATTTTCTTGCTTTTATTCATTTTTACCTCCTGTTCATTTATTTGTTTGAATAAATGATTTTGCAAAAGGTTAACTTACTTGCAGGAGGTTGAGCAATGAAGAATCTGACATTTGCAGGAAAGGTCCTTATTGTTGTAATTATTTCAGCGTTAGCCGTCGTCGGTATTTCATATTTCAAAGTATTGTTGACCGTACCGGGCGAAATGGTCCTTATAGAAGGCGAAGAATACACTTGCAACCTTGGGAACATCTTCCCAATCAGCATCAAGGCGGATACGGAGGGCATTTTAAAAATAAACGGTAAAAGAGCCGGGAAGTTCTTACAACCATGTCGGTATATACAGACCGGTTTCGTTAGGCCCGGACAGGAGAGGGAATGTCAAGCTCAATTTGAAATTATTCGGTATCATGCCGGTAAAAACCGTTAATATAGATATTGTGTCGGATAAAACGGTCATTGCCTGCGGCAACACGGTAGGTGTCAGGCTTAAGCTTGACGGGATACTAGTGATAGGTGTATCGGATGTGGAATCCAACGGGAGGAAAATATCCCCGGTAAAAAACACCGGAATTAAGCCCGGGCACATCATAACACATGTTAATGGAAAAAGCGTGGACAATATAGATGAACTAATCGAGTTTATTGATAAAAGCGGCGGCAAGCCCTTGAAAATAAAATATAGCACGGGAAAGGAACGAATTGAAACATATGTGACTCCCGTAATTTCATCGGAGGATAACAGGTATCATATAGGCCTATGGGTCAGGGACAGTACGGCGGGCATAGGAACTCTTACTTACTATGATCCGGACACCGGTAAGTTTGGCGCATTGGGTCACGGCATTACGGATATTGATACCGGGACCCTGATGTCGGTAAAGTCTGGGGAAATAATGGAATCGAACATCCTGGGAATCAAAATGGGGAGGGCAGGAAAACCGGGCGAGTTGAAAGGTGTATTTACGGAAGGGGCAAGGCTGGGCGTGGTTCTGAAAAACAGCGATATCGGCATATACGGAAAACTTGACCAAAATGCCGAGAAAAAAATACCCGGAAAAATGTACAAGGTAGGAGTAAGAACAGAGATAACGGAAGGCCCGGCCAAGATTCTTTCAAATATTGACGGCAAAAAAATAGATGAGTACAGCATAGAGATACAAAAACTGTCGAGACAAAACATTAACGGCTCAAAAGGCATGATAATAAAAATAACGGATGAAAGGCTTCTTGGCGCTACCGGCGGGATAGTACAGGGAATGTCCGGGAGCCCCATAATCCAAAACGGCAAAATAATCGGAGCCGTAACACATGTCCTGGTTAACGACCCTACACACGGATACGGCATTTTCATAGAAACAATGCTCAGGAACACTTCGGCTTGACATAAAGCAGGAAATAGCATTACAAAATAAGGAAATTATATTGGCCTGCATTTAAAATCATTTATTATCCATAGTTTGTTGTCAATCGCTGAAAAGCTTGAAAAATGGACTATCAGAAGACATAGAAAAAATAGAATAAACAAGATGATAAAATCAATATATGGCAAGGAATGATAAAATAATACTTGATTAATAAATAAAACGAAAATATAATGGTTATAAAAGGAAATCGTGCTTGTGCGATTATTAAGGGGGAGGAATTTACTTGCTGGAAAGGAAAATACAGGTTGTCATAGCGGATGACAACAAGGAGTTTATCGACATCCTGAGAGAATATTTAAGCAAGCCAGAACGACATCGAGGTAGTCGGAACAGCAAAGGACGGCAACGAGGCTTACGAGCTGATAGTTGAAAAAATGCCCGATATTGCCATACTGGATATAATTATGCCTCACCTTGACGGACTTGGCGTACTGGAGAAACTGAGGAGCGTGACATTGAAGAAACGGCCGTTGTTCATCATTCTTTCTGCCGTGGGACAGGATAAAATCACGCAAAGGGCGCTTGCGCTGGGAGCCGAATACTATGTTGTGAAGCCGTTTGATATTGAGGTGCTGGTTTCCCGCATCAGGCAGCTCAAGGATTCCAGCCAGAATCCCGTTATAAAGTCGGATTACACGATGGAAGCTAAAGGCTCTTACCATATACCCGTCCAGCGCAACCTGGAAGTGGAAGTGACAAATATCATGCACGAAATAGGAGTGCCTGCGCATATTAAAGGATACCAGTATCTTCGTGACGCTATTATGATGGTTGTCAAGGACCTCGATATTATCAATTCAATCACCAAGCAGCTATACCCGTCCATAGCGCGTGAATACAACACCACTCCGAGCAGGGTTGAAAGAGCCATAAGGCATGCTATAGAAGTAGCGTGGAGCAGGGGACAGGTGGATGCTATTGACTCGCTGTTTGGGTATACCGTGAGTGTTGGAAAGGGAAAGCCTACAAACTCCGAATTTATCGCAATGGTGGCCGACAAGCTGCGTCTTGAGATGAAGGTCAGCTGAGGAAAGAGCCGTGCGCGCCCTGAAATATAAGAACGCCTCCTGTTTTATGATGGAAATCATAAATATGAAGGCGTTTTTTCCATATTATATTATCATATCATTTGGCCTCCGGCGTGATTTGTATTTTCGTGTCATAGACACGGTTTTTACAGAATATTGCGCCGGCGTCTGAAAATACTTGGCAAAAAGCCGCCTGAGGACTTCTTTTTATTTTTTTCCCTCCATTTTGTTAGCGCAATATCCACTTCCTCGTAATGTTTTTCCATCTTGTTTTCAAGCTTGCGGAAGCCGTTCTCCACGCATGCTCCCAATTCAAGCTTGGTTTTCGCGATTTCTTTCGCCAAATGTTCACGAACCGTTTCCATCTCATATGATAGTTCACTTGTGATTCGTTTGCCGAATTCGTGAAAAAAAACCTGCATGGCTTCATGCTCTTTTCTGCCTGTGGATGCCAGGGATGACGAGTTTATTTCAGCCAGCACTCTCGGAGTTTCAAAAACGAAATCCTGCTGAAGTATTTTTTTAATGGCTTTTATTTCAAGACCTTCGCTGCGCATGACCTTTATCTTATACATGATATTTGCAAGTTCCGGCGTATAATAACGTCGCCCCCTTTCATCCTTGGGGACAGACAGTCCAAGCTCTTTTTCGTAGAACCTGAGGGTATGGTCGGTTAACTGAAGCATTTCACTTAATTCGGTTATCGAATATCTTTCCTTTAGTACTTCCATCAATTTCACTCCCGTAACAACAAATATATGATATATGATACCATTTATGGAACTAATAGTAAATTATTATTTCTCGATATTTCCTTGGCCGTAGATTGCAAGTTTAATTGCCTTACATTTTTTAAGTTTGGTCACTTAAAACATTATCAGAGGTTCCGACTTGAGTCACTATTTTTTCTTCAGTTTGGGCAATTAATTTTACAACTTACCGATATTTCCTTGGCGAAAGTTCGGGTTGGCATAATTGGGATCAGGCTTGACAGGCATCAGGTTCCGTCATGGGCATGCTGTAATGCTTTGACTCGTTCTCGAGCGGGCGCGGATGATGCGGCGTCCATGCCTTGGCATCGCGCCTGCACCGTCCATGGTGCAGGTTGTGGTTCCTGGTATCGCGTTCGGCCATCGTTCAAAGCATAACACCCTGCATCCATGTCTGAACATGATGTATATCAAGTCTGACCCCAATCCTTCCAGCCTGTCCATGGAGGAGCATTATGTCCATATTTGAGCCATGCCCATCCGTCCTATCAGCGTGTCGCTCAAATAAGCGTTGAAACACCGTGGCAATTAAGATAAAATTAATACGTGGAAAATAAAAGAAATAGCGGCTCCGGCCGATTTTAGAGAGGTATCTTAATGTCCAGTGAAACATATTTGCACCAAGCATTCGGCATTGACCGATCTATCGCCGGTATGGCGCGCGAGATGGAAGATAGTGCCGGGGAAATATTTAAACAAATTGAAGCCGTAAGGGAAATAAACCAGTACAAGGTTATAGCTGCAATGCAAGAGCACGGGCTGAGCGATTCGCACTTCGGAGGTACTACTGGCTACGGTTACGATGACAGGGGAAGAGAAGTCCTTGAACTGGTGTACGCGTCTGTTTTTAAGGCCGAAGATGCACTGGTGCGCCACCAGATAGTATCCGGAACACATGCCCTTGCAATATGCATGTTTGGAAATTTGAGGCCGGGCGACGAATTGGTTTCCGTCACGGGGAAACCCTATGATACGCTTGAAGAAGTGATTGGCATCAGGGGAGAGGGCTGCGGGTCCTTAAGGGATTTCGGAGTCTCGTACAGGCAGGTGGAGCTTGCTGCGGACGGCAGTGTGGATATTGAAAGCATAAAAAGTACAGTCGGTGCGAAAACAACGATGGTATTGATCCAGCGTTCACGGGGATATGATTGGAGACCTTCTTTAAGCATAGCGGAAGTAAGAAGGATTATTAGTGCGGTTAAAAGTATAAATAAAAATGCCATAGTGCTGGTAGACAATTGTTACGGGGAGTTTGCCGAGACGGAAGAACCTGTTGAAGCCGGTGCCGATCTTATTGCAGGTTCGCTGATAAAAAATCCCGGGGGCGGACTGGCGCCGTCCGGCGGATATGTTGCAGGTAAAGCCAGGTATGTAAGAAACGCCGCGTACAGCCTTACAACTCCGGGGGTTGGAAAAGAGGCAGGGCCAACACTCGGCAACAACAGGCTAATGTTCCAGGGACTGTTTCTTGCCCCGCACGTAGTGGCGGAAAGCTTGAAAGGAGCCGTTTTTTGCGCGGGAATCATGCAGAGGCTCGGATTTGATGTTTCACCGGTGCCTGAACAGCCTCGCAGCGATATTATACAGGCCATACGCTTTAACAGTCCCGAAAGCATGATCGCTTTTTGTCAGGGCATTCAAAAAGGCTCTCCCGTTGATGCTTTTGTAACACCGGAGCCATGGGATATGCCTGGATATGACAGCCAGGTCGTCATGGCCGCGGGAGGTTTTATACAGGGCTCATCCATTGAACTGAGCGCTGACGCTCCGGTGAAACCTCCTTACATAGCCTATTTGCAGGGCGGACTGGTTTATGAGCATGCCAAGCTTGGCGTATTAATCGCCGTTAAAAGTATGAAGGAAAAACAGTTGATAAGGTTTTAAAATGAAAACAAAAAAGACAAAAGAGAAAAAAGCAAGCAGGCAAAAAGGGAAAATGATTAAATTCCCCAATAAAATGGGCACTGGTGCTGTCCCAGGGGATGCGGGAATCAGCAAGGCTGATACCGGGAAAGCCGGTACTGAGCGAAGGCAGACTTTTAGGATGAGACGGGCAACACTGGGAGGAGCGGTGTTATTCCTGTTTGTTTTGCTTTATATACCTTCTTTGCTGAATTGGCTGACTGGAACCAATGTGGCGAAGGATATCATAAGAAACGGCGTAATTGAAGAATATGTCCGAAGCAGCGCGGTTATTGTAAGAGACGAGGAATTGCTGGAACCTTCGGCAATCGAGGGTAAATACATACCGGAAATAAGTGAAGGAGAAAAAACACCCGCTTTTTCAACTGTAGCAATGATAGTGGACGATGTGTACGAAGATCTCCTCCAGGATATTGAGGCAATTAACGCAAAGATTGTCAAAGCCCGTATGGAGAAGGCTGAAAAAACTGATTTCTTCTCAGAGGACCTGGCAAAGCTGGATAGCGAAATAGAGCTAAAAGTCCGTGATCTTATCATGGCGTGTAATTCTTCCAATTTTGAGGATATGGGCAGATGCCGGGCGGAAATCGGAAAGATTGTTGAAAAAAAGGCTGAAATTATTGGGGATAATTACACCGACAGTTACATTAGTTCGTTGATACGGCAAAAAGAAGCCCTCCGTAAAAAAATAAACTCAAATACCATACATGTAAAATCAAGCATTTCCGGAATAGTATCATACGTAATTGATGGTATGGAAACAGAATTGACCCCGGCGAAACTTGATATGCTTACACCGGAAAAACTGGATGAAATCAAGATGCTGGATACACGGAAGAAAGCGATGACGGACCGGGTTCAAGCCGGAGCCGCTGTCGCAAAGATAATAAAGGGGCCGGATATTTATATTGTTGCGGCCCTCCCGGCTGAAAACGCGGCTAAATTTAAAACAGGAACCAGGATAAGGCTGAGGATAAATGAAATTGGAATGGAGACGGTCGGTGAAATTGTAAAAATTAAAGATACGGGTAAGGACAAGTTTGTAATGGCTGTCAGGACCAGCAGGGGTGCCGATACGTTATCGGCATACAGGGTAGTTAATGTTGATTTTATAATCAAGACGGAAGAAGGTCTAAAAGTCCCTGTCAAGTCTCTGAAGGACATATCGCCTGACGGGACCGTGGGAAAGATAATGCTTGTCAAGTACAATACTGCCACGAGCAGGCTTGTTGATATTATTTGCAGGGACAAGGAATTTGCCATCATAAAGACGCATGAAGCCAGACCCGGCGAAGACGAAGCCGGAGTAACCAGTGCCGCCGTGATTGGAGCAAACAAATCCGTGAATTTATACGATACTTATATAGTAAACCCGGACAACATTGAGGAAGGAGATATAGTAGAAAGATGACAGGCGATATTGATCAAATACGTGAAAACTATGACAAGATATGCCTGAGAGTGCGAAAAGCGGCAGAAAGAGCAGGAAGGAAACCTGAAGAGATAAAAATAGTTGCCGTTAGCAAAACAGTTGATCCTGAAAGGATGAAAAAAGCGTTTGAATGCGGTATTACAGATTTTGGTGAAAATAGGGTTCAGGAATTATGTAAAAAATACGATATAATAGATGTAGACTGTAACTGGCATCTGATAGGGCATCTTCAGACTAACAAGGTGAAATACATAGTGGACAAGGTCAGCCTGGTTCATTCCCTTGACAGGATGGGGCTTGCCGTTGAGATGCAAAAAAGAGCTGAAAAAGCGGGAAGGGTACTGGATGCGTTGGTACAGGTCAACGTATCCGGCGAAGAAACAAAGTTTGGCATAAGCCCGAAGGATACGGTAAAATTCATACATGAAATTAGCAAAATGGGAAATATTAGGATTAAGGGCTTAATGACGATAGCGCCTGAAGTGCAAAACCCTGAAGATATAAGGTGGGTATTTGCAGAGCTTAGAAAATTGCTTATTGACATCAAGGAGGAAAATATTGATAATATAGATATGGAATACCTCTCAATGGGCATGAGCAATGATTTTGAGGTTGCCATAGAGGAAGGGGCCAACATCATAAGGGTTGGCACCGCTCTGTTTGGAAAACGCTAGTGGCCGTGCCTGGGTTTTTAATAAGCCCATGGCGTGACGAAAGAAAAACGGAGGGATATACAAATGGCAAAACTGCTGAACAGGATGCTGAACCTGGTCGGATGGGAAGCTGAAGAAGAAGACGAAGTGGATGAAATAAACGATGACATTGAGGAAGAAGACTCTTATCAACCGCCAAGATATCTGCAAACGTTTACCAGGAAACCCCAGCAAAATAAAGTAGTTAATATGCATTCCAGCAATCAGTTCAAGGTTGTGATAATGCAGCCGGAGACTTTTGACGATGCGCGTGATGTTTGCGATCATCTCAAAAACAAGAAACCTATCGTTGTAAACCTTGAAAATCTCAACAAGGATACGGCGCAGCGGGTAATTGATTTTCTCAGCGGTTCGGTTTACGGCCTGGACGGCGACATACAGAAAGTATCCGCGAATATTTTCCTGATTGCACCCAGCAATGTGGACATAATGGGCGCGTTCAGGGATGAGTTCAAAAGCAAGGCCGCTTTCCCATGGATGAAATATTGAGAGGTGTTTTAAATGAATTATACGCCTAACGATTTGCAGAACCTGACTTTTAAAAAAAGTTTCATGGGCTATAGCGAGGATATGGTGAATGATGTTCTCGATAAGGTAATCGAGGATTATACAGCATATATCAGGGAGAATGTCGAGCTTAAGGACAAGCTGGCCTTGTTGAACGAAGGACTTCAGCATTATAAAACCATTGAAGAGTCTTTGCAGAACACGCTCCTGGTAGCGCAACAGACAGGCGAAGAAGTTAAGAAAAATGCATATGAAAAAGCGGAGAACATTATCCGTGATGCCGAATTAAGAGCCCAGAAGCTTATTAACGACGCGAACCAGGAAGTTGTAAAGATTAAGTTTGAATATGAAGAAGCAAAGAAAAAATTGCATGTATTCAAATCCAAGTGTGAGATGCTGTTAATGTCCCAGATGGAATTGTTGAAACAGATATTCGAAGACGAAGAATAGATCCTGCCAAAGTTTAGGCAGGAGTTTTGTCTGCATTTGTTGACACAGGGCCGGTCATTGATGTATAATGCTTTCTAACATTTTAAATGCAATGATCGGAACGAGTAAGGAGCCTTAATCCATCAAGAGAGCAGGCGGGTGGTGCGAGCCTGTGGGACAGGTTCTTGAAAATCATCCGGGAGCTGTTTTTCCGAAAGCCTTGCCATTTTCGAAGTCCGGACAAATCATGGATGGCAGTGGATAAAAGGTGAGTAAGAAAAGCCGGGACACGCCGTTATGCGTGAAATCAAGTGACCGTTTCACAAGCCGGGTTTTTGCCTGGAAATGAACGGTAATGTGGGTGGTACCGCGTGAGAATTATTCTCTCGTCCCAGTATTCGGGATTGAGAGATTTTTTGTTATATCAGTAGTTTGCAGGAGGTAGCAATGTATAAAAAAGTATCGCCGGATTTGAAATTTGCAGAGAGAGAACCAGGAAATCCTGAAATATTGGAAAGAAAACAAGATATTCGAGAAATCCCTGAAGCAAAGGGAGGGCTGTGAAACCTTCACGTTTTACGACGGTCCGCCGACAGCGAACGGTAAGCCGCATATCGGGCATGTCTTTACAAGGACCATAAAAGACCTTATACCAAGGTACAAGCTGATGAAAGGCTACGATGTGCTGAGAAAGGCAGGATGGGACACGCATGGATTGCCTGTCGAGCTTGAAGTTGAGAAGCTTCTTAGCATAAATGGGAAGCCCCAGATAGAAGAATACGGCTTGGAGCCTTTTATCGCCAAATGCAAGGAAAGCGTGTGGAAATACAAGCGCGAATGGGAGGAAATGAGTGATCGTGTAGCATTTTGGGCCGACATGGAGGATCCCTATGTCACGTATCACAATTCGTACATTGAATCCGTATGGTGGGCGCTGCGGCAAATCTGGGACAAGGGGCTTTTGTACAAAGGCCACAAGATTGTGCCTTATTGCCCGCGGTGCGGCACATCCCTTTCAAGCCATGAAGTGGCGCAGGGGTACAAAGACGTGAAAGAAGCTTCCGTTTATGTGAAATTCAAGGTGAAAGGCAAGCCCGGGGTTTATCTCATGGCATGGACGACAACTCCATGGACACTGCCTTCGAATGTGGCGCTGACGGTTAACCCTGATGAGACCTACGTTTATGCCAGGTGCGGCGGAGAGACTTACATCCTTGCGGAAGCCCTGGCGTCGTCAGTGTTAACTGACGAATTCGTCATTACCGAAAGCTGCAGTGGGTCAGAGCTTTCCGGAGTGGAATATGAACCGCTGTTTGATTTTGTAGAAACCGAAAAGAAAGCATATTACGTGGTTTGCGATAATTTCGTAACGCTTTCCGACGGTACCGGCATCGTTCATACGGCGCCAGCGTTCGGCGAGGATGACGCAAAGGTAGGCAAGATATATGACCTGCCGTTTGTACAGTTGGTTAATGAGCAGGGAGAATTCAAGGAAGAGGTAAAACCCTGGAAGGGCATGTTTGTGAAGGATGCCGACCCGCTTATTATAAAGGACCTGGAATCCAGGAACCTGCTGTACAAGATAATGGACTATGAACATTCATACCCGTTCTGCTGGAGATGCGACACGCCGCTTTTGTATTATGCGGCCGATACCTGGTTTATAAAGATGACCGCCATCAAGGATAAATTAATTGAAAACAACAATAGCATTAACTGGCTGCCGGACAACATCAGGGAAGGGAGAATGGGCAATTTCCTCGAGAATGTTGTCGACTGGGGGCTTAGCCGCTCAAGATACTGGGGGACGCCTCTGCCCATCTGGGAATGCAATTGCGGACATACCCACCTGGTAGGCAGCGTTGCGGAGCTTAAAGAAATGGGGGAAAACGTCCCGGACGACATAGAACTGCACAAACCGTTTATTGATGAGGTGCTGCTAAAATGTCCGCAAGTGCTCGGGTGATATGAAGAGAGTGCCCGAGGTGATCGACTGCTGGTTTGATTCGGGCGCAATGCCTTTCGCCCAGTGGCATTACCCCTTTGAGAATAAGGACAAGTTTGAAGCGCACTACCCGGCAGACTTCATCAGCGAGGCGATTGACCAGACCAGGGGATGGTTCTACACGCTGCTGGCAATATCTTCGCTTTTGTTTGACGAACCGGCCTTTAAAAATGTTATAGTACTTGGGCACGTTAATGATAAAGACGGCCAGAAAATGAGCAAGCATAAGGGAAATGTCATTGATCCGTGGACGGTGCTGAATAAACAGGGCGCCGATGCCGTACGCTGGTACTTTTATACTGGCAGTGCACCATGGCTTCCCAGCAGGTTTTACGATGAAGCGGTAAGCGAAAGCCAGCGGAAGTTCATGGGCACGTTATGGAATACGTATGCTTTTTATGTGCTTTATGCAAATATAGACGGTTTTAACCCCCGGGAATACGAACTTCAGCGCGATAAGCTCTCTGTAATGGATAAATGGGTGCTTTCCAGGCTCAATTCCTTGATCAGAGCCGTTGACAAAAACCTTGAGAACTATAGGATAACTGAATCTGCCCGGGATATACAGGAGTATGTCGAAGAGCTGAGCAACTGGTACGTGAGAAGAAGCCGGGAGCGCTACTGGCAGAAAGGTATGGACCAGGACAAGATAAACGCGTACATGACACTTTATACGGTGTTGGTTGAGCTTGCAAAGCTGGTCGCGCCTTTTGTGCCTTTCATAAGCGAGCATATATACTTGAACCTGGTAAAAGGCATTGACCGGGAGGCTCCTCCAAGCGTCCATCTTTGCGATTATCCCGAGGTCCATGAAGAATATATAGATCAAATGCTTGAAAAAAATATGGACAAGGCGCTGAAGATCGTCGTTGTCGGGCGTGCGTGCAGGAATACCGCCGGAATCAAGAACCGCCAGCCTCTTGGCACAATGTATGTAAAATCGGACGAAGAACTGCCCGGTATGTTCGTAAACATTATTGCCGAGGAGTTAAACGTTAAGAAAGTCATGTTTGTAAATGATTTATCACGTTTTTCCACCTACAAATTCAAGCCGCATCTGCGTACATTGGGGCCGAAGTATGGGAAACTGCTGCCGAAGATAGGGGAGTACCTGGCAAATGTCGACGGCGACGAGCTTTACGAGCGTTTGAACAATGAAGGCAAGGCTGTTTTCAGTCTTGAGGGAGCACAGGTTGAGATCGGGCTTTCGGACGTAATTGTTGAATCAGTGCAAAGGGAAGGATTTGTTTCCGAAAGCGACAGGGACATAGCCGTTGTTCTGGATACCGAAATAACGCCCGAGTTGCTTGAAGAGGGGTTTGTACGGGAGATAGTAAGCAAGCTGCAGACAATGCGCAAGGAAGCAGGATTCGAGGTGCAGGACCGTATAAGAGTTTATTACGGCGACAACGAAAGAATACGCGGGATTTTTGAACGGAATATGGACCTGATTGCGTCGGAAGTGCTGGGCGACGAGGTTTTGCCTTCAAACGGCGAGGGATTTACAAAGGAATGGAATATAAACGGTGAAAAAGTAACGTTCACTGTTTCGAAACTATAAAAGGATATAAGTGTAAGGAAAATAAATGTATAGACATGAGAAAGCAGGACATAAAGGCATGGGAGATATATTATGATTACTTTTAATGTCAACCTGGGAGAGAGAAGCTATCCAATCTATATAACGCGTGATTTTTCCGGGCTGGGAAAAGTTTGCAGTGATGCGGGACTAACCGGAAAATTTGTGGTTATAACCGACAGCAATGTCGAAAAACATTATGCCAGGGCATGCCTGGCGGAACTGTCCGGGATAGGGAAGGAAGTTTCAATCCACACCATAATGGCAGGTGAGAAGAGCAAGACACTGGACACGGTGGCAGAAATATATAAAAAGCTCTTCTCGCTCAGGCTTGACAGGAATTCAACGGTGGTTGCGCTTGGTGGAGGCGTCGTGGGAGATATCGCGGGTTTTGCCGCAGCCACGTACCTAAGGGGCATAAATTACGTGCAGCTGCCGACAAGCCTCATAGCCCAGGCGGACAGCAGCATCGGCGGCAAAACCGGTGTGGATTTCAACGGCGGCAAAAATATGATAGGCGCTTTTTATCAGCCCAGGCTGGTGTATATAAATGTCAACACGCTGAGGACGCTTCCGGTGAGGGAGCTCAGGTCAGGCCTGGCTGAAGTGATAAAGCATGGTTTGATAGCAGATGCCGTGTTTTATGAGTATATTGACCGCAACATAGATAAGATATATCAATTTAGTGAGAATGTGCTCATTAATATTGCAAGAACAAACTGCTCCATAAAAAGCGGTATTGTAGAGAGGGACGAGCGTGAGAGCGGGCTCAGGGCCATACTTAATTTTGGTCATACTATCGGGCATGCCGTTGAAAGCGCATCGGATTTTTCGATGCTGCATGGGGAATGCGTTTCGATTGGTATTGCCGGCGCCTTCAGGCTGGCTGTCCGCCTGGGGATGATCGGGGCGGATGAAACCGCGAAGGTTGAGAGTACTTTAACAAAAGCAGGCCTTCCGGTGAGATTGAATAGTATTTGCATAAGGAAAATATACGAAAATATGATGCATGATAAAAAAATAAGGGATGACAAGTTAAAGTTTGTTCTCCCGAGAAAAATAGGAGAAGTTTTTTGCCATACGGTTGATGACAAGGCGCTTATTGAAAAAGTGCTCGAAGAGTTGAATTGATCCCTGTCTTTTATAAGATTTCTTTCCGAATTTCCGTTAAAAACCCTTCATAAAAACAGTGATGCTTTGAAATCCTATTAACGTATCTCCGAAGAGATGAGGTGAGCGTTCACATGTTCGGCAGAAGAAACAAGTTCAGGATACTGGTGAAAAAACTGGACCGGCTTGCGCTGGACATTGAACGGTCAAAGATCAAGGAGTATGTATATTACCTGGAGCATCCACGAAAGCTGTTGCTTTCGAATTTTGTCGCCGGGCTTGCAAGGGGCTTCGGCGCCTCAATAGGATTTACTCTTATGGCCGCCCTTGTAATATACGTTTTGCAGCGTATCGTAAGGTGGAATTTGCCCATTATCGGGAAATTCATCAGCGATATAGTGAACATTGTGAATAATAACCTGAAAAACTTTGGGAGGTAAACGATGAATAGGGAGCAGACGGAATATTACAGAAAATTGCTCGATGAGCAATTGAGCAGGGTTAACAGTACAATTGGGATGATGAAGCAAAACAAGAGTGCAGAGCAGGATAAGTATTCGCCGACAGAGTTGTCCAATTATGACAATCATCCTGCCGAAATGGCTTCGGAACTGTACCAGGTTGAAATGAACACGGCTTTGCTTGTACACGGAGAAAACATATTGCAGGATATAAAAGATGCTATTGCAAAGATTGATAAGGGTCTTTACGGTTATTGTGAAAAATGCGGTGAAGAAATACCCCCGGAGAGGCTTCAGGCAGTTCCTTATGCGAGAATGTGCCTTCGGTGTAAAAATGAGACGGAGGCCGCCCCAAAGAACAAATTTAAAGGAAGGGCCAACGAGGAACTTGTTCTTGACGCTCCATTCGGAAGAAAATACCTGAACAGCCGGGACGATGACGAGCACGAGGGGATGGACCAGCTAAATGACCTGATAAAATACGGGAGTTCCGACGGCCCCCAGGATATGGGCGGATATCATGATTATGAAGAATTCTACACCAATAAAATCGACAACCAGGGAATCGTGGACAATATGGACAAGATGTCAAACAGTGCGTATAGAAGGCAGCTTCCCGATTGAATCAGAGCGGGCAGGGCGGCTTGCAATTTGACATAAGGTTCCGTTATAGGCAGGCTGTAATGGCTGTTTTTTAAAAACATGTTGAAATAACCAGGCCAGTAAATATATAATCATAGATGTAATGGTAGTTAAAGTATATAGTGCTGGGTATTGCTTTTTTAGGGGGAATAATGTTTCTGAGACTTGGAATTGTTTTAATTTTATTCTTATTCTTTTCTGTTATTATCTTGCGTGCAGAAACAGTTGCCTGCTTTTCGGGAAACAATGGCTTGTATCCTGCAACGGAAAGTACCGCTGACAAGGCAGGTATTTTCTCATATATCGTTATAGGAGCTTTCATAATTTTTATAACAGCAATGTTATTTTACATAATTCGTCTCAGGAAAAAGCTTTCAAGCGAGCTGATAATTTCAAAGAGCATAAGCGAAAATGCAAAGGCAATGATTATTATTTGTGATTCGGATGGGAAGGTTGTTTTGTTCAATAAATTTGCCCGGGAAATGACAGGTCATGGACCTGAAGATGTCAAAGGAAGAAAAATTAATGAAATCCCGTTTTTTAGCAATGATTCAGGGATAGGAAAACAGATATATGAATGCACAAAAAACGGCAATAATATGCAAAACCTGGAGGTGCGCCATACTGCCGGCAAAAATGGAAAGGACATATATGTACTTTGGAATATAGACGTTGTTAAAGACCCGAAGAGCAAAAAAATAAATGTTATAGCTATGGGTGTCGACATTACCGACAGGAAAAATACGGAATCTAAATTAATTGAGAGTTATCATGAACTTGAGTCGATGCATAAGGAACTGTTGGCAAAAGAAATCGAACTGAAAATGCAGTACGATGATCTTAATATCAGGGATAATGAGTTGAGACGCAGCGAAGAGAGATACAAGCTGGCCGTGGAAGGAGTCAATGACGGGATATGGGATTGGGACGGCAAGGACGGGAAGCTGTTTATGTCAAAGCGCGGAAGAATGATCATGGGTTTCGATCCGGAACAGGAATACGTGACAATGGAGGAATGGTTCGGAGTTATCACGGATGAGGACGTGGACAGGTTTGCAAGAAGTTTAAGTAAATATATTACAGGTCCGCAGAAAAAGCACTTTCAAATTGAATACAGGATAAAAACGAAAGACGGCGGTATAAAGTGGATAAGGACAAGGGGCATGGCAATATGGGATGAAAACGATATACCCGTAAGAGTTGCCGGGTCTATTACGGATATAACGGAGCAGCGTCTTGCTGATGAAAAGATACACCAGCTGGCATTTTACGATTCTCTGACAGGACTGCCGAACAGGACGCTGCTGATGGACAGGTTCAATGTAGCCACGGCAGCCGCGCGGCGGAAGGGCTTGATGGTAGCCGTATTTTTCCTTGATCTGGACAACTTTAAAACTATAAATGATTCCATGGGACACTCTTCAGGTGATAAACTGCTTATGAAAGTGGCCGAGGAACTCAGGCTTAAATTAAGGAGAAGCGATACAATAGCCCGTCTCGGCGGCGACGAGTTTATAATACTGCAGACTTATGTCAGGGATTTGAAAGAGGTATACCGCTTTGCGTCAAGGCTCCTCGAAACTTTCAAACGTCAATGGACTTTGAATGAACGCGAATTTTATGTGACGGCAAGCATCGGGATATCCATATATCCCGATGACGGGACGGATCTGCAGGAACTGATGAAGAATGCCGATGCGGCAATGTACCACGCAAAAGCGACGGGCAAAAACAATTTCAAGGTATATACACAGGAATTGAATTTACATATAATGAGGCGGATGGAGATTGAAAACCAGCTGAGAAAGGCGGCGGAAAGGAATGAATTTGTATTGCACTACCAGCCCCAGATAGAGCTAAAGACGGGAAAGGTAGTAAGCGTTGAGGCTTTGCTCAGGTGGTCGAATCCAATAATAGGATGGATATTGCCTGACTCTTTTATTCATGTCGCCGAGGAAATAGGCTTGATAAACAATATAGGAGAATGGGTTCTCCGGACGGCATGCAAGCAGCTGGCAGACTGGCGTTCAAAAGGATTTGATGACTTAAGGGTATCCATAAATCTTTCGGTAAGGCAGTTTCAGCAGCCGAACCTGGTAAAACTGGTTACGGAAATTGCTGAAGAAACGGGAATAAGACCCGAATGGCTGGAGTTGGAAGTTACTGAAAGCCTTGCGATGCAAAACCTTGAGCATACCATATCCGTGCTGGAAAAGTTTAAAGAAATGGGTATTGGCATTTCTCTTGATGATTTCGGAAAAGGCTATTCATCATTGAACTATTTAAAAATAATGCCTATCAACAATCTGAAGATTGATAAAACCTTTATCCACGGCATCGCAAGTAATTCAAAACAGGCGAAAATCGCAAAATCACTGATTTCGCTGGCTCACAACATGAACCTTACCGTTACGGCGGAAGGCGTTGAAAACACTGCCCAGCTTGATTTCCTTATAAGAGAGGGATGCGACATTGCGCAGGGGTACCTGTTCAGCAAGCCAAAACCGGCTGATGAACTGGACTTAAATACATACGAAGCTTTCCTGCCGGGGAGGAACAAGTGAATAGCGGCATGTCCGGCAGCCGCGGTGTCAGTATTTGCTGTCGACAAACCACTTGTCGTCTTCCAACCATAGATAGGTTTCCTTTCCGTTTATCCTGCACCTGTATCTTATTCCATGGCCACCGGCTTTAAGGGACGCGGCGCGCCTTATATCAGTAACTTTGTCGATACCGAAGCTTCTTCCGTCCTTCCATTTGATGCTCAGGGGGATTTTATTGCCGTCCTCGGTAAATTTGACGATGACTTCAACATAAACTTTAGCCATGTTTTCCACCTCGATTATTTAAAAAAGGACACGGGATGAATTATATTTTCTTCAGCCGGGTTTGCGTTTAGCTCGCTGCTTTTTAAAAGCAGGGCGCGCTGTACCGAGTAATGCCCGAAACGCGCGCGAATTCCGTCCACACAGCGTTCAAGCCGTTCCCTCCGGAGCAGTTTTTGATTGTCAAAGAAGGACAATTGACCCAGGCGGTCCGCCGGTATGACGCTGCTTACCCTGATGCCAAGCGTTCTTATAGTTTTGGACCAGTCCCATGATTTTGCGAATATTTCAAGCGCCTTTTCCGCGATTACCGATGAGGTATGGGTATAATGCGAAAGCTGTCCCTGGCGTTCTATAGATGAAAGGTCGTTTGCGCGGATGTACACCTTGACGGTTTTTCCCTTGAGACGATGTCTCCGCAGCCTTTCCGCCACGCTGTCCGCGAGAACATAGGTAAGAATTTTAACGTCTTCATCGGTGCATAAATCGCGGGGAGTGGTAAGCGAATTGCCGACACCCTTGATGCAAGGCTGAAAATCAAGCCTCGTCACGGGTGATTCGTCGTACCCGTTGGCAAAGACCCAGAGAATCCTTCCCCACTGCCCGAAATGCCCTTCGAGAAATTTCGGGGGAGCGTTGGCCAGATCGCCTATCGTATATATCCCGATATCCATAAGCTTTCTGCGGGTAGCGGGACCCACGTAGATCATATTGCCCACCGGAAGGCTCCACGCCGTTTCCTTGTAGTTTTCCACACTTATCACCGTGGTGGCATCCGGCTTCTTTAAATCGGAGGCGAGTTTTGCAAATACCTTGTTGAAGCTGACGCCGACTGAGACGGTAAGACCAAGTTCATATTTAATGCGTTCACGCAGTTCATCCGCTATTTGTTTTCCTGAACCGAACAATTTGACGCTTTCCGTTACGTCAAGCCAATTTTCGTCTATACCGAAGGCCTCTACCAGGTTGGTATAGTTTTCATAAATTTTTCGGGCCATTATCGAAAACTTTAAGTACTGCATATAGTTGGGCCTTACCACCACGAGCCCCGGGCACTTGGACATCGCTTCCCGGACGGTCTCTCCCGACGATACTCCAAATTCCTTTGCAATATTGTTCCTGGCAAGCACGATGCCATGCCTGGTCGACTGCGAGCCGCATACGGCCACGGGACGGCCGCGTAATTCCGGGTTGTAAAGGCATTCAACGCTGGCGTAAAAGTTGTTGAGATCGCTGTGCAAGATAACCCTTTCCATATACTTTTCACCCTCGTGTGTCCGTTTTTTGCCGCATAGAACCGATATGCGCATAAATAGTATATGCGCATATCCCGAACATATGTTCTGTATTTATTATAAATCCAACACCGGGGAATGTAAAGGGGGAGATTCATGGAAATAATGAACATGCCGCCATGAAACCAACGGATTTTTCTGTTTTGCTGCCTGCCACTAAGTCCGGCTTAAACGGAAGGGCCTATAAATTCCAGTTAATATATTTGGTAAAAAATAATGGTTATATAGCATATTAAGATCGATAAAGAATAAAAAATATTTACGTACGCAAATAAGTACGTTAATATATACTCACGGAGGCGAGACTTACGAAAGTTATCATATAACTAAAGCCAGGCAAGACTTGTACAACCTTGTGGATGAAACGATAAGAACGAGCCAGGCTTGGATATACTGTTTTAAGTAACGAAACAGGAGAAAAGGATCCAAACGGAAATTTGTATGATGGGATAGTCAAAGTACTGAAGATGTGAACTCATTATGAATAATAAAAACGGCCTGCTCCCGCAAGACAGGGGGCAGGCCGTTGTGCCGCCAGGTATCATTTGCCTGGTGTTGAAATCGTTTATTTTTCTATCAGGAAATTAACCAGGCGTACGGCTATCGTTGCAATTTGTGCGCGCGTAAGCAAAGCATCCGGGTTCATCATGCTGTAATCCTTACCCACATGTGTTCCTACGAGTATTCCATACTTGACCGCTACTGCAATTGAAAGCCTTTCTTCTTCACTTAAGCTGTCCAAATCGTTAAACGGCGCAATAAGCTCCGCTATTTCGTTTTCCTCAAGCGATACGTCAATATTTAACGACGCCAGTATTTCCTTTACCAGGACGGCGGTTGCGACCCGGGACGTATAGCTACTGTTGTCAAGTCCTGATGCAGCCTTGACGCCTCTTTCCGCCGCGGTTTGCAACACTTTTGCATAATCGGCGTTGTAGCCGACCGCACGCATGAGCATTGCGACTGTCTGCTGATTTGTAACAAAAGCATCCGGCCTGAACGTTTTATCACCATAGCCGAAGATAATGCCCATTTCGGAGGCGGTTTTCGCAGCTTCCGCAAACCATTGTTTTTCCGATACGTCGCCAAAATCTGTTTTTATGGCTACGGGAAACAATGTCTTTGATTCGTCGATTAAAGCATAAACCGTACCGTTTTCGTCAGTGTATGCCGGTACCGGCGTGAACGAGCCGTCGCCGTTCGGCGATACAAGCGCGGTAAAATCGGTTCCCGCCGGTATGGGCACGCTTACGGGAGTAAGTCCCTTGTTTGCTTCCGGCGGAGCAGCTAACGTAATGGGCTGCGATACCTGTACAATGCCCGGGTTCTGTTTAAAAGCTTTTTCGGCGTTATCCAGGGCTTCTTTCGGGGTTCCTGTCACAACTCCCCTTACAGGTATGTTGCCGATATTCTTCGGGGAAACGTCTCCTGTTGGCGTGCTGCTTTTTATTTCAGAAGAGGAGCTGCTTCCCGTGCCTGACGTGCCCGGCTTCGTCGGCGTTACAACCGAACGCTTGGCCAGGACCAGTGTGCCCCACAGCTCAGTTGTGTTATAGCCGTTGGCGGTCAGGTCGCTCCAAACGGTAAGCAAGCGGGTTGAAGGGCCGCCGCTGACGTCGTTGATTTGCACGTCAAAGCTTACGGAAATGCCTTCTTTAGGCTCAATGACCCTAAACGGGATTTTCATTTCGACAATATAGCCGTTATCGGTTTTAGCAGCATAGGAACTGAAACCATCGCCCATGTTGCTTGACCTGAATGATTCGCGACCCTCAAAACTTACGCGGTACTGCCCGTCACCATCAGTGTAAGCCGGATTGCGGTGGGCTGTTTCACTGAAAAAGATCTCGACAGAGTCCTGCTCCCAAGCGTTGGCGCTCGTAGCATCAAGTATTGCGTCGGTGACTTCGGCACGGACGTAAAAGTAATTTTCATCCCAAAGGGTCTTTACTACGGCGGTAGCATCGGCATTAACCGCCTGGTTGGTCGGTTTCTTATCGACAGCGATGGGCGTGGCTTTCTGCCAAACCGGATCGTTGACACCGAGTTCAGGTGTGCCATAAAATGACTTGGCTTCAGGGATATCCTGCGGGGGCCCGATTTCGCCGAGATATTTATCCGGATCCAAAACGGCTTTGAAAGCTTCCTTGGCGCGCAGATGCCTGTCAAACAACAGCGGGAACCTTTCGAACCGCCAACTGTCGCCGTCATTTGTGCCCCAGAAGGTTACGCGTTCGATGCGGCCATTGCCTTCGTTTGCAGGGCCTGCGGCGTGTCTCTTGAATATATCAAAAAGCTGGGCATACTTGACAGCCTGGCTTTTTGCAAGTTGCTCGGTAAAACCGTCGGAACCGGTGTTGTACGTGATATCAAGCTCGGTAATGCTGATTGAGACGCCGGGCAGGGTAGAGAAGAGTTTGATTGAATTTTCGACATTAGCCGGTATGGTGTTCTGGTTATAGTGGCCTTGCATGCCGATGCCTTCAATCAAGGGTTTGCCGTTTGGACGAGTATTTGCGTAACGCTCGTTGATATCTTTGACCATATTGTAAACGGACCTTGCCTTGTAGACGTTGTCCAGGTTGTAATCATTGTAGTAAAGCTTGCAGCCCCAGTTATTGTTATCTACTATCTCTGCCGCTTTCAGGAAGGCGAGTTCGATCCATTCCCAGCCCAAGGCAGTGTACCAGCCCTGGTTGTCCCGCAGGTTCAGTTTCCAGTCGTCGTTATCGCGACCGTCCGCAAATGCCTCATTTACGACATCCATGCTGTAAAGATCGGCGCCGTATCGGTTCATAACTTCCTCAATGTGGGTGTCCAGGTTGGCTTTCGCTATTGCTGCTTTTGTTTCTTTGTCTTCTTCTCCCGCAGCCCACATCCACTGAGGTGTCTGTGAGTGCCAGGCAAGCGTGTGGCCGATCAGCGTGATGCCGGGAAGCTTGTCAAGCTGTTCGTCAAGCGTGTCAAAGGTAAACACATCCTTGATATTCTGCACGCTCTCCGGCTTCATCTCGTTCTCGGGCGTGAAAGCGTTGAAGTGATATGTAATAATATCAAGCTTGTCGCCGGCCATCCGCGTGTTGCCGGAGGTAGTTCCGATGAGGAAATAATCCTTGTATACGTCTTTTAATGGAGGATAGTCCATGTAATCAGGGGTTGTGTCTCCTACATTAATTAATTGCTGCCTGATGCTGATGTTGTCAATATACCATACGTCAGGGTGATTCTTCCCTGTATTTACGACGAAACGGAAGTCGATGCTCGAAAGCGGCTGGTCCAGGCCAACGGCCGGTGTTGTGACATTTACTTCTTTCCATTCGCCAATATTAATAGTACCAAAATCGGCAGGGAACTTTGAGACGCCGGTAGGGCCGGCGTAATCGTTGTTCAGGACAATGCCCGGGCCGGTCAGCGTATCTTTGCCCTCGTTTTCAGCAACGTCCGGGACAAATACAAAGTACGAAATAGTGTAAATGGCATTTTTGGCAAGCGGCTCGTCAAAGGTCAGCCGGATGGCATTGTTGTAACTGGTATAATCGCCGTCGGGGCCGGATATGTGGATGCCTTTCAGCGAGCAATTGTCATCATCCTTGCCAAAATCATCAACCCAGGCAAGGTCAGCATGAGTTGTATTACCTGCGCTGAAGGACGAGCCCCACCGGTTGAAGTCGTCCTCGCTAAATGTGATGTAGATATCGTCAATAACTTTGCCGTCGGGTGGAGGCGTATCGCCTCCCGAATCATCCGGGGTCCGGGTGATAACGATGCTTTCGATGGTGAAGTCGTTGGTTGAACCTTCAGACTGGATACGGATCATTCCTTCCGCCTGCAGTTCGGCATAAGTGAACGTGCGCTCAATGAAATAATTCCCGTCCGGACCGACGTTATCATGGGAAGCAAAGGTTCTGTACGGATCTTTTGTCTGGGCCAGTTTCATCTTTACGCCCTGGTCGGTGCAGCCAGTGACTGTAATGGTGTACTTATAGCCGTCGGGCAGACTTGTCAGGTTTTTCAAGTCTACACAGTACCAGTCACTTTGACGTTCAGTGACACTAATGATTTTGATTCCGTCTTTTTCCTGAATGGTCAGCTTCGGGTCTCCGGCCTGCTGCAGCCATGTCGTACCGTTGAACGTGTCACCGTCATCTATTCCCTGGATATCATTGTCTTCCGACAGTGAATACACGATGTCCGATTCCGCGCCGGCGCATTGCGGGGCTGCGGCCAGGAACGACATGATCATTACCATGCAAAGAAGCAGCGATAAAGCTTTTTTCTTCATAATGATGAATCCCTCCTTTATTAAATGTCTGTAATTTATATCTTTGCGTTCTGTAAAACGGTATGCTTGTCCATGATCCGAAAAGTCTTAGTAAATAGAAGCAGACCAAGTATTAAAAGTTAAAATGTAAAATACTTCTATAAATATACTTGCTATTGCCCAATTGAATTGCAATGTAAAAAACTTATTATGTATGTAAATATTGGAGATATCAACCATATACGCCGTATGCAGGCGATATGGAACATGGGAAACACTCCAGGCAGGAATCTCATATTGAGAATCAAAGAAAAGCAAAGCAAAGCAGGATTGCATTCTGGCGTTCTATTGAAAAACATGATATACTAACTTATCTATAAAATAGAGGTGGCAATATGGGTTACGCCTTAATCATAATTGATATGCAGGAAGACTTCTTTAAAAATCCCGTACTGAACCAAAAAAGACATCTGCTTGTCGGCGGGATCAATGCTTTAACAGCTATATGCAGGAATGCCGGGGTTCCAATCATATGGATCACCCAGGAATTTGAGCCGGACTTGCATGATGCTTTTATGATAATGAGAGAGAATAATATCTATAAGACCATTAGAGGAACGGAAGGGTGCCGGATTTTAAGTGAATTAAACAGAAATCCGAAGGATTTGCATGTTGTAAAAAAGCGGTATAGTGCTTTTTATAAAACAAATCTTGAAGAGACTCTTAATACACATGGTATAGATACTCTTGTGCTTGCCGGTATAAATACGCATGCGTGCGTAAGGATGACGGCAGTTGATGCATATCAAAGAGATTATAAGGTTATTCTGGCAAAGGATTGCATCGCATCATATGACGATGATTTTCATAAAGAATCGCTGAGGTATTTGACAGGCTATATATCTGAAGCTTTAGATAATAAAGAAATCGAAAAAATAGTAGCAGGAAGCAAGTTCTAAACAGGGACACGGGTTGAAAATACTATTGACGCACGATGGGATATAAATTAGTTTTTATACCAAGTGTCTGGCTTAAGCAGAAAACCTATAAATTATAGTTAATATATTAGAAAATAATACCGATGATACTATAAACAAGTATTATTGCAAACAAGATTGGCATGTTATAATTTGGATGAAACCAGGGGTGTCATGTATGAAAGTTGCCTTACCGATTGATACTAATGTGTATTTGAAAAAAATCATATTGGATCTAAAAAGCCGCAATAATGCCGGAGTAAAAGAATCAGAAAAAGGGGAGTCTGCACCTGCGCCGGCGAAAAATGGAGTTTATGTTTCTACAGGCATAATTGGCGAAAAATATTCCAACAGAACAAAGGCCGAAAATATAGAATTATTACGTGCAACATTATTAGAAATGGAAGCTAATGCAAAGAAAGTCGGTAAATCAACACATCGAATATTGAAGTTCTTTAATCTTATAACTAAACAAGAAGACGAGATGGTAGTAATCGATAGAAATACAATTGATATACAAATATAATTCTAGAAAGCAGCATTTATTATAAATTTATAATCTCATCAAAGGTGATAAGTTCTATATTTCCAAGTTTTTTTGATTTATCGGTGCAGCTTTTGGTAAAACCAGTCTTGGCGAAAAGGTTAAGATGAGCATTGGCGAAGTTGAATAGCTTGCTTTTTTCAACAAGCTTATCAAGAACGGAAATGTCAATGTTTTCGTTTGTCCATTTACATTCGCAGGAAAGAGCATATCGCGCAGAAAAGTTTTACCGGATATCGGGGCCAGGTGGAGTATTACCTCCACCTGCACTGAATACCACCTGGTACAAGGCGGTTAATTTTTTGTTTTTGCCTTGGCAGCCGGGCTTGCGCCAAGGGCCGGGTTTGCTTCCATGCATTCCGGCTTCTTTACATAGAAGGGCTTTTCATTCAGCTTATCCTGGACAATCCTCAATGCTTCGCCGAAGCGCTGGAAATGCACCACTTCACGCTCCCTGAGGAACCTGAGGGGATCGATCACATCCGGGTCGTCCGTCATGTTTATCAGGTTCTCGTAGGTTGCGCGCGCTTTCTGCTCGGCTGCCAGGTCTTCCACCAGGTCGGCAATAGGATCTCCTTTTGACGCTATATATGCGGCGGTAAAAGGCACACCGGACGCATTGACAGGGTATATGGCGCGGTCGTGGTCCGCAAAATAAGATCCGAGTCCTTCCTTCTCCAGGACTTTCGGGGGAACGCCCTTGGTAAGCTGGTATACGATAGTACCAACTATCTCCAGGTGCGCAAGTTCTTCGGTTCCTATGTCGTTCAGCGTGGCTCTTGCAGCCTCAGCGGGCATGGTGAAACGCTGGCTCAGGTACCTGAGAGAAGCGGCCAGTTCGCCGTCCGGCCCGCCGTATTGCGTGATAATGTACTTGGCCAGCTTAGGATTGCAGTTTTTTATTTTAACGGGATATTCCAATTTTTTTTCATAAACCCACATGTTGATAACCTCCTATATTAATAAAATAACGTTGAGCGGTCTTTATTGATGCTCCCAGGGCCATGGGCTCTCGATCCAGGGCCACGGGAACGATCTGCTTGCGTCTGCCGTTAAAGGCCCATACATCCGCTCGAAATTTTCTCTTACCATTTTGTGACGTTGCGCGGTGTTCGTGAAAATCATAAGCGCCCGCTGATCATATGGATGTGTATTTAGATAAAGGTTCAGCTCAATTAACATAAATTCAAGCGCCATTACTTCTCTTAGCATTTTTTCCCTTGCGTCATCCATTAAAAACACCTCCTTATATTCTGCCATGCCGCATTTTTTTACGGCATTGTTCAGGCTAGCCGTCGTACGTGAAGGCAGGGTCCGCGCCGTACGGCCTGTCAAGTTCCGGGAAAATTGTACCCTGCTTAAGCCCTTTTTCGGGCGGATACAGGCAGTGCAGGCATTGAAAAGGCACGTAAGCATGAGCCAGTCTTGCTCCTACGATTGGCTGGGGATTATAATATTGTTGTTTGCAAATGTCGAATTTGTCGTCCTTCGCGGCAAATTCGACATTTGGCATCGGGATATTTGAAAATGCCGCAGGCATAATGTTATTAGTCAACATCGATCTCCCTCCGTCAATAGTTTTTGGTATATTATATTCGCGTTTACATAAAAATGTTCTAAAATGATAAGCGGCAAAGCCGGCACATAGCTGCCGCAGGGTTGGCAGATATCAGTTGATATTTAACGGGAAAAAATGGTACAATAGGTCCGGGGGTATTGCATTGAATAAATTGATAAATACTTACTTAACATCGTTTAAAAATCTGTGGAATTCACGTGAAAGCCTTCACTTCAACCACATCAGAATGAAAGTGCTTCCGCTTATGCTGGCTATGCCGCTTGCAGTCATGGTTGCCGATATGCAATATAGTTTTCTTGGTTTGCAAGCCGACTTCCTTGGTATGGACAGCTCTACGGTACTGCAAACCATGTACAGTATCGGCGGTTTCCCGGATCAGAAACATATAGCCTCCTGGGCAGTCGAGGCTACCAAGTATATGTCGAAACTTGGGATTATCAAGGGGGACTCGCAGGGCAACTTCATGCCAAAGGCCACGACTACCGCGCAGCAGGCGGCCGGTTATGGCACGGCGACGAGGGAGGCTGCCATCCTGATGTCGGTGAGGACTTATGAAACGATGCAATAGGACAGGATCAACCTGATATTTTCATGACTAAGTTAAACGGGGCTGCCTGAAAAGGCAGCCTCTTTTGCGGGATGACGGCGGGCAATCTGAAGATTGACCGCCGTAGTACTTGTATCCGTGCCTTACCTCTTGCATAAGGCCGGAATGTATTGAAACAGATCATTTCCCTTGACTGTTTGCACGACTGATATCTTCAAGCCTGCCTATAAATCCCCGGAACAGGAACTCTGTCAGTTCGCGGAGGTAGGCTTCTGCGGCATCCTTGTCTGAAAACTGTTCCATGATTCTTCTGAGGCCGCCCACATAACCGGAGGCAACAGCGTCGAAAAAGGCCGGATTGCTGATGCGGCAAACCGCGTCCGGAACTGCAGACAGGGCGTATTCACTGAGCTTTCTTGAGATGCAGGAGGTGAAGCGCAGAAGGAATGCGGAGTAGTGCTCGGAGGGACCTAAGGTAAGGGCCCTGAATACTCTCCTGTGGGCGGACACATAGTCAGCCATCAAGGCTACACTGCGCACAAGACCGTCCTCGGAAAAATCAAAGGTGCGGTCAACCATGCCTATGCATTCGTCGACAACCGGAAGCACAACCGCAAGAAAAAGAGCTTCTTTGCCTTTATAGTACTTATAAAGGTTTCCTGCAGAGGTTCCGGCATTGCAGGCGATAGAGCGGATTGATGCGGCCTGGAAGCCTTTTTCTGAAAATTCCTTTTCCGCGGAAGCGAGAATGTTTTCGCGGACCTTGAGTTTGGTTACCTGCAAGGGGAATCACCTCCTTTATTTTCAACTGGCTACAGGAAATCAGCCCTCCTTGCCAAGCTCATTATACATTGGGGATAACCTGAAAGCAACAATGATGGCGGCCAGACATGCGGCTGCTGCTATGTAAGGCATGAGATGGGCGCCGAAGACCTCATTTCCGCCGAACACAACATTGCGCAGGTTAGGCCATACGAGACCGGTGCTGACAGCCCCGACCGCAGCCGTGAACAGTCCCTGGATGGCAAAGTACATTGAGGGGTGGCTCTTGCCGGTTTTCTGCATCTCGACCGCCGCAAGCTGGGAAGGAACAAGGTAGGGAGCGGAGAAGAAGGCACCGATTCCATAGCTTCCGATGGTGCCGCCGACTGCACCCATTACGAGCCTTGCGGTGGTTGAAGGAACCCACTTGACATATGCGAATGAGAATGTCAGCATGGCGATTCCGAAGGCTGCAAGAGCGGTCTGGAAGGCAAAGCGGAAGCCCTTCTTTTTCATGACCTTCCTGTAGAGGAAGAGCATGAGGGGAACAGGGGCAAAGGCCGCTGTGTTCATTATGGACGTCTGCCAGCCGTTAAGACCCATGGGTCCGCTGGCAAGAACATTCTGGCCGGAGAGGAACATCTGGAGCCCGAAAAAGAATATGGTAAGGACGGCAATCCAGGAGATGAAGTCCTTGTTGCCTGCGGTGAGACGGATGCTCTCCATGATGGGAATATCTTCCCCGTCACTGCCGGGAGCGTCGGGATATTTCTTTTCGGCCCCGGGTATGGTTGAATTTTCCTTAAGCTGGAATATGGCTACCATCAAGGTGAGTGCGAGAGGAGCGCAGGCAAGACCGATGAACTTGATGTTGATTTTCAGGCCTATGAACACGGGAATAAGGGCATAGGCAAGGGCATACTGAACGGTGTCAATGAAGGCCTTCCAGTTGGAAAGGTAGAAACGGTCGGATTCGTTTTCAGTTACTTCGGCGTATGTTCCGTAGTACGTAACCATGGTGAGGGTGTACGCGGAGTAGAATATGAGCAGAAGCACACCGCACCAGATGCTGTTGGCAACGCTGTTCTCCTCCATGGAAACGGGGAAGCAGAAAAGCACATAGCTCAAAAGCATGGGGATGAGACCCACGAGCATTACGGGTCTCCGCTTGCCCCACCTTGACTTCAGGTTGTCCGTGAGTGCAGCGAAGGGCACGTCGATGATACCGTCCACAAACTGTGCAATGAACTTTAGGACGGAAAACAGGACTACGGCGATGATGGTCTTATTTGCAAATGTCCAGTACTCGGAGTCTACGACAAATCCGGTTTTCTGCAGGGCGTCCACAAGATAAATTGTGATGATGGTGTTGATCAGGTTCGGACCGAACCCGGCCAGCGCATAAAGGGGAAGCTGTGTTCTTTTAAGCTTTTTCATCCTCTTTGCCTCCTTTTTCTAAAATATTGTTCAACCTGCTCTATGCAGGATGTATCCGCTTCAAGCTCCTTGTCAAACAGGGACATGATTTTAAGGGAGGTCCTGATTCTTCTGCATTCCTTGAGGACGACGCGACCGTTGACGGGAGCCGGGGGCTTGCCGACAAAGCGCCTGAAATTGGCACCAAGGATATTTGCAAGGGTCTCGCCGTCAAGATTCAGACACTTCATGGTGAAGCCGCTTTCACTTGAAAGGAATATCCCGTCCCCCGGCACATCCCGGGAACCGCCGCCGCTGAGGAAGCGTCGGACAATTGCTGCGCGGCATGTGCTTTCCTCGGGGGAAAGGCTGACATCGCCGGAAAGGATGCTTCTCGCGCCGATGTCGGTACCATAAACAATCCTGTCGGAGTATCTTCTGAAAAAGGCTCCGGCCTTGTCAATATCACGTGAAAAGTTTTCATACATCTCTATGCCCGGGGTGATGTCGATCATTATGCCGGGATAGCGGTCCATAATGGAGGAGAGACGATCAAGCTGGGCGGACATGAAAAAGAAATGGGCAAATATGATTTTCAGCCGGGGATGCCGCTCCAACAGGTTCAGAACCTGGGAATACTGGTCTTCGTTGTTTATAAAGCTTTCATCATAGAGCCAGCCCTGTTCGACTGCCCATGACGGAGCTATTTCAGCGTCCCAGAAGCTTTCCGGATCGTTCACATGCCACAGGATGGGTATACGCTCTTTTTCGCACCAGTCAAAGAAAGGGTCCCATACCTCCGAATCCCAGTCGGGAACGGGAAGCATTTTGCGCATTACAGGCTTGCCTTCGATAATCTTGATACCGTCGCAGCCACAGTCCAGCATGCGGCGGGAATATTCCGCCATCTTTTTCCCCACCTTGTTTCTGAAGCGAAAAAGAACGCTTACGTCAAGGCTTGAAAAAACATAAAAACGCCCCGGATACATGGCTTTGGCCATAAGGGCGTCAGGTACGGAGGACAGGCGCTGCCTGTGAGGAACAGTCACAAGATTGGCCATATCAGTACCGGTGCTGTCCATTATTCTTATCAGTTCCGCCGGGTCGACGGGAAGGGCGTAATGAATGTGAGCATCGATAACTTCAGATCTGGAATCCATGGAGTTCACTCCTTGCATATGGTCGGTAAAAGGAAACAGCGTTTTCTAATAATTATTTTATCATCACGCCGTATTTTATTCAATAGACATACGTCTTTGAACCGAGTGGGAACAGGTGATATAATAAAATAAAAGAAAACAGGGTTTTTTAGGAGGATATTACCGTGGACAGCATAATGAAGCAGGAGATAATGGACACCCCGGAACTGCTGAAATTGACGGCAGAGAATGCCCGGACCGTGGTTCGGAAAATCGCCGGTATGATTGAAGACCGCGGCATACGCCGCATCTTCCTTGTCGCCCGCGGGAGCAGCGCGAATGCCGCAACATACTTCAAGTATCTGTGCGAGGTTCTTACCGGCATTCCCGTGGTGGAACTCAGTCCTTCGGTTTTCACAATATATGATGCAAGCGTTGATATGACAGGGGGAATAGTCATAGCCATAAGCCAGGGAGGTCGCGGCATAGACATAAGATATCCTGTGAAGGCGGCTGCCGTCCAGGACGTTCCCACTGTTGCGGTCACCAATTTCGCGGACAGTCCCCTGGCAGCCATGTGCGACACAATCCTCCCCCTTTCAGTAGGGGCAGAGAGGTCAATGGCGGCGACAAAGTCCTTCACTGCGGAACTGCTGGTCCTGAACATGCTGGCCTGTGCCCTGGCCGGGGCGCCCGGCGGTGCGGAATATGCTCCCGCAGCCTTCGCGAGGGGGCTTGAAAAGGAGCCTGAAATAGTCAGATATCTTGACATATATAAGGACGGCGGGGTTATATATGTTCTTGGACGCGGCAAGCTTCTGGCGCTTGCCAGGGAGATGTGCTGCAAGATCCAGGAGACCTGCCTTCTCAACGCATTTCCTTTTTCCGCGGCAGACTTCATGCACGGCCCCTTCGCACTGGTGGAACCGGGCTCCAGGGCAGTGCTTTTCCATTCAAAATACGCGGCGACCAAATCCACCCTCGACATGTTTGACTCGCTGGCAGGCCAGAACGCGGATATACTCCTAATAACAGACGATCCGGATTTCCCGGGGGAGAGCAGAAAGACTATATGTGTTGAAAGCGCCTCAGAGGAGGAATCCGTCTTCGCAATGACAGCCGTGCTGCAGTTGTTTGCAGCAAACCTTGCTCAGATCAGGGGAACAGATCCCGATACATCCAGAAACCTGAGCAAGTACACCGAGACATTATGAACCGCGCGCAGGTTGCTGCTTCATTCATGAGGGAGAGGGGCCAGGCAGCGGACTGCATTGATGCGTCCGTGGCCTTGGAAATATTGGATAAAGAAATATCCGACGGCCTTGAGGGAAGGGGCGGGCTTCCCATGCGTCCGGCTTTCATCGGCCCCGTTCGGTCAATCGGAAGGGAGTATGACTGTGTGGCGGTGGACATCGGAGGAACGGTGCTCAGGGTAGCAGAGGTTCATGTTTTTCCCGATGGAAGCCAGGAACTGAAAAATGTCAGGACCAGACCTGTTCCCGGACTTGAGAGCGGCATTGATGAGGCAGCTTTTTTTCACGAAATAGCGGAATTCGCGGAAATACGGAAGACGCGTATGCCTGTGGCGGTCAGCTTTTCACATGACATGGAATCCGTTCCCGGACCCGACGCAAAGATGCTGGGATGGAGCAAGGAACTCAAGATCCGGAACATGACAGGGGCGACGGTTGCCGGAGCTTTACGAATGGCATCGGGCATGCCTGGACTGAAGATTGCCGTGGTGAACGATTCTGTTGCAGCCACTCTTGGATGTCCGGCCGGTGAAGGAAGCAACTCCATGGGGGTGATTGTCGGAACTGGATTCAATATCTGCTGTCCCTTCAGAACGGCAGAAATAACAAAGCTGGAGCCCGGGAATTACGGAGAGTGGATGATTGTAAATACGGAGATCGGCGCATCCCGTGCTTTCCCCAAAGGGAAGTACGACAGCATGGTCATTCTGTCAAGCACGGACCCGGAGCTCTTCCACGCGGAAAAACAGTGTTCCGGAAGATACCTTCAGGAGATAATAGCTCTTGCCCTGGCGGACGCGAGGGAGCATGGCCTTATACAAAAGGATTATACAAGAATGACGCTCAGGGAGATGAGCGGCCTTACTACAATTCAGAACGGTGACGACGGCCTTGCGGGGGCCATTGTTTGCGAGGCTAAAAAGCGTTCTGCCGAAATAGCGGCAATTTGCACGGCTGCCCTGGCAAAGAGGATGAAGAGCCAAAGCCTGCATGTTATGACAGAGGGCTCCGTCATAAACAGGATGCCGGGCTACCGCAGCCTTTATGAGAAAAGGCTCCGGGAACTGACCGGGTCGCAGATAAACCTGTACTCCGCGGATAATGCATGTTTGAGGGGCGCAGCCCGGATAATTGCGGAGGGTCAATTGGAAAGGTAAATTCCGCATATCTCATTTCCCATCATTTTGCAAAACTAATATCCGCTGTCGGAAAATTTTGGGTGGGGATTGCCTTTTTAATTAAGTTACGGTGAATTAACGTGCCAATGGCAAATAATTTGTTTACTTTCAAGAAATAATATGTTAAAATGTTTCAGTGCAACAACTGGACACTTACATTCAACCATAAGCCAGGTTACCGGAAGCTCCGACCGATTACTTGGCTCATGGGGTTGCTAAAAAGAAGGAGGATTATCATGGACAAAGAATTAAAAGCGCAGATTATTGAAAAGTACAGGCTGCACGAAACCGATACGGGTTCACCGGAGGTTCAGATTGCCATTCTTACCGAGAGGATCAACCATTTGAATGAGCACCTTAAAGAGCACAAAAAGGATCATCACTCAAGAAGAGGGCTCCTGAAGATGGTTGGACAGAGGAGAGGCCTTTTGAATTATCTGCATGGAAAAAGATATTGAAAGGTACCGTGCGATAATTGAAAAACTGAACCTGAGGAAATAATAAGGAGCGGGGTTTTCCCGCTTATTATTTTTGTAAGGCAATGAAATATTTATAGATAAAAGTAAAAATAAATATATTGCAGGCGGAATAGACCGGCAGAAACAGAGAACAGAGACCAGGACCCGCAGGCAGGCGGAAATTGATGCCTGGAATGCGGTTTCTGGTGTCCGTTTTCTGTAACCTGCCTTGATTCCGTCCTGCAAAAAATAAGGAGGCATTTTATGTCAAGAAATTTTACCATGGAACTGGCCGGCAGGAACTTGACCGTTGAGACCGGCAGAATGGCGCAGTTTGCTAATGGAGCGGCGCTTGTTAGGTATGGGGACACGGTCATACTGTCTACCGCCACGGCATCTTCAGAACCACGGGAGGGTATTGATTTCTTTCCTCTCAACGTGGATTACGAAGAAAGGCTCTATGCGGTAGGGAAAATACCGGGAGGATTCATAAAAAGGGAAGGGAAACCTTCTGAAAAAGCAGTATTGACGGCAAGGGTGATAGACAGGCCTATTCGTCCTTTATTTCCAAAGGATCTTAGAAATGATGTAGTCGTTGTGAATACAGTACTTTCTGTCGACCAGGATAACTCGCCGGAAATAGCGGCAATGATTGGAACATCGGTAGCCCTTAGCATTTCGGATATACCGTTTAACGGGCCGATTGGCGGTGTTGTGCTTGGACTGGTTGACGGTGAGGTTGTAATAAACCCGGACACCGAGCAGAGAGAAAAAAGCGACATGTATGTTACACTGGCCGGAACTGAAGAGAAGATAACCATGATTGAGGCCGGCGCCAAAGAAGTATCGGAAGAAGTAATGTTGGACGCAATCATCAAGGGGCATGCGGAGATCAAGAAAATTGTCGCCTTTATTAAGGATATTGCGGCTGAAATCGGAAAACCAAAATTCGAATATAAATCTGCTGAAGTCCCGCAGGAAATATACGACGCGGTCAACAGCCTCGCCCACGATGCGATGTGCGAAGCGGTGCTTACCGATGATAAAGCGGTAAGAGATCAAAGGGTTGCCGCACTGACTGAAGAGATCCAGCAAAAACTTGCGGAAACATATCCTGAAAGCAGTTCCCTCATCGCAGAAGCAATATACAAGCTGGAAAGGAAAATTGTACGCAGGTATATACTTGAAGAAGGCAAAAGAGTTGACGGCAGAAGACTGGATGAGATAAGGCCGATGTCGGCAGAAGTAGCTGTTCTTCCGAGAGCCCACGGATCAGGGCTCTTCCAGAGGGGACAGACCCAGGTGCTGACTGCGGTTACGCTGGGCAGCATAAGTGAAGTGCAGATGCTGGATGGAGTTGACCTTGAAGAGGAAAAAAGGTATATGCATCATTATAATTTCCCAGGTTTCAGTGTCGGAGAAGCCAAGCCGGCAAGGGGACCCGGCAGAAGAGAAATCGGCCATGGAGCACTTGCCGAGAGAGCCCTGGAACCGGTTATTCCGGATGAGGAGGAATTTCCGTATGCAATCAGGCTGGTTTCAGAAGTGTTGATGTCCAATGGTTCGACATCACAAGGAAGCGTTTGCGGAAGCACACTGGCGCTAATGGATGCCGGCGTGCCAATCAAGGCGCCTGTTGCCGGTATATCCGCGGGCCTGGTAATTGACGAGGAAAACCACGACCGGTTTGTTACTTTTATTGACATACAGGGGATAGAGGACTTCTTTGGTGACATGGATTTCAAAGTTGCGGGAACAAAAAATGGAATAACGGCCATCCAGATGGATATCAAGGTAGACGGCCTGACCTACGAAATCATAAGGCAAGCTTTTGAGCTCACGAGGAAAGGACGCATCCAGATTCTTGACGAAGTGATAACCCCCGTTATAGCCAAGCCGAGGGAATCCTTGTCGCCGTATGCGCCTAAAATGTTTACAATGAATATTGACCCCGACAAGATCAGGGATGTAATCGGGCCGGGCGGAAGGATTATTAACAGGATTATCGATGAAACAGGAGTCAAAATAGATATAAAAGACGACGGGAAAGTATTTGTCGCTACTCCTGATGAAGCTGCGGGCAAAAGGGCATTGGCTATTATTGAGGCTATTGCGAAGGACGTCCAGCCGGGGCAGGTTTTTTTAGGCAAGGTTACAAGACTGATGCCTTTTGGCGCGTTTGTTGAATTTGCTCCAGGCAAGGAAGGCCTTGTGCATATATCAAAGCTGGATAACAAGAGAGTTTCAAAGGTTGAAGACGTATGTAAGATTGGCGACGAAATGCTCGTTAAGGTTGTTGAAGTCGATAAGCAAGGACGTATAAACCTGTCCAGAAAGGACGCTTTGCCTGCTGACAAGGCTAATAGGGCAAAAAGATAACAACTATACCAAAAACACTTTCGTAAGAGTGTTTTTTCGGTACCGATTCATGCCGCATGCCTGCTATGCATTCATAACAGGACATTATAGCGGCATGATGGCTATTATCATGATTTTTTAACCGGAATTACCTTTGGTGAATACAACGGAGGTCATATGTATAATAAGTTTAAACTTGGTAACGGCATCAGGGTAGTCAGTGAAAGAATGCCGCACGTCAGGTCGGTATCACTGGGTATTTGGGTAAGAGCGGGAGTGAGAACCGAAAACAGCCAAAATAACGGGATATCTCATTTCATTGAACATATGCTTTTCAAGGGGACGGAAAACAGGAGTGCGGCCGAAATTGCGGGCAGTATCGACAATATTGGGGGCCAGCTGAATGCGTTTACCGCGAAAGAATGCACCTGCTATTATGCAAGGGTTCTTGACGAACATATTGAAATTGCAATTGACGTTTTAAGCGATATGTTCCATAACCCGCTTTTTGCAGAAAAGGACATATCTCTCGAGAAAAAGGTTATTGTGGAAGAAATAGCCATGTATGAAGATACTCCTGAGGAACTGGCGCATGACATTCTGACGGAAAACGTCTGGGGAGGTTGTTCCATTGGGTATCCCATACTTGGAACCAGGAAGTCCATCAAAAGAATCAACAGGGATATTGTTCTCAATTATTATCATGAAAAATACGTTCCCTGCAATACGGTTATTTCAGTTGCCGGCAATTTTGACGAAATCAGGCTGAAAGAATTGCTTGAAAAGTACTTCGGTCAAAAGCCACACGGACGGAAAGTGGTGCAGGAACAGGAAAACGTCGATTTCAAACCGGGAATCTACGTAAAGGAGAAAGAAACGGAACAGGTGCATTTGTGCATTGGGTTTGAGGGGATAAAAAGCGGCGATGATAATATATACACGCTGCTGGCGATAAACAATATACTCGGTGGAAGCATGAGTTCGCGGCTGTTCCAGAAAATCAGGGAGAAGAAAGGCCTTGTATATTCCATATATTCCTATCCTACGGCATATAACGATGCTGGCCTTATTACTATTTACGCCGGAATGAACCCGGAAAACTTTGGGGTTGTTTTAAAACTAATACAGGACGAAATACGGCTGATAAACAAGCGGGGGATTACTTCGCAGGAACTTGAAAAGTCAAAGGAACAGCTTAAAGGAAGCTATGTCCTGGGGCTTGAAAGTACGGGCAGCAGGATGAACAGTATTGGTAAATCGGAGCTGTTGCTGGGTTATGTTAACACACCGGAAGAGATTATTAGAAAGATTGAAAACATATCCATGGAATCCGTTGAGCATAATATCAGCCGTATTTTCAACCTGGAGAGAAAAGGCATGTCTATGGTTGGCAATATAAAGAGCGGTCAGCTTCCAAGCATCATATAATCGAAATTGAACAAATTGCTTAAAGAAGCATCCGGAATTTTTTAAGTTCCCGGATGCTTTTCTTTGGTATTTTAACGGCCGGGCCGGTTTTTCTTATACAAGCACTAGTTAATACAAATAAACATAAAATGTATTAGCATAATGACCAGGGTATGGTATATGGAGTGAAATATACTGGGGGGATAACGGGATGAGCCTGATAAGATATACGGTAATCGGCGGAGATCTAAGGAATGTAAAACTGGCTGAAGCTATATCAGAGGACGGCAATCAGGTGAACCTGTATGGCTTTAAAAATGCGGGTTTTGATTTGCCGATACCCGAAAATGAGAATATCGAGGCGGCGATTGATGATTCTGAAATAGTAATCGGGCCTTTGCCCTGCTCTAATGATAACGAAACACTGAATGCGCCGTTTCACGACGAGAAAATACTTGTAAATGAAATTTTTAAAATAATGAAGAAAAACCAGCTCTTCATAGCAGGCAGGATAAGTGAGAAGCTCAAACAGCTTGCGAAGGCTTACAATGTTTATTCCATTGATATACTTGAGCGCGAGGAGATGGCTGTACTAAACGCGATTCCAACCGCGGAGGGTGCTATACAAATAGCTATGGAGGAATTGCCCATTACCCTGAACGGGAGTAAAACCCTGATACTGGGTTATGGCAGGGTAGGAAAGGCGCTGTCGAAGATGCTTGCGGGCATCGGAGCGGAAGTATACGTGGAAGCGAGGAAATATCCGGATATTGCATGGATTAAAACGTATGGATATATACCTGTTTACATAAGTGAACTTAAGAATTATATTTCCTCCATGGATGTAATATTTAACACCATACCAAGCAGGATACTTGACTGCGAAATGCTCCGGAAGGTTGGGAAGGATTGTTTGATAATAGACCTGGCTTCCAAGCCGGGCGGAGTGGATTTTGAAAGGGCTAAAACACTCGGCATTAAAGTAATATGGGCATTGTCGCTGCCCGGCAAGGTAGCCCCGGTAACAGCGGCTAACTACATGAAACAGACAATTTATAACATTATTGAAGAGTTGGGGGTGTGAACAGTGCGATTTAAAGGTGTGAGAATCGGTTTTGCTTTTACCGGCTCGTTTTGCACATTTTCAAAAGTAATCCCGGAGTTTGAGAAACTTGCCTGCGAGGGTGCAGATTTACTGCCGATAATTTCTCATGCGGTAGATAGCATGGATACAAGATTTGGAGACGCGTCCGAATGGAAATCCAGGATAGAAAAAATCAGCGGGAAACAAATAATCAAGACGATTGTCGACGCAGAACCGATCGGACCTGAAGCACTTCTTGATATACTGGTTGTAGCGCCATGCACGGGGAACACGCTTGGAAAACTGGCAAACGGCATAACCGATACCGCGGTAACAATGGCGTGCAAGGCGCATTTGAGAAACGGCAAGCCGCTGTTGCTGGCACCAGCGACAAATGACGGGCTTGGAGCCAACGGGAAAAACATATTTAAACTTTTAAACTGCAAAAATGTGTATTTCGTCCCATTTGGGCAAGATGACCCAAATAGGAAGTGCAATTCGCTTATGGCAAAGTTTGAACTGTTGATACCGGCAATGCAATGCGCACTGGATGGAAAACAATTGCAGCCTGTATTGCAATGATTCGTTTAACATACTAAAATTGGGGAAGAAATAAGGCAGAGAGTTTTTTAATGATTTCAACCTTGTTGGCCCGACACGATTGGTTTAAACTTGATGTAAAATACTCATGCACTTAGGAGGAATATCATATGAAGAACAATACGAAGTTTATTACCAGGACAGCATTATTACTGGCAACGGCAATCGTTTTCCAGGTATTTGGGGGATTTATTCCGTATCACAACTTTGTTGTCGGCCCGATTGTAAACGCGGTACTTATCATAGCCACTGCAATCGCCGGCTTGTGGAGTGGTATCGCAATATCGGTGATTGCCCCGATAGTAGCTGCTCTTACAAATAAGGCTGCGATTGCACCCTTGATTTTTGCATTTTCTCCTTTCATTATCATAGGCAATGCAATAATAGTTGTTTGTTTTCATTTGTTTGGGAAAAAGAGCAGGGTGGCAGGAGTTGCTTCAGGCGCTTTGCTTAAATTTGGTTTTTTATATGCTTCCATTTCAGTTTTCACGTCTGTTGTAGATATGAAGCCACAGGTTGCCCTGACGCTTAAAAGCTTGTTTAGCTGGCCACAGCTTATAACGGCGGCTATTGGCGGAGTCGTTGCGCTGGCCGTATTGAAGCTGATTGGCAAAAATTTTGAAAAATAGCATTTAAACCTTTTCGGGATAATGAGATTCTTCCATAGCCGAAAATTACATTTTGCACATAGCGGCTCAAATTCAGTAACAACCGTGTATGGTTTTTGATATTCTATAAGTGATATATCAATTTAAGGCCGTGGAGTAAACCATGATTTACCTGGATAATGCCGCGACGTCTTTCCCCAAGCCGGAATGCGTTTACACGGAAATGAACAGGTGTATGCGTGAATACTGTTCGAACCCGGGGAGGGGAAGCCACTCTCTTTCAGTCAAATCAGGCATGGCCGTAATGTCTGCCAGGGAGAGAATTTGCTCCCTGTTTAACATATCCGACCCGATGCGTATCGCATTCACAAAAAATGCAACGGAAGCGCTGAATATGGCTATCAAGGGGGTTGCCTCCCCCGGATGCCATATTATCACCACCTGCATGGAGCACAATTCAGTGATGCGGCCTTTAAGAACACTGGTGCGGGATATGGGTATCAGGTTGTCGGTTGTAAGCGGGAACTGGCTGGGAGAGATAGAACCGGAAGATATAAGGAGAGAGATCAGGAGAAATACGGTTCTAATAGTATCGACACTGTCTTCAAATGTAAACGGGGCAGTAATGCCAATCAATGAAATAGGCCAAATATCCCGTGAGCACGGAATACTGTTCCTGGTGGACGCATCCCAGGGAGCGGGGTCAATGGTATTAGACGTAGCCAGGCATAATATAGACATGCTGGCTGTTCCTGGACACAAGGGATTGATGGGACCGCAGGGCACGGGGTTTTTGTATGTGAGAAACGGAGTCATGTTAAAAACTCTTATGGAAGGAGGTACCGGAAGCAATTCCGAAAATGTGTACCAGCCGGAAATCATGCCTGACATGCTGGAAAGCGGTACGCTCAATACCCCGGGCATCGTGGGGCTGGGAGCAGGAGTGAGGTATATAGCTGAGACAGGTGTCGAGAGGATCGGTGAAGAAAAATACGGCCTGATAAAGATGCTTATTGATGGAATTAAAGATATACCGCGAGTCAGGTTGTATAGTGCGTATGAAAAACACAGGAATTCGGGAATAGTAGCAATGAACCTGGACGGTATTGATTCTGCCGAGTTGAGCCATATGCTCGACAGGGATTATGGGATATGCACAAGGGCAGGATTACATTGCGCACCAGGAGCGCACAGGATTCTCGGTACGCTGCAAACCGGTGCCGTAAGGTTTAGTGCCGGGTTCTTCAACACGGAAGTTGAAATTATCAATACGATTAAAGCTATTGAGACCATATCCTATAAGAAGTCATAAAAATCTCATAAGACATTTATGCCAATATTGCGTACTTATTAGCAGGAGCAAGAAAAAGCTTCAAGTTTTATGCAAGTATGAATAAACGCTCCGGGGCGGTTGTAAAATGTAAAGAGGAGTTGATTATTGTGAGGAATCTGATCAAGACCTTGATTTCCGTGATCATAATTGCCGCATTGGTGATAGTCGCGCTTAAGCTCGTGGGATTTGCGGTGAGAATAATACTGCCCATAGCCATACTGGCTTTCATAGCATATGTGATATATTTGCTGGTAACGGGCAGAAGGCATTAAGCAGCCGGAAACGGGTGAGTATATCGCAAATTTTACATTAAGCGGATAAACGGGCGGCTAGGGCGGCTGCAATTTGACATTAGGTTCCCTCATGAGCAGGCTGTAATGTCCTGTCTCGCTTCAACACGGGCGCTTGTCATTCGCCGTCCATGGTTCAGGACAAGCGACTTCGGTATCCATGCCGAAGCATAACGGGTATTCCGCCCTATCCATAGATTCACTGCAACTTGGACTTTACAACAGCGCCCCGATTGTGCTATAATTCATACTGCGTCGTCGGGGTGTAGCTCAGTTTGGCTAGAGTGCTTGCTTGGGGTGCAAGAGGTCGCCCGTTCAAGTCGGGTCACTCCGACCAGTAAATAAGCGGGTTCCAGAAGAATGGTTCCCGCTGTTTTTATAAAAAATTCCCCCTATTTCCCCCTTGTTTTTCTATAGGCGTTAAAGTCAATAATTTTTGCCGCCTCTTTTTCTTGATGTCGGAAGACGGCAGGAAGCTGTTCATATGCCTGAAGATTGATTGTAAAGACCGGGCACCGTTACAGCATGGATTTCACCGCATGTGATATGCTGCCTGATGCCGGCAAGGTAAAGGCCGTATATATCAACGTTCGGCTCTTTTGGAGCAAATGATGAACATTTACAGGAAGAATTTGCGAAAGCCCCTGTACTTACAGGGGCTTTTTCCTTTCGACAATGGTTATGGGCAGCTTGCGGAAGGGTAAAAGGAAATCAGGACTTTCTTTCCCGCAAAACCGAAGCAAGTTTTTCCATGAAATCCTTTTGCTCTTCTTTTTCTTTAAGCCCATTTATAAATTCTTTTTCAGTCGCCGCTATGATCATGATACCGCCTATTCCTATAAGCACGTTTCCGACTATGTTAAGTTCGTCGCTGTCCATCGTTGCGGCAAATATCAGGCCGATTGCCACTGAAATTACGGTTAAGCCTATTGGCGATATTGGACATAACCTGCTCATGTTTATACCTTCCTGCCATTGATGTTTCGCAGCATACTATTGCACCGAATGTAAACAATGTCAATATATATTACTTCGCGGCATCACGATATGTGCAACACGCGGTGCCGCTGCAACACATAAGTTAAATAAAAGTTCGGATATTTTTGCCGGGCGAATCCAAACCTGCACTTTGCGCCACAGGGGTGGGACACATCTTTACTGCCTCGTTATATGAATAAAGCGCATTAAAATAGATGATAATAAAGAGGATCCTTAATATGGCATTTATTTTATCAAATATTTCTGCCTGCTTTAAAGGAGGAGGGTTATGACTGGATACGAAACTACCGATAGTATCTGGCCTCAAAGAAATACCAGGTACTATAAATTAAAGTATAAGAAAAAAAGAAGCAGTATATGGGCATTAACGTCAATGTTTTTAATGGTCATGGCGCTGTGCGCAAATAACTTCATGCTGCTAAATTCTTACAAAGTTATGAAAGCTGACTTAGCGCTGGCTCAAAAGGCAATTGATGAAGAGAGAATGGCAAAAAATCAAATGGAAAAGGAAGACTTGGACCTTAAGCATAGGTGCCGAAAGCTTGAGGAGGAACTTGACAACATAAAAAAGAAATACAATGCGATGTTACTGGGAAACGATAACTTGTACCAACAGCTTGACAAACTGAAAGAGCAAAATGACGAGCTTTCAAAGCAGGTTAGGGAACTAACCGAGGACAATATCGCGCTTCAGAATTCTCTGAAAATGGCGGCCTCTGTCGGCATCAGGCCGCAAAGCTTCAGCATATTCGAAGGCCTTGAACCGCGGGATGTTATAGACAGGGGCAAGTATGCCGGAAAATTTCTTGGCACGGCATATACGCCTAGCAAGGAAGAATGCGGAAACGACTTGGGTATAACGAAATCGGGAGCGCCGATAATGCCGGGTGTTTCAATCGCAGTTGACAATCGTTACTGGCCGTTCGGAACGGTATTTTATATCAGAGGCCTTGGATACACTGTTGCCATGGATACAGGAAGCGCTGTCAAAGGGAAATACCGTTTTGATTTTTCAGTGCTTGATAAGAAATTTGCCATGAAACTTGGTTCAAGAGAGTGGGATGTATACCTGGTAAAGCTGGGAAAAAGGAGCGTAAGCGATATTAAGCTATAGAAACGGGAGGACATGAATTGTCAGTCATCTGGAAGAATCTAAAAAAGATATTGTTTTTTACTGAGCCGGAGAAGCAGGAACACTTTATTTTGAGATCATCAATAAAGGAAAAAGACGGAGCTGCCGGGAAAGATTCCGCCAAAGATGCGATTGAAAAGAAAATAAAGGAAAAAATGGAGGAAAACCAAAGAAAAACCGCTCCGACAGACAAAGTCCAGAAAAATATGGATGCAAACCTGGAATATATGAAAAAAGTTTATAGCATCCCGCTAAATAGTGATATTGTTATTCGTGAATTTATGATTCATCACAGGAACGAACCAATAAAGGCGTTTATTATATTTATCGACGGAATGGTCGACAGTGAAATAATAAACAATTATATATTAAAGCCCCTTATGGTAAATTCAATGTATGAATTAAGGGAAGGCAGGGAAGACCTCAAGGAGTATGTATCAGACCGGTTGCTTCCGCACTGCCAGGTGAGCATCGAGAAATCGTACGGCAAGATTATAGAAAAGGTGAACTTCGGCGGATGCGCATTATTTGTGGACAGCCTGGAGGTTTCTTTTACAGCGGATGTCAAGGGATGGGAACACAGACCGGTGGAGAGGCCAAACAACGAAATAGTCATAAGGGGGCCGCAGGAAGCATTTAACGAAATACTAAGAACCTGTACGGCACAGATAAGGAAGAGACTGAAGGATGAAGACCTGATAGTTGAGGATATTACTGTCGGGATAGTTAGTAAAACAACATGTTCCATGCTATACATAAAAGATGTAGCGAATGAAAAGCTTGTTGACGAGACAAGACGCAGGCTGGAAAACATAAATGTGGATTACATGCTTGATTCCGGGGCGTTGGAACAGTTGATTGAGGACGATTCTATTTTTCCCTCACCGCAGGCAATTTCTACCGAAAGGCCCGACTTTGTTTCAGAAATGCTGTCAAACGGAAGAGTGGCAATTGTTGTGAGCGGATCTCCTGTTGTTTTGGTTGTGCCGGTAACGGCTTTTGATTTAATGCATTCGGCAGAGGATTTATATATCAGGTATCCTTATGTCAACCTTTTGAGATATATACGCTATGCCGCGTTATTTTTGGCGCTCCTGATGCCCGGGATTTACCTGGCTATTGTCAACTACCATCAGGATATGATACCAACGGACCTGCTGCTCGCAGTAGAGGCTGCAAGGGAAAGGGTGCCGTTTCCGTCGTTGGTGGAAATACTGCTGATGGAATTTTCATTTGAACTGATACGCGAAGCAGGAATCAGGGTCCCGGGACCAATCGGACCTACGCTTGGTATTATTGGCGCATTGATTCTTGGAGAAGCAGCGGTTGCTGCAAATATTGTCAGCCCTATATTAATTATAATTGTTGCGGTGACAGGTATCGGCTCTTTTGTCATACCAAGCTACTCCCTGTCCTTCTCCGTAAGGATAATGAGGTTTATTTTCATTTTTTTCGGAAGCCTCGCAGGATTTTTTGGCATAGCAGTCGGGCTGTTTTTGCTGGGAATCTGGTCGGTCAGCTTGAAATCATTTGGTGTTCCGTTTATGGCACCTTTCGGACCCAGGACATCAAGAAAATATAAAAATGTCGTATTCAGAGCGCCGGAATGGAAGCTGGAAAACAGGCCTGATTACCTTAATGTGAAAAAGAAGGAGAGACAGCCAAAATACAGTATGGGTTGGAAGACGGGACAAAGAAAAAAATAACGGGGTGGCTAATGAGCTAATGCAAAAAAGGTTGAAATTCGGCAAGTGGGAGACAGTAACACTTTTAATTAATTTAATTTGCTCAAAAATTTTCCTTTCTTATACCAGGTTAACGGCAGAAGATGCCGGAACGGCGGGGTGGCTTTCGTCTATAATATCCTGTATTACAGCGGTATTGATATTTACGATTCTGATGAGACTGTATAAAAGATTCGAAAGCAATGATATCCTGGACATAGCGGAAATTGCCGGAGGTATTATTCTAAGGATGGTGACGGGACTCGCAATTTCCGCAATCTCGCTTATTATTACCGTAACGGTTCTCAGGGAGTATTCTGAAGATATAAAGGTAATAGTGCTGCCAACGTCTCCCTTAAGCTATGTTATGATGTTTTTTGCCATTGGCATGTGCGTAGGATGCTTTTTTGGCATTGAGGCAATTGTCCGGTTTGCGGCCATTACAGTACCGATTATTGCAGCAGGGTACATTTTTATTATACTTGGCGTCATCCCTCAAATGGAGTTTGTAAATCTTTTTCCCGTTTTAGGCACGGGGCTGGATGATATAGCAGTTAACGGCATTTTAAGGTCATCAATTTTTATAGAGCTGCTTACGATTTTTCTTCTGCCGCCTTTCCTGCGAAGTTCCGATAAAGTAGGAAGCGCCGGGTATATAGCCCTTGGTCTCAGTTCATTTTTCCTGGTAACCGGCTCGCTGGCATTTATATTGACCGTCAGTTACCCGGTCAGCCTCGAGCCGTTTCTTCCAATCTATTACATGGCGAGCCTGTTTAACCTGGGCAGATTTTTCGAAAGAATTGAATCCCTGTTTGTCATCATATGGTCAATGGCCGCACTTTTATACCTGTCATCAACCTTCTATTTCACCGTGTACACTTTTGCCAGGGCTGCAGGACTTAAATATATGAGACCGCTGATTTTGCCTTTTATTATTATAGTATTTGGCGCGGCATTCTTGCCTGAGAATCTTATCACGGTCATAAGGTTTGAAGCGGATTACGTATATAAATCGATAGGAATCGTGGCTTTAGCCATTACTGCAATCATCATGGCGGCGGCAAACCTGAAAGAAGCAGGCAAAAAAGGAGGCCCGCGATAAGTGAATACCTTTGGCAATATTATCCGATACACGCTTGTATTGGTGCTTTTACTAAACCTGTTTCTTCTGACAGGCTGTTTTGACCAGCGGGAAATTGACGAATTGGCATACCCGATGGCCATAGGTCTTGACGTGGGAGAAGCGAATGAGCTCAGGATGACACTTCAGCTTGCGGTTCCCATTTCCATAGGAGGTGGCAGCGGCGGAGCGCGGAAGGGGGCGGAGGAGGCGGCGGAGCGTCGAAACAACGTCAATTATCACCGTAGATACGCCTTCGATATATTCAGGCCTTAACTTGATTAATAATATCATAAGCAAAGAGATTAACGTTTCCCACACAAAAGTTATAATAATATCCAGAAGGCTTGCCGAAAAGGGAGTCTCGAAATATTTGAATGCAATCATGAGAGGCAGCGAATTCAAGCCGGATGTTTTTATTGTTGTTTCTCTGGACTCTCCCGAGGAATACCTGAGAAAAACAAAGCATATACTGGAAGTCAACCCTTCAAAGTATTATGAACAAATGCTGGGAAAAAACTTTACCTCATTTTTTCCTAATGTAAGACTGCATGATTTTCACCTCAAATATTCGAGCCGGTTCGATAGAACCGGTAGCTATATCTAACGGCATTGAACAGGTACGAAAGCGTGGAACAGTTTGGCAGCGTAACCGCTGAAAATGGGGACGGCACATTTATTCACGAGGGAAGCTATAAAGCCGGCAACATCCCGATTCTTTCAGATAAAAAAAATGAAGTTATGGGAGTCGCGGTTTTTAAAGAAGGTAAAATGTGCAGTACGCTTAACGGCATGGAATCCGCCTGCTTACAGATGGTTACGGGCGAATTCAACCATACCTACTGGACCTTGCCGGATCCGTATACGAAGAGAATTCTATTATAGTGCTAAAGGTTTTCAGGAGAAAGAAACCTGTTATCAAAATCGATATGGCTGACGGAAAAGTGAAAGCTCATGTCGGAATAGACCTGGAAGGCGATTTTGTGTCTATCCAAAGCATGCATGAATATGAGAGCCAGCCGGAAATAATAGAAAGAAGAAATGGAAGAGATACTTGAAAAAGATATCCTCAAGCTCCTTGAAAAGACAAGAGACACACTCGGCTTCGGATATCTGCGGGATTGGAAAATTTGTAAAGAAAAAATTTCTTACCTGGGCAGAGTGGGAAAAATACAACTGGCCTGAGCAATACAAGCACACTGATTTCGATGTGGACGTCAGTTTCAGGATCAGGCGCACCGGGCTTATTATCAAGTCGGCACATTGGTAAATGCGGAAAGTAAAAGTAACTGTCGGGCTGCGATGGAGGTTTTTTAAGTGGCATTAATGGCTGGGATGTTTCTTATTTGCCTTGATCTGTATTGGTAATAATCCATACATTGAGTTACGCATTATGGAACTGGAAAGAAAAAAACAAAACGGGAGCAGTGTTTGTTTTTTTGCTTTGCCTGGCAACAATCATTTTCCAGGCGTATATGCTTTTTTTCCGCTCCTGATTGGAAAAGCCGTTCCGGAATGATAATATAATAATATAAATAATTGACGGGGGTAATTCATATTAAAAAAAGTTAATCTTATCGCATCAACAATCTTGGTTCTTGTCTTGCTTGCATCTTGCGGCTCTCCGGGGAAGAAGGCCCTGCCGGCTGACGGGGCCGGTCCGGCGGAAGATGCCGGCAAACAGCAAATGACCGAACCGGCTATGCCTGATAGCGGCACTGAAGAACATGAACGGGAATATGACCCACCTGAAGGTGAAAACCATGCCGGTAATGGGAATGAACAGGAAAACAATCCCGACGTATCCGAAGGTAAAAATGCCATGCTGCTACAGAGCGCGAGTGTCGATCTGGATGGAGACGGAGAAAATGAACAGGTGGAAGTCATACAAGTTGAACTTCCATCGGCTGACGGCAATTTGTCCGGAGAAATTGAAGAAAGGTTGATAATAAAGGGCGCCAGCGGAGAAAGACAGATTTCGTTTTGGACAAAACCGGCCGGATTATCGTGGCTTTTATCATCCATGCAGTTTGAAGACCTGGATAATGACGGCGCGAAGGACGTATTTCTTCTTATACCGCATCATGGAGCGTCATTTTCCTTATCCCGCTACTTTATATATAGCTACGGGAAGAACTTGTCATATTCGTTTGCCAGTGACGATGCGCTTGCGGAAATTATAAGCGGTTTTAAAACCGAGCATGTAAAGGGTAGCGCAAAGCTGAGACTGGTTAACGAAAAATATGGCTTTTCCGCCGAGCTTGAAATTGAGAATATCAGCAAAGATCAACCGCTTGAAGAAGCAATGCTTGATTATGTGCAACGCACATGGATAGAGCCTGTTTCGGTGGATATAAGCGAAAGTTCCAGGCTGTCATTGGTAAAGGGAGCGGGTAATAAGCCCGAAATAAAAGTGCCGCTGCCTATATTCGGCCTGGCGACGGTTGACATGATCGGAGAATTGGATTTGTTTTACGTGGTGGACGGAGATTTCAAGCCTGTTTTAAGGCGTTTTGAGGTTATGGATTTTAACGGTGACGATATTAAAAAAGCAGGGAGTTGTATTATAGAGGAGACATAGCAGGCATGAAAAGGTCAAAAGTGGAAAAGGTCGTTTCGGCGATTGTATTTTTATCACTTTTAGCTTCGATTATATATATAATCATCAGGATTATCATGGTGCCCGGCGGTGTCCCGGAAAGACAGCGAACGCCCGGAAAGCGAATATATACTGATGCTGCTGCAATGCGTCCTTGGCGTATTTCTCATGTTCCTGCCGGGAATAATATCCAGAAAGATCAGCATACGGATTCCAAACGGTATGCATATCATGTTTACCATATTTCTATTTTGCGCAATTTACCTTGGTGAAGTCAGGAGCTTTTTTTACCAAATAAAGCACTGGGACGTCCTGATGCACGCTCTTGGCAGCGGTATGCTGGGACGCTTGGGTTTTCATTTGTAACGCTGTTGAACAAGTCTGAGAACGTGCCGGTTAATTTAAGCCCGTTGTTTGTGGCACTGTTTGCATTTTGCTTTTCAATAACACTTGGCGTTTTGTGGGAAATCTATGAGTTTATTTTTGACGGAATGCTGGGACTGAACATGCAGAAGTTCGCATTGGAAGACGGCATTCCGCTGGTAGGCCGGGCAGCCCTTATGAACACCATGAAAGACTTGATAGTAGATGTTTTCGGAGCGTTGGCCATATCTATAACAGGGTATGTTTCGCTCAAGCATAAAAAGGGATGGCTGGATAAATTCCTGATTAAGAAAATAAGGCTAAAAGCAAATCTCAGGAACGATTCGGATAAGAGTGTATCAATGTAGTGAGATTTTGCATAAAACCGCGCGGGAGACCGGGCGGTTTTTGTTTCGGCATATTTACCGGATGCATGGCGGTCGAGAGTTTCAACAACTTTATATCCAGGCTTGAAGATGAAAATGTGAAGCAAGCTTTTAAAGAAGTACAGAAACAGCATAGAGAAAATATTGACAAGTTAGCGGGCTATATTCAGGATATAGGCGGGAAGCCAGACGAAAGCCTTGGTATGAAGGGGACAATGGGAGATATCAGGATTAACATGGATCTAGGCTCGGACGCAGACACGGCTGAAATCATAGAAAAAGCCATAGAAGGCGAGAGTCAAGGCGTTAATATGGCTGAAAAAGTCCTGAGGGGCGAATTGGACGACAGGTCAAGAGATATTGCCGGCGAGATACTGCAGAAGGACAGGGAGTCCATTGAAAAAATAAAAAATTTATTTTAAGCACTTCTTTACAATATGATATAATCATTCTATAAAATAACCGGGCCTTGCTTGAAATTATTCTATTAACTATTATGCCGAAAACCCGCTAAAATAGCGGGTTTTCGGACAAGCTATGGCAGGGGAGACAGGACTCGAACCCGCAGCTAACGGTTTTGGAGACCGCTACTCTACCAATTGAGTTACTCCCCTTTGCATGGACCTATATATTCTACAATATGCCGCAGGCTTATGTCAATGGTAGTTAATAAAATGGCACTGGATTATTTTTCATTTGTTATGTATTATATAATATATGCTTGGCTCGTACAACCGGATGGAGTGAAAATCTCGATGACAATGAAAGTTGGATTCATAGGCATAGGAAATATGGGTGCGTCACTGGTCAGGGGCGCAATACGCTCTGGCACGATAGGGCATGAGAATATAGTGATATTTGACATAGACCCGGACAAAACCAAAAAGCTGTCAAAAGAAACAGGCGTGAAAATTGCGTCAGGCAGCGCCGAGCTGGCATCTGAGTGCGGGTGTATAGTACTGGCGGTAAAACCAGTAATTGTTCAGAATGTCCTGGAAGAAATCAGAAATTATATCACTGATAATAAGATAATAGTATCTATCGCAGCCGGAGTCACTATTTCGTCATTGAAATCCGTCATTGGCGAATATAAGAAAGTAGCGCGCGTTATGCCCAACTTGCCGGTATCGGTAGGCGAAGGCATGACCCTGGTGTGTTTTGACGAAAATATGCAGGGGAATGAAAAGAAATTTGTAAAAAGCCTTTTTGAAGGTTCCGGGAAGGTTGAGGAACTGGAAGAAAGCTTGATGAGCGAGGTAATTTCGCTGACCGGCAGCAGCCCGGCTTATGTTTTTATGATGATTGAAGCTATGGCAGACGGTGCCGTGCTCCAGGGCATTCCCAGGGCACTTGCCTATAAATTGGCGGCCCAGGCCGTATTGGGCTCAGCCAGGATGGTACTGGAAACCGGTCTTCATCCGGGTATACTAAAAGACCAGGTTTGTTCGCCTGCCGGCACAACTATAGCAGCGGTAAATTCATTGGAAAAAAGCGGTTTCCGTAATAGCCTCATTGAGGCAATGAAGGAATGTACCAGGCGAGCGAAAGAAATATGCCATGAATCAAAAGGCGGTCAGGCGAATGAATAAAAAAAGGAAAAGGGTCCGGCTTTATACCGACGGGGCCTGTTCCGGGAATCCCGGAAAAGGCGGTTGGGGAGCTATATTGATATATGAGGGTCATGAAAAAGAAATATCCGGCTTTGAGCCTTATACCACGAATAACAGGATGGAACTCAAGGCTGCTGTCGAAGGCTTAAGAGCCTTGAAATACCCATGCGAAGTGGAGCTGTACAGTGACAGTTCCTACCTGGTCGGAGCATTTGAAAAGGAGTGGATAAGAAACTGGAAGGCGAACGGATGGAGAAACAGCAACAAGGACGAGGTCAGCAACAGGGACCTGTGGGAACAGCTGGATAACCTGGCCAATATTCATACTATAAAATGGATTAAGGTAAAAGGCCATAGTGACGACGAATACAATAACCGATGCGACAAGCTGGCCACAAGTGAAATAAAAAAGCACAGCGAACCGGATAATACCGATGCCGGATAATTACGACTCAAACGGCAACCATAATATATTATGGGGAGCAATAATGATAATAAACTGTGGAGAGAACAATAATGGATTATGAGGAAAAGACTGTTTCCGTAAAGCATATATATAAGGGCAATATTATTGACGTGGACCTTGTAACTGTTACCCTTCCGGACGGAAGAACAGCTACCCGGGATATAGTAAGGCATCCTGGGGCTTCAGTAATAATTCCGCTGAACGAAAAGGGCGAAATTTACATGGTTAAGCAGTACAGGAAACCACTGGAAGCAGTTTCCCTGGAGATACCGGCCGGAAAGCTCGATCCGGGCGAAGATCCGCTCGACTGTGCAAGGCGTGAGCTGATGGAGGAAACCGGATTAAAAGCCAGAAATATTATTTACCTGACAAGCATCCACAGCACTCCGGGGTTTTCCGACGAAGTTTTGCATATGTACGTTGCCGTGGGCTTAGTGGAGGGAAAAAGCTGTGCGGACGCGGACGAGTTTATTTCCACGGAAAAGCATAAAGTCGAAGATTTGACTGACATGATACTATCGGGGAAGATTACGGATGCCAAGAGCATCATCGGCATATTAATGGCGGAAAGGATTATTAGTGGCAAAATACACATCAATTACTTGTAGAAATATTCAATTCTAAAAATCAGCCTTTTATCGCACTTTAAGATCGAATCACGGATCAAGCCTTAATCGGACATTTTCGGTCCGGAATAGTTTGTAATGTCATTAGCATATGATGACTTGGGAGCGTTTTTCGGGATGTTCCAACACCGGCGGATTCAAGGGGAGGGGTTGCTTTGAATAAGCTTTTCCAAGGTATTCTGAATGAACAAATTTCAAACAACCGGAATGCCTTCATGTTTTTGCTGTCAGCCTTCATCTTGGGAGTCAGCGCGGGGGCGTTTACGGTTAATGGATTAAGTACAATGCAGAGGGATGAGTTAATGGATTATTTTCAAGGTTTTCTTCAGTTGTTCAGCAATCAGAATGTAAAAAGCAGTGATCTTTTTTCCATCGCATTCCTTGATAATATGAAACTGGTCGGCCTTCTCTGGATTCTCGGCGTTACTGTTATCGGCCTGCCTTTTATTTTTATCATTTTGGGCATACGCGGCTTTATTACCGGTTTCAGTTCCGGTTATATAATAAGCGCAATGGGATTGAGGGGAGTGCTTTTTACAGGCTTAACGCTGCTTCCAAAAGAAATTATAATCGTTCCTTGCCTTATAGCAATAGGCGTCAATGGGATTAATTTTTCGCTGCGAATTGCAAAGAATAAACCGCCGGAAAAGATTCAAAAGAAAAGCTTGAAGTCCGCCCTTGTATCATATTGTTTTGTAACTGCCTTTTTTAGCTGCATAATACTGGCGGGCATCATGTTAGATTCCTATTTAACCCCGATATTAATCAGAATCATTGTACAGGTTGCGGCATAATTAATTTTATGTTAAAAATTATGTATAAATATTCTAGAATTGTATATAATATTTACATAACTATTTAAATGGAAGAAGTAATCATATTAAAATGTGCCATGATACAGTAAAGAATTCTATATAATAGAAAATATTTCTTCCAATATTATATAAAATATATTAAAATCAATATATAAGAATTTAACGAATATAACAATTTTTAATTATAGAGAAGGGGAATTTGTGCATGGAAGCTTTAGTAGAAAAATTTGTAAATTTCTTGGAAAGGGATAAAAGGTTGTCGGCCAACACTTTGCAATCTTACAGGCGCGATATAGAGCAGTTTTTTAACTATCTAAAAGAAATAAACCTGAAGAATATATCCAATTCCAACAAAACAACAATAATTGCATATTTGCTTTACCTTCAAAAGAAAGGCAGGGCAACATCGACAATATCAAGAAACCTGGCATCTATAAGGTCTTTTTACCAGTACATATCAAGAAACAAGTTAATTGACCATGATCCCACCGCTGAATTGGAATCACCCAAGGTTGAGAAAAAATTGCCGCAGATCCTTTCACCGGAGGAGGTCGAACTTCTGCTGGAGCAGCCTCAATGCGTGGACCTGAAAGGATACAGGGACAAAGCAATGCTTGAGCTTTTGTATGCTACGGGTATCAGGGTCTCCGAGTTAATACAGCTTGACGTGGATGATATAAACTTTGAAAATGCTCATGTTAAATGCAGCAAGGGAACCCGTGAGCGTATGATACCAATAGGGTCCATAGCTTTAAAGGCGCTAAGGGAATATATCGACAAAGCAAGGCCGATGCTTATTCAAAGCAATGAAGAAACAGCCCTTTTTGTAAATATTAACGGTGGAAGGCTTACAAGGCAGGGTTTTTGGAAAATAATAAAGCAGTATAAGAATCAGGCCAAAATAAATAAAGACATTACGCCTCATACCCTGCGCCATTCATTTGCGGCGCACTTGCTGGAAAACGGCGCCGACCTGAGGTCCATACAGGAAATGCTCGGACATTCCGATATTTCATCAACGCAGATTTATGCTCAAATCGCCAAAAACAGGCTGAAAGATGTTTATAAGAAAACTCATCCAAGGGCCTAGTGCTGTGCGGCTAATGGCGTTATAAGGCTGGCAACCCGCTCACCGGCGGGTTTTTATATTTCAGCGTAATATAGGTGTCAGGCTTGAATAATTCACTTGTCCCCATTCACATACGCATTAGGGCAAATGGATTATTCAAGCCTGAAACTATAATGGCATATTGACACGGACAGGCAGCGGGCAAAATCACAACCTTTCGAAATTGTATGTTAATGCGTATGACTTGTGGTAGAATTTTATCAGGTATAAAACTATAGGGTGGGATAAAATGAAAAGAGTAATAATAATAGTACTGGACAGCGCGGGCATAGGAGAATTGCCTGACGCGGCCAAATACGGCGATGAAGGCAGCAATACCCTCGGCAATATTGCAGCCACGGTTGAAGGTTTTTCGCTGCCAACCTTGAAAAACTCGGATTAGGATGTATTGACGGCGTAAAGAACTACAAATCCGTGGATGATCCCATAGGGTGCTATGGCAGGATGATTGAACGCTCAGCGGGAAAGGATACCACTACAGGGCACTGGGAAATAGCGGGCATTATACTTGACAAGCCGTTTCCTGTATATCCGGACGGTTTTCCAAAGGAAATTATAGAACAGTTTGAAGACAAGATAGGGACAAAAACACTTGGCAACTATCCAGCTTCCGGAACTGAAATAATAAATGAGTTAGGACAGCAACATGTAATGACAGGATGTCCAATTGTATACACATCGGCCGACAGTGTGTTCCAGGTTGCTGCGCACGAGGAAATCATCCCGGTTGACAAGCTTTATGAAATTTGTATGACTGCAAGAGAAATCCTTACGGGCGAACATGCGGTGGGAAGGGTTATTGCCCGTCCGTTTGAAGGAACCGATGGTAATTTCAGGCGAACAGCAAGACGGCGGGATTTTTCATTAAAACCTGTAAAGAAGACCATACTCGATTACATTGTGGAAAACGGTATGGAAGTCAAAGCAGTCGGAAAAATCGAAGATATATTCGCAGGACAGGGAATCACGGAATCAGTCCATACTGACGGAAACATCGACGGCATTGACAAGACACTTGCTTTTATCAGGACAAAGGTTTGACGGCCTGGTATTTACCAACCTGGTTGAATTTGACATGCTTTATGGACACAGGAACAATGTTGCCGGGTATGCCAAGGCATTATTACAGTTTGATGAAAGAATACCTGAAATACTTGAAGCGCTTCATGAACAGGATATCCTGCTAATAACGGCCGACCACGGCTGCGACCCGACAACCCCGCAGCACCGACCATTCAAGGGAATACGTTCCGCTGCTTGTGTACGGAAAACAATTAAGAAGGGGAATAAACCTGGGCACCAGGAGAGCATTTTCCGACGTAGCCCGGACGGTGGCGGATATCCTGGGAATAGATGCATGCTTTGGAGCGGATAGTTTTTATAAGGATGTGATAATATGAGAATCGTTGATATCATAGAAAAGAAACGCGATGGAAAAGAACTTGCCCGTGAGGAGTTCGAATATTTCATCCAGGGCTACCTGGACGGAAGCATCCCGGATTACCAAGCGGCGGCGCTTGTTATGGCAATGTTCATAAGAGGCATGAATTCCAGGGAGACTGCCGTTCTGACGGAAATAATGGCAGATTCCGGCGAGAGGGCGGATCTTTCCGCGATCCCCGGCATAAAGGTGGATAAGCACAGTACGGGAGGCGTAGGGGACAAAACAACGCTTATCGTCGCGCCGATTGTCGCGGCTTGCGGAGTGCCTGTAGCCAAAATGTCGGGCAGGGGTCTTGGATTTACCGGGGGCACTATTGACAAGCTTGAGTCGATAAAGGGGCTTGAAACGCAATTAAGCATGGAAGAATTTATTGGCAATGTCAAGGAAATAGGAATAGCCATTGCAAGCCAGACAGGAAACCTTGCTCCGGCTGATAAAAAGCTTTATGCCCTTAGGGATGTTACAGCAACGGTAAACAGCATCCCATTGATAGCCAGCAGCATCATGAGCAAGAAAATCGCCTCCGGAGCTGACAAAATACTGCTGGATGTAAAAACCGGGAACGGCGCTTTTATGAAAACACTTGACGAATCTATCCTGTTAGCCCGAGAAATGGTTTCCATCGGGGAGCACGCCGGCAAAAAAACGGTAGCCCTGGTCACCAATATGGATTCGCCGCTTGGAAATGCCATCGGGAATGCACTGGAAGTAAAAGAAGCGGTATCGGTACTAAAAGGCCATGGCCCTGAGGATATCGAGGCGATTTCAATCGAGCTGGCCGCAAGGATGCTTGAACTGGCAGGTAAGGGAACGATTGAAAGATGCAGGGAAATAGCCCGTGGTAGTGTCAGTAACGGAAGCGCCTTGAAAAAGCTGGGCGAAATGTCGGCCAGGCAGGGCGCCAAGTATATGCCGTGGGATGAGAGGGCGCTGGATGATGCGCCTGTTGTTGAGAACATAAAGGCTCCGTTCGACGGATATATTTCCTCCGTTCATGCCGAGCTTGTGGGAAAAGCGTCGATGATTCTGGGAGCCGGCAGAGAGAAAAAAGAAAGCTCCATAGATTATGCGGCAGGCATAATTTTAAACAAAAAAACAGGCGACAAGGTTGAAAAAGGTGACATCATTGCCTCGCTGCACACTTCCATGCCTGAAAAACTGCCCGAGGCGGGAGAATTGCTGCTGGAAGCGTACGCGGTATCGGCGGGAGTCCCGGAACAGAAGCCATTGATCCTGGCTTATATTGATGGCAATAAAGTTGAAAGATTCTAAATATAGCAAGTATCTTTGCTGATACTTTACGGGTGTCACAGAATATACTGCCATTTCCCGGCATAACTTTTATTATAGAATGGAAAGTACCTGCAAGGGGTGTTGATTATGCCGAGAAAGGCAGTATTATTAATTCTTTTTGCATATGTGACTGTTTTGCTTTTTTCAATAATTCCGGCAAGCGCCGCGTCAAGCGATGTTACCGAATATGATGCGGTAACGGTTGCGAAAATAATGAACAATACTTCAATTACTGATCTTAAGGCCAAGGCGGCCATACTTGTCGACCATGACACGGGCAAGGTATTGCTGGAGAAAAACAGCCGCGACAGGTTGCCGATTGCGAGCATAACGAAGATAATGTCGATGCTGCTGGTAATGGAAGCAATTGATTCAGGCATCATATCATATGATACCAGGGTCGAGGTCAGTGAGCATTCCTGGAGCATGGGAGGTTCGCAAGTATGGCTGGAACCGGGTGAAGTGTTTACTGTTGACGAATTGTTCAAGGCAGTTGCGATTCATTCCGCAAATGACGCGACTGTTGCTCTTGCTGAGGCCATAGCCGGAAGTGAGGAAGCGTTTGTGTCCATGATGAATCAAAAAGCAAAAGAGCTTGGGATGAATGACACAAACTTCCTGGATTGCTCCGGACTGACAGACGACGGCCATTACAGCAGCGCGTATGATATAGCCCTTATGTCGAGAGAACTGCTTTTAAAGCACCCGGAGGTTACGAAGTATACTACAATCTGGCATGACCAGTTCCGTGTGAATGTCCCCGGGAAAAAGCCGGTATCCCTTGACAACACAAATAAGCTTGTCAGGTTTTATGAAGGCACGGTAGGGCTGAAAACGGGATTTACCGGGGCAGCCGGCCATTGCCTCGCCGCATCGGCTGTAAGGGGAGGGCAGCAGCTGATTTCAGTTGTGCTAGGCGAGCCGGACTCAAATACAAGGTTTGCAGAAAGCCGGAAACTACTGGATTACGGGTTTGCAAATTTCGAAACTGTGGTAGTTAATAATATGGGCGAGAAAGTCCAGGATGTACAGGTTAAAAAAGGCATGAAACCGCTGGTAAACGTCGTATATGAAAAGGACGTCAAGTTGCTCTTGAAAAAGGGTGAGAAGGGTAAAATAGAAAGAGTTTCCGCTATAAAGCCGGATTTGACCGCTCCCGTAAAGGCGGGGCAGAAAATAGGGGAGATGACATACATGGTTTCAGGCAAAGAGGTGGGGAAAGCAGACCTGGTAGCCGGGATGGATGTGCAGAAAGCTTCATTTTTCAGGTTGTTCCTGAAGCTGGCGGAAGAGTGGTTCAAGATGGGCAGGGTAATTGAATAAGATATTTTCCGGGCAAAACCGTACTACGGTTTAATAATGTCGGTACATGGAAATATAGTCTTTTTTCAGACGTTTGGAGATAAACTCTGGTATAATATTAATTGGAATTTCACAAAGGAGAATAACGAATGATAAACCAAATTATGATATATTTATATGCAATACCTGCAATACTGGTTTCACTCAGTTTTCACGAAATGTCACATGCCTACGCCTCTTACAGGCAGGGTGATCCGACCGCGAAAAGAATGGGAAGGCTGACGATGAATCCGCTGAGGCATCTTGATCCGGTTGGAACGCTTATGTTAATCGTATCAATGGTTAAAGGATTATGGTTTCGGATGGGCAAGACCCGTGCCGATTGACCCGACCTACTACAGGGACCAAAAGCGCGGAGTAATCCTTGTAAGCCTGGCAGGTCCCGCTTCAAACCTGCTGCTTGCATTTTTATTCTCTTTGCCGATGGCATATATTGCACTAAAAAACGGTTTTTCCACTGCCGAGATATACAATACCAACTTCGGTCTGTTTGGCGCGGACTACTCCTTTGAGTCAATACTGTTCAATATCAGCAGGTTTTTTTACATTATAAATATTGGACTTGCGACCTTCAACATACTTCCGATTCCGCCGCTGGACGGTTCAAAGATATTGACCGCGATACTTGCCCGTGGGTCTGTACTTTAGAATGATGCGATACGAGCGTTTTATCGGCCTGGTTTTTCTGGCGTTGATACTTTTAATGCCCGGTATACTCTTTATGATGCTAACGCCGGTCAAAAAGCTTTTTGAAGGTATTCTGCGGCTTATTGCTACGCCAATATTGAGCATGCTGACATGATGTTTTTCTTTGATTCGCATTTTGTTGACATGGCCGTATACAATAATTAAAATAAGTTAAAGGCGTAGATTTGCTTTTAATAAACTTACAGCGCGTATTTAAGCTCTATAAATTTGAACTGGGAAGAGAGGCAAAAATGAGTAAAGACATAATGCTTAGCGGTATGAGACCTACGGGTGCGCTGCACCTGGGGAATTACTTCGGGGCGCTTGATAACTGGGTCAGGCTGCAGGATGAATATGAGTGCTATTACTTTGTTGCCGATTGGCATGCGCTTACGACGGGATATGAGGATACGTCCGGCATCAAAGCGTATATAAACGAAATGGTAGCAGATTGGCTCAGCGCCGGGCTTGACCCTGAGAAATGCACCATTTTCATCCAGTCGGCGATAAAAGAGCACGCGGAGCTGCATCTTCTTTTTTCCATGATCACACCGCTGTCATGGCTTTATAGATGCCCTACGTACAAGGACCAGTTGTCCGAACTGAAAGAAAAAAATATAGCAACATATGGTTTTCTCGGGTATCCGTGCCTTCAGGCCGCCGATATCCTGATATACAGGGCTGATGCGGTCCCCGTGGGGGAAGACCAGGTACCGCATATTGAGTTTACAAGGGAAATAGCAAGACGATTTAACTATCTTTACGGTGAAGTTTTTCCCGAACCTGCGGCAAGACTGACAAAAACAAAAGTACTTCCCGGTACGGACGGCAGAAAGATGAGCAAAAGCTACAACAATACCATAGCTCTTTCCGATGATCCCGAAACGGTACGAAAAAAAGTCATGTCAATGGTTACGGACCCTGCGAGAATCAGGAAGGACGATCCCGGCCATCCCGATGTTTGCACGGTGTATGCTTTTCACAAGGTATTCAGTAATGAGGAAAGCGTCCGGGAAACGGAGCAGCTATGCAAATCGGGCGGTATAGGCTGTGTACAGTGCAAGAAAAATCTTGCCAAAAGAATGGCTGAAGTGCTTACACCGATATATGAAAGACGCCGGGAATTGCTGAAAAAGCCCGGTTATATCAGGGAAGTTGTTGAGAACGGCAATAGCAAGGCAAGGGCAATTGCCCAAAAGACAATGGAAGAGGTCAGGAAAGCCATGAAAATAGACTGGTAGGATGTGACGGCAGCAAAAGAAAAGCCAAGGGAGGGAAAATGCCCTGGAAAGCGTATTGACAAATGCCTGCAGAATTAAAATAGATAATTTCGAAGGCCCGTTTGACTTGCTTTTTCACCTTATTGAGAAAAACCAGTTCAACATATATGACATCCCTATCAATATAATAACCGACCAGTACATGGAATACCTATTTGCAATGCAGGAGCTTGACCTTGAAATTGCCAGCGAATTCCTGGTTATGGCTGCCACGCTGCTGCATATTAAATCGCGCATGCTGCTGCCCGAGAGGAATCGAGAAAGAGCCCGAAGAAACAGATCCACGGGAAGAGCTGGTTATGAGGCTCCTTGAATACAGGAAGTTCAAGGATTTCACAAATGTCCTGAGGCAGCGTGAATATGAATGGGCAAAGGTATTTTATAAGCTCCCGGAAATAATAGGAGTTCCCGACAACGAAGAGGTGCTGGAACTGGCGCCTTGCAAATTGCGCGATGTTTACCTGGAGTTGCTTGATAAAAACAAGAGGAAAATAAATCCCAATGCAAATATAAACCGGGTAATACAGCATGAAAAAGTCTCATTAAGAAGCAAGATGCGGGAAATAGTAAGAGAGCTCCTGAAAAAGAGCCGCCTGAGGTTCTCCGAGCTGTTCTCCTTTCGGCATAAGATCTACCGCTGATATCGTAATGGGATTTATGGCCGCTCTTGAGCTAGCAAAGATGAAAAAAATAAAGATTAACCAAAGAAAGATGTTTGGCGAGATTTATATGGACAGAATTGATCCGTTGCCTGAAAAGTCAGGGATTGTTTTTGAACAGGAAAAACTGGATAACATGGCATAGGTAACAATCTTTATTGCAAAATGATGATATAAAATATTAAAAGATTCCGGATAAGGAAGTAAAGCGGAATATGGAGCGGAATATGGAGATAAAGGAGATAGAATCTATTATCGAGGGAGTGCTTTTTGCGGCCGGAGACCCGGTGCCGGTGGAAAAGCTGTCGGAAATACTGGGGCTGGACAAAAAGACCACCCGTCTTATTCTGGATAACATGGCGGTATCGATGCAAAACTCCAGGAGAGGCCTGATGATTAGGGAAATTGACGGCTGTTACCAGCTATGCACAAGGCCTGAGCATTTCGAATACATAAGAAAACTGGCAGAGCCGAGACAAAAACAGGCGCTTTCGCAGGCCGCATATGAAACGCTGGCAATTATAGCTTATAATCAGCCCGTTACCAGGGCACGGATAGAAATGATACGTGGAGTTAATTCCGACAGTGCTATTACACGGCTGATTGAGCGAAACCTGGTAAGGGAGGCCGGAAGGCTCGATACTCCCGGAAGGCCGCTTCTCTATGAAACGACGGAAGAATTCCTGCGAAGCTTTGGTTTTAAATCCCTCCGGGACCTTCCCATCATCGAAATTGATAACCTTTCCCATGAAGAAACCAAATCAAGCCGGCGCATTAACGGACGGCAAGACAGAATGAAAAAGCGTAAAAATGGAAAAAATAAATATGCCAGATAAAGTACAGGTTTATGATGTATATTGAGGTTCTTTATGCGCTATATGGCTGTATTATTGCTGTTGGTTCCGTTCCTGGCGGTTTATTTCAGTGCCAGGATAAAGGCTGCGTTCATTTACACGCGCAATGAGCGGGAAGAATGGCTGAAAATTGTTTTTTACACCGGTAAAGGGCATTTGCACTATGAATACAGGGTACCCCTCGCTAAAAAGGAAGGAGACAAAATAAAGTTCAAGCTTGTAAAGGGACAAAGCCGTGAAATGCGAGGCGGTACTGAAAAAAGTAAAAAATTGATGCCGTTGGATATTGTTAGAAAAATTAACAGCGTAAGGATGTATCTAAAGGACCATGGCGACTTGCTGGAAGATATAAAAAACTATCTAAACAAAAATAATATAAATGCTGAATTTAAAATAAACCTGAGACAAGGAACAGGCGATGCAGCCCTGACAGGCTTGACCTGCGGATTGTTGTGGGCAGCGGCCGGAATCATCACTACTCATATTTCAAGACATATCAGGGTTACCAAAAACAAGGCAAGCATTATGCCCTGCTATGACAAAAGCGTGTTTGAAGTGGATGCAAGCTGCATATTTCACGTCAGATTAGTCCATATTATAGTTGTACTGAAAAAAATATACTACACGAAATTTATCATGAAATTAAAGATGACAGGTGGTGAAGTTAGTGGCTGAAGCAACATCCCATAGAAGCATTGATGACAACGGCAATGGAAAGCATCAAACAAATGGTGGATGTCAATACAATCGTCGGTGATGCGGTACAATCGCCGGACGGGACCGTAATAATCCCGATATCAAAGGTAACATTCGGTTTTGCTGCCGGCGGAGGCGAGTACGAATACCAGGAAAATCGGAGGAAGCAGAAAACAACCGTACAGTTAAAGATGATACAGGCGAAAACTCGAATAAATTCCCTTTCGCCGGCGGCAGCGGAGCGGGAGTCAGCATTAATCCCGTAGCGTTTATGGTGGCCGGAAACGGCCATATAAAGCTCCTGCCCGTGAATATAAATTCAACGGCGGACAAGATACTGGATTTGGTACCGGAATTATTATGCAGGCTGGAAAGCTTATGTAAGAAAAGAGTGTCAGTCAGGAAGGAAAAGGAAAAAAGAGAAAAGGAAGAAGACGAATAAGCAGGATTTCCGCCATTTTGCAAAAAGCCGTAGCCCGATTTGTAATCATGTTATCGGGTATGGCTTTTTTTGCTTTTTATTGATATATTTTATGCGAAAGGGCATGGTAACTTGGAAAGAGGAAGGTAAGCGACATGGCAGGAATCAGGCTGCAAAAATATCTTGCGGCTTGCGGGCTGGCATCCAGGCGTAAATGCGAAGAGCTGATCTCGCAGGGCAGGGTACAGGTTGATGGCCGGGTAGTTACGGAGCAGGGTTTTAAAATTAAGGGCAATGAAGTAATTAAAGTTGACGGTGCCGTAGTCGGTAACGAGCAAAAAAAGGTCTATATATTGCTCAATAAGCCGGAAGGTTACATATCATCCGTTAAAGACCAGTTTTCGAGGAAGACGGTTTTGGACCTGGTTGATGATGTCAGGGAGCGGATTTACCCGGTGGGAAGGCTGGACTATGATACCTCCGGCTTGATCATACTGACAAATGACGGTGAGTTTGCAAACATGATAATGCATCCGAGCCACGGTCTGAAAAAGGCATACCGCGCCGTCATAAGCGGAACGCTAAGTTCAAAAGAGGTCGAGCGCCTTAAGGAAGGCATTGCAGTCGAAGATTACATAACGGCGCCTGCCGACGTGCGCGTAATAAAACCGGGCCGGCATGAATCGGTCGTGGAAATAGCCATTCACGAAGGGAAAAACAGGCAGGTCAGAAAGATGTTCGAGTCGCTGGGCCATCGTGTAATTAAGTTAAAAAGGATTGCCATAGGCGCTGTTACCATAAATGGGCTCGCCGAAGGCAGATGGAGGCACCTGAGGAAGAGCGAAATAGCATTGCTGTATAAAGCGGCGTCAAAAGATGATACCAGTCATCGATGATACTAAATGAAGAAATTAGCTTGTATTTCATCTATCTACTAATCATATTTTCACTGGCTTCTTGCAAAGCAGCAAATATTTGCGATTCCAATATTTTAACTGAAGCTGAGGCCGCAAACGCACAGCCTGATCTCGAGATATCCCCTGGTATTGAGATCGTGCATACGTTATCGGAGAGAACATACTATGAAACCCTCAAACAGGCAGAAGATGAAGCCACTATTATAGTTAGAGCCGCGCAAAGGGGACTCTTGACCAAGAAGTGGATATTATATATGACTATAAGCAATTTGCGATGTTGAAAGTTGTTGATAATATTGAATTATGAGGCATGAAAAAAATATTTTCCCCCAATATTAAATGAAAAGAAGCAGGTTAGAGGCACATTGACAAAATAATAACGAATTTTCACCCCATGGGAAAGAAACTAAAAAAACACTTGAAGAAAGCACCCGAAAATGGCTTGAAGCGGCCAAAAACAGGTGAAAAAAAGCCTCCACTAGTGTATAATGGTATTGTTTATACAAAAAAACCAAAACACAAAAGAGGAGGCCACTTACATGTCCAGTATACCACAAATATCATTGTTTGAGTTCATGAAATTTGAAGATTTAAACGAATTACAGGAATTAAAATTAATCCTGGAGAATTTGCCGGATGAAGAACTTATGCGGAGGCTAGAGGATAAAAGAAAAAACGGACGTGATGATTATCCGGTAAGAGCTATGTGGAATTCCGTAATAGCAGGTGTAATTTATAGACATGAGAGCATTGGGAAGCTGATAGCTGAGCTGGGCCGTAACGGTCAGTTAAGATATATATGCGGTTTCAGGAAATATGAAGTGGTAGAAGATGAGTTTGGCAATAAAGTGACAAGGCCTAAGATACCAAACAGCTGGAACTACAGCAGGTTTTTAGCAAACCTTATGGAGGAGCAGGAGTTAATAAACGAGATGTTTGAGACGGCAGTAAGTGAAATAGCAAAGTTGCTCCCCGGTTTTGGGAAGACGTTAGCCATAGACGGAAAGGCTATTAATTCCTATGCGAGATAGGCCCAACAAGAACATGAAAGAAGTGGACGGCAGAAGAGACCTGGACGCTGATACAGGGATCAAGAAATATAAAGGTATTAATGATGACGGTACAAAGTGGGAGAAGGTAAAGAGTTGGTTTGGATATGAGCTTCACTTGATAGTAGACGCTGAATATGAGTTGCCGGTGGCATTTGAAGTAACCAAGGCAAGTGCATCGGAGGTTAAGGAAGGTAAGAAGCTCATAGAGAAAGTTGGAAAAGTTCACCCGGAGATAATGGACAGGTGTGAATATTTTCTTGGTGACAGGGGTTATGACGATACTGAAACCATAGAGATGCTTTGGGATGAGTATAAAATCAAGCCTGTAATAGATATGCGGAACATGTGGGAAAACAAGAATGAAGTAAGGATGTTTGAGAACAGGAACAATATTGTAGGGTATGATAACTTTGGGTGTATATATTGCTATGATCCGGTAATGGGAGAGAAACATCTGATGGGGTTCGGAGGGTTCGAAAAAGAGAGGGAGGCGTTAAAATACATATGTCCATGCAAAAGTTATTTGATAGAATGTAAGGGGTGCAGCAAGTGCCCGTACTATAACAAGGCTATAAGAATCAAGCTTGAAGAAGACCGGAGGAGATTTACACCAGTGGCCCGGTCGAGCTACAAGTGGGAGAGGATATATAAGTTAAGAACCTCAATAGAAAGGGTAAACAGCAGGATAGACAATGTTTATGGGTTTGAGAGGCATTTTATACGGGGAATAAAAAAGATGAAATTAAGATGCAGCCTGGCATTGATAGTGATGCTGGTAAAAGAAATAGCTATACTAAAGCAGTGGGAGAAACGACGACGAAAACAGGCTGTATAAGAATGAGAAAAAATAAAGTTATCCACAAAAAATTGGTGAAGTGTGCCCTTTTATGTGGATAAGGCTGAAAACCGCGCCTTTGGACAGCTTAAAACATAAAAAGGCACTGTTTTTAAGCGATAGAAAAGGCAGGAGGATTTCGTTCGGGCAGATTTTGAGTAATTTTAGGGGTGCAACGCAAATTGCTCATACATATTTGTGTTTGCAAAAATGACCGTCGAATAATATAATATAATGTAATATTGGGGGTTTTACGTGTATGTTTGATTTTATTAAAGAAGTTCTTCAGTATGCAAAGACGAATAACGCAACTGACCTTCATCTTGCGGCCGGTTCGGTCCCGAGGACAAGAATAGACGGACAGTTATTACCCACCCCCTTTGATAAGGTCATGTCGGAAACAACAACCAGGATTATTGATAGTATTCTTAATGATGATCAAAAAGAAACTCTCAAGGAACGGCATTATATCAGCATACCGTTTCCCATCGAAGATATTGGCAGGGTTAGGGCAAATGTTTTTATGCAAAGGGGCTCTTATTCGATTAATTTCAAATTGCTGGACAAGCCATTGCCTTCATACGAGGAACTTGGCATTCCGGACGTTGTGATTAACTTAAGCGAATTAAAGAACGGGCTTGTGCTTGTTTGCGGAGATAGGAAGACGGGAAAATCCACGACCGTTGCCTCCATAATTAAGAAAATAAGCGAGTCCAGGAAGTGCCATATTATTACCGTCGAGGATCCTATTGAGTATTTATACAGGCATGACGAGTCGATTATAAGCCAAAAGGAAGTAGGGCTGGATATTCTCAGTTTTTCCGACGGCATTTATTCCGCCGTGGCACAGGACCCGGACGTAATCATGATCAGTTTTGCCGGGGATCCCGAAACGTTTTCCGCAGCCTTGTATGCGGCGGAAAATGGCCATCTCGTGCTGACTTCCCTGAAAGCGTCCAGTTCCGTGAAAGCCATCGAGTATATAACCGGGATGTACCCGGGGGACAGGAGAAACCACATTAAGATGCAGCTTAGCAGTGTACTCCAGGCTATTGTCGTCCAAAAGCTGATTCCGGCAATTGACGGAAAAGGGATGAAGCTTGCAACAGAAGTAATGCTTGCAAACAGCGCAATGAGAAACCTTATCCTGGAGAATAAAGCTCACCAGATACCTGCCGTCATAAAAGCGAGTAAAGCCCTCGGTATGATGACAATGGAGGATTCCATCAATGAGTTGTACGCCAGGGGCTGGATTTCGAAGGAAAACGCGCACAGTTACATTGCAGACGTTTGAAGATACTGAATAAATAAAATACTGTGCAAAAGATAAAATGAAGCAGGAGAAATGAAGTGTTCAAAAAGGAAAACAGGATAAACATAACAAGTTTAATCGAACTATACAGGTATATATCGATATTACTTACCATTACCATATATATATTAAAAGGCATATACGAGGGTTATGGCATACCCTCCATGATATTTCTTACTCTATGTGTAATTATTTCGGCGTTTCTTTTTAATTACCTGTACAAAATAAGCATCCTGATTGAGTCCAGGCTCTACCTGTTGCTGCTTATGGAAATCGCAGGCATGCTGTTCCTGATACTTTATACCGGCGGCCTGAACAGCCCGTTTACATGGTGCTTTTTCAACCCGCTTCTCATCATATCGGCATATGTGCCTGCACGGCTTAAAGCGCCTTATCTTGCCCTGAGTTTGCTGCTGTTGTATACCGCGGGCTATTTCAAGGAAAATTCCATAGGGGTGGCGCAGTACCTGATGTCCCATTCGAATATAATACTCAGCTACCTGCTTATAATAATCCTTGCCAACATACTGCTTTATTACAGCAAAATTATAAAAAACAACCAGGACAAGCTTCAGAAAGCAAACAATGACCTCCAGCAGGCAAACAGCAAACTCGAAAGTTATAACAAGAGGATAGAAGGGATGATACAGGATACCATAGGAATGTACGACGCGGTACAAGCGTTGCCTGTACATAGCGATATTCCGGACGCCGTAAAAATCATCCTGGATTTCGCAGGCCGTTTATCCCCGCTGGCCAGCGCATTTTTTGCTCTTAAAACAGGCGATGGGACCAGCACTGTCATTACTTCGAAACCCATAGGGGATGATGTCCTGGAAACTCTGAAGGGTGTTATCGAAGCTAACACGGCCCGCAGCAATACCAGCATCATAACGGGTAAAACCGGAACAGACCAAATAGCGGTTTTTACAGCCGTATCAAAGGTGCTGAGTTACGGAGCCATAGGATTGGTACTTCCTGAAGCGGAATATTTCAGGGCAAAAAACGAGTATGACGCAAGCATATTATTGTATAAGCAGCTAAGCGTAATTTTCTTTGACAAGATCAAGACAGACGCAATCAGCCGCGAACTTGTGATAGAAGATGAACAGAATCGCATAGCGGATGATATTCATGACAGTGTTGTGCAAAGGCTTTTTGCAATGTCTTGTTTCACTTATGACATCCTGAGAAAATGGGACGAGATTTCCGACGAGGAAAAGAAATCGCAAATCGCGATGGTAATGGAAACAATACGAAGCTCGCTTATTGATTTGCGTTCCACAATCTATAACCTGAGCAGCAAGAAACAACAGGTCAACCATTTCGAAGAGAGCGTCACCGCATATCTTGCAGAGTTGGAAAGGCTCAGCGGGGTAAATATCGATTCTGATATAAGGGGCAACTTCGACAGTCTGCTGGTCGGGGCGAAAAAGGCATTGTACAGGATCATAACCGAATGTGTGGGCAATGCGATAAGGCATTCAAAATGTGAGAACATACGGGTGGAACTTATAGTCGGAGAATCCGTGACAAGCCTGACCATCAGCGACGACGGCATCGGGTTTGATTATGAAAATGTGCGGCAGGAGAAAAACGGGATAGGGTTATACAACATACGAAGCCTTGTCAGGATGTTTAACGGTAAACTGAATATACATTCCGGTAAACAGACGGGTACCGTTTTTGAAATAAGTTTTGAAAATCCGGATATCATGAAGGGGCATGAGGAGGTATAGAAGCAGGCTGGAATGGGGAACAGGGATTATGAATCATTGGTCATTATAATAATCATATTTATATCGGCTACCCTTGGGAATACATTTTTGCCCTTGTTAACAGGGTCTTCGAATTATTTATACTTTATCAAACCCATATTCTGGCTCGCACTGTCATATTACGTTTGGAGAATGCCCAGGACAAGGTTCAAGGGAAAACTGCGCCTTTATAGCTTCATTATAATCTGGAGCGCAATCTGCGGCATCTTGTACATGTCAATATTTTTCGCTGGCGGTTTCCTTGATGGCATCGGGACCAGCCCGTACACCAGGAAAATAACAGGTATTGCCGCCAATGTTTTAGGCTTCGGAAGCGTTACCGTTATGATGGAGTGGGTCAGGAGCTATGTAATCAACAAGGTAAAGAAAAAATACATCATATTGTTCGGTATTGCCACCGTGCTGGTTTTTTCGCTTTATGGAATAAACCTGAGGATATTGTTTAACCTCAGGACATGGCCGTCGGTTGTGCAATATGTCGGGGAATATGTACTCCCGGAAATCGCCGAAAATACATTCTTGACTTACCTGGTTTATATTAGCGGCGCGTACCCTGCCATGATATATTCCGCGTTAACTTCCGTGCCTATTTGGATAACGCCGGTGCTGCCAAACCTGGAGTGGATTACACGGGCATTCATAGGCACTTTGTCGCCGGTAATTTTCCTGGTTATTATCAGGCAGGTATACCGGAAACAGACAAGGGAGATCAAAATAAGGGAACAAAAACGCGAAAAGCCCCAGGCCTGGATTGCAATGAGTATTTTTGCAATTTTGGTTATATGGTTTGCCGTGGGCGTTTTCCCGGTATTCCCCACGGTTATCCTGACAGGTAGCATGGAGCCTTCTCTGAAACCCGGCGATGTGGCGATCATGAAGAAATGCGACGGCAAGAACCTTGCCGTCGGCAGTGTGATACAATATTGGACCGGTGAGTATTATATTATCCATCGAATTATTGCTATAGACAATACAAGCGGAAAATATCAAACTAAAGGTGATAATAACAGTGTTCCCGACTCAAGACTTGTGGGACCTGAGCAGGTAAGGGGAAAATTAATTGCAGCAATACCAAAGGTCGGCATGCTCAATATATTAATCAGGACAAAAAGCCGGATCCGGGAATCGGAAGTTGAGTTTTAAAGGGAGTGAATGGAAGCCGGATGAAGTTTAGTAAGCAAACGAAAATTGTGATAATTGCCATTGGCGGACTACTTATTCTTATATTGGTTATCTCTGCGATTCTGGAGCTGGCGGTTCCAAGTTACAAGGAGTCAAAGGAAACCTGTTACTCCTATAACAGCCAGGGAAGCATCGATTACAAGGTGTATCTTAAGCCTAATATAATGTATGACTCGGAGTACCTTGAAAAGGACAGGATTTACGTATTGAAATATATCGACCGTATTGAAATGGAATTTAAATACGCCTTTTCCGGCAGTTCATCCGCGAATGTATCGACCGAATACAACGTTACCGCATACCTCCAGGGGCTGCACGGTCCTGACAGCGAAGTGCTCTGGAGCAAGGACTTTCCGTTAGTGCCGCAAAAGAACGAGCGGGGTGAATACCAAAACATTAAAATCACCGAGCACGCATCCGTCGACCCGGCAATGTATCAGGATTTAAAGGAAAGCATTTACGCCGAATCAGAGGTTAACGCGCCGGTAGTGCTTAACGTGGTATTTAAAATACATTCACGGGTTGAGACCGAAAATGGCAAGCTTGATGATTCATTGAGTCCAAGCCTGGCAATACCAATCGGTGAAAGGGTTTTCAGGATTGACGGGCAGGCCGTGCTTACAGGCGCGAACAAGATCGAGAAAATCATAAAAGAACCAATACCGGTAAATAAAAGTAAAGTCGTATTTCTGTCAGTTTTCTCACTTATTCTTATCGCCGGACTGATTCTTGTCTACAGGATGGAAGAAGCCGAAGAGGTTGACCCGTACGATAAGGCCATTGCCGCCATATTCAAGGAATACGGCGAAAGGATGGCCGGCATGGAGCATGCGATATCCTACCTGTTAACAGATGTCATTCATGTAAACTGCATTGAGGATATGGTAAAGATAGCGGATGAAGTCGGACAGCCCGTTTTCTACTACAAGGCGGATAAAAAGAGCGAGCGTAAAATAGAGTTTTACGTGTTTGACAACAACAGGATATATTACATGGTAATGTTCGGTGAAGTGAAACAGGAGGACCTGGCAGAAGAGCGGCTCGATTAGGGCATAGCACTAAAGTGCTATATACAATGATACCTTGGTATATCGAAAAAATTATCGTTCGGTGTAATTACATCTTTTTATAGTTGTGTTAGAATACCTTTGACGATTACATTGCTCATTAGTATTTTGCATTTATTTCTAATAAAAATGGTTAAAGGAGAGGTTTTTAATGAAAAGAACAAGATTCGTATTACTTGCCGTAGTAGCCGCATTGGTGCTTATGGGCGCTGGTTATGCCGCATGGACGCAGACATTCAATATCACAAGCAATATTTCAACAGGCGAACTGTTTGTAAAGGTTGGACATGATAGCACTGAGGTTGAAGTATGGGATCCTGCAACTGGACAGTACAAGAATATAGCTGATGGGGAAGTCGAACATTACCTCAGTTTCCCTGGAGAAAGTCCTGCTGTCGTAGAAGAAGCAGTTGAAAAAAATAGAGAAAATGCAGGAACATTAGCATCAATTAAGTATAGTCTATATGATATGTATCCTGGTACAAAGCTCACAACTACTATCAGTTTTGAAAACCTGGGTACAATGAAGGTAAAAACATCAGGTAAATATGTTACCGATCCGGTTCCGGATACTGATTTATTGAATTATTTAAAAGTAACAGTTGATGGTGACGAAATTGAGGGAGCAGACATACTTGAAGGATTGGCAAATTTAATAGCTGGAAAAGTTGGGGTACTTGATGTCAATGAGACAAGGGAAATAACGTTGGAAATGGAGCTCTCTATTGACGAAGTGTATGGATCTACAGCAGAAAACCTTGATATGGATTGGACAATAATACTCACTTTCGAACAGTATAACGCTCCTAACGAATAATATAAGTTAGTATTGAATGCTGTTATATTCAAAAAGGAAATGATAAATAATGGCACAAGCTGGTGTTTGCTTGTGCCATTAAAGTAAACGCGCGGATTTGGGTGTTTTAAGGACGGTATTTGAGGGACGATAAATATGGGGAAGGCAAAAAACCTGTTATTAATAACTTCAATAGCACTTGTTCTGATCGGTATCATTTATGCTATGGCATCACAGCAGGTATTCGGCGAATCGGTACGTATTGATGCGCAGCTTGTTGAATTCGTGCCGGAGGAATGCACGGTGACTTACGCCAGCAGGGGAGTTTATGCGGACATAGAGTTCAAGTGCGACAATTCCGGTAATATCATTGACAAGACTTATCTTAACCTGGTTGCCAGGGGCGTATACGAGGGTTCAAAGGCCAGTTACCGCATATCGATGAAAAATATGAGCGATTTCTCGCTTGTGGTCGATGAATACAGGTTGGAAGTCGATCCCGACAACCGTTCGCTGGCCGACCTGATTTATTTCTCCGGCAGCGTTAAAATCTCAAGGAATAACAATGAGTTTTACGATTCTCTTGGCAGCTTTGAGATGGTGGGACTTGAGGAATTGGACGATAAGTTGACTTCCATCATGGAATATATTAAGATTGATGCGGGTGAAACGGTTGTGCTTGAGGTAAGCCAACAGTTTGATAAAGATAGAAACAGGTTTATAGGAAAAAGCGGACTGACTTACAGTTTAAAGCCGGTATTTATCCAATATTTTCCGTCTATGGATGAAAGCCGGATAGCCTTGGGTGATTCTGATGGGAAGGTTTAAAAAAGCCAGTAAAGTAAAAAAAATCAGGATAGGGAACTTATTAAGCGTAGGGACAATATCCATTGTCCTTATTGCCTGTTTTGGGCTTCTTGGCGCAAGCTACGCAGCCTGGACACAATCGTTCGATATAATAGGCACAATAACTACCGGGCATCTTGATATAGCGGTCCGCGACGTAACCCTGGTAAGTTCCGACGAGTATGAATCCTTCAATTTTTCGGTGGACAGGGATGGCAATATTGTAAATGAAGTGGCAATGGACGTGGAGACAACGACTTATCCGTTCGAGGCAGTAGTGCGTTTTACGGTTGAAAATATTGGTACTCTGCCGGTTGTGTGCAACGGAATTGACAACAGTGTTTCCGACAGCGTCGAAGTTGAGCTGATGGAAACGCCTGGCGCTATTGAACCCGGAGAGACGGCTTATATAAAGGTACGAATTGTAAAAGGATATTGCCATAATTTTGAGTTCAGTACTTTTTTGAAATTTGAGCAGGCAGTGTAGCATACCTGTACTATTAAGGGCTGGAAGTGGTGCACATAAAAAAGATATTGCTTTTTATACCGGTTATAATCATCATATTATCATTGTTAATGATGACATTTACCTTTGCCTTGTGGAACAAGGATACGGAGGTGCGTTTCAGGCTGTCAATTTCCAGTCCGGAAGATGATTTTGTGTACCCGGAGTATGATACGGTATCCGAAGGACTGGAAGTTATCGGTGAAGATTTATATACTATTCTCTGTAACAAAATGGGCAATTTTGATTTCAATCTTGACGATCGGCTTGAAGAATTGAACAATCTGCCTGTCGGGGGCATTACGCAACAGGAAGTGCAGCAGGAGTGCAATTACTACAGGAATGTGGTTCTCGCGGGTTTCGGTGATTACATAAACCAATATGGGCGTTATATAAATGAACTTGGTTCGTTTTACAGTCAATTACCGCAGGAAGAAAAGGATAAATATCCTGATTTCTGGACTAACCAGTTCCAGGAATTATGGGCAAAATTCAACCACCTCTGGGAGTTACGCAATCAGCTTTATTTATTAGTAAATGAGGTTGAACAAGCAGGATACGCGAAAGTTGGCAATTGACTTGTTACCTGCCTTTTATTTTGCTGAAATAAAGGGCGGCCTGGGTCCGGTCGTTGAGTCCGAGTTTTGCGAGGATGCTGCTGATATGTTTCTTAACCGTATTTTCGCTGATATATAACTTGTTTGAAATTGATTTGTTTGACATGCCGTTACCGAGGCATTCGAGTATTTCAAGCTCCCTGGGAGACAAAACATCATCAGGATTTACCTGTTGATTTTCCTGTTTTACATCAATGTTCCTTTTTTCCATGAAGACCGGATCGAAGTATTTTCTTCCGCGTAAAACGGTTTTAACCGCGTAAATAATATCCTCGGGGAAGGCATCCTTCAGGATGTAACCGTCGACACCGGCTTTTAAGGCGCGCTCGAAGTCGGTAACATCGGAGGACGAGGAGAGAATAACAAACTTACAATCAGGATAGGCTTTTTTCGCGGAGTTTACAAAATCAATTCCGCATTCGTTCTTCAACCTTATATCGACCAGGGCGAGATTAAATTCCGTTGCCGACATAAGTTCCAATGCAGCGCTGATGTCGTTTGCTTCCGTGATGTTTTCAAATTCCTTCTCCGAATGCAGGATGTTCTTTATGCCGTTACATACGAGAGGATGGTCGTCAACGATTAAAATATTCACTAGTATACCCCCAATACAGCCTACCAGTTGATATTATACCCGTTGTTTCGCCATTTTTCAACATTATGCGTGATTTGAGTTTCCCCATTATTTTGGCTCATGTAAGGAACAATATCTCTATACAAGCATATTTACAGCGAGGCCGTATGAAAACAAAGCGATAATAGGCATGTGATTCTTAGTAATGTCCGTTTGTTTGAGCCGTAAGGCGAGTTAACGGAATTACTGAATCACAGGCTTATTTGGGCTTAATGTTTTCATTTATGCGTGCAACGTTAGAAATTATCGCTCAGCTTCACGAAAACGCGTTGAATCGTTCGCGATTTTCGTTTGCTTCGCTGTAATTTCTTAGACGTTGCATATTGGACGCAGCTGTTTTGCTAAACAGAAATTATCATATATAATGCTATTTTGCACTGTTTGAAAGAATACTCACAGCGCAAAAAGCTTGACTATGTATTAAACCTTGACGCGAGTTGATAACGATGTTAAAATATTATCAATAAAAGGGGAGTAGCTTGAAAGTTATAAAGCCAACAATCGGCATGGAATAGGCCTGGTTTTATACTCCAGAGTGAAAGCGAGACCTTTACCACGTTCAATGCTGAATGAACGTAGATAAAGGTTTTTTTATGGAATAGTCCGGGCTTATTGAAAAATATTATTGGGTGATATATAATTGAGTTATTTAGTACCTGGTAATAATATCATATATTAATTATTGTTGACGCAACAATTAATGGACGAGGTGGATATGCATGGGAACTACTGAGAAGATCAGGGACCTCCATCTGCGTAAGCAAAAGCTCGAAGAAGGGGGCGGCCCGGAAAGGATTGCGAAGCAGCACGAATCGGGAAAGCTTACAGCAAGGGAAAGACTTGAGATACTGTTTGACGCCGGTTCTTTTGTTGAAGTCGATGCATTTGTTGAAACCAGGGCAATCGATTTTGGAATGCAGGCAAAAAAGGTGCCCGGTGACGGAGTAGTCACGGGTTACGGGACCATCGACGGCAGACCTGTTTTTGTATCATCACAGGATTTCACCGTTATCGGCGGTTCACTTGGAGAGGCGCATGCCCGGAAGATTGTCAAGGTTATGGATATGGCGATGAAAGTAGGCGCCCCGTTTATAAGCATTAATGATTCCGGGGGCGCCAGGATAGAAGAAGGCATCGATGCATTGAGCGGGTATGGGGATATTTTTTCAGAAATACCCTTGCTTCAGGTGTAATACCTCAGATCTCGGTTATCATGGGGCCGTGCGCAGGCGGCGCCGTATATTCCCCTGCAATAACCGATTTTGTTTTCATGGTCGACAAAACAAGCTACATGTTCATTACCGGGCCACAGGTAATAAAATCGGTGACCGGCGAAGACGTCACTTTTGAAACTCTCGGAGGATCCGAAGTACATAATGCCAAAAGCGGTGTGGCCCATTTCAGGAGCGCGAGCGAAGAAGAGTGCCTGAAGGAAATCAGGAGACTTATTGGTTTCCTTCCGGACAACAACTTGACGGATCCGCCGGTAGTAAACTCAGCGATGATTTAAACAGGATAGATGAAAACCTTCTTGATCTGATCCCGGACAGATTCAAACAAGCCCTACGACATAAAGGATATAATTATAAGCATTGTGGATAACAGGGATTTTCTCGAAGTGCAGAAGCACTTTGCGCAGAATATCGTTGTGGGGTTCGGAAGGCTGAACGGGAAAACCGTCGGCATTGTGGCAAATCAGCCGAAAGTTATGGCCGGAGTTCTCGATGTCAATTCGGCCGATAAAGGAGCAAGATTTATCCGGTTCTGCGATTCTTTCAATATACCGATTGTTTCATTTACCGATACGGCGGGTTACCTGCCCGGTACGGGCCAGGAATACAGCGGCGTTATCAGGCATGGGGCAAAAATGCTTTATGCGTTTTCCGAAGCGACTGTTCCCAAAATAAATGTTATTGTCAGAAAAGCATACGGCGGAGCGTATATAGCCATGAACAGCAAGCACCTCGGCGCCGATGCCGTATTTGCATGGCCAAGCGCCGAAATAGCCGTTATGGGTCCGGAAGGAGCTGCGAATATTATTTTCCGCAAGGAGATTGCCGCTGCTGATGATGCAGTTGCTACCAGGGAGCAAAAAATTGCCGAATACCGGGATAAATTTTCGAATCCTTATATAGCTGCGGCCAGGGGATACGTGGACGACGTAATAGATCCTGCCACGACCCGTGCAGGCTGATCAATTCGCTGGAGATGCTTGCGGGCAAAAGGGAAAACAGGCCGGCCAAAAAACACGGGAATATTCCGCTGTAATACGGAGGTGCGGTATGAACGAAAATGGAAATAAGCAGTCAACAATGAAATACTTGCTGTTATAGCGGCAGCCATAGCATCGCTTAACACCCGGCCGGGATACAGGCTCGTGGTGAGATCGATGAGGCAGGTTCCGCAGTCGTCGCCGGTATGGAACATCGTAGGAAGGATCGAACGCTTAGGTAGTAAAACTTAATGCATGAAATATATTTTATATTTATATTTATGAATCAAGCTTGGAGGGAAAATGATCATGAAAAAGTTTTTAATAAAAGTTAATGGAAGCCAGTACGAGGTAGAAGTCGAAGAAATAATAGACGGGGCTTCATATGCGAGTGAAATCGCGGCACCGTCCGTCACGGTAAGCGCTCCGGCAAAGCAGGCGCCTGCTTCCGACGCGCCGCAGCCGGAAAAAACTGCGCAAACCGCATCAAACGGCAAAACCGGATCGGTAAAAATACGGCTCCAATGCCCGGGACTATTCTCAGAGTTGTTGCAAATATAGGTGATAGCGTTAAAAGGGGCGATGTAATATTGATCCTGGAAGCTATGAAAATGGAAAATGAAATCGTTGCCCCGTCCGATGGCGTCTTGGTTTCGATAAACGTGGACAAGGGGCGCTTCGGTCAATGCCGGAGATCTGTTGGCATCATTGGATTAGGAGGGAAAACGGATGAAAAAGGTAAGAATAACCGAAACCATACTCAGGGATGCCCACCAGTCTTTAATCGCCACCAGGATGAGTACCGACGATATGCTTGAATATTGGAAAAGCTGGACGATATAGGATACAATTCGCTGGAATGCTGGGGAGGCGCTACGTTTGATTCATGCCTGAGGTTTTTGAACGAAGATCCGTGGGAAAGGCTCAGAAAGATAAGAAGCAGGGTAAAGAAAACAAAGCTTCAAATGTTGCTCAGAGGACAGAATTTACTTGGGCTATAAGCATTACGCGGATGACGTGGTGGAATATTTCGTAAGGAAATCAATAGCCAATGGAATTGATATAATAAGAATATTTGACGCCCTTAACGACGTAAGGAATATAGAGGCTTCCATAAAAGCCTGCAAAAAAGAGGGCGGTCATGCGCAGGGAGCTTTTTGCTATACTATCAGCCCGGTGCACAACCTCGAGTTGTTTGTAAAGGATGCGAAAAGGCTTGAGGAAATGGGCGCCGACAGTATTTGCATCAAGGACATGGCAGGCCTTTTACTGCCTTATGCCGCGTTTGAACTGGTTAAAGCCCTTAAGGAATACATAAAGGTGCCGATACAGGTTCATACCCATTATACGAGCGGTGTTGCCTCGATGACCTACCTTAAGGCAATAGAAGCCGGCGCGGATATCGTGGATTGCGCCATATCGCCGTCTGCTCTCGGCACTTCGCAGCCGCCGACGGAATCCCTTGTGGCGACATTGAAAAACACGGAATTCGATACGGGACTGGACCTGGCGAAATTAAGCGAGATAGCGGATTATTTCAGGTCAATAAAACAGAAGTATGTAGAGTCGGGGCTGTTGGATATGAAGGTAATGGGCGTGGACGTAAACGCGCTGATATACCAGGTTCCCGGCGGAATGCTTTCCAACCTGGTATCCCAGTTGAAACAGGCCGGCAAGTCCGATAAATTTGAAGAGGTGTTGAAGGAAGTTCCAAAGGTCAGGGAAGATTTCGGGTATCCGCCGCTGGTGACCCCGACAAGCCAGATCGTGGGCACGCAGGCCGTTATGAATGTTATAACGGGTGAGCGTTACAAGATGGTGCCGAAGGAATCCAAGGCCCTTGTCAAGGGTGAGTATGGAAAAACTCCCGCTCCAATACCCGAGCACATTAAAAAGCTCATACTGGGAGATGAGGAACAGATAACATGCCGTCCGGCCGATCTTATCCAGCCTGAATTGGAGAGTACCAGGAAGAAAATCGGCCAATATATCGAGCAGGAGGAAGATGTCCTCACATATGCCCTGTTCCCGCAGGTTGCTGAGGAATTCTTCAAATTGCGCCAGGCAAAGAAATATAAAATTGAAGGGACAATGGTGGATTACAACATGATGGTCCACCCTGTGTAATATAAAGCATAAACAGGATTTTCGGCCGATATGGCCATTGAATATTACCGGGATATTCCCGGTTTTTTTTTGCCGTCTTTTCCAACTGGCATTGCAAAGCTTTATCCTGTTGCAGAATCCACATATGCCCATCGGATAAGTCTTATCCGGATCTGTGCTTCGAAACTGGCTTCGGTACTGATTTACAGACCTTGATTTTTATCCTGCTTATATGTAAGATAATAGATGAAAAGCCATGGAATGAAGCCGGGGGTACTTATGATTAGAAGCCAGGACATGATCAGGCACATGCAGGAAAAAATGCCGGGTATGAGCAAAGGTCATAAGATGATTGCCAACTACATTATCAATCACTATGACAAAGCGGCTTTCATGACGGCGGCAAAACTGGGCAGGACAGTAGGGGTAAGCGAATCCACGGTAGTACGATTTGCTGTTGAAATGGGTTTTAAGGGATACCCGAGACTTCAGAAAGTTTTGCAGGAGCTTATAAAAAGCAAGCTGACCGCCGCACAGCGATTAGAGGTCACTTCCAGCAGGATCGACGAAAACAATATCTTGAAAAGTGTCCTGCAGGCGGACATGGAAAAAATAAAAATAACCATGGAAGAAATAAACCAGGAAGACTTCATGCAAATCGTGGAATGTGTTTTGAACGCCAGGAAAATATACATACTCGGAGTAAGAAGTTCTGCGACCCTCGCAGGCTTTTTAGGCTTTTATTTCAACTTGATATTTGACAATGTCAGGCTCGTTCATACGACGAGCGTCAGCGAGATGTTTGAACAGATACTCAGGGCGTCGGCGGGCGATGTCGTTATCGGGATAAGTTTTCCCAGGTATTCGAAAAGAACGGTAAAGGCTTTGAAATTTGCAAAAAGCCAGGGAGCTACCGTCATCGCCATTACGGACAGCAAAGAATCTCCGCTTACAAGCGATGCCGACCACTGCATTATCGCAAGGAGCGACATGGCTTCGTTTGTCGATTCACTGGTGGCGCCGCTGAGTGTAATTAACGCGCTTATAGTTGCCATAGGAATGAGAAAAAAGGAAAGCATTTATAATACTTTTGAAAAACTTGAAACTATCTGGGATGAATACCAGGTATACGAGAAATATGACAATGCCGAACCTCACGGGAAGGTGGATTATTGAGCAAAGAAGTTATTGTGGTGGGAGCCGGAGCAGCCGGGCTCATGGCAGCCGCCAAGGCGTCGGAACGCGGCAGGAAGGTATTGCTGCTGGAGAAAAATGATAGGGCAGGAAAAAAGCTGCTGATATCCGGCAAAGGCCGCTGCAATATTACAAACAATACGGATATTGACGGATTGATCAGGAACATACCCGGGAACGGGAATTTTTTATATTCGTCTTTCCATAACTTTCTCAAACAAGGACTTGATGAAGCTTCTCGAGGATGAAGGGCTCGAGCTGAAAGTTGAAAGGGGAGGCAGGGTGTTTCCGGCTTCGGACAAAGCAGCCGACGTGGTCAGGGTATTGAAGCGTTTCGCGGAAAAAACGGGAGCACAAATACGTTTCAATGCGCCCGTTGCTTCAATCGAAACCAAAGATGGCAGGGTTATTGGAGTTAGGTTAAAAACGGGGATTTTATCGGATGTGAATCTGTCGTGCTTGCGACCGGCGGTGCTTCATATCCGGGCACCGGTTCAACGGGAGACGGTTATGAGATGGCAAGGAAAGCTGGGACATAGCGTCACTCCGTTGAAACCGTCACTTGTTCCGCTCCTGGTTAATGAAAAATGGGTAAGCGAGCTTCAGGGTTTGACTCTTAAGAATATTGCAATTAAAGCTTTTGATAAAAACGGAAGGAAAATTTATACCGATTTCGGCGAGATGCTTTTCACGCATTACGGTGTATCGGGTCCCTGTTATTTTGAGTTTAAGCAGCCATATCCTTGACTATGAATTCAGGGACGTCAAGCTTAATATCGATTTAAAACCGGCGTTGAATGAAGAAACTCTTGACGCCAGGATTCGGAGAGATTTTGACAAGTATTCGAATAAGCAGTTTAAGAACAGCCTCAATGATTTGCTGCCAAGGAAACTGATTCCTGTTATTGTCAGGTTGTCACGCATTCCCGCGGAAAAGCCGGTTAACCAGGTTAGCAGGGAGGAAAGAAAAAATCTTGTTGGCCTTCTGAAAAACCTCTCACTTGAAATTACCGGTTCAAGGCCTATCAGTGAAGCCATTGTGACGGCGGGCGGTGTCCGCACTTCCGAAATTAATCCTTCCACTATGGAATCCCGGCTGGTAAAAGGACTTTACCTGGCAGGCGAATTAATAGACGTTCACGGCTATACCGGTGGATTCAACCTTACTATTGCGTTCTCAACCGGTTATACCGCCGGAATCAACTGCTAAGGCCGGGTTAATGGCCTGCGTTTGACTTTCCCGGAGTATGATTTTTCTTCATGGAGTAAATAATAGTAATAGTAATTACCGGAGATTCAACAAATGAAGATTGAGTTGTTCAACCGTGTCCTTAAAGCCTAAAAACGGCCGAAAAAATGAAAAAACACGGAAACAGGCATATGAATCTTTTTTGATGAAAGCAGCTATGACGCTTCTTATCTTTATGATTGCCGCGCAGGCGGCAATGGCGGACCCGAGATTCAGACCGCTTGCTTTTCATGAGAATTATGACGGTGTGTCACTTGGAAAGGAAGCATATCTTTTTACCCCGTGCAAAATGGTGCTTAAGCTTATAAACATGGAAAAATGCCCGGACTTGAAGGTGCTTGTAAACGGCGTTGAAAGGTATTCATTTGAAGAAAGCGAAATAACGCTTGATTTGAAAGATGGGGACGTAATCGAGCTTGACGCCGGTAAAGTGCTTGTCCTTGCAAAGGTGCGCATAAATGCCGTAAGCTTGAATATAGAAGAACTTGCTTGGCAGAACAGTACAGGCATCGCACGGAATTGTTCATGTGGCTGCCGTTAATTGCGCTGATACTCCAAAAAGACGCTGAAGGCAACCCGCACAATCATATTGTACAATTTCAATTATTCTTATATAATATAAAAGAAGTTCCTTAAGGGGTCTTAGATATGGCTGAAAACGAAAAAACATACGGAAGCAGGGATATTGCCGCCGCAGCGGTGCGCATGGCTCTTACTTCCGACAGGGTGGAAGAGAAAAATTTGCAGGCCGAGCTTTTAAAAAGCGGTATACGTACCGCGGCCGTGGATTATGGAGGAGAATTCATAAGCTCCGTAATGAAGATAATAGAAAGGTCTGTGGTATCGTCCAAGCGTGAAGGCGTCATCCGTGACAGCCATTCCGAGGAAGGGAGCCGTGGCGGGGCGGCGCGCGAAGCATTGTCGCAGATTATGCCGAAGGCCTTGGGATTGAATGTCGGAGGCAAAATCGGAATTGCCCGGTATAAGGATCATATAAGCGTAGCCATATTTTTCGGAATAGGACTTCTGCACCTTAACGAGGTGGCTATCGGCCTTGGGCACAGGGTTGTTTAGAACGATGAACGGAGTGGACGTTGCTGATGGTAAGGGCCATAAGAGGCGCTACGACGGTGACTGAAAACTGTGAAAAAGATATACTTGACGCTACCGGCGAACTATTGGAAAAAATGCTTGAGAAGAACGGAATCAAGGAAAGCGACATCATAAGCATTATTTTTTCCGTAACTCCTGACCTGAATGCGGCGTTTCCAGCTGCCGCAGCCAGACGGATGGGTTTGGACAAGGTTGCATTGATGTGCGTCAATGAAATTGACGTGCCCGGCAGCTTGAAAAAATGCATCAGGATATTGATACATTTTAATTCCGACCGTGAAATGCGGGATTTGAAATTTGTATATTTGAAAGATGCCCAAAAACTAAGGCCGGATATTTATGAAAAAAACGCAAATGTGGAGGAATAATTTTTGTCACGAATAAACATCGCTATTGACGGGCCGGCAGGTTCAGGTAAAAGTACGGCTGCGAAGAACATTTCAAGAGCTTTGGGTATAATTTACCTGGATACCGGTGCCATGTACAGGGCGGTAGCCCTTAAAGCGGTCCGTTCGGGCATTGATACGAAAGATGAAGAAAGCCTTGCCGCACTCGTGAAAAATATTGATATCCGTGTAGAATACGAGGAAAACAACCAGAGAATATTACTTGACGGGGAAGACGTAACCGGCCTGATAAGAACGCCTGAGATTTCCATAGGAGCTTCGAATGTCTCAACTTTTCCGGCAGTCAGGATAAAAATGGTTGAATTGCAAAGGAAAATAGCCGACGAACATGACGTGGTCATGGACGGAAGGGATATAGGGACTTTTGTTCTTCCCGACGCAAAATACAAGTTTTATCTTACGGCATCCATTGAAGAGAGAGCAAGGAGAAGGTACGAGGAATTAAAAGCAAGCGGGGCATCCGGAATTACGATTGAAGATGTAAAGAATGATATTGCCCTTCGTGACCAGAACGACAGTTCAAGAGCCTTTGCTCCCTTATCCAAGGCGCCGGATGCGGTTGAAATCGATACTACCTGCCTTAATCCTCAGGAAGTTGCAGAAAAAATCCTCTCATTTATAAAATATAAACGGACAAATGGTGCGTTAAAATGAGAGCTTTTTTAAAGTTTATTACTAAAATTGTATTTAAGCTATTTTACAGGGTGATATAGTTAACATCAACAAGATACCAAAGGATGGTCCTGCCCTTCTGTGCGCCAACCACAACACTATCCTGGATATGTTTTTTCTCGGCTACAAGCTTGACAGGTGGATATACTGGATGGCGAAGGAAGAGCTTTTCAAAAACCCGGTCATGGCCTTCGTGCTTGAAAAACTTGGGGCGTTTCCCGTCAAACGCGGGACGGGGGATGTAAGCTCGATTAAAAAAGCTTTCAAGCTTTTGGATGAGAATAAAATTGTCGGAATATTTCCGCATGGCACCAGGATTGGACAGGCAGGGTTAAAAACAGCCCGTGTAAAGCCCGGAGCCGCGATGATAGCGGCAAATACGGGTGTTCCGGTAATACCGGCCGCTGTTTGCGGGAGCTATGGACTTTTTGCTAAAATGAAGGTAATTTACGGCGAACCGTTCCTGGTAAAACCACGGGACAAGAAGCCGACAAAGCAGGAGCTGGCTGAAATTAGCAGGGAAATCATAAACAGGGTCCGATCCCTTGCGGAGGTAGGATCGTGAAAATTATTCTTGCCAAAAATGCAGGTTTTTGTTTCGGTGTGAACAGCGCTCTCAATATAGCATATGGCTTGCAGGATAACGGTGACGGAAAAGTTTATACGCTTGGCCCCCTGATTCATAACGAATATGTTGTCAATGATCTCGGGGAAAAAGGCATAGAAGTGATTTCAAGAATAAACGATGCCCCTGAAAACAGCAAGGTGATTATAAGGGCGCACGGCGAAAAACCGGAGACATACGAAGAAGGAAAAAGGCGCAGCGTGGAAATAATAGACGCAACCTGCCCATACGTGAAAAAAATACATAAACTTGTATTCGGACAAGCACCAGGAAGGATGCGTTGTAGTTATTGCCGGCGACAAGAATCATCCTGAGGTGAAGGGCATTAACGGTTGGTGCGATGAATCGGCACTTATAGCCGATTCCCCGGAAGATGTGGATGATTTCCCCGAGATAGACGGAGCATGCTGCCTTGTAGCCCAAACAACAATAACCAGGGATAAATATGAAAGAATATATAATGAATTAAAAGAAAAATGCAAAAACATCATAAAATTTGATACAATATGTAATGCGACAATTTCCAGGCAGGAAGAAGCCGGAGAAATTGCCCGCGAGGCAGATGTAATGCTCGTGCTGGGAAGCAGGACGAGTTCTAATACCAGGAAGCTTTATGAAGTTAGCAAGAAATACTGCAAGGACACGTATTTAATCGAGACATGCGACGATTTGCCTTCGCTGGACGCTAAAAGAATAAAGATACTGGGCATCACAGCGGGAGCATCTACGCCAAAGCATATAATTGAGGAGGTTATAGAAAAAATGGAGGAATTAAATAAACAGGAGAACGAGATAAGCTTTGAGGAAGCATTTGAAAGCTCAATGGTGACCCTCAGAAACGGAGATATCGTAAAGGGCAAGGTAATCGGGCACAATAACGCGGAAGTCTTTATTGACCTGGGCTACAAATCCGATGGAATAATACCGATCGACGAGTATACGGATGATCCTGATTTCAAGCCCGAGGAGAATATTAAAATCGGCGATGAGATCGAGGTATTCGTAGTGAAAGTCAATGACGGCGAAGGAAATGTTCTTTTATCCAAAAAAAGAATCGATGCAATAAGAGGTATTGATTCCCTTGGGGAAGCATACGAGAATAAAACGCCCGTACAGGGAAAAGTCGTGGAGATAACAAGCGGTGGCGTAATTGCCGTTGTTAACGGGGTTAAGGTATTTATACCGGCATCCCAGGTTTCCGACAGGTATGTCAAGGACCTGAATGAATACCTTGGCAAGACCATAACAATGGTTATTATAGAATTTAACAGGCAGAAGAAGAAAATCATCGGTTCAAGGAGAATTGTCCTGGAGGAAGAAAAGCAAAGAATGGAGGAACAGTTCTGGAGCGGCATGGAAGTCGGCAAAAGAATCGAAGGTACGGTAAAAAGCCTTACAGATTTCGGCGCTTTTGTGGATATTGGCGGTATAGACGGCCTGGTGCATGTTTCAGAGCTTTCCTGGACCAAGATTAAACATCCGTCGGAGGTATTAAACGTAGGCGACAAGGTTGAGGTTACCGTCCTTGATTTTGACAGGGAGAAAAAGAGGATATCGCTGCGGATATAGAAAAGAAGAGGATAATCCATGGTTTAATGCTGAAGAGAAATACAAGGCAGGCGATGTCGTAAAGGGAACGGTGGTCAGACTTGTCCCGTTTGGCGCGTTCATTGAACTGGAAACGGGCGCTGGACGGTCTTGTTCACATATCCCAGATTTCGAATTTCAGGCTTGCAAAACCCGGTGACGCCTGAAACTCGGACAGGAAGTGGAAGCAAAAATAATCGAGGTTAATATTGAAGCAAAGAAAATCAACTTAAGCATAAAAGAAGTAAACCCGATAGATCCGCCTTCCATTATGGAGCAAGCAAGACAGGCAAAAGATGAGCCCGCCGATGCCGCGCCCGAAACGGAAGAGAAATCCCGAGCGAGCATAGGGAAGTATCTGCATAATACTATCGGCGACATGATTAATATTGCCGACGAAAATAAGTAACCGGCGCGACAGGCTTTGTTTAAAGGTGTATGCAATGGATTACGAGGGTTTTAAAAATGAAATATTAAAACTTGCCGATATTAACCTGGGCAGATATAAAGAAAAACAGATGAAAAGGAGAATCGACTCACTAATCCGAAAGAACAGGTACGAATCGTACCGGGAATATGTCGGGGCGCTTAAGACAAGAAAGGAACTGTATGATGAATTTATAAACTACCTGACAATCAATGTCTCCGAATTTTACAGGAACCCTGAACAATGGGAAGTACTTAAGGAATATATTTTCCCGTTCCTGCTTAAGAAGTCGTCTTCCTTGAAAATATGGAGTTCGGCCTGTTCTACCGGCGACGAGCCTTACACGCTTGTAATGGTTCTCAATCATTATGTTGCCGCTTAAAGATATAAAGATACTTGCGACCGACATTGACAATGAAGCCATAAAGAAAGCAAAAGCAGGTATTTACACGGAAAAAAGCGTTGAAAAGCTTCCTGCGCAATACCTGGCTAAATATTTCAAAAGAGCGGGCAACTCCTATATAATTAATGACGACGTGAAAGCTTGCGTTGAATTTAGGCGGATTAACCTTTTGAAAGACCCATATCCTAAAAACTGCGACCTTATTGTTTGCAGGAACGTATTGATATATTTCACGGAAGAGGCAAAGGACGAAATATACAGAAAGATTAACAAGGCCTTGAAAAATGAAGGAGTATTATTTATAGGAAGTACTGAGCAAATCATCATGTCCGGCAAATATTCGCTCAAGCCCGTAAAGACTTTCTTTTACATAAAGGAAGGCGAAATCAGTTATGAACCGGCACGCGAGCAGAACAATCTTTCTTGTTGACATGAACGCATTTTTCATAAGCTGCGAAATGGCAAGAAATCCTGCACTAAAAGGACATCCCGCCGCTGTTGCCGGCGATCCGAAAAACAGGACGGGCATAATACTTGCGGCTAATTATGATGCCAGGAAATTCGGAGTAAAAACAGCCATGCCCGTCCATGAGGCGCTCAGGCTTTGTCCGCGGCTTATCCTTGTGCCGCCGACCCGTGGATTGTACACCAGGAAGTCCAGGGAAGTAATGGAGATCCTGTCAAGGTATACACCTGTTATTCAACAGAATAGCATAGACGAGGCATGGCTGGACATGACGGGCTGCGAAGGCCTTTTCGGCACCCCGGTTCAAATTGCTGAAAAAATCATGAATGATATCATGAATGAGCTGGATTTATGGTGTTCCATAGGGATATCCGAGAATACAAGTTTCTTGCCAAAATGGCGTCGGAAATTAAGAAACCGCTTGGCATAACCGAGCTTTGGGTAAGAGACATAGGAAAAAAATTATGGCCCTTAAAAGTCGGGAAAATGTATGGGATTGGCCAGCAAACCGAGAGACGGCTGAATGAAATAGGTATAATGACCATAGGAGATCTTGCTCACTGCAGTGAAAAAGTGCTGCGAAGCGAATTCGGCAAGTACGGGGAAGAGATGAAAAGGCTCGCAAACGGAATAGACCCGTCCCCGGTAGTTCCAGGCGACAGCACCGATATAAAATCAATCAGCCGCAGTATTACTCTCTCAAAAGATACGTCTGATATTGAACATGCAATGTCCGTAATACTGAGTCTTGCCGAAGAAGTCGGCGAAGAAGCCCGCAGGAAAAATTTCAAAGGGAGAACGGTATCAATAATTATAAGGTACGCCGATTTTAAAACGATTACGAGGCAAAAAACGATAGCACCTTCTTATCTTACCAGGGAAATCTACGAAGCATGCTGCGATTTGCTTAAAGAAAACTGGGATTCCAGAAAGCCTGTCAGGCTGCTGGGAGTGGGTTTATCAAACGCACATGCGGATAATCATGAGGCCGCGCAGCTCTCAATTTTTGACCTTAACGAGGAATTGGAGGATGACGTCACTAAAGCAGAAAAATTGGAGAAGGCCATAGATACCATACGCTCACGCTTCGGCAAAGATAAGCTGGTACGTGCGAAGTTTGTTGACGGAGGCAGGAAACAGATGCAGAAGGAAGGGTGAATCGGCGGATTGCATGCGGGTGCGTATCAAGGCATAGGATGAAATTTCCGGACGACTCCAGCACATATGCCCCCGTTTTTGTTCAGCCGCTTCTATTGACGTCCGTGTCATTGCCAGCTAAATCCGCCATCCGGATTTGCCTCACCTTGGCACGGCATATGCTTAGATTCGCTAAGTCGCTTTAATCAAATACCTTGCCGCGCACCCGCATGCAATCCATATCCACGTAAAGCGCGGCTTGCGTTATTCAATAACGATGCTAATGAATGATAACGTCAACGCTTATCCCAAAGCTTATAATCGGTGATTAACTCAAGCCGGCTGCCAAAGCCGGTCTTTTTGAAGATATTACCGGCATGGAACTTGACAGTACTTTCTGTGATATACATAGGCGATTATATGTTACGTACAAAATCCAGCGTCTTTTTCTGCTTGACAAATCAATCCATGTAAAATAAAATTATTTCAGATGGATAAATATTATCCCAATTGAAAAAGTTGTAATGCCAAAAAAAGATCGTTTCGCGCACAGAAAAGCACTAAATAAAACAAAAATAAAAAAGGAGAATGGGTTATGGAGAAGAAAAAATTCACATTTGCTACTCTTGAGGGTTGCAAACGCATCTTCACCTTGTGCCTCATTGTTATTTTCTGCTTCAGCCTTATAGGACAGCTGATTCAGTCAAATTTCGGCAGCATAAAGATTGAGCAGATAACAATTGACACAAGAGGTGCCGAACTCAGCGGAGAGCTCTACTATCCAAGCGGAACGTCAAGCAATGACAGCCTTCCGGGCGTTGTGGTAACCCACGGTGGCGGATGCAACTACGGCGTTACAAGAGGCATTGCCTATGAGCTTGCCCGCAGAGGGTTCGTTGTATTCAACGTCAGTGCCTATGGTTCCGGATTGAGCACAATGCCGAAATATGACGAACTCGGAAACGGCGAAAACGGCCTGATTATATTCATGTCTACGATGGGCCTGCTTGATGCTGTTAACTACCTCCGTTCACTCACATTTGTAGATTCAACACGAGTAGGTCTCATCGGACACTCCATGGGTGCCGGAAGAGCGGCAACCACCACACTTGCCGACTGTGGATACTTCTCGGCAAACGATATGCTCATAAACCTTCTTCACGATGAGTTCGGACAGGAGTTCACATCCGAAGAAATTTACAAGGATGCTGACGAACTGGCTGAGGAACGCCTCGACGAGGGACAGTTGGAGCTCTACAGATACAGACGTGACGAGATACTTGCCGATTACGACTCGAAGCTCAAATCAGTAATATTAATGGGACTTGATATGGTTCCGCTTTATTCAAGCCAGGTTGTTGTCGGCGGCAACGAAGTTACCAGAAACGTCAACTGCAACATTGCATACTTCTCCGGTGAATACGACTCATTCTGGAATTTCCCCGCAAAAGCTGAGACTAAAAGCAGCTGGTATGCAACAGATAAGGATCTGGAATTTGAATCATGGTATGCACTGGATGATGAAAATGCCCAGAGTCAGGATTTAGGAAAGCTCTATAAGACATCCGTTGTGGATAATACGGCCCTTAAAGAAGCCATAGACTCAAGAACCGCAAGAGTTATCGCACTGGCTTCGAACGAGACCCATTCAAAGGACTTCCTCTCGACAAAGATGACTTCTCTGATTACAAAATATTTTGAACAGACCCTTAATTTCAACAGAGGAGATCTCGGTGCCGCGGGCTCTGCGCCTATCGATGCAAAGAACAACTGCTGGTACTGGAGACAGATCTGCAACTGCATTTCCATGTTTGCGATGATCTTTATGATTGTTGCGCTTGCGGGAATACTGTACAAGAGCAGAAAGTTTGAATCCTGCGTCGCAGATTCAGAAGCAAATCCGAGGCCGAAGCTGAGCAAGAAAGACTATATAATCGTGTCGGTATTTACGGTACTGGCGGGGTTCCTGTCAATATACCTTGCTTTGGGTTCATCAGGATTAAGGACTGCAATGATGTTCACTCCGTCAGATTTCTTGCCGCTGACGAGAAATGCCTTCATGACAGCCGCATTCTTGATATTCCTCTCGGTTGGCGCAATCATAATTCTTATATACTGCAAGCTTGCAAGCAAAAAGTTCAGCGGTGTTGGCAACCTGAAATCACTGAACTTCAAGGTAGGCTTCAAAAACGCGATGAAGTATGTAGCTGTTGCGCTTATCCTTATTGCCGCGGCATACGGCTCACTGGCTGTTATTGACTACTTCTTCGGACAGGATTACAGAGCATGGATGACAATATTCACAAGGATGAAGGCGGATTACTGGTTTATCGCTTTAAGGTATGCCATCCCGTTCTTTGTGCTCTACATGATACTCAGTGCCGGTATTAACTGCACAATCCGCGATGACATTCCGGTATGGAAAGACGATCTTATCTGCGTGATTGTCAATTCGCTCGGCATCTGGCTGTGCGCGCTGATCAATTTCCTGATTGTAAGCATTAACGGTTATCAGGGAGTATTCTTCTGCAACTTCTTTATTGCTTATCAGGTTCTTCTGATAGTACCAATTACAGTATTTATCAGCAGAAAGCTCTACAGGATGACAAACAGCATCTGGGCAGGCGCTGCCGTGAATGCGCTTCTTGTCGCATGGTCATTGACTTCGTCTGTCGGCGTAGGCGATGTTTACATTGCCCAGACATGGCTAGGCAACTTCCTTAACTTCTAAAACAGCGCATAATTAAATAAGGGCGTGTTGCAAAATGACTAGTTTTGTAACACGCCCTTATTTGTGCACCACGCATGACCCGTAACTCGTCGGGTCAGTCTGGATGCCTTTTTTTCGGCAGTAATTTGCAACGCGCCCTTCTTTTTTTTTGTCTGTGATTACTCTATTCTTCTATTTTGATTAGCGATTTGTTGTTCGAATACTCCGCCAGCGCTACAGAAAATGACTTGAGGGCTTTTACAAAAGTATTCAGGTCCTCGTCGCTGATTGAATCCAATTGAGCATAAAAGTCTTTGAAGTGTTTAATGATGCTGCTGCCGGATTTTTTAGAATTCGAATATAGTCTTTCAGCTTTCTCAGTGGGACGGAGTATCACTGATTTTTTGTTGTCCGTTGTTCTGTACTTTTCTATTAGCTGATATCGTTTTAAAGTATTAGCAAACCTGGAAAAGGAGCTTTGTGGAATACCGAGTGTTTTTGCTATATCCGTCATGGAGTAGTATTCATCTTTCCACTCGATTACGCGCTCGAGAATCTGCCACTCCAGAGGGGTCAGCTTAACTCCTTCGCCAATATCGGATTTTTGATTGCTGACTTTGCTTACAATATTACAGTGCATAACCAGAGAACTAGTTAGTTCACGGTATCGCCCCATCCATTCAGTCGACATCGGAATACCCCTTTAATTCATTCTATCCTATATTCAGGATATTTCCTAGTTATTTTACCATCCGTATTTGCAAAATGCAATTACTTGTCTCGGCAAGTACCAGCAAGCCTTTTACATCGTATCTATCATTAGAAGTGGAAAACGGAAGCTTCTGCAGAGTACGGCGGCAAACTAAGACGCCTCCAGCAGGATGTCAAATCTCTTCATTACAATCATCATCGCAGGCACATCCTGAGTAACAATGGGAGGCGTCTGGAACGAAGCCGGGGGTTGTGCCGGAGGTGCGTATTGCGTTTGAGTCGGCACAGCCTGTACAGGGGGAGGCGTCTGCGCGGATGCCTCTGCGGCTCGGGTCCTGGACTTGAGCGCCGCTGCAATATCTCCATCTGCCATCTTTGAGAGAAATGGGAGCTCTGCGTCCTTGCCGCGAAGCACGCGCAGAACCGCGAGAACGGTGAACACTATCAGAGCGAGATAAAGGACATTACCCACAAAAGAGCCCACTGTACTCATAGCGTTTGCCGCGTCATACAGTTTCACCCATCCAAAAAACCAGGCAAGACCACCAAATATCCAACCCGTCACGAGCTCGGCCAGGTAATACGTGATGGTCAGGAGAAGCGCCTGTATCGCCTGCCTGTTCAGCCATTCGTCCTTTCAGCCAGCAGCGCGAAGCCTGCCACCAGCAGCACCGACTGTGGCTGCCTGAGCGCCGAAAAAACGAAGGCGATTACCGCGACAGCGGCAGGACTCAGGCCAAATTTTCCTTTTGTCATGGTACACACAACAGATGGCAATTCTTTCTCCATCCAATGAAGTAATTGCCCGCGTGAAGATCCGCCATGATTCCACTACTGACGTTGAAAGAGCCGTTGAATTGCTGAAAAAAACGGAAAAGGACTTTGCTTCAAGGCCTTTCGTCGTCATGGAATCTACCGGGCACTACCACAAAATCCTTTTCCATTCACTTTGTCCAAAGCTGGATTTGAGGTCTCTGTCATAAACCCCATCCAAACTGATTCTATCAAAAATATTGGAATCAGGAAAGTGAAAAATGATAAAGTGGACGCCCGGAAAATTGCCCTGCTATACAGGTTTCAGGAGCTTAAAACTACCAATATCCCCGATGAGGATATTGAATGCCTGCGAAGCCTTTGCCGCCAGTACTACAAGCTGAATGATGAGCTTACTGCTTACAAAAACAGACTTACGAGGCATTGTTGACCAGCTTATGCTCAACTTCAAGGATGTCTTCTCCAATATATTCTCAAAGGCTGCTATTGCTGTACTGGAGGAATATCCTACACCTGCTGCTATTCTTAAGGCTAATAGGAACAAACTGATTTCACTTATTCAGAAGAATTCCCGCAAGAGCCTTAAGTGGTCAACTGCAAAGTATGAGCTTCTTGTCTCCAAGGCCAGAGAGTTTGCGCCTTTGAGCGTTCATAATTCTTCAAACATTGCCATGCTGGGTGTCTACATATCCATGATCAGAACTCTGGAAGATAACTTGGCGAAGGTCCTAAAAGCCATTCATCTATTGATTGCTGAAGATATGGCAAAGGACATGCCCATGCTGGCATTGACGCTTGAGCTTTTGCAGAGCCTGCCAGGTATTGGCCTTCTTACTGCTGCCACCATTCTAGCAGAGATCGGCGATTTTTCCGCCTTCTCTAAGCCGGGAAAGCTGGTTGCTTATTTTGGCATTGACCCCTCTGTGATGCAATCCGGAGAATTTACCGGCACACGGAATAAAATGTCCAAGAGAGGTTCCAGGCTACTTCGCAGGGTTCTTTTTACAACTGCTCTTGCCAATATCCGAACTAAGCGGAATAAGCAGGCTTGCAACCCTGTAATACTTGAATTCTACAAGCAAAAGTGCCAGAGTAAACCTAGAAAGGTAGCTTTGGGAGCAGTTATGCGTAAGATCATCATTTACATCTTCGCTGTTCTTAGAGACAGAATACCTTACCAGTTACGCAGTCCCCATGAATACGCTCGGATGCTAGCAGCAAAGCATACAGCAGCTTAGTAGTACTTGCACTTGATGTTTAGTTTTCAAAGATCAACTTGCTATTTCAGGCCAGCTATTTTATGTCTACTAATCCTGGGTGGCCTTATCGCTATGCTCTTTTATTACGTCAGGATCTTTAAAAAACTTTTGGCTTTTTTTATCAAAAACTCTTGACTTTAATTAGCTGGTCTTTCTATTTTTTATAAATTTGCTTCACCATTTTGGATAAAGCCAGCCGTCTATAGCGGCTGCAAGCAAAAGGAATCGTATTTTTCGTTTCATAATGATATCTCCTTTCGCACGCTTAGGCCGTTGGAAGCTTAAATTTAACGGTATCGTACATGACCTTATATTTCATGATGATTTCTTTTTTGTCCGGTTTTAACTGGAACACCGTCCAACCGCTATTCGTTTCGCCGGGGCGATCGACTTCTCAAAATAAATTCCTTCGGCGGCTGTGAACGATAAGGCATATCCATTGCGTCGTTTGCGTATTAATTTCATTTGCAACATACCTCCCTCCAGCATAAATTTAGGGAACAATGCCCGCAAAAGCATCGTTCGAAAGGATGAATTTACAGAAAAAAGCCTATCATACTTTAGTATGAGAGGCCGGTTAAACCCTGTATTTATGTGATTTTATGCATCATCCGCCGGTTTGGTTTTTCAGCAGTGTGCCAATGAGCTCCGCGCGGCTTGAAACATCGTATTTTGAAAAAATACTTCTTGCGTGTGTTTTACAGTATCCTCTCTGATGAACATAGCACCGGCAATCTCACGGTTGGATTTGTCCGTATTGACAGGACTGACGAGATGAAGCAAACCGCAGGAGAACGGGCGAGGGGAGGTCGGAAGCAGAGAGAACAAAGCCCGGAAGGGGCTTGATTCAAGCATTTTCGGGTAAACACAAAACCATCTGTTGATAATATTTCTTTTATCAATAGATGGTTTTTGATTTGGTGCGGGAAACAGGACTTGAACCTGCACACCCTTGCGAGCTCTAGTACCTGAAACTAGCGCGTCTGCCAATTCCGCCATTCCCGCGTCTCAAAATGCAATATTAATTCTACTAGAAATGATGTATAATTGCAAGTAGTAAATATGAAAAGATATTAGACATACTGGCATTTGCCATAGCCCGGAGGTAAAACCGAATTGAACGTTAAGCTTGAAGAATTTAAAAAAGATATAAAAACCAAGAGAGTGGCGGTATTGGGAATTGGCATCAGCAATACGCCGCTGATAAAATACCTTGGAAACCTGGGAGTTAAAATAACGGCTTTTGACAGGGCCGACGAAACCGCCCTGAGAGACACGATCAAAATGCTGGATGGCCTCGATATCCGGTATAGCCTTGGTCCGGATTATTTAAAGGAGCTAAAAGGATTTGACCTCATTTTCAAGACGCCAAAAGTCCGTTTTGACATACCTGAGCTCGTGAGAGAAGCGGAAGCAGGCGCGGAAATCACGTCAGAAATGGAATTGTTCTGCAAGTTGTGCCCGGCAAGGATTTTTGCCGTTACAGGCAGCGACGGAAAAACAACCACAGCCACGCTGATAGCAAAAATACTGGAAAAACATGGTTACAAATGCTGGCTCGGCGGGAATATCGGAACGCCGCTGCTTGATAAAATCGAAGAAATCGAGGAAACGGACATGGTAGTCCTTGAATTGAGCAGTTTCCAGCTTCATACGATGCGAAACAGGATACATACGGCAGTGGTCACGAACATGTCGCCAAACCACCTGGATGTTCATACGTCAATGAATGAATATATCAATGCAAAAAAGAATATTTTTCTATACCAGAACGAAAATGACACCCTTGTCCTTAATTATGACAATAAAATAACCCGTGAGTTCGCATCGGAAGGGGCAGGGAAGGTAATTTTCTTCAGCCGCCGGGAGCAACTGGAGCAAGGCGTTGTCATATCAGGCGGACATATCGTTTGCCGAAACGGCGGAAAAGAACGGGTGATAGTCGATACAGGGGATATACTGCTGCCGGGCAATCACAACCTGGAAAACTATATGGCCGCCGCAGCCGCAACAATTGATTTTGTTGAGCCGTCCGATATAAAGGAGGTCGCGTCCTCTTTCACCGGCGTGGAGCATAGGAATGAGCATGTCCGGGACATAAACGGCATAAGCTTTTACAACGATTCGATAGGGTCAAGCCCGACCCGTACAATTGCCACTATTAATTCGTTCAGTAAAAAGGTAATCCTGATTGCCGGCGGATACGACAAGCATATACCATATGATGAAATGGGTGAAACACTGGCTTCCAGGGTGAAATGCCTTGTTTTGATAGGCCAGACCGCGGGCAAGATAGAAAAAGCGCTGGCTGACGAAGTTGAAAGGACCGGCAGGGGCAAAGACATACCGGTAATTCATTGCTCGTCGCTTGAAGAAGCCGTAAGGAAGGCTTATGAAAATGCGCGGGAAAATGATATTATCCTGCTGTCCCCGGCCAGCGCGAGCTTTGATATGTTCAAAAACTTTGAAGAACGCGGCAACGCTTTTAAAAAGATTGTAAACAAGCTGGCCTTAAAGCATGGAAAAATAGAATACTCAAAACGGAATTGTTTTTTAAAGGAAATTGCATTTGGTATGTCGAATAACGTAAAGAGCTTATTGAAAAATTTGAATATATACTAATTGATTTTTGTGAGGTGCACATATGAAAATATCATTTTTGGGCGCTGCAAAAACCGTTACGGGATCATGCTTTTATATAGAAACGAAGTTCATGCCGTTTTATTGTTGATTGCGGAATGTTCCAGGGCAGCAGCGTCGATGAATCCATAAACTATGAGCCGTTTCCGTTCAACCCTGCCGAACTTGACTTCATGCTGCTGACACATGCGCACATAGACCATAGCGGCCGCATACCAAAGCTTTACAACGACGGGTTCAAGGGACCGATATATGCCACAAAAGCGACAGCTGAGCTGTGTTCCATCATGCTGCCCGACAGCGGGCATATCCAGGAGTTTGAAAACGAATGGGTCAACCGGAAGCGCAAAAGGGCGGGTCTGCCCCCGGTAAAGCCTTTGTATACGGCGCAGGACGCGCTTGATTGCATTAAACTCTTTTCACAGCGTGCGTTATTACGAGGAAATCTGCATCAACAGCCATGTCAGGGTACGCTTCAACGATGCCGGCCATATGCTGGGCTCATCGATAGTCGAGGTCTGGATTAAGGAAAAGGGCGAAGAAATCAAAATCGTGTTTGCCGGAGACCTGGGAAACAGGAATATGCCCATATTGAGGGACCCGGATATTATAGAGAGCGCCGATTACCTTTTTATAGAATCAACTTATGGCAACAGGACGCATATGAACGTCGAAAACAAAATAGAAAGGTTTGTGGAAATAATCAATTCGACGGTGGAAAAGGGCGGCAATATCATAATACCGTCTTTTGCGGTCGGCCGTACCCAGGATATTCTTTACGAATTGTTCAAACAGCGTGAAAAATACGGGAATAATTTAAACAGATTGCTGGAAATCCCGGTATACGTGGACAGCCCGCTGGCTATCTCGGCAACCCAGGTTTTCAGAAACAACCTGGATTGCTATGATGAGGAGGCGCGCGCTTATATAGAAAACGGTGACAATCCGCTTGATTTTCCCGGGCTTCATTTTACACGATCTGCAGAAGAGTCCAAAGCCCTGAACGAAGATAAGGACAGCAAGATAATTATTTCCGCAAGCGGCATGTGTGAAGCAGGCAGGATAAAGCACCACCTCAAGCATAACCTGTGGAGGAGCGAATCATCCGTCGTGTTTGTCGGGTACCAGGCCGCGGGCACACTTGGAAGAAGGCTTGTGGACGGTGCGGACAAAGTAAGGATTTTTGGCGAAGAGATAACGGTAAATGCCAGAATAGAGATGATAGAAGGATTTTCCGGCCATGCCGACAGGGACGGGTTACTCAGCTGGATCGGCAATTTCAGGTACAAACCGCTGAATATATTTATTGTCCACGGCGAAGAAGAAGCAATTTATGAATTCTCCAGGACAATCAACGAGGAATTGAATATTGCGACTATTGTGCCTGATCGCGGCGATGCTTTTATTCTGTCTAAATCCGGCGTGTCGGGAGTGGAAAGAATCACGTCGTTCATCGACAAGAAGGAGAGAGTGTACGGCTTCAAGCGTCTTGAAGTTGTTCATATGCTTGATAAGTTAAAGGAGGAGCTCGATGAGGCGTCGGCCATTATCAGGGACGATCTCAAGAAGGACAAGAGAGATATAGAAGTAGACGCGCTTTTAGAAAAACTTAAGAAATTTGAGCAATACATCCTTGAGGTTATTAAATAGCATCCGTAATGTGTGTTTCATTTCGGTGCGGCCGCTTGTCATTAGCCATCCGTGGCTTAAAGGCAAGCGTTTTGTACGAATCAATTTGTTTACAAAATGCCGTAAACGGTTTAAAATATAACGAGGTTAATTATGCGGAAAAAAATATGCTAAATTATGCAATACGTAAGGAGTAACTATGAAAAAACTGATGTTAGGCAATGAAGCTGTCGCCAGGGGAGCTTTTGAAGCAGGCGTAACGGTTGCTTCCGCATACCCGGGCACACCCAGTACAGAGATTACTGAAAATCTTGCAAAATATGATGAGGTCTACTGCGAATGGTCGCCAAACGAAAAGGTTGCGCTTGAAGTAGCCATAGGGGCTGCTGTTGGCGGCGCGCGTTCGATTTGCTCCATGAAGCACGTCGGGCTCAATGTGGCTGCGGATCCGTTGTTTACGGTTTCGTACACCGGCATCAACGGCGGCCTGGTGATAGTGGTCGCTGACGACCCAGGGATGCATAGTTCTCAAAATGAACAGGATTCAAGAGCTTACGCACGTTCTTCAAAAGTGCCGATGCTTGAGCCTTCCGACAGCCAGGAATGCAGTGATTATGTCAAGCAGGCATTTGAAATAAGTGAAAAATACAACTGCCCGGTCATTATAAGACTCACGACGCGTGTTGCCCATTCCCGCAGCATGGTCGAAACGGGAGAAAGGCAGGGCAAAGGTTTAAAACCATATGTAAAGGAACCCGGTAAATATGTAATGATGCCTGCCATGGCCAGGAGAAGGCATATTGAAGTTGAAAAGCGGATGGAAGCATTAAAAGACCTTGCCGAAAAGACAAAGCTTAACAGGATCGAATGGGGCGACAGGAAAATCGGCGTTATTACGTCGGGCATATCATACCAGTATGCGAGGGAAGCCTTTGGAGACGTATCTTACTTGAAACTTGGAATGGTTTACCCGCTGCCTGATAAAATGATAGCCGAATTCGCCGAAAAAGTTTCTTCACTTTACGTAATAGAAGAGCTTGATCCATTCATTGAAGACCAGGTAAAAAAACTGGGGATAAAAGTAAAAGGCAAGGATCTTTTACCTGTTACCGGGGAATATTCTGCCACGCTTTTGAAAGAGAAAGTATTCGGGATAACGTCCGGTACGCCCTATGAAGTTGGCAATGAGCCGCCGGCCAGGCCTCCGGTCTTGTGTCCCGGATGTCCTCACAGGGGAGTATTCTATGCATTGAAGAAGCTTAGGCTGAATGTTACCGGCGATATCGGCTGCTATACGCTGGGGGCCCTTCCCCCGATGGAATCGATGGATACATGCATATGCATGGGGGCAAGCATCGGTATGGCACATGGAATGGAAAAAGCCAGGGGAAGGGAGTTTGGCAAAAAAACGGTGGCAGTGCTGGGCGATTCTACTTTCGTACACTCCGGCATTACCGGACTGATTGATGTTGTTTACAACAAGGGCTGTACGACGGTGATTATCCTTGACAACTCAACTACGGGCATGACCGGGCATCAGCACAACCCGGCGACCGGCATTACCATAAAAGGCGAGCCCACAAAACAGGTTGACCTGGTATTGCTTGCCAGGGCGGTTGGAGTAGAACGTGTAAGGGTGGTTGACCCTTTCAACCTGAAAGAATTTGAAAAAGCGGTAAGAGAGGAAATACTGGCAGATGAGCCTTCAGTTATTATTTCACAAAGGCCGTGCGTGCTTCTTAAGGGTACAAAGTACGCCGGACCGCTTAAAATAAACGAAAAATGTAAAAAATGCAGGAGCTGCCTTAAGCTTGGATGCCCGGCAATAGTGGACAAAGGAGACAGCATAGTGATAAACGAAACCCTGTGTGTCGGATGCAGCCTGTGCCAAGAGGTATGCGCCTTTAGTGCGATTGAGAAGATGGGGGAAAAAAATGAATAGTTTGAATATAATGATCGTAGGTGTTGGAGGTCAGGGGACACTGCTGGCCAGCAAGCTTATCGGAAACGTGGCCGAAAAATGCGGGTATGATGTTAAGGTTTCGGAAGTCCACGGCATGTCGCAGAGGGGCGGCAGTGTCGTTACCTATGTAAAGCTGGGGGATAAAGTATATTCTCCGATTATAGAAAAGGGTGAAGCGGATATCATACTTGCTTTCGAAAAGCTGGAAGCATTAAGATGGATCGGTTATCTTAAAAAAGGCGGTTCACTTATCATGAACGACCAGGAAATCGATCCCATGCCGGTCATCACAGGAAAGTCAAAATATCCTGAGGATATTATCGAGCGGCTTAATGAAAGCGGTATCCGCTTAAGGACGGTAAATGCGCTTGAAATAGCTGAGAAATGCGGCAATATAAAAACTGTAAATGTAGTCCTTATAGGGCTTCTTGCAAGGATTACGGATATAAGCAGTGATATCTGGCAAAACGCAGTTAGGGAGGTTGTTCCGCAAAAGTTTCTTGATGAAAATATTAAAGCTTTTAATACGGGATACCAATGTTGTGATAATTGATTTAATATAATATAATATATTTTAATTATTTACAGCCTGTTTGCTTTTGCGTGGGGCGGGCAAGGGCCCGTAATCCCTGAAAGTTATCCTGGGGGGCAGGATATACGGGCGTTCATTAGTTTAAGGAGGGGTTTTTTTGTTGTACTGGAACAAGTCGCGCGAATGCATGCCCAGGGAGGAAATGCAAAAGCTGCAAAGTAAAAGGCTTGTAAAGCTCGTAAAAAACATCTATCACAATGTTCCCCATTATAGGGCAAAAATGCAGGAAATTGGCCTTGAACCTGGAGATATAAAAGGTACAGAGGATTTGTCAAAGCTGCCGTTTACCTGCAAGCAGGATTTGAGAGATACTTATCCATACGGCATGTTTGCCGTTCCTCTTAGTGAGATCATAAGAATACACGCATCATCCGGGACAACCGGAAAGCAGACTGTGGTGGGTTATACCAGGAAAGATATAGATACCTGGGCGGAAGTTATGGCACGGACCCTTGTCAGCGCCGGGGCTACAAAGAATTCCGTCATCCAGGTAGCATACGGGTACGGCCTCTTTACCGGCGGTCTGGGGGCTCATTACGGTGCTGAAAGAATAGGATCTTCAGTTATTCCGGTATCCGGCGGAAATACAAAACGTCAGATGCAGATCATGAAGGATTTTGGAACGACTTTGCTGGCATGCACGCCGTCATATGCATTGTACCTGGCGGAAGAACTTGAGGAAGCCGGGATGAAGCCTGAACAGCTAAGGCTTGAAGCAGGAGTGTTCGGCGCTGAGCCGTGGACGACAAGCATGAGGGAGGAAATAGAAAAAAGGCTGCAAATACTTGCGATTGATATTTACGGTCTTAGCGAAATCATCGGCCCGGGCGTTGCGACCGAGTGCCCGTGCAAATGCGGCTTACATATCCAGGAGGATCACTTTATACCTGAAATAATCGATCCTGAGACGCTTGAAGTGTTACCGCCCGGTTCAAAAGGCGAACTCGTTTTCACTACCATAACAAAACAAGGGCTCCCCTTGATACGTTACAGGACGAGGGACATTTCATCACTTGAATATGACAGGTGCGAATGCGGCAGGACCCTGGTAAGGATGAGCAAGGTAACCGGACGCACCGACGATATGCTGATAATAAGGGGAGTAAACGTATTTCCGTCCCAGATTGAAAGCGTACTGCTGGAAATGGGAGAAACTTCTCCCCATTACAAAATAATCGTAGACAGGATAGGGAACCTTGATGTCCTTGAAGTCTGGGTAGAAATGACCCAGGACATGTTTTCCGACGAGGTTAAGAGAATCGAGGAAATCGAGAGAAAAATCAGGCGGGAAATCGAGAATACACTCGGGATAAGCGTCACTGTAAAGCTTACGGAACCGAAATCCATAGAGAGAAGCGAGGGAAAAGCCAAAAGAGTTGTCGACAAACGAAAATTATTCTGAGCCTGTACATTGAGAATATTTATGGGGAGGCATATGCCATGTTTGTAAAACAGATATCCATATTTCTCGAGAACAAATCGGGAAGGCTTGCTGAAGTAACAAGGATACTTGGCGACAACGACATCAACATCAGCGCTTTATCGATTGCGGACACCACGGATTTCGGGATACTGCGGCTTATTGTCAATAATCCTGAAAAGGCTTTAGATGTGTTGAAAAGCAGCGGTTTTACCGTGAGCGCGACGAGCGTGATCGCGGTAGGAGTGCGAGGATAAGCCCGGCGGCCTGGCCAAGGCGCTTGCTATTCTTGGGCAGAAGAATATAGGTATAGAATACATGTATGCTTTCGTAAGCAAAAGGAGAGATGAGGCGCTGGTTATATTGAAGGTGGATAACCAGGCCGGGGCCGTTGAATGCTTGAAAGCAGGAAATATCAGCGTCCTTTCGCCGGATGAGGTATACGGGCTTTAGAGACAGGAAGACGTAAGCCGGAAGCCAGGAGCTGGAGGTCAGAGGTCAGGGCTGAAAGCCGGAAGTCGGAAGCCGGAGGTCGGGGATCGGAGGCCGAAGTCCGGAAATCAGAGGACCAGAGGCCCGCAGAACTGGGGTCAGTGGCCAGGCTGCGTTGCTGCATATATTAAGTGAAAATGGCTGCGGTTTTTTGACTAGAACCTGCCAAAGATATATTTCATGCTGCAAAATACTTAAGTTTCCCCATTTCGGCTTTCACGGCCTTGTGGAAATCCGGGTAGAAGCTCGCCGATTAGCCGCTTTTCGCTTTCCGGGGACTCGTGATGGCTATACCGTGGCTTTAACGAAAACATCCGTTATTGCCTTGAACCGTACCGGCCCGAAGTATATCCGCGAGTCTATTTTTTCGGAAAACTGGAACGGGGTTTCGGCGGGCAAATACCTGTGCCCGTGAAAGTCCAAGCACTTTCACGTAGTACTCGTAAAGCTTTATTATGCATTCCTTTACAGGCATGTTAAGCAGCTTGTACAGGCGGAGTCTGTTCTTGATTAAGTTTGCCAGCATCAATACAAGGAACAGCAACATGAATATGAACCGGCACCTATTATTGCCGGGAATATGATCGGGGGGTCCTGTCTTTAGCCGTTATGCCATCAAGATCAGAGTAGTCTTCTTCTTGGCCGGCATACATGCATCATCATCTCCATGTAGTCGTAATATTCCGTGATCATAAAAGCTGCTTAAATTACGCCCCATGAGAAGGTTTCGTAGAATCTTGACCTGAACGGCGACGTCGGTTCAAACGGCAGCCACCCATATCCTTCGAAATAGATTTCCACCCAGGCGTGTGCCTGCATATTCGTAATAATAAAGGCTGTCCTGTCGTCTTCAAGAGGTTCGGGAGGAAGCATGTAACCTTCGACATACCTTGCGGGCAACCCTGCGCATCTCGCAAGAATTGCCATTGCCGATGCATAGTATGAGCAATATCCTTCTTTCAGGTCAAAAAGGAAATAATCGACAAAGTCCCTGTTCCTGGGAGTTGAACGCACATCAAGATTGTATGGATAGTTTGAAGCAAGGTATTGCTCGATAGCCTTGGCTTTATCATAATTATTTTCTTTTGACGAGGTAAGAGACAGTGACAGGTCTTTTACCCTCTGCGGCAGGTTCTCCGGCAATTTGAGGTACCTTTCATAAATTTGCCGCTTTTTTCGTTAGCTTCGTGATTCGTCATAATGTGTCCGCTGTTTCGGATGATGATACTGTCAATTTGATCAAGATATTCCTTGTAAAGTCCTCTTTTGCTTTTGCGCAGCAAATCTTCAAACTCTTCGTCTCCCAGTTTTGGACAATACATGTTCAGCGTATATCTAAAGCCTTTGGACAGGCTTTTCCCCGAAGAAAGATCGCCGGTGTCGCTAATAAACCCGGAATATTTGCCGGAAGCCGGGTTGAATTCATAAGTTCCGGGAGGAATGAATAACGATTTTGTCCATAAATTAAGAAAAGTGACAGTGACAAGATTGGGTTCGAAATATTCTCAAGGAAACTCGTCATCACCTGCAAGTATTTTCATACCATGGGTCATTTCCGGAAATCACCGTAAATTTCGCTATAGTCGTTATCTACAGGAATAAAGTCCGGTATTCCGCCGGTCCAGTTTATCCCGGTATATTCATCCCTGGACGCGCCTTTTAAATATATCCTTTTGCCGGTGGCCACATAAAGCACACTTGTCCTGTCAAGCCTGACCCTTCCGCCAAGCACGTCATTCTTGTCCCCAAATCCGGAGGATGCCGACAGGGAAAAATAATCAAAGGATTCATAATCAAAATTTTTAACGAGGTAATTGTATGCGTAATTTATCTTTTTATCGAGCCATTCCCATTGAATTGGCATATCGCTTGCCTTGATGGATAAAGAAAGGGCGACAATAATCATGCAGACAGGCAGGCTCCAGACAGCCATCTGGATATTTCCGGCGTATTCGTTCGGTTCTCCGGAAGATTTTATATTATATATATGCTTGAGATATGCAATAAGTATTGCAGCCAGGAACAGGTAAAACGGCGTCAAGCTGTTTGCCAGTTGATATGACCATTGTACAACGAAAACGGCCATTCCGGATATTAATACTATAAAAAAATTAAATGTTTTGACAATGAAGCAATATGAAAAAACCGATACCGCAATGCATAACGCTATGATGGTAATCAGTGAAAACCGGGTTGGGGAGATCATGATACATCATATACTGACCAAGCCAGTAGAAATAATCATCCAGGAATTCCAAATTCTATCGAAACCGTATCTAAAAAGCATGTATACGGTAAAAGTCAACACCGCTATGCCAATTAATGAAAACGACGCGACCGTGGTTATTCTGTTGAAGAACATTATAAAAAGCATTATAACGCAAATACAAATACAAAGAATCATATAAGACAGGGAACTTTTCAGCAGCAGTGCGGATTCAAAGGCATAGACAAGGCTGAACGCTACCAGCTTGGCAAGCAATATGTCGGGTATTTTACAAGGTATTTGCCTGACTTTCATATTTACCTCCTATTTACGGCATTCAAGAACCTTTTTTATATCGTCTCCAATGTCGATCCTGTAGACATCGACCCCTATTTCAGGCAAATAGGTTAAAATGTTCTCAACTTCCGGGTTTTTTACACCGGTCAATTTTTCCGGAGATGTATAGATTATGCCGACGTCATAGCCTGAATTGGCGGTTTTATAAACCTGGTCGTAAAGCTCGTAATCCAGGTTTGACGTAAATATCAGTATGTTGGTTTTTTTTAATATATTATTTGTGTAGATTTCCAGCAGGTCTTTTACAGGCACTGATTCGTTGAATTTGACCTTTGCCAGCAATTCAAATATTTCATTGAACAATAAATGGTTTTTGCATGGATGCTGTACAGTTTTTCATTGTAATATACCAGGTTTACCGGTATCCATTTGTTAAGGCAATAATATAAAACAGCTACCGCCGGATTCGATGACACTGTCTTCAAGCACGATGTTTTCGGCGAAAGAGTAAGGGTTTTTTTGCAAATCAAGCAGCATCAGCACATTGGTTTGCGATGTGCTTTGAAATTTCTTGACCATTATTTCGCCTGTCTTTGCAGTGAGCTTCCAGTGAACTCTTTTGAGCCCGTCGCCGTATTCATATTTCCTTACGTCGCTGACCGTAGTCATATCTTCATCTGTTGAATTCAGGAGCGAATGCGTTTCCGACATGAAATCGGTTTTTAGCCGGAACTTTTCCAGGTAGACTATTCTTGGATAGACCGTCACGTTTTTCGGCTCAAAAATGTTGTACCTGAATTTAAACAAGCCCGAAAAAGTCTTCTATTTCAATTGAATTTATTCCGATCTCATAGCTTCCCCTGTAATTGCATTGAAGTTCAAAGGCATAATTCCTGCTGGAAAAAGGATGCAATGAGAATTTTCTTACCTGGAACTGGTTTTCAAATATTGTTTTCGCACCATAAAACGATACCGCCATGTATGGATATATGAAAAAATCTTCATTATTAATACTGAAAATGAAATTTACCTTATCACCTTTCGTAACAAACTTTTTATCCAGTTCCTGCCCGTATTTGAAACGCAACAAGAATCACAAGGGAGTATACCAATGATACAAGCGGCAGCATTAATACGGTATACAGCAGCATATACGGCATTTTCCCGCCATGGAAGTACGAAAATGTCAATGCGGACATGAAAAGGCAAATATATAGTACTCCTGCTTTTTCTCATGCTAACTCACCACCGGAACATTAATCCTTCCTACTATTGAGTTCAGTATTTCATCCGGACTGACCTTTTTCAGCTTGGCTTCCTGCTTCAATATCAGCCTGTGGGAGAGAACCGGGAAAACCATTTTCTTGATATCATCCGGCAGGACATAATCCCTTCCGTTGTAATAAGCCCAAGCCTGCGAAGCGCGAAACAGGGACAGGGAACCCCTTGGACTCGAACCCAGTATAACATCGGGATGCTTCCTGGTCTGGGAGACAATTTCAACTATATAGTTATTAAGTGTTTTATCAACATGCACATTTTTTATTTCTTCATGCAATGCAAGTATATCGCTGCTTTCGGCAACGGGAAGCAAATTTTTCAGCGGATCGGAAAGCTGGAACCTGGAAAGTATATAGCTTTCCTCGGCATTTGAAGGATAACCTATGGAGATTTTCATGAAAAAACGGTCTATCTGGGCTTCCGGCAAAGGATAGGTGCCGAGGTATTCGACCGGGTTCTGGGTTGCAAGCACCATAAAGGGCCTGGGAACTTTATATGTAACGCCGTCGACGGTCACCTGGTATTCCTCCATGACCTCAAGAAGGCTGGCCTGCGTTTTAGGGGTTGTCCTGTTGATTTCGTCGGCCAGTATGATCTGGCTCATAACCGCGCCGGGGCGGTATTCAAAGTCGCATGTTTTCTGGTTGTAAACGGAAAACCCGGTTATGTCGGACGGCAGTATGTCAGGCGTAAACTGTATCCTTCTGAAAGAAGCGTTTATAGATTTTGCCAGCGCTGAGACCAGGCTGGTTTTGCCAACGCCCGGCACATCCTCGATCAAGACGTGGCCCGAACATATGAGTGTTATCACGGCAAGCTCTATGGCATGGCGTTTCCCGACAATGACGTTCTCAACATTGTTTATTATGTCTTTCAGGATCCTGGCGGAATCTTTCATTATCTGGCACCTCTCAGTTTGTTTTATAGTTTAATTTTATATTCTGCCGGATGTTATTAGAAGTAGACTTTTTTGTCCGGTTGTCGTCTTTTTTTATTCATTTTTGATATAATGTAATGTATGTGAATATAACCTTGGCGGTATAATGATTACGGCCTGAAATGCCTTATTTGACAGGTTGGGAGATGAGACAGGTGAAAGCGGAAATACTTGCAGTCGGAACGGAACTGCTTATGGGACAAATAACCAACACCAATGCCCAGTACATATCCTCGAGATTGCCCGATGCGGGCATCGGGGTATATTATCACGATGTTGTCGGTGACAATCCCGACAGACTCAGACAATGCCTGGATCTTGCCATGTCAAGATCCGATGTGATAATAATAACCGGCGGCCTGGGACCTACGAAGGACGATTTGACAAAGGAAACCGTCGCGTCGGTTGTAAACAGGAAGCTTGTCCTGGACCAGGAAACCTTTGATACAATAAAAGAATATTATAGGAAGCGTTCGCGAGCAATGCCTCCTAACAATATAAAGCAAGCATATTTGCCGGAGGGATGCATCCCTATAAGGAACAGGAACGGTACTGCGCCGGGCTGTATTATTGAGAACGACGGTAAGATTATAGTTATGTTGCCGGGCCCTCCGTCCGAAATGAAGCCAATGTTCGAAGAAAGCGTGATCCCTTATTTTGCCGAACGATCCGAATTCAGGCTGGAATCGAGATTTATCAGGATATTTGGAATTGGCGAATCCGCCGTGGAAGAGATGCTAATGGACATTATAGAAGGTCAGACTAATCCCACGATCGCGCCCTATGCCAGAGAAGGGGAAGTTACGCTGAGAATCACGGCCAGGTATGAAAAGAACGGCACAACGGAGGATTTGATTACACCGGTTGAAAATGAAATATGCCGCAGGCTGGGTGACAAGGTCTACAGCCGTGATAACAGAAGCCTTGATGAAGTCGCTGCAAAGCTGCTCATGGAGAGCGGTTTGACACTGTCTGTAGCTGAGTCATGCACAGGGGGACTTTTTTCCTCCAGGCTTACTGATATCCCCGGCATATCGGCAGCGTTTGACAGGGCGATAGTGACATACAGCAACCGTTCCAAGACCGAGGAACTTGGTGTAAGGCAGGAAACCCTTGAAAGGTATGGCGCCGTAAGTGAACAAACTGCGAAGGAGATGGCGGAAGGCGTAAGAAAAGTATCTTCATCGGATATAGGTATTTCCATAACGGGAATTGCCGGCCCAGGCGGCGGAACCGCGGAAAAGCCCGTAGGCCTTGTATTTGTCGCGCTGGCCCATAAGGGAGGCACTGAAGCCAGGAAGCTTGAATTATGGGGCAACAGGAACAGGATCAGAAATGTAACCTGCCTGAATGCATTTGATATGCTTAGAAGATACCTTTTAACGATGAAGCGGGAGATCTGAATGTAAATTAATGTAATTTTATTATTGACTCTTTTGTAGAAGTGATATATAATTTGTTCAGAACAAGTGTTCGAGACAAAATAAGGAGGTCTGCTCGAAATGATGGATAAGAGAAAGGCGTTGGAAATGGCGCTTAGCCAGATAGAGAAACAGTTTGGCAAGGGCGCTGTCATGAAGCTGGGAGAAAATATAAACATGAACGTGGAGTCGATACCCACGGGTGCCATTGGACTTGACATTGCGCTTGGAGTGGGTGGAGTCCCGAGGGGAAGGATAGTGGAAATCTTTGGACCCGAATCTTCAGGCAAGACAACGGTTGCACTGCAGATCATAGCGGAAGCGCAGAAAGCAGGCGGGGACGCTGCGTTTATTGACGCTGAGCACGCGCTTGACCCCATCTATGCAAAAAAGATAGGCGTTGACATCGACAATCTTATCGTATCCCAGCCGGACACAGGCGAGCAGGCCCTTGAAATAGCGGAAGCCCTTGTGCGCAGCGGTGCGATTGACGTAATAGTCGTCGATTCGGTTGCCGCGCTGGTACCGAAAGCCGAAATAGACGGCGAGATGGGAGATACCCATGTAGGCCTTCAGGCAAGGTTGATGTCGCAGGCATTAAGGAAGCTTGCAGGCGTCATAAGCAAGTCGAAAACAACCGCTATATTTATAAACCAGTTAAGGGAAAAGGTCGGTATAATGTTTGGAAATCCTGAAGTTACGCCCGGCGGAAGGGCTCTTAAATTCTATTCATCGGTGCGGCTGGACGTTCGAAGGATAGAGACACTGAAGCAAGGAACAGAAGTCATTGGAAGCAGGACCAGGGTCAAAGTTGTTAAAAACAAGGTGGCACCTCCGTTCAAAGAGGCGGAATTCGATATTATCTACGGGGTAGGGATATCTAAGGAAGGAAGTATCCTTGATGTCGCCGTCAGCCTTGATATCGTAAACAAAAGCGGATCGTGGTTTTCGTATAATGACCAGAGGATCGGACAGGGCAGGGAAAATGCCAAGCAGTTTCTCAGGGAGAATCCCGAGATAACCGCAGAGATAGAAAATAAAATCAGGGAAAATTTTAACCAGGCGTTTGTGAATAGCATGGGCGCTGGCATCGATGAAAAAAACGATGAGGAAGCACCTGGCAAATAACATTTCCCAATGCCGGCCTTAATACCGGGGGTGGTGTATGATTTGAAAATAACATTAATCGAAAAAAACAGGAAAAACAAGGATATGTTATCCGTTTATACTGACGGAAAATTCGCTTTCACTATTTCCGAAAGCAATTTTTTGTCCTTGAATCTTTACGAGGGTATGGACATTTCCGAGGAAACAGTTGATTATGTCAAAAACACGCTGAATTTCCTCGAGGCAAAAGCCAGGGCAGTCAGGTTCCTGACCATGAGACTTCGTACGGAGAAGGAAGTGCGGGATAAGCTTCATGAAATCGGGTATGATAATGAATGTACCGAAAAGGTCGTTAATGAGCTGAAGGCCATTGGATATATCAACGACACGCTTTACGCTCAGAAGTACATTTATGACAGGAGCAAGCTAAAGCCGCTGTCGAGAAAACTGATGAAAAGGCAACTGCTTTTGAGAGGCATTTCGGAAGATATTGCGGATGAGGTGCTTAAGGATTGGAAAGTTGACGATTTTACGGTTGCTAAAAGTCTTTTGAAGCGCAAATATGGGAAATATGACATTAATGACGAAAAAATACAGAAAAAAGCCAGGTCATTTTTGATGTACAGGGGTTTCTCAATTAGTACGATAAATGAAGTTCTCCGTGACATGGCCGAAGACGCTGACGGTCAGGATGAGGTTTAATGCCATATCCGCAGCATGATTTGATTAAAATATTCCCAGGAAAAAGAATAGGAGTTGTATAATTGAGAAAAAAAGTCGGGCTTGTCTCGCTTGGATGTCCTAAAAACCTTGTTGACAGCGAGCTGATGCTTGGAATGCTGAAAAATGAAGGCTTTGATATTGTAAGCGATAGCAGTGAAGCACAAATTATCATTATTAATACATGCGGCTTTATTGAGAGCGCAAAGCAGGAATCCATCAATACAATTATCCGGATGGCCATGCATAAGAAAAACAAGTGCGAGCTGTTGATCGTCACAGGTTGCCTGGCGCAGATGTACCGCGAAGAAATACTTGATGAAATCCCGGAGGTTGACGCTGTAATCGGCACGGGAAGCCTTGGCGAAATTGTGTCTGCAATCAACACGGCATATGATGGAAAGCGCCTGTTGCTTTGCGGGAATCCTGACGGAGCAGCTTTTCTTGAAGGTGAAAGGGTTATTTCAACGGGAAAAGGGTATGCTTATTTAAAAATAGCCGAGGGCTGCGATAATTGCTGCACTTATTGCGTTATTCCGTCTCTCAGGGGACGCTACAGGAGCAGGGAAATGGATGCAATACTGGGGGAAGCAGAGAAACTCGCGTCATCCGGCATAAAAGAACTAATACTTGTAGCGCAGGATACGACAAAATATGGCATGGATATATACGGCAGGAGAGCGCTTGTTGAATTGTTGCGCGAGATTGGCAAAATAGAAGGTATAGAATGGATACGCCTTTTATACTGTTATCCGGATCAAATTGATGATGAGCTGATTGCCGAAATTGCCGGAAACGAAAAAGTACTGAAGTATCTCGACATTCCCATTCAGCACGCAAGTGATAATGTACTGAAGAGAATGGGGAGAAGGGGAGCCAGCTCGGATATTCGCGGTTTATTGGATAAACTGCGTAGTTTGGTTCCCGGTATTGTTTTGAGGACGACTTTATTAGTTGGTTTTCCGGGTGAAACGAAAAAGGATTTTGAAATCCTGCTGGAATTCGTACGAAAATATAGGTTTGACAGGCTAGGTATATTTATGTATTCTAGAGAAGAAGGCACCCCTTCGTTCGGTATGAGCGGGCAGGTGCCGGAAAGAATTAAAAAGTACCGGTATGACAGGTTGATGAAGCTTCAGCAGCAGATATCAGCCGAGCTAAATGCACGCAGGGTGGGCAAGGTTGAAAAAGTGCTGGTGGAAGGCGTAGCCGAAGACGGTATTTTTTATTATGGCAGAAGTTATGCGGAAGCTCCTGAAATAGACGGTCTTGTTTATTTTACCAGCAGGGAACCGTTAAACATCTGCCAGATGGTCAATGTTAAAATACTTTGCAGCGAAGAATATGATTTAATAGGAGAGGCACAATATGAATCTTCCTAACAAGCTTACACTTTCCAGGATACTCGTTGTACCAATTCTTATGATATTTATTATTCCGATTCCTGAATCCGTTATTAACCTTGAATTCCTGGGCTTCGCGCGTGCTCAGCTGATAGCGGTGAATCACTTTTTATCGGCTTACGGAAGATATATCGCCGCGGGCATATTCGTAATAGCGTCAAGTACAGACGCGGTAGACGGTTATATCGCGAGGAAAAGAAAACAGGTAACCCGTTTTGGCAAGTTTCTCGATCCCATCGCAGACAAGCTTCTTGTAACCGCGGCATTGCTCGCGCTGGTTCAAAGCGGGGATATCAACGGATGGGCTGCAATGCTTATCATTTCGCGCGAGTTTATTGTTACGGGCTTGAGGCTTGTAGCGGCAGGCGAAGGCGTGGTCATTGCCGCAAGCAACCTTGGGAAAGCTTAAGACGCTTCTCCAGGATATTGCCATCACCGCCGCCCTTCTAGACAACTTTCCGCTCAGCAAGTTCACCGACTTCCCGTTTGATGATTACGCCATGTTTTTGGCCGTTTTGGTTACAATTTATTCGCTGTACGATTATATTAAAAAGAATCTGCATGTCATTAATATAGATAAGTAAGCAGGGTCTAAAGCATGAACGGGCGTACGGGTGACCGTACGCTTTTAATTTGTTACATCACGCTTGCAGATCGAATAGACGAGGCAGCCCAACTTCCGGCCTCCGGCTTCTGGCCTCTGGATTGCAAGCCGCCCTGTCAGCCGATTCTGCCGCTTATACCGTCATTTTTTAAATAATTCTTCGGAAAATATTGCATACTTTTAAAATTTATAATATACTAATATTATTAGGATATAGTATCAGGTAATAATTATATAAAGAAAACACACTGGTGGTGAAAAAATGGGAAGGTCATCACTTTTGAAAAAGGAGAGGCAGCAGATATTATCTGATAAAATCAGGGAGGATCCTTTTCTGACCGATGAGGAGTTATCCGAGATGTTTTCGGTGAGCGTGCCGACCATTAGGCTTGATAGGCTTGAAATGGGCATACCGGAATTGAGAGAAAGGATAAGAAGTGTTGCGGAGCTCAATTACAGAAAGGTAAAGTCGCTTCAGAGCAAAGAAATCGTCGGTGAATTGATTGATCTCGACCTGGGCAAATATGCGGTTTCACTTCTGGAAACGGAAGAATCGATGGCATTTGAAAAAACTAAAATTATAAGGGGGCATTTTATTTATTCTCTTGCGGAATCTCTTGCGATTGCAGTAATCGATGCGCAGGTGGCGCTTGTAGGTGTGGCCAATATCAAGTATAAAATACCTGTTTATGCGGGCAGCAGGCTTGTAGCAAAGGCCGAAGTAAGAAAGGTGAGGGGACCTAACCACATTGTATGGGTAAAGATATATGAAAAGCAGGTGGAAGTTTTCCGGGGGAAATTCATCCTTGTTTCACTTGAAATGCAACAGGGAAAATAGTATCTTAATTATATCAGTTAATCTGGAAATATATACAGATTTATTCCGGGAGTGAAATGGTTTGAAAATACTAGTTGATGCCATGGGCGGCGATTATGCGCCCGACGCTATCGTAAACGGAAGCATTGATGCGGTTAAGGCCCAGGAAGGTTTCGATCTGGTCTTGATAGGCGACAGCGAAAAGATAAATAAAATCCTTAAATCAAGGAATTTTAAAAGCCCGAGGATCGAAGTAATTCATGCAAAAGAAGTAATAACCAACGAAGACACACCGACCCGAGCAATTAAAAGCAAGAAGAACTCATCAATGGTGGTAGGCTTCAATATGTTGAAAGAGAAGAAGGGAGACGTGTTTGTATCTGCCGGCAATACGGGAGCACTGCTCACCGGCGCACTATTGATACTTGGAAGACTTAAAGGTGTCGACAGGCCCGCGCTGGGAGCGTCGATACCGACGAAGTCAGGCAAATGCCTTCTCATTGACGCCGGGCTTAATACTACGTGCAGGCCGATAAATTATGCACAATTCGGGATATTCGGCTCTTATTATGTAAAAAGCCTGTACAACAAGCAAACCCCGAAAGTTGGCCTTGTCAACATGGGTACCGAGGCTAAAAAAGGTACCGAAATATTAAAACAAGCATACGAGTTGTTGAAGTCTACTGATTTGAATTTTGTCGGCAACATTGAAGGCAAGGATATTCCGCTTGGCAATGTAGACGTAGCCGTATGTGACGGATATGTCGGAAATGTTATCCTTAAATTCCTTGAAGGTACCGGTTCATTTTTCACAGGTGTTATCAAGGGAATGTTTAAGAGGACCATATTTTCAAAAATATCCACGCTGTTTGTTATGAAGGATATGAAAGCTTTTAAAAAGATGGTCGATCCTTCGGAGGATGGGGGCGCCCCGATACTTGGAGTAAACGGTATCGTTATAAAGAGTCACGGGAACTCAAATGACAAGACAATCAAAAACGTCATATTAAAGGCTTTCAATCTTGCCAGCAGCAGCGTGTTTGACGAAATTAGAGACTGTGTAGAGAAAATGGAGGCTTGGGAAGTTGAAAAGCGCGAACGGAAGCGTTGGAATTTTAGGTATAGGAAGCTACGTCCCAGAAGGGATTTTGACCAACTCAGACCTTGAAAGATTAGTCGACACTTCTGACGAATGGATAGTAAAAAGGACGGGGATATCCGAGCGAAGAATATTGCAGAAAGACGAACCTGTAAGCCTGATGGCTGTACAGGCCGCAAAACAAGCCATTTCAGATGCAGGTATCAGTTCCGATGAAATTGATCTTATTATTGTATCAACATCAACTCCTGATTACCTTACACCTACAACTTCATGCGTTATTCAAAAGGAAACGGGAGCCACAAATGCCGCAGCCTTTGATGTTGCTGCCGCCTGTTCGGGCTTTATCTACGGATTGACTATAGCCAAGCAGTTTATAGAGACTGGCTATTATAAAAACGTGCTTCTTGTAGGCAGTGAAGCAATGTCAAAATGCGTGGACTGGACAGACAGAAATAATTGTGTACTTTTCGGAGACGGAGCAGGCGCTGTTGTGCTGGGCAGGGTGGAAGAAGGATATGGGATTTTGTCCACATATCTTGGCGCGGACGGTACCGATGGCGATAACATTACTATTCCATGCCTGTATATGTCGGATATCGATATGGAAAGAAGAGAAAAATATGAATATAAGAAAGCTTTATGGCAGGACGGAAAGGAAGTATTCAAATTTGCGGTAAACATAATGCCGGTTGCAGCGGAGAAAGCAATTGAAGATGCAGGCATCACACCGGATGAAGTCAAATACTTCATACCTCACCAGGCGAATTTCAGGATTATCGACAGTGCTGCAAAGAAACTCGGGGTTTCTCTCGAAAAAATCTACACGACTATTAAAAAATACGGCAACATGTCATCAGCGTCAATACCCGTTGCAATGGATTGCGCCTACAGAAACAATTGCCTTGAAAAAGGAGACAACCTGGTGCTGGTGGGTTTCGGCGGCGGATTGACATGGGGTTCAGCGCTTGTCAGGTGGAGTAAGTAATCCGGTTGAAGGAGGAATACTATGGGGAAAATCGCATTTCTTTTTCCCGGCCAGGGAGCGCAATATGCCGGCATGGGAAAACAAATAGCCTCGGAATTTAAGACTGCATCAGATATTTTCGACCAGGCGTCGGAGTCGCTTGGTATTGACATGAAGAAGCTGGTATTTGAAGGTGGAGATGCTGACCTGAAAATTACGGAAAACACACAGCCTGCCATAGTCACAACCAGCATAGCTTGCATGATGCCTCTTGAAGAGAATGGCGTAAAGCCTGATATTACGGCAGGTTTCAGCCTTGGGGAGTATTCTGCCCATGTGGCATCCGGAACGATGGATTTTAAAACCGCCGTATACCTTGTAAGGAAAAGAGGTCAATATATCCAGGAAACAGTCCCGCTTGGAGCCGGAACAATGGCAGCCGTCATCGGCTTGTCCGCGGATGACGTGAAGGAATGCTGCAAAAATGCTTCCGGGCACGGCACGGTAGAACCTGTTAATTTCAACTGTCCCGGGCAGATATCCATTTCCGGCGAGATCAGGGCGGTTGAAAAGGCAATGGAGCTTTGCCTGATGAAAGGCGCCAAAAGAGCCGTATTGCTTTCCGTCAGCGCACCGTTTCATTGCAGCTTGCTTAAACCGGCAGGAGAACGGCTTGAAAAGGAACTGGAAAATGTCATGTTTGCGGATTTTAGAGTGCCTTTGGTTTCAAATGTTACCGCCAGTGTAGTGGAATCAACGGATGACATAAAGGATACCCTGGCAAAACAGGTCTATAGCCCGGTACTGTGGGAAGATTCTATTCGCTTCATGCTTAACCATGGCGTCGACACTTTTGTTGAAATTGGCCCGGGCAAGGTTTTAAGCGGATTCGTCAGAAAGATTTGCAAGGGGGCCAGGATTTTTAATGTAGAAGATATTGAATCGCTTGAAAGAACTCTTCGTGAAATTACATAGAATAATATTAAGAAGCATTTATATATAAAACATTTATATATATGAATATATTACTAATACATGGAAGGAGATAGTGGGCAGATGCTGATGGGAGGTAAGACCGCTATTGTCACCGGATCGGCAAGAGGGCTGGGAAAGGCCGTCGCAATGAAACTGGCATCACTTGGCGCCAATATAGTACTAAACGATATCAATTCCTCTGAAGCGATTGACGATACCGCGAAAGAATTTAAAGAGGCAGGATTTAATATCATTGTAGCAAAAGGAGATGTCAGGAATTCCGAAGATGTTAAATCCATGGTTTCTGCAGCCGTTAAGGCCTTCGGCAGTGTCGACATACTTGTGAATAACGCAGGAATAACCAGGGATAAACCAATGGCGCTGATGAGCGAAGAAGATTGGGACATGGTATTGGATATCAACCTCAAGGGTGCTTTCCTATGCACAAAGTTTGCCGTTAAACAAATGATTAGGCAAAAATATGGAAGGATTGTGAACATAGCATCGGTCGCCGGCAGGTATGGCAACCAGGGGCAGGCTAATTATTCATCATCCAAGGCGGGGTTGATCGGCCTGACTAAAACTACCGCAAAAGAATTTGCGTCCAGGGGAATTACCTGTAATGCCGTTGCACCGGGTATAATAAAAAGCCATATGACTGATATACTGCCCGAAGAAGTGAGAAATAGCTACCTGCAAAACATTCCGCTCGGCAGGTTCGGGACGCCTGAAGACGTGGCAAATGCAGTTGCGTTTCTTGCTTCCGACGATGCGTCGTACATTACAGGGCAGGTAATAGATATTGACGGCGGTCTTGTTATGTAATAATATCTTATGTGAAAGTTTGCCTGTAAAAGCTTTCTTAACGCATTGTACATAGAAACACGTTTATGGGCAAAACTTTTGCAGGGAATTATAAATTAAAACTACCCCCTTTGGGAGGAGGTGAACATATGGTTTCCGAATTTGATAGAATAAAAAAAATAATTATCGATCAGCTTGGCGTTGAAGACGACGATGTGCAGATGGAATCTTCCTTCATCGAAGACTTGGGTGCGGATTCTCTTGATATTGTTGAGTTGATCATGGCTCTCGAAGAGGAATTTGATATTGAAATTCCCGACAGCGAAGCAGAAAAGATTACTACGGTGGCAGATGCAGTGGAATATATAAAAAATAACTCGTAAAAAAAGTCCCGTAAAAGGGACTTTTTTTATAAGGTAAAAGTAAATTGCCAGGAGGATTGTAATGAAAAAACGAGTTGTTGTTACCGGCATGGGTGTGGTACACTCACTCGGCCTTGGTCTTGACTGTTTTTGGAATGCTATAAAAGAGGGCAAGTCGGGAATCAGCCTTGTAACAAAGTTCGATACGTCAAGTTTTGATGCAAAAGTGGCAGCTGAAATTAAAAACTTTGAGCCTACCGCTTTTATAGATAGAAAAGAAGCTAAAAGGATGGATACCTTTACCCAGTATGCGTTGGCTGCCGCTAAAATGGCCATGGAGATGTCAGGCTTGAAAATAGAAGAGGAAGACAGCTTCAGGGCGGGAGTTATCGTTGCCTCGGGAATTGGAGGAATACAAACCCTTGAGGAGCAACACAGTGTGTTGATTTCCAAAGGACCGGGGAGAATAAGTCCGTTCTTTATTCCATCAATGATAGCAAACATGGCTGCAGGAAGGATTGCCATGGAATACAATCTGCAGGGTTTTAACGAATGCGTCATAACAGCATGTGCTTCAGCGAATAACGCGATAGGCGATGCGTTCAAGGTAATCCAGCGCGGAGATGCGGATATAATGGTTGCAGGGGGCGCGGAATCGGCGATTACTCCGTTGTCTTTCGCAGGTTTTTGCTCCAATAAGGCCCTGTCGACCAACCCAGACCCCAAAACTGCCTGCAGGCCTTTTGACAGGAACAGGGACGGGTTTATCATGGGCGAGGGTTCGGGGATACTCGTCCTGGAGGAACTTGGGCATGCAAGAAAAAGAGGCGCGGCAATATTAGGTGAAATCGTCGGCTATGGATGTACTTGTGACGCCTATCACATCACTGCGCCTGATCCGTCAGGCACAGCCGGGGTTAATTCAATGCTTTTTGCAATAAAAGACGCCGGCATAAAACCGGAAGACATTGGATATATTAACGCACACGGAACTTCGACCCCGCTTAACGATCCAAACGAGACAAAAGTAATAAAGAAGGTGTTCGGCGATCACGCATATAAATTGGCTGTGAGCTCGACCAAGTCGATGACCGGGCATTTGCTGGGGGCAGCAGGAGCCGTAGAGGCAATAATTTCGATAATGTCGCTGAAAGACGGTTTTCTGCCGCCGACTATCAATCTACATAACCCTGACCCGGAATGCGATCTTGACTATGTCCCAAATAAAGGCAGGTCTGCCGACATCAAGTACGCATTATCAAATGCTCTGGGGTTTGGAGGCCATAATGCGGCGTTGGTATTTAAAAAATACTGCGAATAATTGCACTGGGTGAACCTGGGCAATAATTTTATACACGAGGCGGGATCGTTTATGTCGCCCGCCTTTCAGTTTATATAATGCAACGGTATCTACATGAATTACAGGAGGAAAAAATGATTAAGGATTTGGTAACGGACAGCCTTGAAAGAATTAACGAACTTGAGAGCAAAATAAACTATACGTTCAAGGACAAGACCAAATTGCTGATGGCGCTGACACATAGTTCCTATGCAAACGAGAAAAAGCATGACGGGCTAAAAAGTAATGAAAGGCTTGAATTTCTCGGCGATGCGGTGCTCAACATCATAACAAGCGAATACATTTACGTTCATTATCCGGATTTGCCCGAGGGGGAAATGACAAAAACCCGTGCTTCTATTGTTTGCGAGGCCTCACTTGTAAAATGTGCAAAGAACATAATGCTTGGAGATTACCTCTTCCTTGGCAGAGGCGAGGAGAACAGCGGCGGCAGAAACCGTCCTTCCATCCTCTCGGATGCTTTTGAAGCCCTAATCGGTGCCATATACCTTGACGGGGGGCTGAAGGAAGCAAGCAGTTTCCTGCTGAACATAATGAATGATATACTAAGTGATTTTCGCATGAATGCGGCTTTTGTGGATTATAAAACCCAGTTCCAGGAATTGGTCCAGAAGCGTGGCGAACAAAACATTAAATATAAGGTTGTTAAAGAAACCGGTCCGGACCATAACAAGACTTACGTGGTACAGGTTTCTGTCGGAAATAAAGTGCTTGGCATGGGAGAGGGGCACAGCAAAAAGGAGGCGGAACAGAACGCCGCCAAGGTTGCCATTGACAAGATTAAGAGCACGCCTGAAAAGCTAATGTAAGTATGGAGAACATGACTCAATTTCTTATGGTGCTTCCAAATAAAGAGCGCACAATATTGTTGCATATCTCCATTTGTGTTAAAATGGAAATGCATTTATGGCAAACGGAGGGTTTCATTTGTACCTAAAACGTCTTGAAATGCAAGGCTTCAAATCCTTTGTTGAAAAGATAGATCTCGAATTCAGCCAGGGCATAACCGCCGTGGTCGGTCCAAACGGCAGCGGGAAAAGTAATATAGCAGACGCCATAAGATGGGTCCTGGGCGAGCAAAGCGTAAAAACGCTACGCGGCAACAAAATGGAGGATGTTATATTTGCCGGGACCGAACACAGGAAACCGGTGGGGTTTGCAGAAGTATCCATCACGATAGATAACACGGATATGACCCTTCCCATTGAATACTCGGAAGTAACCATAACCCGGAGGGTTTACCGTTCAGGTGAAAGCGAGTATCTTATCAATAAAACTCCTTGCAGGTTAAAGGATATTACGGAACTGCTAATGGATACCGGCATAGGAAAGGACGGTTATTCCGTTATAGGCCAGGGAAGAGTGGATGACATTTTAAGCAGCCGTTCCGAGGAAAGAAGGCATATATTTGAAGAAGCATCGGGCATCATGAAGTACAAGTCCCGAAAGCAAGAGGCGGAAAAGAAGCTGGAGCTTACAAGGCAGAATCTTGAACGCATAAACGATATAATAATAGAACTCGAAACCCAGCTTGGGCCTTTGAAGGAGCAGTCCGAAACTGCGCGCAGGTACCTTGCATTGAGAGAAGAACTAAAAGAGCTTGATATTAACCTTTTTCTAGATAGCATTGAGAAATCCCGGAATAAGCTTGATAACCTTGACGAGCAGTATAAAACGCTTAAAAACCATATTGAAACTGAAGAAAAAAAACTTGAAGAGATTACAAGCGCCAATAAGGAAAAGACTTTGTACCTGAAAACAATTGAAGAAAGGACAGAGACAGCGCGACGTCAGTTTTACGAACTGGAAAGCGGTCTTGAACAGTGCGCTTCGGAAATCAAGCTGAATAATGAAAAGATTATCAACAACCAGCAAAATATAAAAAGACTTGACACTGAGAAAGACGAGCTTAGACAGAAACTTTCCGAACTTGAACTGTCGGGGGCCGGCAAACAGGACAGGCTCAAGCACCTTGAAAATCAGCTGACTGTTTACGGGTCAAAGCTAAAAGAATATGAAAAGCAGATGGAAGAATTGCTAAAAACGCTTGATGAGAGCGAAAGGCACATAGAGGACGCTCAAATCCGGCATTATTGCATAAAATGGACATTCAGTCCGATAAAAAGATAGCAGATCGGCAACATATCAGAACTCATATTGAAAATATTCGCAAGCGTCAACAGAGTATCGATAAGGAAATATACGAGTTAATACTCGAAAAAGACCGTGAAAAAGTGAAAAAAGAGGATTTGGAAGAAAGCATAAAGCACGCGCTTCAAAAGAGATAGCCGGGCGGACGGAAAACAATGCGAAGCCTTTCAGCCAAGCGGGATAAATGCGATATAACGCTGAAGGATTTGAAAACAAGACAAGCAAAGCTGAAATCAGACATCCAATATAAATCGTCCAGGCTCAGGAGCGCTTTCTGAAATGGAAAAGAATCTTGAAGGCTACAACAGGAGTGTAAGGGAAGTGCTCAAGGCATGCCGCGAATCCCGGGAGCTTGGAGAGGGCATCCACGGAGCGCTGGCACAGTTGATAAAGCCGGAAAGAGAGATATGAAACCGCCATAGAAATGACGCTTAGGTCGGACGCTCTTCAGAATATCGTCACCCGTAATGAGAAAGATGCCCAGAAGGCGATAGAATACCTTAAGGAAAAGAAGCTTGGACGCGCAACATTTTTACCTGTCAGTTCAGCTGTACAAGGGAAATCACTGGACAGCACCGTTCTTGAACGGGTCAGAAAACACAAGGGGTTTCCTGGGCATCGCCTCGGAGTTTGTATCATTCGAACCCCAATATAACGGTATAATAAACAGCCTTTTAGGAAGGGTTGCCGTAGTGGACAACCTGGATAACGCAATAGCCATGGCGCGTTCCTTTGGCTATTCCTTTCAGGATCGTAACACCTTGACGGCGACCTTTTGAATACGGGAGGATCCATATCAGGAGGAAGTCTTGAAAAACAAGGCATCAGGCATCTTGAGCCGTACCAGGGAAATAGAGGAACTGGAGAAGGAGCTTAAGGAGCTAAACCATTCGGAAAAGACGATTGACGGCGATATCGACCGCGACTTGTCGGAGGAAGTCGCCGGGATTGAATCCGAAATCGAATCACTTGAAAAAGACATAAAAAACCTCGAGCTTGGAGAAAATCAGGGATGAAAGCCATCTTGCCCAAATCGAAGAAAATACAAAAAAACTGACAGCCAGGACAGATATGCTCCGGGAGGAAAAGGAGCAGCTTGAGAGGCAGGCAGCCGAAAACACCCGTGAAATGGAGAAATACATGCGGGAGCTCGAGGAGATAGAGCAAGAAATGAACGAGGCCAGGGAGCTTGTTGAAAAACACAGTGAGCAAGCATAAAGCGGACCAGTCCGTGCGCGATGAATTGCATTCGGTTATCACCGATTACAAAATCTCGGTCAACTCTATTACGGAGAGCATGGAAAGCATAAGGGAGAACTACGAACAGCTCGAATCGGAAAGAGAAGCCATTAAAAAAAGCATTGAGAAAGAAAGAAAACGAAAAAATAAAATGCCAGCATGAAATCAGAAACCTTGCCGAGCTGAACGAAGGCCTGAATCATGCAAATCAAAAGAGTACGACGAGGAGAAGTCCGGCAAGACGTTCGAGATCGACAGGCTCTCCGAGGAGCGAAAGACTCTTGAGGAAGAACTTTATGATACCGTCAACAGGAATAAATGAAACCAATAAAAATATACATCCTTCTCCAGGAAGAATATGCAAAGGTGGAAGTAAGAAAGGCAAAGCTGGAAGCTGAAATGGACTCCCTTAAGGACAGGATCTGGAACGAGTATGAGTTGACATACGCTTCCGCTTTGGAACTTAAGAAAAATATTGGCAGTATTACGCAGGCCAATAAGAGAATTACGGAACTTCGCAGCGAGATAAAAGAATTGGGCCCGGTAAACGTTATTTCAATAGATGAATATGTCAAGACCAAGGAACGTTATGATTTCATGATAAATCAAAGAAACGACATGGAGCAGGCAAGGGAAAAACTGCTTCGCGTAATACAGGAAATGACATCAGTAATGAAAAAGCAATTTATAAACCAGTTTAAACTGATTAACGAAAATTTCAATGAAGTTTTCAAGGAGCTTTTCAACGGCGGAAAGGCGTATCTGGCATTGGAGGACGAGGAAAATGTACTTGAAAGCGGGATAGAAATACATGCGCAGCCTCCGGGCAAAAAACTGCAGCACATGCTGCTGTTATCAGGCGGAGAACGCGCACTTACCGCAATCGCGCTGCTATTCGCAATATTGAAGCTGAAGCCTACGCCTTTTTGTATACTGGATGAAATTGAATCTACGCTCGATGAAGCCAATGTATACAGGTTCATAGAGTATCTCAGGCGCTACTCGGGCAAGACGCAATTTATAGTTGTAACTCACAGGAGAGGAACCATGGAGGGCGCCGATACGCTGTACGGCGTAACCATGCAGGAGCACGGCATATCGAAAATCATTTCAATGAAAATGGGAGAAAAGGTGGGCTAGATGGGATTTTTTGACAGGCTGAAGAGAAGGTCTTTCTAAAACACGGAGAGGTATAACGGAAAAAATCGACCAGGTCCTCGTATCATTCGGCAAGGTCGACGACGAGCTGTTCGAAGAGCTTGAGGAGATCGCTGGTTACCGCCGATATAGGCGTATAGACGCCACGCTTCGCATAATCGAAGACTTAAGAAGAGAAAGAACAAAGGAAGCTAAAATCACGGACCCGCAAAAAATCAAAGCCCGTTTTGAAAGATACGCTGGCAGAGTTGGTGGGCGAAAATACGCCCGATGCTCGATATTGAACCGTCCCCGGCCGTTATCACTGGTGACCGGAGTAAACGGGGTCGGGAAGACGACCTCTATCGGCAAAATAGCCAATATGCTCAGAAGCAACGGAAAGAGGGTAATACTTGCAGCGGCAGATACTTTCAGGGCAGCGGCCATAGATCAACTTGGAGATATGGGCTGAAAGAGCCGGCGTGGATTTAATCAAGCATCCAGGAGGGGGCGGACCCCGGGGCCGTTGTTTATGACGCCATACAGGCCGCAAAGGCACGCGGAGCCGACGTTGTGCTATGCGATACCGCAGGCAGGCTTCACACCAGGAAGAACTTGATGGAAGAACTGCGCAAAATGACCCGGATAATCGACAGGGAGCTGCCCGGGGCAACGCGCGAGAACCTGCTGGTGCTTGATGCCACGACGGGCCAGAATGCCATTTCCCAGGCGAAAACATTCAGCGAGGTCGCGGATGTCTACCGGCATTGTGCTGACCAAGCTTGACGGGACGGCTAAGGGCGGGATCGTCATTAGCGATTGGATCCGAGCTGAACATCCCGGTGAAATTGATCGGCGTCGGGGAGCAGATGGACGACCTGCAGCCTTTCGATCCAAGGGAATTTGTAGAGGCGCTTTTTTCGTGAAGATAATGATAGGTGATGGCCGGCTGATCATATGCCCTGACCCACACCCGATGGGACAGGGGGTCAGGCATTGCCCATGACAACAGGTTCCATGCGGGGGACAGGTCATGACTCCCATCATTACATGGCGCATTGACATCGGATGCAACTCCGCCGCGCATTACCTGCAATGCGATTCTAATTTCATCTGTAAGCCGCATCCGGCATGGGTGCGACTGTGCATATCTTGACGCACTTATATGTGACATGGGACATGGGGACAGCATCTAACACTTTCTTGAGACATGAGTATCAATCCCATCTCCTTTTGATCAATTTATAAAAGACACAATGCCCTTACAAATTAAAACCGAATCGTACAATTGAGTGTAAAGCTAAAATACTTTACATTGAAGTATTAGTTCCGGGCTCGGACTATTATGGATGAAACGTATAGAATGAGCATGTTGCTCGATTTTTACGGGCAGCTGATAACCAAAAGGCAGTATGAAGCCCTTGACCTCTATTACAACAGCGATTATTCGCTGGGAGAGATAGCCGAGGCGTTGAAGATAAGCAGGCAGGGCGTCTATGACAATATCAGGCGGGGTAAGTCGGCATTGTTTGAGATGGAGAATAAGCTCGGCCTGGTAAGCCGGTTTATCGAGCAGAGGGAAAAAGCCTCAGAAATCCTGAGGCTGCTTGAAAATGTGGATATATCTTTATTGCATGCTCATGACCGTGTAATCCTGGATAGGGCAAAGCAAAAAGTAAAAAGCATGATGGAGGATTAAATTATGGCTCTTTTTGAAGGCCTGTCCGAAAAGCTCCAGGAAACGGTAAGAAAGTTCAGGGGCAAGGGCAGGGTAACGGATAAGGACGTTAAAGACATGATGCGTGAAATAAGGCTTGCCCTGCTTGAAGCCGATGTAAACTACAGGGTTGTTAAGGATTTCGTAAGCAAGGTCTCGGAGCGGGCAGTTGGCCAGGATGTCCTGGAAAGCCTCACCCCTGGACAGCAGGTAATAAAGATAGTTCATGAAGAATTGGTCAACCTGATGGGAGAAAAGCCATCCAAGATTGCCTTTGCCAGTACGCCTCCGTCAATTTATATGATGGTCGGCCTCCAGGGCTCCGGTAAAACAACCACATCAGGCAAGCTGGCTTCATATCTGAGAAAGCAGGGCAGAAATCCGTTGCTTGTCGCTTGTGATGTTTACCGGCCGGCAGCGGTGAAGCAACTGCAGGTTGTTGGAAACCAGCTGGGAATTCCCGTATTCTCCTCCGAAGAGAGCAGCGACCCTGTTAATATTGCAAAAAAGGCGGTGGAGCATGCCAGGGCAAAGCTGTTTGATACGGTAATAATCGATACTGCCGGCAGGCTCCATATTGATGAAGAGCTGATGGAAGAGCTCAACCAGATAAAACTTTCGGTACGCCCGACTGAAATATTGCTGGTTATTGATTCGATGACCGGTCAGGATGCGGTTAATGTTGCGGAAAGCTTCGACCAAAAACTTGGGGTGGATGGTTTGATACTGACCAAGCTGGATAGCGATACGAGGGGTGGCGCGGCATTATCTGCCAAGGCGGTTACGGGAAAACCTGTCAAGTTTGCCGGGACGGGAGAAAAGCTGAATGACCTGGAACCGTTTTACCCGGACCGGATGGCCTCGAGAATCCTGGGAATGGGAGATGTGCTGAGCCTGATTGAAAAAGCGCAGGAAGCTTTCGACGAAAAAAAGGCGCTTGAAATGGAGAAAAAGCTCAGGACTCAGCAGTTTACACTGGATGATTTTCTTGACCAGATGCAGCAGGTAAAAAAAATGGGCCCCCTGAACCAGGTGCTTGGGATGCTTCCCGGCATGAATCCCAAGATTATGAAAAATATTGATGTTGACGAGAAAAGAATCAGGCGCGTTGAGGCAATAATAATGTCTATGACGCCGCAGGAAAGAAACGATCCTTCCATTATAAACGCCAGCAGGCGCAGAAGGATAGCTTCGGGCAGCGGGACCACGATACAGGAAGTGAACAGCCTTTTGAAGCAATTCGAAGAAATGAAAAAGCTTTTTAAAATGATGTCCGGCGCAGGCAGAAAAGGAAGTAAAGGCATGGGCAGGTTTAGATTGCCGTTCTAGATATTCAAAGTATTGAAAGGAGGTGAGATCCATGGCTGTAAGAATAAGGCTTAAAAGGATCGGGGCGAAAAAGAACCCGCATTACAGGATTGTTGTAGCGGATTCAAGGTTTCCGCGCGACGGAAGGTTTATTGAAGAAATTGGCACTTATAACCCGACGTCCAATCCCACAGAATTTAAGATTGATAATGAAAAAGCAATGAAATGGATAAAAAACGGCGCACAGCCTACTGAGACGGTTAGGTCGCTGATGAAAAAAGCGGGCATTATCCAGTAACGGCATGGCGCCTCGTTTTCTCCGGCTTTATCACGGGAGGTGGCCAAAGGATGAAAGAACTTCTCGAAGCTATCGCGAGATCGCTTGTTGATTACCCGGATGAAGTGGTTGTCAATGAGGTTGATGAAGGCAACACCGTTATTCTCGAGTTGAAGGTAGCCAAGGAAGATATGGGAAAGGTGATCGGAAAACAGGGCAGGATAGCCAAGGCTATAAGGACTGTTGTAAAAGCAGCGGCTATTAAGGAAAATGTCAGGGTCGCGGTGGAAATCGTCCAGTAGAGGCTCGTAAAAGAACGCCTTCTACTGAGGATCCACCGTGCCGGCATGGTTCCTGGTGATGTGGAATGTATAAGTACTTACAGGTAGGAAAAATTGTAAATACGCACGGCATTCGGGGAGAAATGAAATTGATTCCACTGACGGATGATCCTGGCCGTTTTAACCAGCTTAAATGGGCATATATAGAAAAAGACGGCGTTTATACGAAGCATGACGTACAGCATGTCAAACATGCAAAGAGCCATATTATCATTAAATTCTCCGACATCGATTCGATGGACGAGGCGTCAGTCTACAGGAACTGCTATGTTGCCGTGGACAGGGAAAACGCTGTAAAGCTTCCCGAGGATACTTATTTTATCTGTGATATCATCGGATGCGACGTATCGGATAAGGACGGTAATCATTTAGGCCGTATCACCGATGTACTCAGGACCGGAAGCAACGACGTTTACGTCATAAAAAATGAAACAGGTAAAGAATTGCTGCTTCCGGCATTAAAAAGCGTTGTGCAAAAGGTTTTGCTCGATGAGCGCAGGATGGAAGTGACGGTTCCGAAAGGATTGTTGGATGATGAGGTTTGACATACTGACTATTTTTCCTGAGATGTTCGATGCCGTGCTTGGCACCAGTATAATCGGACGCGCCCGGGAAAGTGGAATAATAACGGTCAATACTCACAACATCCGTGATTATTCCAGGGATAAACATAAAAAAACAGACGATTACCCGTATGGCGGAGGCAGTGGCCTTGTTATGATGGCTCAGCCCATTTACGACTCATACATGGCCATAGCGGGGAAGCTTGATTACAAGCCGCACTTTATTTATATGAGCCCACAGGGCAGGCTACTGACCCAGGAACTGGCCGAAAAATTGTCGACATTCAAGCATATTGTAATTTTATGCGGTCATTATGAAGGCGTTGACGAAAGAGTTCTGGAAGAACTTGTTGATGATGAGATATCCATAGGCGACTTTGTTCTGACAGGCGGAGAACTTCCGGCAATGGTACTTATAGACGTGGTCAGCAGAGCAATTCCTGGTGTTTTGTCAAACTGCGGGTCTTATAAGGAAGAATCCCATAAAGATGGTGTCCTTGAATACCCGCAATACACCAGGCCATACGATTTTTTGGGAAGAAAAGTGCCTGACGTGCTGTTGTCAGGACATCATGCTAACATCGAAAAATGGAGAAGGCTTCAGTCGTTGAAGCGCACGAAAGCCAAGCGCCCGGACCTCTTCGAAAAGCTAAAGCTTACCGAAGAGGATAAAAAGCTGCTAAGTGAAGAGCCGGAAGAGTAATGCCAGGTCCGTAAGCATTAAAACTGCAATATAGCCGCAATAAACACCAAAGGCTCGCTGCCGTTATTCTCAATGGAATGCGAGCTTCCGTTTCCCGTGAGGGAAGCATCTCCCGGTGATAATTCCGTTATATTCCCATTATCGTTAAGAGTGCCTTTTCCGCTTAACACATAGAAGATTTCTTCTTCATTTTCATGCTTGTGCATTCCTATCGAGCATCCGGGGTTCAGCGTAATCCTGGCAAACAGCCTTGCTTTCCCGGTCATCTCATCCTGCTTGAAAATATGCAGCAATTCAACGTTTCCTTTACCGCCGCGCATCTCATGCCTTAATTCCTTAATCATATCATTTGCTCTTTTTACCATATCAACATCACCCGACGATTATTATATCTCGCATGCCAAATTAATACAAGAAGGATTCCGCGTTCAAGCTTCACCGGAAAATAACACCCTGCATCTATTCCTTCACAAGGTGTCCAATTTGCGCCATGCCTGCACGTCCTCACAAAAAATTTTAGGTAAGTTGTAAAATTAATTGCCCAAACTGAAGAAAAAATAGTGACTCAAGTCGGAACTTCTGATAATGTTTTAAGTGACCAAACCAAAAACATAGGAGGGTCCGAAATGAGTCAACTTAATAATACCACGAAGCAAAGAAGCTTTAAACACCTAAATGAGAGCCCCGAATTTTTAGACAGTATAGTGTTGGAGACATCTGCCCTTGACCCTGATAAGAAAAGATTCAAGCTGTATTATGCTCATCCTTACAGTTCATGGGAGCGTGGTTCGAATGAAAATGCCAATAAACTTATTCGACGATTTATTCCAAAAGGGACAGACATAGGTAAGCTCACACATAGAGAAATACAAAGGATAGAGCGCTGGATGAATAATTACCCTGGAAGAATATTTGGTTATCAAACTGCAAACATGATGGCTAAGGTGATGGTTGCTTAAAACAAGGTTATGTTAAAAAATGTAAGGCAATTAAACTTGCAATCTACGTCCTGACCGGATAGGCGTTGTTTTTCTTGACATAAAAATTAAAAAAGTTTACAATTAATCTGTATTTCTTGTGAATAATACTTGGTTAAGGTAATCAAGACACTGTAGTAAACCGGCCTGGCCGGGATGTCCATTGAAAACTGAATATAGGGAGGTGTGTATCATTTTAGAATGGGCTATAGGAATATTGATTGGTCTTGTAATTGGAGCATTGATTGCTTCGTTTATATCGTTCCGTATGGGATATAACCGCAGAAAGATTGATGCGGAAGCCGTAATTGGAAGTGCGGAGCAGGAATCCGCAAAAATTGTAAATGAAGCCCTGAAGGTTGCAGAAAGCAAGAAAAGGGAAGCTCTTCTTGAAGCGAAAGAAGAGATTCACAGGAGCAGGATCGAACTGGACAGGGAAATCAAAGAGCGAAGGAATGAGATATTACGTCAGGAAAGAAGACTTGTTCAGAAAGAAGAAGCTCTTGACAGAAAAGTGGAATCCCTGGAGCAGAAAGATGATATGCTTAACAAAAAGACCAAAGAAGTTCAGGCAATGCAGGAAAAGGTTGCGGAACTTCAAAAAAAGCAACTGGAGGAATTGGAAAGAATCTCGGGATTATCCGTAGATGAAGCAAAACAGTACCTCATCAGGAACGTAGAGGATGAGGTAAAACACGAACTATCAGTACTAGTAAAGGATCTGGAAGCAAAGGCCAAGGAAGAGGCCGACATGAAAGCAAGAGAAATTATTTCTACTGCAATACAAAAATGTGCCGCCGATCATGTTTCCGAAACGACAGTATCCGTGGTGCCGCTGCCTAACGACGAGATGAAAGGTCGTATAATAGGCCGTGAAGGCAGGAATATCAGGACACTTGAAACACTCACCGGGATTGACCTTATTATTGACGACACTCCTGAAGCTGTTATTCTTTCAGGATTTGATCCCATAAGAAGAGAAATTGCGAGGATAGCACTTGAAAAATTGATACTTGACGGCAGGATTCATCCGGCAAGGATCGAAGAGATGGTAGAAAAGGCCAGGAAAGAAGTGGATAATACCATCCGCCAGGAAGGCGACCGTGCTACTTTTGAAACAGGAGTCCACGGATTGCATCCTGAAATCGTCAAACTGCTTGGAAAACTCAGGTTCAGAACCAGCTACGGCCAGAATGTTCTGAATCACTCGATAGAAGTGTCAAAACTTGCAGGTATTATGGCAGCCGAGCTCGGAGCGGATGTTATGCTCGCGAAAAGAGCCGGCTTGTTACATGATATAGGAAAAGCTGTCGATCACGAGGTTGAAGGTTCCCATGTAACGATAGGAGCCGATCTTGCCAAGAAATACAAAGAAAGCAGCGACGTTGTAAAGGCCATTCTGTCGCATCACGGAGATGCCGAGCCGAAATCAATAGTAGCAGTACTCGTGCAGGCAGCCGATTCGATATCGGCCGCAAGGCCCGGTGCCAGGAGAGAAACCCTTGAATCTTATATTAAAAGGATTGAAAAGCTTGAAGAAATTGCCAATTCTTTCCCGGGCGTAGACAAGTGCTTTGCAATACAGGCAGGCAGGGAAATAAGAATAATTGTCAAGCCTGAAGATGTTTCGGATGAAGAAATGGTTCTGAAAGCAAGGGAAATAGTCAAAAAGATTCAAGATGAACTCGAGTATCCCGGACAGATTAAAGTTAATGTAATCAGGGAAACACGGGCAATAGAATACGCAAAATAGCATCGGCGAAAGGCTTTGAGCCTTCTACAAAAAGCGTGCATTGCACGCTTTTTGTGTACTTGCCGGTTATTTGGCTGATTACAGGGCTTGCAGCTTAGCTGTAATATGTTATAGTAAAATTATCAGAGTGAATCATAGAGAAGTAACATCAAAATATGGAGGAATATATTTTGAACGTATTGTTCATAGGCGATATAGTAGGGAATCCCGGACGTAAAGCCGTAAAGGAATGTATAAATGAAATACAAAAAGAAATGCCTTTTGATTATTGTATTGCAAACGGCGAAAATGCCGCAGGAGGCACAGGAATTACATGCATGGTTGCCAAGGAGTTGTATAGCTTCGGTATTAGTGCCTTAACCATGGGAAACCATACCTGGGCGAAGAAGGAAATATACAGCTTTATTAACGATGACGAGAAAATTATTCGCCCGGCAAATTATCCACAAGAATTGCCTGGAAAAGGTTCAACAATTATAAACGGCAAGCTGGGAATAATAAACCTGGTCGGAAGAGTGTATATGGACCCGGCAGATTGTCCATTCAGGGCGCTCGACAGAGAATTGGAGCATCTTAAGAAGAATGTCAGGGTAATAATTGTTGATATGCATGCAGAGGCTACATCCGAAAAATGCGCATTGGCCTGGTTTGCCGATGGAAGGGTAAGTTGCGTGCTTGGAACGCATACGCATGTTCAAACGGCAGATGAAAGGATACTGCCATGCGGAACTGCTTTTATCACTGATGTAGGTATGACCGGTCCTTGTGAAGGTGTCATCGGCGTTGATAAGGACATTGTGATTGAAAAATTCCGCTACCAGGTGCCCGTACGTTTTGAAGTGGCCAAAGGACCTGTCCAGTTTAACGCCGTACACCTCGAGATTGACGACAATACAGGTAAATCTCTTGCCATAAGGCGTATAAACAAGGTAATATACAGGTAAAGGAAGCATGCGAAATATCTGCCGCATGTAACCATTTTACAAAATATTAACTAAATAAAGAGGAATATGAATATTAATGTAGAATATTATTAATTTGTATATTATTGCATGCATTTAGGGGGTAATTATTTATGGATGTTTTAAAAGTCTCAGCAAAGTCTAACCCAAATTCCATAGCAGGCGCTCTTGCAGGTGTCATAAGAGAAAGAGGGATGGCTGAAATGCAAGCGATTGGAGCCGGCGCATTGAATCAGGCAGTAAAGGCAATAGCTATAGCCCGAGGATTTGTTGCGCCTTCAGGTATCGAATTGATTTGCATTCCGGCGTTCACCGACATCGTAATTGACGGGGAGGAAAGAACCGCAATAAAACTTATTGTTGAACCCAGGAAGTGACCTGGTGCAAGCATGCCGTATAATTATGCCTTATATTTAATCAAGGCGAAAAATATATCCCCCGCCCAAATGGGCGGGGGATATAATTTTTGCAGGGCTTAACGCGGAACACCCTTCAACCATTCCTGCAAAAAATTTTTCAAACCACCCTATCCGCACAATTCATCCGCGTTATGCCCTGCAGGCGTTTTAAAAAGCTTTTCAAAAACATGGAAATGTGTCTTATTGAGAATGGTGTGGGGTTATGGTAATATGAATTAGTAAATTGCTTACACCGGCTTTTATAAAAACGGGGGAACTTGGAATTGAAATCAGCTGAAAAAATAGGCAACGGTTCTACCCTTGTAACCGTTGATGGGATTAAGCGAGTTGAATTTGATTGCCTTGACGAATACCGGGATATCCTTGTCCATTGCATGAGTACGAGGCTCGGCGGAGTCAGCAGCGGCGAATGCGCCGCTTTGAACCTGGGATTTGCACGTAATGACAGCATAGAAAATGTTTATGAAAATTTCAGGCTGTTTTGCAAATCAGCCGGTATTGATATTAACAGCCTTGTCTGTACGAGACAGGTTCACGGGACCAGGGTATGTATTGTAGGGGAAGGCGACAGGGGAAAAGGATTTCCAGGCAATTCAGACGTACTGGATGGTGTTGACGGACTTGTTACCACAACGCCCGGTGTCACAATGGTTACCTTCCATGCCGACTGTGCTCCGGTTTTTCTTTTCGAGCCCGGTATAAAGGCAGCATCGCTGGTGCATTCCGGGTGGAGGGGCACGCTGGGTAACATCGTGTCCGAAGCAATATCGATTATGAAAAATATACCGGGGTTTAATGCCAATAGGGTAATGGCGGTTATCGGACCGTCTATCGGGTGTTGCTGTTTTGAAGTTGATGATGAAGTGTACTCGCTCTTCTTTAAAAAGTTTAAAAATAACGCTTTTTATAAGCCAACACCGGGAGGAAAATGGAAGATAGATTTAAAGGGAATAATAGAACATGAACTCCGACTGAAAGGGATTCCACCTGAAAATATACATAATAGCGGAATTTGCACAAAATGCCGTAAGGATTTGTTTTTTTCCCACAGGGGAGACGAAGGGAAAACTGGCAGTCTTGCGGCATTTATGCAGATAAGGCTTTAAGGAGATCAGAATGAGAGTTATCAAAGTATTGGCGATAACGCTAATTTGCTGCATCTTTTCAGTAGCTTGCCAAGCGGAGCCGTATCCGAAAACCATGCGCGGAAATGATGCGGGATCCGAAACCGAATTATATGAAGAAGATTATGATATTATGGATAAAGGGCCTGTACACGGAGGGACGCTGAATCTTTTTTCCACTCCGCCTGACAGCTTGAACCCGATACTTACGAAAAACAAGTATGTAACGAATGTGCTTGGCTTCATATATGAAAGCATGACACGTCTTGACAAAAATCAACGGGCAGTGCCGGTTCTCTCGGACAATTGGTCTGTATCTCCCGACGGGTTAATCTGGGATTTCCATATAAGGGACGGAATCAAGTGGCAGGACGGAGAACCATTTACGGCATATGACGTTGAGTTTACGGTTAAAACCATTATGAACCCAAAGGTGGAAACCGTCTACAAACCATTGGTTTACAATATTTCCACGTGTACGGCAATTGATTCGTCAAATATCAGGTTTGCACTGAAAAAACCTAATTCGTTCACACCCGAGACAATGACGTTCCCCATAATACCAAGGCACCATTTTATTCAGGAGGACATATTGTCTTTATCCAAGGATTTTAAGCCGGTAGGAACCGGTCCGTACAGTTTTGATTCATATTCCGTTAACAAGGAGATTTTATTAAGTCTCAACAACGATTGGTGGCAATTGAAAACCAGCGGCGATGAGACGTCAGATGGTATGTATATCGAGACAATAAAAGTGAATATATTCAAAAGGCCTGATGATGCCACCGGACTGTTTCAAACAGGCGAATTAGACGCAGCAAGCGTTGAAGCCGATGATTTGTCCATGTATATGGGCAGGGCCGACACAATCATCAAGAGATACACGTCGAGGGACTTTGAGTTTCTCGCTTTTAATCTTAAAAACCGTGTATTTGCCGACCAATACGTGAGAAAGGCAATTAATATGGCAATTGACAGGAACAAACTAATCGCTGAAGTACTGCCCGGCGAAGCTGAGGCAGCCGAGTTGCCCATATTACCGGATAGTTGGATACTTGAAACACCTGATAATGATGATGCAGGACAAATGGGACATGCGGACTATGTTAACCCGAAAGACGATGTCTTTACGGAAGACGCGAAAACACCGGGAGACATGCTCTTGATGGGAGGATGGAAAGAAAGCGCACAAGGGTATTACAAGGTATTAGACGGCGCGAGAAGATATCTGAAAGCAGAGCTGCTGGTCAACTCAAATAACAGTCTGAGAGTACGCGCAGCGGCAAATATATGCGAACAGTTGAAAAACGCTGGAATCCAGATTGAATTGAAGTCTGTGGAATGGAACGAACTAATGAACAGGCTGGCTTCATCAAAATTTGACATCGCATTTATAGGATGCAGAATACCGCAGATACCCGACATATCATACCTTTATTCGGACGGTTACCTTCCGGCGCCCCTGGCAGGCGCGAATGGAACGGCATACAACGTGTCGGGTTATCACAACCCACAGGTAGATGCGGACATAGATGCGTTATTCAAGGAACATGACATCGAACGCAAAAAATATATATTCGGGGAACTAAAGAAAAAAGTACTAAACGACCTGCCTTATATAGGGCTCTATTTCCTGAGGGATGCGATGGTCTACGGCAAAAATTTAAGAGGTCCGCTGGACCCCGATACATGGAACAGGTACAACAACATGGCTTATTGGTACAAAGCCGGAATATACTAGCAGGCAAAAGATACGCATTTTTGAAATGGGCTGATTGCCGTATGGCTTGACTGTTGCAAGATAAGGAAATGGGTAAACCTGCGGCCGGGGTTATAACAGGCTTGAATTGCATTAGCCTTCAGAAGGAGAGGAAATAATGAGTTGGATAATTATTTCATTGCTTGTAGCAATAATTGACCAGGTAACAAAACATATAATATTACAAAACATGGAATTGGGTGATAAAATACCTGTCATCGATGGGTTCTTTTACATTACGCTCCATAAAAACACGGGCGCCGCATGGGGAATTCTTCAAAACGCACGGTATTTTTTCCTGGTACTGATACCTATAGTCGTGGCATTCATTGTTTATTACATGCTAAAGAACAAAAACCGTGCGCTTAGGTTTTCATTATCACTTATATTGGGCGGAGCAGTCGGAAACTATATTGACAGGATCGTGTGGGGAGAAGTAACCGACTTCCTGCTGTTTTATATCGGTTCATATGAATTCCCGATTTTCAACGCCGCCGATATTGCCATAACATGCGGCACGGTATTGCTCGCGATATATATATTGTTTATCTATAAAAAACCAACGGGGAAAAAACAGGATGAAGCGGAATATGAGCAGCAAAAATAGCGAATATTTCAGCATAAGCGCAGAAGACGCCGGGAAACGTCTTGACGTATGGCTTACAGGTAAACTCGGAAGGTTTTCGCGATCATACGTGGAGAAGCTTATTGCCGACGGCAAGGTAAAAGTCGGCGGAAAAAACGTAAAAACTGGATACAGGCTTAAAGCCGGGGACGCTATTGAAACTGCCATACCGGAACCTGTTGTTTTGGAAGCCAGGGCTGAGGAAATCCCTCTTGAAATACTTTACGAGGATGACGATATCATTGTTGTAAATAAGCCAAGGGGCATGGTTGTCCATCCCGGCCCGGGGAATTATTCAGAAACACTGGTAAATGCGCTGTTAAACCATTGCGGGGATTCCCTGTCAGATATAAACGGTATCATAAGGCCTGGTATCGTGCACCGTATAGACAAGTATACTTCGGGCGTGCTGGTTGCTGCAAAGAACAACAGGGCACACAGGATCCTTTCCGAAAAGCTAAAGGAGCATGATATAAAGAGGGTTTATGTAGCAGCTGTCAACGGCATAATAGTTGAAAACGAGGGCAAGATAGATGCACCGATCGGAAGGCATCCGGTAAACAGGAAAAAAATGTCGGTCAATATAAAGAACGGACGAAAAGCCATTACACATTTTCGCGTGCTTGAGCGCTTTAAATCCGCGACTTTATTGGAACTTACACTTGAAACCGGCAGGACGCACCAGATAAGGGTCCACCTTTCGTACATCGGCTATCCGGTGATTGGCGATACGGTCTATGGGAAAAAAGCAAAAAATTACAGCTTCGAAGGGCAGGCGCTACATGCACGGCTCCTGGGTTTTGCCCATCCGTCCAACGGAAAATATATGGAATTTGTGGCCGAGCCACCGGAAGAATTTATAGAACTGGTTGAAAAGCTACGTGCTGAATAGCCGGAAAATTTCCTGCAAGGATGGGTGATGATTTTGCAAACCTGGCATCTGGTACCGTCCCTCTGGTACCTCTGGCGCTAAACAGCGCTATGTCCACCCATCGTTTTGACAAACTTTCAAAATCGGAAAAAAAACTGTAGACAATGAAAAAACGATATGATATTATTAATTGAGCTTGGAATATATACCTTTTAATTTAGTCCCGTGAGGCTGGAAGGGTAGAAAAAATAGCGTATGTTACATGGTATACCTATGTGAGAATGCTTCCTGCCAACGGTAGGAAGCTTTTTTGATAATAAGCGGCAGGCATTCGGCTTTGAAACTATGGGCCGAGAAGGTAGATAACGGTAAATGACTTGCCTGTGAAAGGCTAAAAGGAGGCGGAGCAAATGATCGATAAGGCGGAAATAATGGATGAAAGAGGAATAATGCGGGCAGTGACAAGGATTGCACATGAGATTATTGAAAAAAACAAAGGGGTAGAAGATGTTTACCTTATCGGTATCCAGAGGAGGGGTGTTCCGCTTGCCAAGCTCATTGCCTCGAGAATAAAAGATGTTGAAGGCAAGGAAGTTAAGGTCGGTATACTGGACATAACCTTTTACAGGGATGATTTGAGCATGCTGGACGAACACCCGGTCGTAAACGGCACGGAAATCAACTTCCAGGTTACAGACAAAATAATAGTGCTGGTTGATGACGTGATATATACCGGGCGTACCGCGCGGGCAGCAATCGACGCTATAATGGATATTGGAAGGCCGAGGAAGATACAGCTTGCCATACTTGTAGACAGGGGACACAGGGAACTGCCCATTCGTCCTGACTACGTCGGCAAGAACGTTCCGACATCAAAGTCTGAAATGATAAATGTCAAGCTAAAGGACTTTGACGGTGTAAACGTCGTGACAATAAGCGACATTGGACCGGGAATGAAGCGCTGAGTAAGGATTTTTCCTTACTCTTTTTTTAAGCAATGAACTTTATGGCCGGCACATTGCCCGGGTAAAGCATTTAGGGCAATCGCCGGAGAAATCATGGGAAATGCAATTATTATAATATAAAATTCTAACTAAGTTTGGGTGAATAAATTTATGATTTTAAAATCAAAAGATCTGCTTGGACTCAAAGATATTTCCGCGGGTGAAATAGAGCATATCCTTGACACAGCTAAGACCCTTAAGCACGTAATAACTTCAAATATCAAGAAAACACCGCACCTGCAGGGCAAATCCATAGTAACCCTTTTTTACGAAAACAGTACCAGGACAAGGCTGTCATTCGAACTTGCTTCAAAGTACATGAACGCAAGCGCGGCAAACATTTCCGCGTCAGTCAGCAGCGTGGCCAAGGGAGAATCTTTGATAGACACGGGCAGGACTATTGACAGGATGGGAACGGACGTTATCGTCATAAGGCATCCCCAGTCCGGGGCGCCCCATTTGCTGGCAAAGAACGTAAAAGCATCCGTTATCAATGCCGGCGACGGCATGAACGAGCATCCGACACAGGCGCTGCTTGACATGTTTACGATGAGAGAAAAGAAAGGCTCGCTCAGGGGTTTGAAAGTGGCAATACTGGGCGATATTTACCACAGCCGCGTTGCAAGAAGCAATATTTGGGGGCTTGCTAAAAATGGGTGCCGAAGTATCGCTTGCCGGTCCAATGACAATGATGCCTCCCGGCATTGAATTAACGGGAGCAAAGGTATGCAGCTGCCCGGATGAGGCTTTGAATGGCGCCGATGTGGTAATGCTGCTGAGATTGCAGCTCGAACGGCAGAAGAAGTCGTTGTTTCCAAGTGTGAGGGAATATTCGAGGTTTTTCGGGCTTGACGAGCAGAAGCTTCAGCTGGCAAAAAAAGACGCTCTGATTATGCACCCGGGCCCGATAAACAGGGGAGTGGAACTGACCAGTCCGATAGCCGGCCATGACAACTCGGTCATAGAAGAACAGGTAACGAACGGTGTAGCTGTAAGGATGGCGTTGTTATACTTGTTAACCAGGAGGGGAACAGATGAAGCTCTTAATTAAAAACGGGCATGTAGTAGACGCAAAAACAGGAAGAAATGAAATATGCGATATATTGGCCGTGGACGGGAAAATCGCTGAAATATCCGCGCATATTAATGATGATGGCTGTGAAGTAATCGATGCAAGCGGTAAACATGTTTTGCCGGGACTTGTGGATGCTCACTGCCATTTGCGGGACCCGGGCTATGAATACAAGGAAGATATAGTAAGCGGCGCAAAAAGCGCGGCAGCCGGAGGTTTTACTTCCATTGCATGTATGCCGAACACCAGCCCGGCCGCCGATAATGAATCGGTAATAAAGTATATTATAAATAAGGCAAGGCAGGAAGCCTGCGTAAACGTCTACCCGATAGGCGCCATCACAAAAGGCCGGAAGGGCGAGGAGATCGCAGAAATCGGCGAATTGAAATTTGCGGGTGCCGTGGCGTTGTCGGATGACGGCAACCCGGTATTAAGTTCATCGCTGATGAAAAAAGCGCTTTTATATGCATCCATGTTTGATCTGACAATAATATCGCACTGTGAAGATACGGACCTGGCAGAAGAAGGCGTAATGAACGAAGGATACCTCTCAACCATCATGGGGCTTAAAGGGAATACCGTCGGCTGCCGAGGAAGCCATGGTTGCCAGGGATTTAATCTTGTCCGGGTATTTAGGCATTCCGGTTCATATCGCCCATGTAAGCACGGCGCTTTCGGTCGAGTTGATCAGAAATGCAAAGAAACGTGGAGTCAAGGTTACCTGCGAAACCTGCCCGCATTATTTTTCGCTCACCGAGGAAGCATGCGAAGGCTATAATACGAATGCAAAGGTCAATCCGCCGCTCAGGACGGCCAACGATGTAAAGGCGGTCATTGACGGCATAGCGGATGATACTATTGATATAATTGCGACTGACCACGCCCCTCACCATGAGGATGAAAAAAACGTGGAATTCAGCCTTGCAGCAAACGGCATGGTTGGGTTTGAGACAGCCCTGCCGCTTGCGGTTACAAAACTGTTTAAACCAGGAATCATAACCCTTTCAAAACTGGTTGAAAAAATGAGCCTGAATCCTGCGAAGCTGTTAAATATTGACAAGGGTTCGCTTGAAGTGGGCAAAGCCGCGGATATTACAATCATTGACACGCAGGAGGAATTCACTGTCAACGTGGAAAAATTCCGCTCAAAATCAAAAAATTCTCCTTTCGGCGGCATGAAGCTTACCGGTTCCGTCTGGGGCACAATTGTAAACGGCAGGCCGGTATTGCTTGACAAGGTGCTGCTTTGAAACATGCAGGAATTTGGGAGGATTGATGTAAAAAATAAGGCCGTGACAAAACAAGGCCGCGGCAAGCCAGGTGATTACGGCAAAGGAATAATACATAAAGGAGAAGCAATATGTTTGTTGACAGGCTGATAGACAAGATGCAGAAACTAAACAACCCGGCCATAGTCGGGCTTGATCCCAGGCCGGAATATATTCCCGAATACATCAGGAAGAAAGCGTTTAAAGAGTTTGGGGATGGAATTTTGGGCATAACGGAAGCAATTGCTGAATTCAATAAGAAAATAATCGACGCCGTTTACGACATAACCCCGGCAGTTAAGCCACAACTGGCTTATTACGAAATATACGGCCCGGAGGGAATGAAAGCTTTTGCCAGGACATGCTCGTATGCAAGAAAAAAGGGGGATGCTTGTAATAGCCGACGGAAAACGGAACGACATAGGGACTACGGCCGAAGCATACGCTTTGGCTTACCTTGGGAATAAGGACGCGAAGCGACGCGGGATTTCCCGCATATGATATTGATGCGCTAACGGTAAATCCTTACCTGGGTTATGACGGGATAAAGCCTTTTATAGACAATTGCATAAAAAACTGACAAGGGAATATTCATCCTGGTAAAGACGTCGAATAATACTTCCGGCCAGTTGCAGGACCTGGTCCTGCAGGATGGGAAACACGTATATGAAAAAGTGGCGGAATTGGTGAACGAATGGGGTTCCAGAGGCCATGGGCGAAAAAGGCTACAGCAGTGTCGGAGCGGTTGTGGGCGCTACATATCCCGGACAGGCACGGGTGCTTCGCCGGATAATGAAGAAAGCATATATACTGGTACCCGGCTATGGCGCGCAGGGAGGCACTGCGGAAGACGCCGCACAATCATTTAACACTGATGGGCTGGGTGCGGTTGTAAATTCGTCCAGGAACGTCATGTGCGCATGGAAACTTGAGAGATGGCGTGACAGGTACAACGAGGAGTCGTTTGACGCAGCGGCAAGAGAAGAAGTCATACGAATGCGTGACGATTTGAACAAGGCACTGGAAAGGAGATAAGGATGCCAAGACGTAATGATGTCAATAAAGTAATCGTAATCGGTTCCGGCCCGATTGTCATCGGCCAGGCGGCAGAGTTCGATTATGCCGGCACGCAGGCATGCCGGGCACTGAAAGAGGAAAATATCGAGGTCGTCCTTGTAAACAGCAATCCTGCCACTATCATGACCGATATAAATATAGCCGACCGCGTGTATATAGAGCCTCTTAATGCTGAGACCGTTCAAAAAATCATTTTGAAGGAAAAACCTGACAGCCTTCTTCCGACGCTTGGCGGCCAAACCGGGTTGAACCTGGCAATGGAACTTGCGGAATCGGGTTTTCTTGACAAGCATGGTGTCAAGCTGCTCGGTACGCCTGCTGAAGCCATTAAAAAGGCGGAGGACAGGCAATCGTTCAAGGATACGATGGAAAGCATAGGAGAGCCTTGCATAGCCAGCAAGGTAGTCGAATCAGTTGAAGACGCCTTGTCGTTCGCAGAGGATATCGGGTATCCCGTGATTGTCCGCCCTGCATATACCCTCGGCGGCACAGGGGGCGGCATTGCATACGACCGGGATCAGCTTGAGGAAATATCATCAAACGGTATCCGTTTAAGCCGTGTCGGACAGGTGCTTATAGAAAAATGCGTTTCCGGCTGGAAAGAAATAGAATTCGAAGTAATCAGGGACGGGAAAGGAAATGTTGTCACGGTATGCAGCATGGAAAATATTGACCCGGTAGGCGTGCATACCGGAGACAGCATCGTGGCAGCACCTGCCCAAACGCTTTCAGACAAGGAATACCAGATGCTTCGGACTGCTTCGTTAAAAATAATAACGGCCCTTGGCATCCAGGGAGGGTGCAATGTTCAGTTTGCTTTACACCCATCAAGCTTTGAATATGCCGTTATTGAAGTAAATCCCAGGGTCAGCCGGTCTTCGGCCCTTGCATCAAAGGCGACGGGTTACCCGATTGCGAAGGTGTCGACAAAGATTGCGATAGGATATACGCTGGACGAAATTACAAATGCCGTGACAGGCAAAACATGCGCATGTTTTGAACCTGCACTGGACTACGTTGTGCTGAAAATACCCAAGTGGCCTTTTGACAAGTTTGTCAGCGCAAGCAGGACCCTTGGAACACAAATGAAGGCGACCGGCGAGGTAATGGCCATCGGAAGCTCCATAGAAGCGGCACTGATGAAAGCCTTGAGATCCCTTGAGCTGGGGATTTATACGCTGGAACAGGATATGTACAAAAGAATGGATACGGCATCAATAGAAAAAAAGCTGGAAGAAGTCAGTGATGAAAGGCTGTTTGTCATTGCGGAAGCTTTGCGCAGGAATATAGACGTGGAAAAAATCAACGCCATCACCGGGATTGACATTTTCTTTATAAACAAGATAAGAAACCTTGTAATGATGGAGGAAGAGCTTAAAACCGCCACCCTGAAACCATTACGGCGCGAAATGCTTCAGCGAGCCAAAACCATGGGATTTCCTGATGAAGCCATAGCCAGGTTCATAGGTTCCGACAGGAAAACAGTCAAAATGATGCGAGAAAATCTTGGAATATCGGTTGCGTACAAGATGGTGGATACTTGCGCAGCTGAATTTGACGCTGTATCGCCCTATTATTATTCGACATACGACCGGGTAAGTGAAGTGAAGAAATCAGGCGGGAAAAAGGTGCTGGTTATCGGTTCGGGTCCGATACGGATCGGGCAGGGTATCGAATTTGACTATTGTTCCGTGCATTCGGTATGGGCACTGAAAGAAAAAGGTTTTGAGACAATCATAGCAAATAACAACCCTGAAACCGTCAGCACGGATTTTGACACGTCCGACAGGCTGTATTTTGAGCCGCTTACAATAGAAGATGTTGAAAACATAATAGAATGTGAGCGGCCGGAGGGTGTCATTGCGCAGTTTGGAGGCCAGACGGCGATAAAGCTTGTTAACGACCTGGACAGCGCCGGCGTGAAAATTTTCGGAACACAGGCCGTGAAGCGTGGATGCCGCGGAGGACAGGGAGAAATTTGATAAAATACTTGAAAAACTTGGGATTCCCCGCCCGAAAGGAAAGACGGTTTTTACGCTTGAGCAGGCCTTGCAAGCGGCAAACGAGCTGAAATACCCGGTGCTGGTAAGGCCTTCTTATGTCCTGGGAGGACAGGGAATGGAAATAGCTTACTGCGATAACGACATAGCAGAATTTATGGGAATAATAAACCGCGTGAAGCAGGAGCACCCGATATTGATCGACAAGTACCTGGTGGGAAAAGAAATAGAGGTTGACGCTGTTTGCGACGGCGAAAACATACTGGTGCCGGGCATAATGGAACACCTTGAACGGGCGGGTGTGCACTCCGGGGACAGCATATCCGTGTATCCGGCAATATCGATTGATAAAAAGGTAATTGATAAAATAATCGATTATACCTGGAAACTGGCAAAAGCGCTGAACGTGGTCGGCCTGATAAACATCCAGTACGTATTGTTTAATAACGAGCTTTACGTAATAGAAGTAAACCCGAGGTCAAGCCGCACTGTTCCGTATATCAGCAAAGTTACCGGGATTCCAATGGTTAACATGGCTTCAAAAATAATAACCGGGAACAAGCTGGCGATTTCGGATATGGTACCGGGCTGGCCGGTTTTTCCGGGTATTTTGCCGTCAAGGTGCCGGTATTTTCTTTTGAAAAGTTAAGTGATGCTGATACGGGTCTCGGACCGGAAATGAAATCGACAGGCGAAGTGCTTGGCCTGGGAAAAACATTCCACGAGGCTCTGTACAAGGGAATAACCGGGACGGGAATGAAGCTTCCCGAAGAAGGGCGGAGGTATATTGATGACCGTCAGGGATACCGATAAGCCTGAACTGATTGGAATCGCCGAGCAGTTTGAAAAGCTTGGGTTCGAATTATGGGCAACGGGTAAAACCGCAAGGATGCTGAATATGCATGGCATTGCCACCAATGCAGTGAAAAAAATAGGAGAGGGCTCCCCTAACATCCTGGATTTGATAACTTCGGGCAAAATAGGGCTTGTTGTCAATACGCCGACAAAAGGGCGCCAACCGGAACGCGACGGCTTTAAAATCAGGCGCAGAGCGGTGGAAATGTCGAGTACCGTGCCTGACGTCGCTTGACACCGCAAGAGCCGTAATAGACTGCATAAAAATTGAACGTGAAAAACGTGATATGGACGTTATCGACCTAAGCAGGCTCAATTAGCTGAAAAACCGAACGGAGGAGCATATGCCGAAATTATTGAAAGACACGATAAAAAAATAGAAAGACTTACTGAAGATATTTACAGTATCACGGTTGAATCTGAGTATATTTCATCCGCCGCGGTACCCGGACAATTTGTAAATATCAAGTGCAGCGAAGGCAACGACGCTTTTCTGAGACGGCCTTTGAGCATATGTTCGGCAGATGCGGCGGAAGGAACATACAGCGTGTTTTTTAAAAAGATAGGCGCAGGGACAGCACTACTTTCGGAAAAAAAAGACGGAGACACGCTGGATGTGCTTGGACCCTTGGGAAACGGGTTCGACCTGGACATAAAATACGGAAGGATAGCGGTGGTAGGAGGAGGTTTGGGTATTTTCCCGCTGCTGTATGTCCTTGAAAAAAGCAAGGCCAGTTATGAAAAGGTCATACCTGGGTTTCAGAAATTCCGGGCTGGTGGTCCTGGAAGACGAATTCAGGCAAAATTCCCTTTCCCTTGAAATAGCAACTGATGACGGCAGTTACGGGACCAAGGGTTTCGTTACGGATATTTTAAAAAGAGACATTAAGGTCGAGAAATTTGATATAATATATGCCTGCGGACCTGTTCCCATGTTGAAGAGGACCGTGCAGGAAGCTGAAAACGCCGGAATATGCTGCCAGGTTTCGCTTGAGCAGCGTATGGGATGCGGTTTCGGGGCTTGCCTCGGATGCGCGGTGAAGGCACGCTCCAGGGACGGCGGCTGGGAGTATAAACACGTATGCAGAGACGGTCCTGTTTTCAACGGCAGTGATATTATATTCGAATAAATAACAAGCACCGGAGGCATTAGGCAAAAATGGTGGATTTATCGGTGGATATAGGCGGTTTGAAGCTAAAAAACCCGGTTATAGCCGCATCAGGAACATTCGGTTTTGGCAGGGAGCATTCCTTATTTTTTGATTTGAACAAAATCGGCGGCATAAGCGTAAAAGGCCTTACGCTGGAGCCAAGGCAGGGCAACAAGCCACCGAGGATAGCCGAAACGCCGGCGGGAATGCTGAACAGCATAGGGCTTGAAAACCCGGGAGTAAAGTATTTCGTGGAAAACGAAATACCCTTTTTGCGTACGTTTTCCACTGCAATAATCGCTAATATAGCCGGAAATACCATTGAAGAGTATTGCGAGATGGCCCGGATATTGTCGGACGCCGATATTGACGCCATAGAGCTTAATGTCTCATGCCCGAATGTAAAGCCGGTTGCGTCGCATTTGGAAATACGCCTTCGGGTATCGCGGAGATTACTTCAAAAGTAAGAAAGTTTTGCAGAAAACCGTTGATAGTAAAGCTGACACCCAATGTCGCAGACATTGCGGAAATTGCCGTTGCGGCGGAAGAATCGGGTGCGGACGCGCTGTCATTGATCAATACACTGCTTGGCATGGCAATTGATATTGAGACAAGACGGCCTGTTCTTGCCAACAACACGGGCGGATTATCAGGACCTGCCATAAAACCTGTCGCGGTGCGCATGGTTTATGAGGTGGCGCAAGCGGTCAAAATACCTGTAATCGGAATGGGCGGCATATCAAGCGGCTGCGATGCGGTCGAATTTATGCTGGCGGGCGCTGATGCCGTCATGGTAGGAACGGCAGGGCTGGTTTACCCTGATATTTTCATCAGGATAATTGAAGAGATTAAGGAATACATGGCAAAAAACAGCATGAGTCGTGTTGCCGATTTGACCGGCAAGCTGGAACTAAACGGTTAAACGCTTAATAGCAAAAGAAAGGTGGAAAAATGAAAACCAGGCTTATTTTTGTAAGGCATGCGGAAGCAGAAGGAAATAAAAACAGGAGGTTCCATGGCTGGACCGATTCCGATATTACCGAGAAGGGACACCTCCAGGCAAAGCGCGTAGCTGAGCGGTTAAAGTCAATGGACATTGACGTCATTTATTCCAGCAGCTTGAAGAGAACAAGGCAGACCGCTTCCTACATTTCGGAAGCACTGAACCTTCCGGTAGTTGTCTCTGACCAGCTAAAGGAAATAAACGGCGGTGATTGGGAGGATGTTCCGTGGGATGAATTGCAAAAGCGGTGCCCCGAAGAATACGAAACCTGGGAAAATCGCCCGTATGAGCACAGGATGCCAAACGGCGAATCCATGGATGAATTTCAAAACAGGCTGTTGAACGAAGTAATGCGGATTATCCGACAGAATGAAGGCAGAAATATACTGATAGTCACGCATGGAACAGCAATACGCGCAATGCTTTGCCGTTTCAGGGAATGTACGCTGGAAGAGATGGTTAACATAGCATGGTGCGACAATACCGCGATAACGATAATTGATTATGAGGACGGCAGGTTCTCCCCGGTTATCGAGGGTGACTCCACACACCTGGGAAGCGATCTTGGAACGGTTGTTAACCAGGCTTGGTGGTATGAATACATGAAAAAAGTGAAAAATAAGAAAAAAGAGAGTATCTGAAAAGATGCCGCAGGGAGTGGTGAACATAGCGCAAATTTAGGATTATATTACGAAACAGGCAGGCTGCAATAATATGACTTGTCCTCATGCATGCGCGGATGAATCGGCGGATAGGGCTGCTTGCAACTGGCGTTAAATTTGCGTTATTTCCGTAAATCCCTGAAGCAACAATTTTAAGGTATCGATAATAAACCGATACATCAGGGAGGAATGTCATAATGACCGGTGAGAAGCTGGTTAACTGGCTGTACAATACAGGAGCGTTCAAGGTTTGCCCCGAGGGGAAGCCTTTCTGGTATACTTCAGGGACAATCGGGCCTTACTATGTCAACACGCATTTTTTATACGGCAGTGAGAAAAAAGCGCTTGAACTGCTTGACAAAATTGACGCGTTAAAAGCGGACAAGCTTAGCTGTCCCGGAAGCTTGTTGCCGCTTGTCGAGTACAATTACAATTCGGATGAAATATATAAGGGTATTACAGACAGCCTGCTTGAGTTTATAAATGATAATATAGACCTGGACACCGTTGACTACATATCTGGCGGTGAGCGGCGCGACTGGTTTTTTTCGCTGATTGTGGCATCAAAACTAAAAAAGCCGCATATCACAATTTATAAAGACCTGGACGCCGTGATAACCGAAGACGGAGAAACATATCGTCCCGATTCCATATGCGGCGCATGCGTGATGCATATAACCGACCTTGTAACCGAGGCCTCCAGCTTTGAAAGGGCATGGATACCTGCCATAAGAAATATCGGCGGGCAGCTTGCATGCAGCGTGGCAGTAGTCGACAGGATGCAGGGAGGCAAAGAAATACTGGAAAGCCATAACATCAGCTCTTTTGCCATGGTTTCCGTTAACAGGGAATTCTTTGGGAAAGCTCTTGAAAAAGGTCTAATAAACAAAGGCCAATATGACATGCTTCTGGAATATACCAAGGACCCTCGCAAATCGATGAAGAAGTTCCTCGATGAGCACCCGGATTTCCTTGAAAAATCGCTTTGCGCCGACGCCAGGACCAGGGAAAGGGCGAAGCTTTGTATCAGCAAGGGAATATACGAATAGGGGAAGAACATATAAAATTGAGCGTTTATATGGGAAAGCAAGCAAAGGATTTGCCGTACTGGCAGTGTTTATTTATATACTCACAGCCTGCGGTTATGCCGAAAGGGATAATAATGCCAATAATGCGGCGCATGGCGATAACAATACTGTTGTTGCGAAAAAAATGCCTATGGAGCCGGGCAAACAGGGAAGCCGGCAGAATGGGGCATCCTTGCCGGAAACGCCGCAAATGTCAGACAGCGTTGATTTTACCGGTGATGCCATAGAAAATATGAGCCTTGATGAAAAAATAGGCCAGATGTTTATAATCGGTTTTGAAGGCAGCAAACCGGACGACACACTGAAGGAAATGATATGCGAAAAGCATGTCGGCGGTGTCGTGCTATTCCGTCGCAATATAGCTAATCCAGGGCAATTGCTTGGATTGCTGAATTCTATAAAGGCTATTAATGCCGGGTGTACTGAGAATCATGCCGTTAACGGACGGCCTGAAGGCAGGGCGCCCCTTTTCATATCTGTTGATGAGGAAGGCGGCCGTGTCAGCAGGATGCCGGGCGAGATTGCGCAACTTCCCCCGGCTTCTTCGGTGGGTGAAATAAACGATGATGATTTCGCATATGATATAGGCGGCATGATTGCCACATATATTAAAGCTTTTGGCTTTAACATGAACTTCGCTCCTGTCCTTGATATATGGAGCAATCCTCAGAATACGGTTATCGGGGACAGGTCGTACGGCCAAACGCCTGATATTGTCTCAAGACTGGGAATCCAGCGTAATGAAGGGCATGTCCGAAAAGGCGTCATCCCGGTGGTTAAGCATTTTCCCGGCCACGGCGATACGGCTGCCGATTCCCACGTAGAACTGCCCAAAGTGAATTATAGCCTCGACAGGCTCAAGAATTTTGAACTGGCCCCTTTTCAAGAGGCCATCGGCAACAACGCAGATGCTGTTATGGTAGGGCATATCCTGGTGACGGAAATTGATCCGGAAAACCCGGCAACACTTTCGGAAACTGTATTACCGGTTTGCTTCGCGGCATGATGCAGTTTGACGGCGTTGTCATAACGGACGATATGACGATGGGCGCGATAGAAAAGAATTATAACATCGGTGACGCCGCCGTAAAGTCGATAATTGCCGGCTGCGACATCATTATGGTTTGCCACGGCTACAGCAAGCAAAAAAAGGCGATTGAGGCGGTAAAAGCAGCAGTTGCCGACGGCGTCATACCCGAGGATAGAATAAATGAAAGCGTGCGAAGAATATTGGAATTGAAGAAAAAGTACGGCTTGACGGACAACCGGTTGATACGGCTGGATGTGGACGGCATCAATAAAAAAATTGAAGCGCTCAAAGCCAAATGGTATAATAGGTGAAGAGAACAAAGCGAAAGCCGGATACTGGCATTGCCCCGGTAAGACGCGTGGATCCGGGTTGTAGTCCAGCGTCCGGCGCTTCATTGTCTATGGAGGAATATCGATATTGAATGCCAGGAATGATACCTTTGGTTCACGGGGACGAGGCTGCCAGGCAGGAAGCTGTTCATGCGCCTGGTTCGGGAACGCGACCCGGGATTAAATAGAAAATACTCAATACGAACGTATGGATGCCAGATGAATGAAAACGACTCGGAAAAGCTGGCCGGAATGCTTGAGGCGATGGGATACGTGCGGGCGGACAATACCGGGGAAAGCGACCTGGTTATATATAATACGTGCTGCGTAAGAGAAAACGCCGAACTTAAGGTTTATGGCCATCTTGGCTCGCTAAAGGCTCTGAAAACCCGGAACCCAAATGCAATAATCGCTGTTTGCGGTTGCATGGCCAGCAGGACAGGGTTGTGAACCATATTTTAGAAAAATACAGGCATGTGGACCTGGTATTTGGAACTTTCAACCTGTACAAGTTTCCCGAGTTGCTTTACAAGGCAATGTGCTCGGAAACTCCCGTCGTCGATGTATCCGCCGGGACGGGCATATTGCCGAAGGGATGCCTATAAGCCGCGGACACGGTGTAAAGGCATGGATAACAATAATGTACGGGTGTAATAATTTTTGCTCCTACTGTATTGTTCCGTATGTCAGGGGACGTGAAAGGAGCAGGAAACAAGAGGACATCATTAATGAAGCAAGGATGCTCGGGCGCCAGGGCTACAAGGAAATTACGCTGCTGGGCCAGAATGTCAATTCATATGGGAAAGACCTGGCGGACAAAAGAAGCTTTGCAGGGCTTCTAAGGAGCCTGAACGACGTGGATGGCATTGAACGGATACGTTTTATGACTTCGCATCCGAAGGACCTTTCGGATGAATTGATACTTGCAATGCGGGATTGCGACAAGGTGTGCGAACACCTGCACCTGCCGGTGCAAGCCGGAAGCAATGCGGTATTGAAAGATATGAACCGTAAATATACACGGGAATATTATTTTGCCCTGGTGGACAAGATAAGGGAACATATCCCGGGTATTTCAATTACGACCGATATAATTGTCGGCTACCCGGGAGAAACCGACGATGACTTTGAAGATACGCTGGACCTTGTTGAAAAGGTAAAATTCGATTTTGTATACACGTTTCTTTATTCAAGGCGCACCGGTACCCCTGCCGCCGAAAAGGCGGAGAAGTCGGTGAAGAAGTAAAAAAAGCCCGTTTTGACGCGCTTGTTTCCATGCAAAACGATATCGGCAGGAAAATTAATGAAAAGCTTGCCGGCAAAGTCCTGGAAGTGCTGGTCGAGGGACCGAGCAAGAATAATATCAACGTACTGACAGGACGGACCAGGACAAACAAAATCGTCAATTTCAAAGGAAATCCCGAAATGACGGGAAGACTTGCAAATGTGAAAATCACCGGCACCGGAACCTGGTCGCTGGAAGGCGTGCCGGTCTAGAACCGGCAATACTGGATAGATATAAGTTTTTCAAGTGAGGTCTTTGAACTATGCCTGTTACACCAATGATGCAGCAGTACCTGGATACAAAAGAGAAATACAAAGATTGCATACTAATGTTCAGGTTGGGCGATTTTTATGAAATGTTTTTCGACGACGCGGTCCTGGCATCCAGGGAACTGGAGATTGCGCTGACCGGCCGGGATTGCGGGCTTGAGGAAAGGGCCCCGATGTGCGGCGTGCCTTACCATTCGGTTGACGGATATATTGCAAAGCTCATATCAAAAGGATATAAGGTGGCCATATGCGAACAGGTTGAAGATCCGGCGCTGGCCAAGGGTATAGTAAAAAGGGAGGTTGTAAGGGTCGTCACTCCCGGTACGGTAACCGATACGTCCATGCTTGACGAGAAAAGGAACAACTTCCTCGTATCGATATACCTCAAAGGCTTTATGTGCGGTTTTGCAGTTGTGGATGTCTCCACCGGGGAATTCTCGACTACCAGGATAACATGGGGAAATACTTTCGGCAAGATCCAGGATGAAATTGCAAAATACGCTCCTGCCGAAATCATTGCAAATAAAGCCATATTTGAAACCGGTACGTTCATTGACCGCTTAAAAACGCGGTTTAACGCTTTCTAACGCTGATTGACGATCAATATTTCAGCGACGATTACGCGACGGAAATACTCTCGCGGAAATTCGGCTCGGTGCCCTTGACGCCGATCAAGCCGAATTGAGCCTGAATGCGTGCGGAGCGCTTTTTCATTACCTTGAACAAACGCAGAAAGCCAGCCTGGACCACATTCGAAGCATTAACGTGTACCGGATTGAAGAATATATGACTCTGGACGCTTCCACGAGGAGAAACCTTGAATTGACTGAAACCATCCGGGACAAGTCAAAAAAAGGCACGCTTTTGTGGGTGCTTGACAGAACCGTGACCTCCATGGGGGCAAGAACGCTGAGACGATGGGTGGAACAGCCGCTGGTAAATACCGGGGATATAGAGGAGCGGCTTGAAGCGGTTGCCGAATTCAAGGACAAGTTCATGGTGCGCATGGAACTGCGGGAACTGCTTAAAAAGGTGTATGATATTGAAAGGCTGACAGGCAAGGTGGTAATGGGCAGCGCCAACTGCAGGGACCTTGTCTCCCTGAAAAATTCGCTTATGCAGGTTCCGTACATAAAGGAGATACTATCGGCGTGCAATTCGCGCCTTGCCGTTAAGAACCATGAAATGATGGAAAGCCTGGAAGACATAACTGATCTTATTGAGCGTTCAATTGTTGACGACCCGCCTTTATCCGTAAGGGAAGGCGGTATTATCAGGACAGGCTTCAGCGAGGAAGTGGACAAGCTCAGGAAAGCGGCTGCCGGAGGAAAAGAGTGGATCTTGTCGCTGGAGGCTTCCGAAAGGGAAAAAACAGGAATTAAAAACCTGAAAGTAGGCTATACGAAAGTATTCGGCTATTATCTCGAGGTCACGAAATCATACTACCACCTGGTCCCGCCGGAATACATAAGAAAACAGACGCTGGCCAATTGTGAAAGATACGTGACCCAGGAACTTAAAGAGATGGAGGAAACCATCCTCGGCGCCGAAGGGAAGGTAGTCGAGCTGGAATACGGATATTTACCGGGATAAGGGAAAAAATCGCTTTACAGGCCGGAAGAATTAAAAAAACAGCCGCATGCATATCCGAACTGGATGTGCTGTGCACTCTTGCCGAAGTTGCGGACAGGGAAAATTACTGCAAGCCGGAAGTGAATAATGACGGCGTGATCGACATAAAGGCCGGCAGGCATCCCGTAGTTGAGAAAATGCTGGAACAGGGAGCTTTTGTTCCAAACGACACGTATATTGACATGGAAGACAACAGGCTTTCCATTATTACCGGTCCCAACATGGCGGGCAAATCGACATACATGAGGCAAGTTGCGTTGATAGTGATGATGGCGCAGATAGGGAGCTTTGTGCCTGCCGATTCCGCGGTGATAGGCGCGGTAGACAGGATATTCACGAGAGTCGGGGCATCGGACGACCTTGCGGCGGGACAGAGCACATTCATGGTGGAAATGTCGGAAGTCGCAAACATATTGGAAAACGCGACACAAAAAGTTTGCTTGTATTGGACGAGATTGGCAGGGGTACGAGCACATTTGACGGTCTTAGCATAGCCTGGTCGGTGATAGAGTATATTTCAGACAAGGAAAAGGTTGGGAGCAGGACGCTTTTTGCGACGCATTACCATGAATTGACCGAGCTTGAGGGTAAACTTCCTGGAATAAAGAACTACTGCATAGCGGTAAAAGAGAAGGGAGACGACATAATTTTCCTTAGAAAAATAATCCGGGGAGGCGCAGACGGAAGTTACGGCATACAGGTCGCAAAACTGGCCGGCATTCCGCAGACTGTCATTGACAGGGCCAAGGAATTGCTGAAAGAGCTTGAGGCCGCCGATATCAGCAAGAAAAAGGTTCGCCGCAGCAAGATGCCGATGGAAGGCCAGGTTGAGTTTTTCATTGCCGACGGCAGTGAAGATAAAATCGGCAAGGAAGTGCTGGAAGAACTGAAAGCCTTTGACATATCGACCATAACGCCTCTGGATGCCATGAACGCATTGTACAGGCTGCAGCAAAAAGCCAGGAAGGGTTGATCATGGGTAAAATTATCATACTTGATGAAAACACCGCCAACAGGATAGCAGCCGGAGAAGTGATTGAAAGGCCTGCATCGGTTGTAAAAGAGCTGGTAGAGAACTCCATTGACGCAGGGGCTACGATTATTTCCGTTGAAATCCGCGGCGGCGGCATAAAGCTTATCCGCGTGACGGACAACGGCAGCGGCATCGCTGAAGATGACGCGGAAATCTCTTTCGAAAGGCATGCCACCAGCAAAATAAGAAAACCTGAAGACCTGGAAAGCATAACAAGCATGGGATTCAGGGGAGAAGCACTTGCAAGTATTGCCGCCGTTTCTTCGGTTGTGATGTTAACAAGAACGGCAAATTCCGTGCAGGGAATATCCGTGGAGATAAAAGGCGGCCGCATTGTCAGTAAAAAACCTGCCGGGTGTCCTGTCGGGACTTCGGTAACGGTGCGCGAACTGTTTTTTAATACGCCGGCAAGGTATAAATTCCTTAAAAAAGACTCAGTAGAGGCAAGTCATGTTGCTGATGTTCTAAGCCGTATAGCGCTTGGGCGTCCGGATATTTCTTTCAAGCTGATCAAGTAACGGCGAAACATTATTGCATACCCCCGGCAACGGAGACTTGAAAAGTGCGGTATTCAGTGTTTACGGCGCGGAAACGGCCAGGAACCTGCTGGATGTAAATTACAGCGATGATTATGCATGTGTATACGCGGCTTTGCCGGTAAAGCCGAAATTGCACGCTCCAACAGGAATCGACAGCTGTTTTTTGTAAACGGGAGAATTATAAGGAACAAGATTATTACCTCGGCAGTGGACGCGGCATATGCCACGTTTTTAATGAAAAACAAGCATGCCTTTATTATACTTGATATCGTGGTGAACCCTGCTGCTGTTGATGTAAACGTGCATCCTTCGAAAATGGAAGTCAAGTTTTCAAATGAGCAGGACATTTACAGGGCGGTATATCATGCGGTAAACAATGCGCTGCTTTCGCAAGTCCGGCATCAGGACGGTTCCGGAAAAAAGAAAAACCGGCGGAGGCAGTACGCCCCATGGAATTTGGGAGACCCAGGAAGGAGGGACGCTCCAGCGAAGCAATGGGGTTCCGGGAGGATTGACGGCGGCGGAAAGTAAAACGGCCATACCAGGCGGTGCGGTCCGCGAAAGCAAATCACTGCACGCGGACATGACCCTGCACGAACATGATCCGTTACCGCAGGGCTGAGACAGGCTATCAAGTGGAACATGCGCCGGCAAGCACACCGGGGAAACACGTGATTATGGCGAAGCCGGGTTGCTGGCAGAATCCGACGCCGGTTTTTCACTTAAAAGCGGAATTAAGATCATAGGCCAGGCATTCAATACATATGTTTTCATTGAAGGAAAAGATGAAATTTTCCTGCTGGACCAGCATGCTGCGCATGAACGCATACGGTATGAGGAACTGAAAAAAGCTTATGAAAAAAACGAGGTTTATTCCCAAGTGCTGATCGAAGCCGTACATGTAGAGCTCACAGCCGGTGAGCATCGAGTTTGCATTGGACGAAGCACCTTTTTTTGAAAAACTTGGTTTCACTTATGAAAGTTTCGGGAATAACTCATTGATAATACGTTCCGTGCCGTACCTGGAAGATGGCGTAAACATAAAGGAAATGTTCATGCAAATCCTTGATTTTGTCATGAAGCGGCAAGAATAGCGACAAAAGCGTCATAGCCGACGAAGCAGTGTATACAGAATTGCGTGCAAATCGGCTGTCAAGGCTAATAAGAAGCTCGATGAAAAGGAAATTGAAGCGCTTCTTAAAAAGCTGAACGAACTGGAAAATCCATATACTTGTCCGCATGGACGGCCGGTACTGTTCAGGCTTGGACGATATGAACTGGAAAAATTATTTAAGCGAATAGTATAAAAGAACAAGCTCTGGGTATAATTGGTAAGTAGGGAGGGAGCTCAGCTACCTTCAATGGAGCCTGTTATTGTTATTGTAGGTCCGACCGCGTCGGGAAAAACAAGGCTATCCATAGAACTTGCCCGGCTGATCAACGCAAGCATTGTATCCGCTGATTCCATGCAGATTTACAAGTATATGGACATCGGAACAGCAAAGCCGGACAAGGAGGAAATGTCGGGCATAAAGCATTATATGATCGACGAAGTGTATCCTGACGAGAGATTCAGCGTGGCTAAATACCGTGAACTGGCATTGGGATACATAAAGAAAATAACCGAGGAAGGTATGCGTGCAATAGTCGTTGGAGGTACAGGGTTATACATCAATTCGCTTGTATATAACATAGATTTTGCCGAAACAGTTTGTGACGAAGGATTAAGGGAAACGTTGAAAAGAGAGGCGGCAGAGAAAGGCAACCGTTTCTTGCATGAAAAGCTTAGTGAAATCGATCCGGAAGCAGCTGCCAGGATACATGAGAATGATTTAAAAGAATAATACGCGCTATTGAGGTTTACACATATACGAAAAAGCCGATATCCGAGCATTCAAGGATGTCAAGGCTCACACCGCCGCCTTACAGGTTCCTGTTGTTTGGTCTGAACTGGGAACGGCAGAAATTGTATGAGCGAATTAATAAACGTGTAGATTTGATGCTGGAAAAAGGACTGATAGAAGAAGTAGAAAGATTGGTGAAAATGGGTTATGATAAAGGCCCGACTGCCATGCAGGGAATAGGGTACAAGGAGGTGCTGAGTTACATAAAAGGGGAACGTACGCTTGATGAGACCGTATATATATTGAAGCAAAACACAAGACGTTATGCTAAGCGCCAGATGACCTGGTTTCGGAGGATGAAGGAAATAAACTGGATTGATGTTGATGAGAACAGCGATTTCAGGGCGCTGGCGGAAAAAATTGTTCAGGAGTGTATTGCAACGCATGGAATAATCTTATAGAATTAAACCGAGTATATATTCCTGCGTTAGTGATATTGCCGTAAGCAGGAAGTATTTTAAGGAGGATTACCAGGTGAATAAACCAAATATTAATCTGCAGGATGTATTTTTAAACCAGGTGAGGAAAGAACACATTCCGGTTACAGTTTACCTTACCAACGGTTTTCAGCTTAAAGGATTGGTCAAGGGTTTTGATAATTTTACGGTTGTGCTTGAAACGGACGGCAAGCAGCAACTGGTTTATAAACATGCCATTTCAACTATCAGCCCGATGAAAATGGTTAACTTTATATTTAGCGATACAAACAAGGAATAATGATTCCGGTGAGCATATCTAAAATCAAGGGGCAGAAATGCCCTTTGATTTTGCATGCTTCCACTGAGGTAATATTTACCTTTGCCTTGACTTATCATAAAGCTTGTAATTTTACGTTTATTGCGTTTCTAAAGCTTTCTGAACACAGCCGATTACCTTTCCCAGCACCGTTAGGTTGTCGCGCACAATAATGGGGTCCATGTAGCGGTTTTGAGGCTGAAGCCTCACATATCCTTTTTCCTTGTAGAATGTTTTGACGGTGGCCTCATCGCCGATAAGCACAACTGCGATATCGCCGTTTGAAACAGTAGGCTGCTGCTTCACCAGCACAAGGTCGCCGTCCAGGATACCGGCCTCAACCATGCTTTCACCTTTAACCCTGAGCATGAACGCCGTGGAATTCTGAACATACTCCACGGGAAGAGGGAATGTATCTTCTATATTTTCAACAGCCAGGATGGGAGCGCCGGCGGTTACCTTGCCGACAATAGGAACATCGACCAGTTCTTTTCCGGAATAATAATTTTCAGGGGATGTATTTCCGCTTTGTCGCGGCTTTTTGCTGCCGGTTAACACTTTTAAAGCCCTTGGCTTTGTGGGATCTTTCAATATAAGTCCGTCCTTTTTCAGCTTTTCCAGGTATCCATGTACTGTAGAGGTTGATTTAAAACCAACAGCGCTGCATATTTCACGCACCGAGGGCGGATAACCTTTTTCTTCGACCTGCCTGTTTACGAAATCAAGAATCTGCTGCTGTTTCTCGGTAAGCTTTTTTTTCATCCTTTACACCCCTTTATATGACCGGAATTCCTATTATTTTCTACTTTTTCATTATAATAAATATTATCCTTAATGTCAAACAAATGTTCGAAAAAACTATTGACAAGAGAACGCACGTTCTATTATAATATAGTTACAGAACAAATGTTCCGGGTGGTCGTCATGAATAGAAGATATGTATTGAAAAACCGTAAACGCTTTAGCATATTTATTATGACAGTCGCTGTCGTCTTTTCCCTGGTCGTCGTACCAGGTGCGGCCCGTGGAGAAGGTGTCAATAAACAACCAAGAACCGTGATTGTCAAGAAGGGAGATACCCTGTGGGATATTTCAAGGAAATACGGCAAGGGAACCGATATACGCCGTTATATACGAAAGATCAAGGAAGAAAACAACCTGCAGGACAGCATCATATATGAAGGTGACGTGCTTATTTTGCCTGAGCAGTCTTAGCTGCCAAGTTTCTTTTTAATATCTTCGAGTCTCTTTCGTGTTTCATCGTTTCTTGGGACTCTTACATGTTCCAGGTATTCTTCGTAATACTTGACGGCACTTATATAATCCCCGGTTTCGTAATAAGTGTCTCCAAGCGCCTTGAGGATAAAACTGCTGCGCTTGTTGCATGCATACCCCTTAAGAAAAGCATCAAGTGCTTCTTCTGTTCTGCCAAGTTTTTTCAGAGCAGAACCAAGGTTGAACTGTGCATATTCCGAGTCGGTCAATTTCAGTGCGCGTTTTGCTTCATCTATGCATTCCTGGTATTGTTCTTTTAAAAGATATACCCTTGAAAGGTTGGTGCGGGCCGTACTGTTTCTATTATTCAACAATATGGCCTTTTTATATTCTGTCTCGGCCAAATCAAGGTATTCGGCGTTCTCTTCTTTTTCGTCAAAAGCGTTGAGATATGCCGTGGCCAGTGAATTGTGAGCCCTGTCGCTGGCCGGGGCTTTAGCCGCGGTATCGCTCCAGAGCCGTATGCTGTCAGAATAGATATAATTCCTGTAAAGCGTAAGTCCTGCGTAGAAAGGGAATAATACCGCCGATAAAGACACAAATAACATGGCGGGATTTAACAGGCAGCTCTTCCTGCTGTTTCGCGCACGAACAGGCCGATTATCGGCGGCCATGCATCTATCCCTGCTTTTTTCAACGCAGGTTGTCATACCTGCCAGAAAAATTATGAAACCGGCGCACGGCAGGTAAACACGGTGTTCGAAATATACGTCCTTTATTGATATGAAGCTGGATTCTACGGCAAGCCCGGTAAAAAACCATGCAATACCAAATGAAACAAGGCGGTTTCTCTTTATCGCATTGATAGCCAAAAGAATAATCAACAGTAAGGCGGCCAGTGATACGTATGAATAATTGTCCCATATTGTAATCGATACCGGGTAGTCGTTGCTATAATCGAAATTTTGCCCTATAGGGACAAACAAGAGCCGTATGTAGTGAAGTATCACATTCAACTGGGTATAGAAGTATTGAAACCTGTCCATTGAAGTACTTGCCTTGAAAGACAGGCTGGGATCACTTTGGCTGTGACCTTTTAAAAGAACGTTGGTGACAGGTATTATAGGGACCGTCGCAAAGAGTAATAAAAAAACGCCAATTATTTTGAACCGTGAGGCCTTTTTACCGTCCCGGAAAAACATGAACTCTGTGAAAAGGAGCATAAACGGGATAGTTACAGTATTTTCTTTTGTAAACATTGCCATGATCGTGAATATTACAGTCGATAATAAATAATGCCACCTGTTATATATCCTGTAATTTAAATAAAATAAAATGGCAGACATATAAAAAGCGGCTGCCAGCGATGCCGTCCTTTGTACTATGTACGTAACGGCGTTAACCTGGATGGGATGACAGACGAAAAGCACAGCGGCAGCCAGGGATACGGCGTTGCGGTATCTTGACAAATCTTTTGCGTTGAAAAAGGGAAGAGATAATAGTTTTTTCAGTATCGTATAAAACAGGATGCCGTTAACTAAATGAATGAAAAGATTAACGGCATGGTACCCCTCGACCGCGGTTCCATGAATCGCGTAATTTATCGACAAATTGATGTAAAGGACTATCCTGTTGGCGTAAAAATTCCATAGTTCCGGAAAGTTGAAAAGCCTGTGTATGGCATAATTGTTCGATATGGAACTAAAATCATCCAGGTGAAAAGGAACGCCAAAACTGTTGAAATAAGCAATACACGCTACAATTGCCACTATTCCCCAGGCGTAATAGTCGTTTCTTAGTTTTCTGTTAAAGCGTATAAATAATGCCTTACCCGGTATTTCCATCCTTATCCTTGCCAAGTTCCCTCAAAAGGGTTTGCCATACATCCATATCGTAATTATTGACATTGCCGTCGGGCTGATAATCAGGTATGGTTCCCAATCTCCACAGGGATATTCCCCGGACTCCGAAATACCTGGCAAGCTTTACTTTTTCCATTACACTGACGCTGTTTTCATACCATACGGTATTTTCATTGCCTGTTTTTGAATCAGTATATTTAATGTAGGGGCCTGCATATTCCCTGGCATAATGAAATTCTATATTTTCTTGATTTTTCAACAGTTCCATGAAGTTTTCAAGGTTAAAACTTTTTGGCCTGTTGTTTAGTGTTTTTCCGTCTTTTCTTTGCCAGACAACCCAGTCAAATGACAACTGGAGCATTATTTTACTCTTGTCGGAAACCCCGGTCTTTTTATCAGTTACGGCCTTAAGTGCATAGTAAACGTCCTCTATGGGTGTTAACGGCGTTATATTGTAGCCCTTTGCCATCTCCTGTTCCGTCAGCTTTTTTGCGTAATAATCGTGCGCCATAAGAATGACCTTGTCGGCATGTTGACCAATCGTCCTGTAGTCATACCCATCGATGCTTTCCGGGCTTCTCCTGGGATGGATCAGAGGGTGGACTGCGACGTACAGTAACTTCCCGTCTTTCTTCAATTCAGCTCCCAGTTCTTTTATAAACTCGCTAAAATGGTTCTTCAGTTTTGGGCCTTTCAGGGCTTCAAAATCTATCACCACGCCGTCAAAGGAACCTGTTTCATTACCCCTTGAAAGGTTTTTCACGGACCTGGTTATATCATTAATAACTTTTTTGTAAACATCCGGGTTTGTAAGCACGTACTCGAGGATTCCTACCTGGCGTCCATCTTTAAGCGGATCTGGTATTTTAGTGTCCTGGGTGGCATATACACTGAGAAGAGCCGGAACACCCGCATCTTTTGCCGACTTCAATGGCATTGTGAAACCCTGGGGAAGGTAGTATTCATTAGCCCCAAAAGCATTACTTGATGTATTCAGTACTATTTCACCCGACGCCGGATCAAAACTTAGCCTGCTCCAGCCAAAGCAGACGGATGACAGGATTGGAATTTTCTCCTGCTGCGGAAAAGACCTGATTGCATAAAATGCGTTCATTTCTTTAACCGTACTGTTAAGGATATCACGTGTCTTTGCCAGCATAACGGCTGCCTGTTCTCTTAAAATGTGCTCTTCCGGGTTGAAAGAGGGTAAATCGGTTATTAATCCGAAGTCTTCGGCCATCGTAAAATACCCTGGCTTGTTTGTATTATCCAGGTACGGGCTGTGCAGGTAGTCAAGCCTTTCAGCAAGATACCCGTATCCCAGGCAATTAACCAGCATAATTACGGCTTCTTCGCCTGTAACGGGATTTTCAGGCATCACCTTGCCGCCGCTTTTCTGGATGACACCATGTGCCAGCGCGGTCTCAATTGGTCCGTAATAGTATTTTTTTGTATTTTTATTATCTTCGAAAGATGGCGTTTCAGGCAATATCGTGTCCCAACCCATCAGCTTGACAAGAAGTGTTATGAATTCACCCCTGGTTAACGTTTTGCCGTATCCAAATCGGCTGTTTCCGATACCATTGATAATACCCGCTTTCTTGAGTTCAAGGATCGGGCCGGCTGCATAACTGTCGGCAGGGACATCGATAAACTGCATGTTTTCGCCTTCCTGCGCATTGCTGTTTGCAACATGCCTGGCATATGTCATTGCGGATAAAGACAGAATAAATGTAAACAGAACAAAACAACTCACCAGGTTGAAATGCTTTTTTACAATATTCATGGAATTTCATCCTCTCAAGCGGAAAAACATTCTGCAACATCATAATTCAACTATAGTTTACCATATAAGATTATTAGTTGCTATAATAATATGTGGTTATGGCACGAACCTGACACCCGGGTTTAAGTCATGGGCAAGCTGTAATGCTTTTGAATCGAAAATAACTTTTTTGTCACGTTTTGTCGTTATGAATCGTCTAACTTTATAAAGAATACAGCAATATTAAAAGAGCTAAAGGGGGATTTTAAGTGGTATCGAAACAATCAATCAAACAAGCAAAACCTGTTATATTAAAATTCTCTTTATGCCTGCTTATTGTTTTAGCCCTGGTAGTACTGCCTTCCTCAGGCATGACTGCCGTAGTATGGGCGGATGGAGGACTGAGTATAAGTACTTCCTACCCGGGTATAACAGTAAAAGCGGGAGAAGATGTTAGTTTTACAATAAGAGTTGATAATAACGGTGCAACAGCGCAAAACATAAAGCTTGCAATCGAAGATATTCCTGACGGGTGGGAAGCTTACTTTGAAGGAATGGGAAAACAAATCAGCAGGGTGTTTGTAAAAAGTAACGACTTTACCACCGTCAGCTTTAATGTAAAAATACCACCGGAAACCAGTGAAGGGAGTTATAGGATCGTTTTAGCCGCTGCAGGCGATAATTATGCTTCCAATAAGCTTGAGCTTGATCTTGATGTAAGCGAAAAGGAAATGGTCCGGGGGAAATTCATTGCTCAATACCCGGAACTTCAAGGCCCTTCCGGCGCAATTTTCAAATTTAAAGTCGACCTGGCCAACAACGGAAGTAAGGACCAGTCATACAGCCTAGGCGCCCAGGCGCCCAGGGGCTGGGAAGTCTCGTTTAAACCTTCGTATGAGGATAAAAAGATAGCAAGCCTCAGCCTGGAGCCTGGTAAAAGCCAGGGTCTTGAGGTCGAGATAAAGCCGCCGTCAAATGTAAAGGCTGAAAAATATACAATTCCTGTTTTCGCCGTGTCAGCAGAAGAGACATTGAGTACCGAACTCAGCATAATAATAACAGGCAGCTACGATATAAAGTTGACTACCCCGACAGGCCGCTTAAATGCGGACGCCTATTCAGGGAAGGAAACGCCTGTAACGCTGACTATAATAAACGATGGCAGTGCCGACCTAAAGGACGTAAACCTTTCATCGTGGCAGCCAAGCAACTGGTCGGTCAGGTTTGAGCCAGAAACACTGGATATCATCACTGCAGGAGAATCCAAAGAAGTAAAGGCGTTTATACAACCAAGCTCTGATGCCATAGCAGGAGATTATGCAGTATCTTTGACAGCCAGTGTCCCGGAAACAAGCAGTACAAGTGAATTCAGAGTCACGGTAAAAACACCGACCACCTGGGGCATCGCAGGCATAGTAATTATATTGCTGCTGGCAGCAGGACTCATGTGGGTATTCAGGACGTATGGGAGACGATAAGAATGAAAGGGAAAAAGGTAATAATCAGAACAGAAAACCTGACCAAAAGATATGGAAGCCTGGTAGCTGTCAACAACCTTAACCTGGAAATTGAAGAAGGAGAGGTTTTTGGCCTCCTTGGGCCGAATGGCGCAGGTAAGACTACAACCATACTGATGCTTTTGGGCCTTACCGAACCGGATGACGGAAAAGCCAGCATTAATGAATTTGACTGTACCCGCAATCCGATTGCAGTAAAGAGAATTGCAGGGTATCTTCCGGATAACGTAGGTTTTTACGATGATCTTACCGGCAGGGAAAACCTGAGGTTTACAGGCCAGCTAAACGGTATGGAACCGTCAGTTATAGAGCAAAGGATTGATTCGTTGTTAAAAAGAGTAAACCTGGAATATGCAGCAGATAAAAAAGCAGGTACGTATTCCAGGGGAATGAAGCAAAGGCTCGGTATTGCAGATGTACTCATGAAAGACCCGAAGGTTGTAATTCTAGATGAGCCGACGCTTGGAATAGACCCTGAGGGAATCAGGGAACTGCTGGCACTGATAAAAGAACTCTCAAAAGAGGACGGGCGGACAGTGCTGGTGTCTTCCCACCAACTCCACCAGGTCCAGCAGATTTGCGACCGTGTAGGTATATTTGTTGAAGGCAGGCTAGTAGCCTCAGGGCATATAGAATCCCTGGGCAAACAGGTGCTAAGCGATGAAGATATGGTTATAGAGTTTGCAGCATACCCGGACAACGAAGAACTAGTGGAGTTGATTAAATCCATGCAAGGTGTAAAAGAAGTAATAAGGGAAAAGGGCATGTTCTTAATAAAGTCTTCTGAAGACATAAGGAGTACACTGTCAAGCCAGGCCGTCCGGGAGGGATACTCCCTTTCACAATTAAGGCTGCGCGGGGGAGACCTGGACGATATTTACAGGCGCTACTTTTCCAGGGAAGGAGTGGCATGATGGAAGTTTTGTCTCTAGTCAGCGAAAGATGGAGGGAATTTTTTAAAAAGGTGTTCGATACCGGCAAACAGGAAGAGATGCGTGATGAAGACAAAAGGGCCGGATTGAAGGCTTTATATCGTAAGGAACTGGCAGACCATTTTACAAGCAAGAGGTTTATAATAGTCCTGCTGGTTATTGCTGTCACAGGTCTGGCAAGCGTATACAGTGCAGGCATGGGAATCCAGGAGGCAGTAAGCCAGGAAGGCAATGAATTTGTTTTTCTGAGGCTGTTTACTACAAGCGGCAGTTCGCTGCCGTCCTTCATATCCTTTATATCCTTCCTTGGCCCGCTTGTGGGATTAGCACTTGGCTTTGATTCCATTAATGGGGAGAGGTCAAGAGGTACCCTCACCAGGCTGATTTCACAGCCAATATACCGTGATGCGGTGATAAACGGCAAGTTTTTGGCCGGGGTAACCGTTATTTCCGTAATGGTTTTTTCTCTCGGGCTTATTATCGGGGGAATGGGAATAATAATGATAGGGATTCCGCCTACGCTTGAGGAGCTTGTCAGGATATTCCTGTTCCTTGTCTTTACAGTGGTATATATGTCATTGTGGTTGAGCGTGTCGCTGTTATTTTCACTTTTATTCAGGCATGCCGCCACATCAGCGTTGTCGGTAATTGCACTGTGGCTGTTCTTTGCAATCTTCATGAATCTACTGGCAGGACTTGTTGCAAACGGCTTGTTTCCTGTAAATGCTGATTCACCGGTAAGCACAGTGCTGAGTAACAGAAGATGGCAGCAAAATATAAGCCGTATTTCCCCGACAACACTGTATAACGAAGCAGTGGTAACCATGCTGAATCCTGGAGTCAGAACACTGGGACCGGTTTTGATTGACCAGGTCCATGGAGCCATACCCGGATCGCTTTCCATGGGACAGAGCGTTCTGCTTGTATGGCCTCACTTAACCGGACTCATTGCACTGACCATGATATGTTTTGCCATATCATACATTTACTTCATGAGACAGGAAATAAGAGCGTAATAACGCTTGAAGACCGGGCATGAAGGTGATACGGTTTGCTTGCTGAAAAAAAAGAGAGCCTGAATAAAGATAATAAGCGCTCGGAACTTCTTGATTACCTGATGAGGCGTTTTGGCAGCAAAGTGATAAAGATTGCCTACTACCACTTGCGGGACAGGTACATGGCAGAGGATATATGCCAGGAGGTTTTCTTACGGGTATATAAAAACCTGGATAAGTTCTGCGGGGATAGTTCGTATTTTACGTGGATATACCGGATAACTGTCAACCTTTGCCGTGACTACAAGGCATCCGCCTATTACAGGCGGATGCTGCCCTGGTGCGGATGGGATACGGAAGATGCGGCAAGAACGGATGAAAGGCTGTTTGAATCTGTCGAAGAGGGAGAGATATTCCGCAAGGTAATGGATTTGCCTTCGAAATACAGAACAGTTTTGGCGCTTTATTATTTCGAAGAATTTGCAACGCCTGAAATCGCCCGCATATTAAGAATCAGGGAGAATACTGTCAGGGCCAGGTTGTCCCGGGGAAGGAGGATGTTGAAAGAAAGACTTGCCAGGGAGGAATTCATTAATGAATGACATGGAACTGGAAAAATTATTAAAGAGAGGAAAGAAGGAAGCTGCGGATTTCTTTTCTCACGAATGCATAAATTCAATAAGAAGCAAGGTGCATAAAAAAATATCCGGGCAAAAGGAACAAAAAGGAAGGCCTGCAAGGTGCCGTCCTCGTTTTTTGACGCCAGGTATTGCAATAACCGCCGTGTCCTTTATCATTATTTTGTCGGTATTGATTGGAACCGGTATTGTACGGTCAAAGCAGCAACCATACGGAAATGTTGTTAACAGTCCGGTTGCGGAACAGACCATCTCATTAAATGGCAATAATTCTTTGGAAAACGGCAGCAATAAATACCTGGTTAGCTTTTTCCCGATACTTAAGCCTAATCACGAGGAGCAAAGCCTTATGATTATAATGTGGAAGATGGACGGTGACGGAAACTCGGAGATTATTTATAACAGCTTGTTTGAAAAGTCTGACGAACCTCACCCTGTATCTACGATTGAATTTTCCGGTGCCGACAGCAAGCTTATCCTGATTTCTTCCGGCAACAGGGAAAGAAGATATATGCATTACAGACTGGTTGAATACAGCAATGATACCATTAACACATTGTGGTCACAAGATTTTGTTCCTGATGGCAAGCTGGGAGTTAAAGACGGTGTTGTGGTAGAACAAAGAAGTTCGGACGAAGCATATGCTGATTCCGATATTAAAGATAACTACTATAGGATGTATACGCAGATTTCATATATCATTCCCTATAAGACCGGCAGCATGGGAGAGGTCTTGCTTCCTGTCGAAAAACTGGATGTCAGGGTAGGGGAGCAAATACTCCTGGTAGGGGACAACAGTGAAAATAGTTTGGAAGTATCCTCTGAAAAAGGGATGATTAAAAGAGTAGGGCAGGAAAGCAATACAAATGAAAAAAAGCAGGTGCTTGTTTTCCAGGCTGCCTATAAAGGTGACGACACTTTATCGCTGGCAAGCGGGGATAATGGCAGTATCAGGGATTTAGCAGTGAGTATTGTGGATTGAACCGGGCAACTCCGGCACATAGGTCCTCGTTTTTGTTCGGCCTCTTCTAATGACATCCATATCATTTTATCCTTCTTCGGGGTGCGGCGGATGGGGATAAGTTAATTATTCAAGCCTGACCCCAATGGTTACATTGCAAACTGTTCAATATGGTATAATATGAACAAAAAATAAATATGAGGTTTCGTAAATGCATTCGGAGATATATCTTGACAATGCCTCGACTACAAGGCAATTTGACGAAGTAACCGCGTTGATGGCCGATGTGGCGTCCAATAAATATGGCAACCCTTCTTCATTGCACACGAAGGGGATAGAAGCGGAAAAACTTGTCCGGTCAGCCAGAGAAACCATTGCAGAAACCCTGGGGGCTGATATCGGAGAAATAATATTTACATCCGGCGGAACGGAGTCGAACAACCTCGCCGTTATTGGCTACCTTGAAGCCAATCACAGGAGGGGAAACCATGTAATAACCACCAAAACAGAGCACCCCTCGGTGCTCGAGGTTTATCGCCATCTCGAGGAAAAAGGCTACAGGGTGGATTATATCGGTGTCGACGGAAACGGCATGATTGACCTTAACCAGCTTAGGGACAAGCTTTGCCGGGATACTGTCCTGGTCAGCGTAATTGCGGTAAATAATGAAACGGGGACAATTCAGGATCTCGGAAAAATATCTTCCATCAGGGACGAATTGAGCCCCCAGGCGGTTATCCATGCGGATGCCGTACAGGCGTATTGCAAGATGCCGATAATGCCCAGGGATTCGGGAATCGGGCTTATGTCGTTCAGTTCCCATAAAATACACGGCCCAAAAGGTATAGGCGCATTGTATGTGTCTGAAAAGCTGAGAATAAAACCCTTGCTATACGGCGGAGGCCAGGAATCCCTGCTTCGTTCCGGTACCGAGAACGTACCGGGTATAGCGGGGTTTGGATTGGCTGCGGCTATGATGTTTGAAACACTTGATGATAATTACCGGAAAGTGCGCTTGTTAAAAGAATTGTTTATTGATAAACTTTCATCATCAGGTATCGTCCACAAGGTCATTTCACCACCCGATGGCTCTCCATATATTGTGAACGTGGCTTTTGAAGGAGTACGGGGCGAAGTGCTGCTTCACCACCTGGAGCAAAAAGGCATTTATGTCTCAACCGGCTCGGCTTGTTCATCGCGAAAAAATACCAGGAGTCATGTGCTGGAGGCTATGGGAATAGCCGATGACCTGATCGATGGCGCGATCCGATTCAGTTTTTCAACTTTTAACACCGAGCAGGAAATTGGAATAGTCATAGAAACATTGAAAGAGATCGTCCCGGCGGTTAGAATTCGTAGAAGACAAAAATCTTGGAGGCGGCAATGAAAAAAGTTATTTTGGTAAGATGCGGCGAAATAATGCTAAAAGGCTTGAACAGACCAATTTTTGAAAGCAAATTAATTGAAAACATTAAGATCTCACTTGCAGCGCTTGGCAAAATTAAGGTTAGAAAGTCACAGGCCAGGATTTTTATCGAACCTGAGGATGATGGATACAATTTTGACGAAGCCGTGTCGATATTGACAAGAGTTTTTGGCATCGTATCCGTCAGTATTGTTTTGAAAATTCCTTCCGACTGGGAAGAAATAAAACGCCATTCGCTTGAGCTTGCAAAAAAACATATGCGGCAAGTGCTTAAGGAAAAAGCCGTAGCTCGTTCGCACAGGAATGCGGACAAGGACAATATTCAAGACACCGTCTGGTTCAAGGTTGAAGCGAAAAGAGGCGATAAGAGCTTCCCGATGAAATCGCCCGAGATATGCAGTGAACTTGGAGGATACCTCCTTGGGAATATACCCGGGCTAAAGGTTGACGTGCATGAACCTGATTTTGTATTCTACGTTGAAGTCAGGAAAAGCGCGTATATTTATTGTGAAATCGTGCCTGCAGCAGGCGGCTTGCCTGTCGGGACAAACGGCAAAGCCGTACTGCTTTTGTCCGGCGGAATCGACAGTCCGGTGGCCGGATGGATGATGGCAAAAAGGGGTATGGAGATAGAGGCGGTCCATTTTCACAGCTACCCGTACACCAGTGAACGAGCTCGTGATAAAGTCATAGAACTGGCAAAGATACTGTCCCGGTATTGCTTAAGCATAAAGCTCCATATTGTACCTTTTACGGATATACAGCTGGAAATAAACGAAAAGTGCCCTGAAGACCACCTGACTTTAATCATGAGAAGGGTAATGATGAAAATTGCCGAAAGAATAGCGCTAAACAGCGGTGCTCATGCGTTAACAACCGGTGAAAGCCTCGGCCAGGTTGCAAGCCAGACTGTACAAAGCCTTGCAGTTACAAATGCAGCCGTCAGGCTTCCGGTATTCAGACCGCTAATAGGCATGGATAAGAATGACGTAGTCGAAATCGCAAGAAAGATCGGCACCTTTGAAACATCCATATTGCCTTACGAAGACTGTTGCACGTTATTTGTCGCAAAGCACCCGAAGTTAAAGCCCAGGCTTGATGAGACGGAAAGGTACGAAAACAGATTGAAATTAGAGCCAATGATAGAAAATGCTTTAAATAATACCGAAATATTGGTTGTTTCCGTGTAATTACCACGCATGTACTATAAGCACAATTGATAACATAATAATAAAATGGGAGGAAAGTCTCATTTTAGCCTTACGGTTTGACATGCTGCCAGAATGTGACATATGCAGAAAGGTATAGTTATCAATGTCCGGTGCTTATAGAAAGGTTCGCAAAAGAATAATATATGTGTCAGCCATAACCGCGTTTGTAATTTTAGCCGCTTTTTTCGTTCTTACGCGCTTATTTACGGCAGACACGATAAGAAAAGGCATAATGATTGAGAATACGGATGTTTCCTGGATGACAGTGGATGAAGCAAAAAGGGCCATATTGGAACACCTGGCAGAACAAAGTGATACCGGAGATATTACTCTTATATATGGAAACCGGAAATGGGAGGTGGCGCTTCGGGAAATCGGGTATGAATACATGGTTGACAATGCCTTGAAGCAAGCCTACTATATTGGAAGAGAGGGAAATATTTTCAGAAAGCTGTATAACTCAATATTACTATCGATTGAAGGGCACTCGATAAATATTGAGGGGAGCTTTGACAGTGACAAACTGGGAGATATACTTGAAAGAATCAAGGAGGAATGCGATACCGACGAAAAAAACGCGGAGATAACGTATGAGGACGGGGAAATTACGTTCACGCGCGAGGTGGTAAAGCGTTCGCTAAATATTGAAAGAAGCCTTGAAAAGGCGGAAAAGCAATTGGCTGCAAAGGATTTCAGTGAAATTGAACTGGTAGTTGATGAGAAAAAACCTCACATAGTATATGAAGATATCAAGGAAATTAATGGTGTTTTGTCCGAGTTCAGCACCAAGTTCGACACAAATGACACAAACCGCACCGATAATATAAAGCTGGCTTGCAGCCGGATTAACGGAACTATTTTACTTCCAGGGGAATCCTTTTCCATGAACAAGGCATTAGGGCCAAGGACAAGGGAAAACGGATACAAGGAAGCGCCGATAATATTTAAGAACGAGCTTGTGCCCGGGACGGGCGGAGGTGTTTGCCAGGTGTCGACTACCTTATATAATACTGTGCTGCTTGCCGGTATGAACGTTATAGAGCGGGAACACCATTCAATACCGCTGTATTACATCAGTCCCGGAAGGGATGCCACTATTACGGAAAACTCGATTGATTTCAGGTTTGTCAACAACCTGGAATACGCCATATGTCTCCAGGCAGGTGTTAAGGGCAACAGGCTTATCATCAGAGTACTTGGGAGAAAGAAGGAAGACGATGTTGTATACAAATTGAAGACCGATATCATAGGCGTCTACAATCCGGAGCCACCGGAAATAATCTATGATAATACCCTGAAGCCCGGTGAAAAAAAGGTGGAACGGAAAGAGGCAAAAGGTCTGCGCGTGGTATTGTACAGGGAAGCTTACAAAAATGGTGAGCTTCAATGGAGGGAAAAGCTTACCGAGGATTATTACAAGCCTGTCCGTGGAAAAATCAGGGTTGCCGGTGATTATAGCGAGGAGGCGGCGAACTATTAACATAAGCGTCAATACAATTGACAAATAACAAGATTCACGCCGATTGAAATATCAAGGGGGGCAAAAAATGAACGAAAACTTGTACAATACAGAAGTAACTTGTCCTGTATGCACAAAAAAGTTTAGCGTGACAAAAGTGAAGAGCCGTGCTTGTAAGGTGAAAGAAAGGGATACGGATTTCTGCGTTCATTATGAAGATATCAATCCGCTGTTTTATGATGCCTGGGTATGCGAGAACTGCGGTTATGCGGCGCTGGCCGACAAATTTCTTGAAATCCCGCCCAGGGAAGCGGACATTATTATGGAAAAGATTACCCCAAAGTGGAGGAAAAGGAGCTTTAGCGGGGAAAGAAGCATAGATACGGCTATTGAAGCTTTCAAGCTTGTCCTGTTGAACCATCAGCTTAGGGCAATCAAGGCAAGCGAACTGGCGAAAGCATGCATCAGGATAGCCTGGCTTTACAGGTATCAAGGGCAATGAGGAAGAAAAAGAAAACGAGTTTATGAAGCATGCGCTAAAGTATTATACTGAAGCTTATGAAAAGGAAAATTTCCCGGTGGACAAGCTTGACGAGAGTACATGCGTCTACATGATTGCCGAGCTTCATACCAGGACCGGCAATTACGAGGATGCCGTAAAATGGTTCAGCAGGCTGATAAGTTCTCCCGAAGCAAGGAAAAAACCTGCGCTGATCGAGGCTGCACGCGACCGTTTCCAGATGGTGAAAGAAAAACTGTAGTTTTACAAGAATTAAGCGATATATTGGAGGATACGATGGTAACGGGGAAAGTGCCGAACGATCTGCTGAAAAAATTAATCCTGGACAGAATCAAAAAAAGCCGGAGCGAAGTAATTGTCCGTCCGGGCATTGGAATTGATTGCTCCGCTATTGATTTCGGCGATAATTTATGCATAATATCGAGTGATCCGATAACAGGTACTGCTTATGAAATAGGAAGACTTGCCGTACATATCAACTGCAACGATATCGCATCATTCGGTGTGGAACCGGTCGGACTTATGGCTACAATACTTTGCCCTCCCGGTACATCCGAAAATGAACTGGAATCAATCATGGACCAGCTTATCAAGGAAGCTGCGTCCATAAATGTTGACCTTATAGGAGGACATACCGAAATTACCGATGCGGTATCACGTTTTGTCATTTCATGCACGGCAATAGGAAGCTGCCGCAGGGATAAGCTTATAACGCCAAAAGACGCGAAATCCGGTGATTACCTTGTCATGACAAAGCATGCGGGACTTGAGGGAGCTTCGATAATTGCGCGGGAAAAAGAAAAGGACCTGACAGGTCCTTTGGGCACGCAACTTATAGACGAAGCCAAGGGTTTTATCGAAGAAATAAGCGTCGTGAAAGAAGGCTTGTCGGCTGTCCAATTTGGTGTAAACGCAATGCATGACGCCACGGAAGGCGGTGTCCTTGGCGCAGTATGGGAATTATGCGAAGCGTCGGGCAGGGGCGTTGAAATTTTAAGGAAAAGATTCCGGTGAAGATGGCGACACTGAAAATATGCGAATATTATAATATTAGCCCGTATAAACTGATATCCAGCGGCTGCATGATTATGGCGGCAACGGACGGGGAGGGGCTTGTGAACCATTTGAAGAAAGAGGGAATAGAGGCTGCCATTATTGGAATGCTCAACGATAGCGGGAACAAGCGCATATTGTCGCCTGAAGGCGACGAAGAGATTCTGCCGCCCGGACCCGACGAATTGTATAAAGTATTGGCGCCGTGACATTTTGCTATAAACTTGACACGCTCAAACTGAATGTTTATAATCATTCTAGCGCATGTAAAAGCTGTACTGCGCAACATTTTAATAAGGCGGATGAACGTTATGGAAAAGAACCGTCTTGACTGTAACCGGACGCACCTCTGGAGAGACCGCAAGGCGCCGAAGGGGCAAATTTCCTTTTTATTGGAAATCATCTCTCAGGCAAAAGAACAGAGTTGGACATTATGCATAGGCATATTGTGATTTTCAGAGGTCAAATCGGATGATTTGGCCTCTTGTTGTAATAACATACATATACTAGAGAAAAGGGCGGAGGCAAGAAAATGTATAAGGTTGATGAAATAAAAAAGGTGGACCCTGTAGTAGCCGAGTATATTGAAAAGGAGGTCAACAGGCAAAACAACAAGCTTGAGCTCATTGCATCGGAAAATTTCGTGGACGAAGCGGTATTGCAGGCGCTTGGATCTCCACTGACAAACAAGTACGCGGAAGGATATCCGGGCAAGAGGTATTATGGCGGCTGTGAATACGTGGATGTAATTGAGCAGCTGGCCATAGACCGTGCGAAAGAAATATTCGGAGCTGAACACGCGAACGTCCAGCCGCATTCAGGCTCGCAGGCCAACTCCGCCGTTTATTTCGCAGTGCTTGAACCGGGTGATACGATACTCGGCATGAGCCTCGACCATGGAGGCCACCTTACGCATGGCATGAAGAAAAATATTTCAGGCAAATATTTCAAGTCCGAGTTTTACGGGGTAAGGGAAGATACCGGATATATCGATTACGAAGATGTATATCGCAAGGCGGTTGAAGTAAAACCTAAAATGATTATTGCCGGCGCAAGCGCTTACCCGAGAATAATCGATTTTAAAGCATTTGGCGAAATTGCCGCCGAGATTGGCGCGTACTTGATGGTAGACATGGCGCACATAGCCGGATTGGTTGCTGCCGGGCTTCATCCCAGCCCGGTACCGTACGCGGATTTTGTAACTTCTACCACCCACAAGACGTTGCGTGGTCCGAGGGGCGGCCTGATCTTATGCAAGGCAAAATACGCCAAGGCTGTGGATTCGGCAATATTCCCGGGAATGCAGGGAGGCCCCCTTATGCATGCTATCGCTGCCAAGGCGGTAGGCTTTAAACTCGTGCTAAGCAACGAATTTAACCAATACCAGCAGCAAATCCTGAAGAATTCCAAGGCTCTTGCGGAAGCATTAATAAATGAAGGCTTCAACCTTGTATCCGGCGGTACCGATAATCACCTTATGCTGGCAGACCTGACCAATTTCAACGTTACCGGAAAGATGGCACAGCAAATGCTTGATGAAGTAGGCATTACGGTAAATAAAAACGCCGTGCCTTTCGACAAGCTCGGACCATTTGTAACGAGCGGCATCAGGATAGGAACGCCGGCCGTTACAACGAGGGGCATGCGGGAAGATGACATGAGGGAAATTGCGTCGCTAATCAAGCTGGCGATAGTTGATTTTGCAAATTCCGCCGATTATATACGCAGCCGGGTGGCAACACTGTGTGAAAAGTATCCTCTTGTATAAGAGATAGGAATAGCCGAAAGGATGAGGGAGGCAATGCCCCGACAGCAAAGAGCCGCTGGCTTACAGGATGTGCCCGCGAAGCCTGGAAGAGTTTGTCGGGCAGGAGCATATAATCGGCAAGGGAAAGCTGCTTTACCGGATGATAAAGGCAGACAGGATATCATCGATAATACTGTATGGCCCCCCTGGTACCGGCAAAACATCGCTGGCCAGGATCATAGCTTCAACGACAAAATCGGGTTTGAGAAATTGAATGCCGTTACTGCCGGTGTTGCCGATATAAAGAGAATCGTCTCCGATACTCAGAACCCGATGCTGAATCCAAGCCGGAAGGACAGTCCTGTTCATAGATGAAATACACAGATTCAACAAGGCGCAGCAGGACGCGCTTCTTCCGTATGTTGAAAACGGCACGATTGTATTGATAGGCGCCACAACGGAAAATCCGTATTTCGAAGTGAACAAATCGTTGATTTCACGTTCCTCGGTTTTCATGCTGAAACCATTGAATAAAAACGATATCGAGACCATCGTAAGAATGGCGCTGTCCGATAAGGAGCGCGGATTGGGCAAGTATAACATTATTTGCGACGATGAGGCAATAGCGTACCTTGCAGAAGTATCCAACGGCGATGCAAGAATAGCGCTTAACGCCATTGAGCTGGCGGCTGTTACCTCGGACCTCGAAAGCGACGGGCATATACATGTGACCGTAAAGACAATCGAGGAATGCGTGCAGCGCAAAGCAATTACATTTGACAAGTCGGGAGAAGCCCATTATGATAATATCAGCGCTTTCATCAAGTCAATGAGGGGGAGCAATCCTGACGCTGCGCTGTTTTACCTGGCAAGAGCGCTTTATGCGGGAGAAGATCCTGAATTTCTCGCAAGGCGTATAATCATTTGCGCTTCCGAGGATGTCGGAATGGCAAATCCTGCGGCGCTCCAGTTAGCCGTCGCCGCAGCGCAAGGTATTCATATGATCGGGATGCCGGAGGCAAGGATTTTATTGGCTCATGCCACCGTAATGGTGGCAACGAGTCCAAAGTCCAATTCCTGCTACAAGGCTCTCGAAAAGGCAATGAAAGATGTTGAGACAAAGCGTACCGGAGAGGTGCCGATGCACCTGCGCAATGCTCCTGTCAAGGGAATGTCGGACCAGGGATACGGGAAAGGTTACAAGTATGCGCATGATTACCCGGGCAATATAGTTAAGCAGGAATATTTCCCGGATGAAATGGCAGGTACAATATATTATGAACCGACTTCCAATGGTTATGAAGCCAGGATAAAGGAATGGATTGAAAAGACGAAGGCGATGATTTCGGCGCTCGCAAGATTAGGAGGAATCGAATGACAAAGAGGATAATTGCCTGGATATTGCTTGCGGGTTTTGTTATGCTTCTGCTGAACCTGATTGTTTTCAGGTTCTACTGGCAGCTAAGCATGGCAGTGTATATTATTATTTTCATTGCATTTGTACTAACAAACGGCAGATTGTTCGAGACACAATATGATGAAGAGCAGGAAAACATAGAAAATAATCACGGTAACGATGTTGACGGCGGCGATGGAACTGCCGGCAGCGGAAAGAAGGAGGAGGACTAAATGCATTTTAAGTATGGTTACGGAAAAGGTTTTAAAGAGTTTGAAATTCGTGACGAAAATATTATAGGCGGAACTGGTCCGCAATGAAGTCAAGGTCGAACTTACCGGTGTTGATGAAGTAAGGCGCGCTCTTTTAAACCCCATTGGGACACAAAGATTGTCTTCTATAGTAAAGCCGGGTGAAAAAATAGCAATAATTACAAGCGATATTACCCGGCCAATGCCAACCAGCATTGCATTGCCGCCGGTTGTTGAGGAACTGCTTGAAGCAGGCGTTAAATACGAGGACATTACGGTGGTTTTTGCATTGGGCAGCCACCGCAAGCATACGGAAGAAGAAAAGAAATACCTCGTCGGCGAAGAACTGTACGGCAAGATCAGGTGTGTCGACAGTGACGTGAACCGATGCAAAATGCTCGGCACCACAACGGCCGGCACGCCTGTGGAAATATTCGACGAGGTTGCATCGGCAGACCGTGTTGTTTGCCTGGGAAATATAGAATACCATTACTTTGCAGGTTACAGCGGCGGAGCCAAGGCAATTATGCCCGGCGTTTCCACGAGGGCGGCGATCCAGGCCAACCACAGCGCAATGGTCATGGATGCTGCAAGGGCAGGCGCCCTGGACGACAACCCGGTGCGCAAGGATATCGAGGAAGTAACCAGGTTTCTGCCTATCGATTTCATATTAAATGTTGTACTGGACGAAAACAAAAGGATTATCAAGGCAGTAGCCGGACACCACGTTGAAGCGCACAGGGAAGGCTGCAAATTCCTTGACAGCCTTTACAAGGTTAAAATAAGCTCCAGGGCGGATATTGTCATTACCACCCCCGGCGGATTCCCGAAAGACATCAACCTGTACCAGGCGCAAAAAGCCCTGGACAATGCCAAGTATGCCGTCCGTGACGGCGGTATAATCATCCTGCTGGCAGCATGTACCGAAGGATACGGGGAAGGTGTTTTTGAAAGATGGATAAATGAGTCGTCTTCGCCGGATGACCTGATTGAGAAGATTGGCAGGAATTTCGAGCTGGGCGGTCACAAGGCAGCCGCAATAGCCCTGGTTGAAAAGAAGGCAAAGGTTTTCATCGTTTCAGACATGCCTTTTGAAATGTCAAGGAAAATATACATGGAACCTTTCGACGATATACAAAAGGCCATCGATACAGCATTTTCCGAGCTCGGCCCGGATGCGCGCGTGCTCCTTATGCCTTACGGCGGATCTACCTTGCCGGTGGCAGAGGAATAACAGAGCGGCAACAGGAAGGAGGATAGTGCGGCAAATTACGAACCGCACTATTCGTCATTTTATCTTTACCTGCGTTATCGAAGTTCAAAAATTTAAGAAAAATTATGCATCAATTTATTGACAATAATAAAATAAAGTGCTAATCTTATTTTGATACCCGAGTAGTTTACTGGGATTTCATGAATGGAATTGCGGAGGCAGCGAATGAAGCTTTCAACAAGAGGCAGGTATGGCTTGAAGGCGGTTATTGATCTTGCCGCCAACAGCGGGGAAGGAAATGTTGTATTGAAAAGCATAGCAGAAAGACAAGGGATATCCGAAAGTTACCTTGAGCAGCTGTTTGCCGCATTGAAAAAAGCGAAGATTATTAAAAGTGAACGAGGTTCACAGGGCGGTTATTCCCTTGCGCATGACCCGGAAAACATTACCGTGGGCGATATATTAAGGGCGCTTGAAGGTTCGCTGGCTCCGACGGACTGCGTCACTGACAATTCCAATACGCGTCACTGCGGAAACCAGGACTTGTGCGTATCCAGGAGCGTATGGGAAAGAATCAGGGACGGCATTAATAACGTTGTGGACAATATTACGCTTAAGGAGCTTGTGGAAGACTACAATAGAAACATGGAGTTTAGAAAACAATAAAAAAGGGGAAAGATTAATGGATGCGTATTTTACTTTTTAAATTCATACAAAGGAGTATAAATTTATGAGCGACAAAACCATATACTTTGATCATGCTGCAACCACACCGGTCAGGAAAGAAGTATTGGAAGCAATGCTGCCATATTTCAGACAAAAATTCGGGAACCCTTCATCGATATATTCCATTGGCAGGGAAAGCAAGAAAGCGATAGAGGAGGCCAGGGAGACCATATCGGGTATAATCGGCGCCGAACCCAGGGAAATTTTCTTTACAGGTTCCGGCACGGAAGCCGACAATTGGGCGATAAAGGGAGTTGCTTATGCCAACAGGCAAAAAGGCAGGCATATAATTACCACCGCCATCGAACATCATGCGGTGCTGCACGCGTGCCAGTACCTTGAAAATGATGGTTTTGAAGTAACATACCTGCCGGTGGACCAGGACGGCCTGGTAACCGCCGAACAGGTAAGAGCCGCTATCAGGCCGGATACAATCCTGGTCAGCATAATGTTTGCCAACAACGAAATCGGAACAATCCAGCCGATTGCCGAGATTGGCAAGGTTACAAGGGAAAAAGGCGTATATTTCCATACAGACGCGGTGCAGGCAATGGGAAACGTGAATATTAACGTTTCTGAAATGAATATTGACATGCTTTCAATGTCGGCTCACAAGTTTTACGGCCCGAAAGGAGTTGGAGCGCTTTACATCAATAAAGGCGTAAAGATAACATCTTTTATTCACGGAGGAGCCCAGGAAAGGGGAAGGAGGGCAAGTACCGAAAACGTTGCGGCCATTGTCGGAATGGCAAAAGCGCTGGAGATAGCCGCTGCAAGAATGGAGCAGCATAATAAAAAACTTATGGCCTTAAGGGACAGGACGATAAAAGAAATACAGGAAAAAATCCCGTTTGTGAGGCTGAACGGGCACAGGGAAAAAAGGCTGCCGGGAAATGTTAACTTTACTTTCGAATTTATAGAAGGAGAATCGCTCCTGTTGATGCTCGACATGAAGGGTATCGCGGCATCAAGCGGATCGGCCTGCACTTCAGGCTCCCTGGACCCGTCCCATGTATTGCTTGCCATAGGGCTGCCGCATGAATTAGCCCATGGCTCACTTAGAATCACGTTCGGCGAGGAAAATTCCGATGAAGATGTGGATTACCTGCTTGACGTGCTGCCTCCAATAGTGCAGCGTTTAAGAGAAATGTCGCCGCTTTACGAAGCGTATTGCAAGGAAGCAGGACAATAATTCCAGGTGTATTCCTGGTTTTTAAAGTATTTTCAGGCAGAGATTAATACCGGGCAGACTCAAGCCCATGAAAGAAGGAATGTAAATGTACAGCGAAAAGGTAATGGATCATTTCACAAATCCCAGGAATGTAGGGGAAATACCGGATGCCGATGGTATCGGCCAGGTAGGTAATCCCAAATGCGGGGATATAATGAAAATGTACCTTAAAATTGAAAACGATATAATCGTTGACGCAAAATTCAAGACCTTCGGCTGTGGCGCGGCAGTAGCGACAAGCAGCATGGCAACCGAGCTGGTAAAAGGAAAAACAGTGCAGGAGGCATTAAAAATCACCAATAAGGCTGTTGCTGAAGCACTGGATGGATTGCCGCCGCTCAAGATGCATTGTTCAAACCTTGCCGAAGAAGCAATCAGGTCTGCGATTCAGGATTACCTGCAAAAAAAGGGCGTAATCAGTGATATCGAAATCGACGTTTGTGAAGGATGCTGCGGAAAATGCGAAGAAACACGCCTTGATACTGACAAACAAGAATAGGTGAGCTATGTCAAAAGGAAATGTAATGCTTGGAATGAGCGGAGGGGTGGACAGTTCCGTCGCCGCCGCGGTTTTACTGGAGCAGGGTTATAACGTCATAGGTGTCACCATGCAGATATGGCCTGACGCGGATGACGAGAGAAAACTTGCCGATGGAGGCTGCTGCTCACTGTCGGCGGTTTATGATGCCGGGAAAGTGGCAGATAAGCTTGGCATACGCTATTACGTATTGAATTTTAAAGATGCATTCCAGGAAAAGGTTATAGATTATTTCAAGAATGAATACCTGAAGGGGAGAACACCAAATCCCTGTATTGCCTGTAACCGTTTCGTCAAGTTTGAGGCGCTTCTTAAAAAAGCCGTATCAATGGGGATGGACTACATCGCAACGGGCCATTATGCCCGTATTGTTTATGATGACAATACCGGAAGGTACTTGTTGAAGAAATCGGCTTCCGACACAAAAGACCAGACATATGTCCTTTACACTATGACCCAGGAGCAGCTCTCAAGGACGCTTTTTCCGATTGGAGACCTTACTAAGGACAAGGTCAGGGAAATCGCGCTTGGACTTGACCTTCCGGTGGCACATAAACCCGACAGCCAGGAGATATGCTTTATTGACAACAATGATTACGGCCGCTATATAAATGAAAACACGGATGTTGAAATCAAACCCGGTTATTTTGTTGACCGTGCAGGTAATATACTTGGTATGCACAAAGGCATCATCCACTACACGATAGGGCAGAGAAAGGGACTTGGCATTTCATTGGGCAAGCGGACGTATGTTGTGGCCATAAACCCCAAAGATAACACCGTTGTGCTGGGAGACGACGATGACGTGTATTCCGGGCATTTGACGGCATCCGACCTGAATTTCATCTCAATACCGGAACTAAAAGATGAAATGCGGGTAACGGCAAAAATCAGGTATTCTGCGAAAGAGGCAGCCGCACTGATAAGTCCGCTGGACGAAGGCAGAGTAAGCGTTATTTTTGATGAACCGCAGCGCGCCGTTACACCAGGCCAATCAGTGGTTTTTTACGATGGCGATACGGTCGTTGGCGGTGGTATTATCGACTGACGGATTTAAGCCCAAAACATGCAGCACCTTTACTATAGCTTGTCAAACACAGGTTTTCTTTTCTCAAAGTGCACAGTATATTTAAACCCTGCCTCCCGGATCATATCGGCATAATACCCGAACCCTGAGGCGATATACCCGACGCTGTGGGCATCAGATCCGAGGCAGATAAGTTCTCCGCCCAATTGCCGGTAACGCTTTAGTATTTCAATGTCAAACTCGGCATCGGCGGGTGAATCAGCGTATGCCCTCGTATTTAGCTCAAATCCGCGCCCTTGCAGAATAAGTTCTTTCATAATTTCATCCAGTATTTCATAATGGTCAGCATATCTTAACGTCCTGTCAGCATAACTGGCACGCCTTATTATGAAATCGAAATGTCCAGCCATATCAAAAGATTTAAAATTTTTCACCATAAACAGAATCTTTTCCAGGTAAGCACCATATGCCTTGTTTTTGTCCTTATTGTAATATTCCTTGTCAACGTAAGGGTCGATGCCGTCGATAACGTGAATGGACGCAAGCACATAATCAAAATCATAACCGTTGACGATGTCAAGTGTTTCATCAAGCACATGCGGTTGTATACCGACTTCTATGCCCTTAAGAACCTTTAAACGGTCTTTATACTTGTCCTGTATCAGGGAGATCTCGGAAATATACTGTCCAAAATCGATTAAAGGCCATCCGCCCGGAAAGTCAATATCAAGGTGGTCGGTAAAGACAATGCCGTCAAGGCCTGATTTTATAGCAGCTTCGCAAGCGCAATAAGCATTAAGCGTGCTGTCTGGAGAAAACTCGCTGTGAACATGGCAATCAAACATAGATGAACCTCCTAACCAGTATAATATAACATTGTCACTAATATAAATCAATCTATTCAGAAGTCATAAACAAAAAACAAAAGCCAGAAGCAAAAAACAAAAGCCAGACACAAAACTCCGGAATCTCATTATTACAACAACAGCTATCTTCTCAGTATTTGCAATGAATTCACTCTCTGTGTCTCCCCGGTATGGTTTTGGAGCTGCCGGGCTGTTAAGAAAATGGGAATTGGTATATAATATAAAAGTCCGCTGGTTTATCCAGCGGAAAAAATATTCGCAAAATAAGGTAAATATTTAGCAAACAATAAATGGAGGCTGGAACTATGAACGAAACTAAAACAAAAGGTCAGGAACTGCAGGAGAAATTATTCTATAAACCCAAAAATGCATGGGAAAAGGCAACAGAAGAAGATATAAAAAAATCCTATGATTTTTGCGAAGATTATAAAAAATTTTTAGACAGTTCGAAAACAGAGAGGGAATTTATTGCAAACGCTGAGAAGATGGCTGTTGAGGCTGGTTTTGTCAACATTGACGATGTTATAGACAAGAAGGCCATGCTAAAGCCCGGTTCAAAGGTTTATTGTACCAACAGGGAAAAGGCCGCCATCATGGCAGTGATCGGAAAATCGCCTCTTGAAAACGGAGTTAATATCATAGGCTCGCATGTTGATGCGCCCAGGATAGACTTAAAACCGAATCCGTTATATGAAGATGCCGGACTGGCAATGTTTAAAACCCATTATTACGGTGGGTTGAAGAAATACCAGTGGCTTGCGATACCACTTGCCATACATGGACTGGTGGTAAAGGGTGACGGGACAAAGGTGGAAATCAGGATAGGTGAGGAAGAAGACGATCCTGTTTTCACCATAACTGATTTGCTGCCACACCTTGCAAGGGAGCAAATGCAGAAAAAAATGAGCGAAGCCGTTACCGGCGAAGGTTTGAACCTGTTGCTTGGCTCCATGCCGTATAATGACGAGAAAGTGAAGGAAAAGGTAAAGCTTAATATTCTTGATATCCTAAACAAGAGATACGGAATAGTGGAGGAAGACTTCCAGTCGGCCGAGATTGAAATCGTGCCTGCTAATAAAGCCAGGGACATCGGTTTGGACAGGAGCATGGTCGGTGGCTACGGGCAGGATGACAGGGTATGCGCATACCCTTCGCTCAGGTCCATCATCGACATCGGCATCCCGGAAAGAACGGCGGTATGCCTGTTTACCGATAAAGAGGAAATTGGCAGTGCCGGGAATACCGGGGCAAAGTCCAGCTTCCTGCAAAATTTCTTAGCGAACCTGTTGGCTTTGACTGATCCGGATTATAACGACCTAAAGCTCCGCAGATGCCTGGACAGGTCCAAAATGCTCTCCGCGGATGTAAACGCGGCGGTTGATCCCAACTACGAAAATGTATATGAAAAAAGAAATGCCACATACCTTGGGCGTGGTATCGTGCTGCAGAAATACACCGGCTCCAGGGGAAAGTATGATGCGAGCGATGCCAACGCGGAATTTGTAGGTGAAATCCGTAAACTTTTCAATGATAACAATATAATTTGGCAGACAGGTGAGCTGGGCAAAGTTGACGAAGGTGGGGGAGGGACGATAGCCCAATACGCTGGCCAACCTTGGAATCGACGTAATTGATTGCGGGGTTCCGGTTTTATCAATGCACTCGCCATTTGAAATTACAAGCAAAATAGATATATACACCTTATATAACGCATACAAGGTGTTTTACGGGCTGAAATAGAAATAAACCAAGTATTTTTACGGATCATCGCCGGAGCCTGTTATCGATGTCTCCGCGTTTGAAGGATTGGTCTTGGGCGCCGCGCCATTCTTGCCGGCGCCTTTTTGGGTGCCGGTATTACTTTTCGAGATTTTTTTCGTACCGGACGTGCTTGTTTTACCGTCCTTTCCTTTATTGGAATCAGAAATGCTTTCGGTTGCAGACAGGCTGCTGCTGAAATTATCAGCTATGATCTGCCTCGTTTTTTTGACATCGCAAATGAAATAATAAGGAGAAACATCGTATGTCGTTCCCGGCATTTGAATGAAGTTAACCTTGTCTATGCTAAACTTGTTTATATATCCTGAAAGCTTAATTATTTCATTCAGGCTGAAGTTGGTTTCAATGTTGTCAAAGACTTCATTGATTATGCTTGTCAGCTTCGGGAAGTATTTGAGATTTAGTTTTTGCCTGATTAATTCCCGTATGAAGGCCTGCTGTGCTTCAATCCTTTTTAAATCGCTCCCGTCATAATATTTCCTGATTTCCTTGTTCCATTTGTTTGGCTTTCGGAATCTGACGTACTGTTCAGCTTTAGCCCCGTTCAATACCTGGTGTCCTTTTTTCAAATGTATGTGAAGGTTCTGGGTAGGATCATCATAGTCCATATCGACAGGAATGTAATATTCCACGCCTCCCAGCAGGTCGATTATATTCCTGAATGCCGCAGTGTCTACGAAAACGTAGTACTTAATATTTACGTCCAGGAACTCCGAAACGGTTTTAATGGCCAGATCGATTCCTCCATGAGGGAAAGCATAATTTATTTTCCTTTCGGTTTTTCCTATCGTAACCTTTGTATCCCGTGGAATTGACATAATATTAATATTCATGGTTTCAGGATTAAAATTCGCCAGCATCATGGTATCGGAGTTCTTGTTAACTTTGTCACCGCCAAGCAACAAAACATTAAACGGCTCGTTGCTTTTTACGAAAGGCTGAAGTATTTCGTTCAGCGGGCTGTCGAAGGAAGCGAAGGCGCTTTCAAAACTTGTGAGATTGGTATTTACATAATATACAATGCCAATACCAGAGCAAAATAATACAACGGTTATTATTAAGGTTAAAATAAAGCAAAATTTACGTAAATTCATCTATAACGACCTCATTATTTACATTTTTAGCACCTCTTTTAGACCTATATGACGCCGGTATTGTTCCTTTCTTCCTGACTGTTTTCTTTGTTAAAGTCTGCAAGCGGATTGCTTTCGACCGCATTCCTGAGTTGCGCGGCGTCCAGGTGAGTGTAAATTTGCGTGGTTGAAATGCTTACATGACCAAGCAGTTCCTGGAGGGACCTTATATCCACATTGCCGTATTTATACATCAGCGTGGCGGCAGTGTGGCGCAGCTTGTGCGTAGAATAGCGCTCAGGGTCAAGGCCTGCGGACTTGATGTATTTTTTCACGATTTTTTGGACCGATTCCTTGCTGATACGCTGCTTGCGCTTGCTTAAAAAAAGCGCATTCCGGTCCTTAACGCCATCCCTGGGGCGGACTTTCATGTATGCTTCCAAGGCCTTTATACAGGCGTTGTTCAGAGGTATGCTTCGCTCTTTTCCGCCTTTTCCGATAACAGTCATTACATTTCCCTTGATGTTATTCAGGTTTATTCCGACCAATTCCGACAATCGCAAGCCGCAATTCAAAAATAAGGTAATTATTGCATAATCGCGTTCGGAAAATTCTCCTTCTACGGAATTTAAAAGCTGCCTGCTTTCATCTATGTTCAAATATCTTGGCAATCTCTTGAGTATTTTCGGGGATTCCAGCTCCTGTGCCGGATTTGTATCAAGCAATTTTGCCTTTAAAGTAAGATATTTAAAAAAGGATTTCAATGACGCGACTTTTCTGGCACGGGCATAAGAGGAATTATCGCGGTTGTTGCTTACATATGCCATAAAAGCGTACAGATCGCTTAATGTAATCGATTTTATGAAGGATACATCGATATCGGCAATACTAATTTTATCAAAGTCCATATTTTTATCCACGGTATTTTTATAAACCTTCATGAACCTCAAAAAGAGTCTGAGGTCGTAAAAATAGACTTTTATGGTATTGGGAGATTTTCCTTTAATGGTTTGCATGTAATTTAAATAGTCTCTTAATACGGGTGGCATTTCATAATTCGTAATGTTTTTCATTTGTAGTTTTCCTCACGTTCATATTGTATCGTAAGACAAATTAAAATACTTATTTAAATAATATACTAACTGGCGCTTTTTTTCAATCTTTAACCTCCTCCCAATTACGCGAAATTTATATTTCGTGTAATTGGGATTCAAAAAAATACCCTCTTCCCTTTTCAAAACAATTACATTTACATCATCGATTTGGGATTACTTACTGTTTTCGAATATCAGCCTGCATTTATCGGCGCGATATTTCGCTATGACAAACTCGACAACCTGGCCGATTTTTGAATAGAGAGTATTCTCGACCTTTATCAGCGGGTGCCCGGGTTGAACCTTGAGATACTGTGCTTCGGACTGTTCCGTATATACTATTTCCAGCGTGCTCGTGGTCCTGACTGGCAAAAGCGGATATTTCCCTCTCAAGATATCGTAGGACGGTTTCTTGTCCCTAATATCATCAATTATTTCAGGAAACAAAAAAAGAGGAATATATGAAACGTTATAAGATAATACTCTGTCCTTTTCCATTACCGAGTATTTGATTTCCGCGTATTCATTTCTCTGGGACTGGCTATACCCTTCAAAGTGTTTTTCCAGCATCGCGAGCTCATTCTGTTTGATGCGGCGTATTGATATAATATTGTGCTGACCGGGATTCTGGCTATCCAGGATGGAATCGGTAAAACCGGTATAATCCCTGATATCTATTTTTGATTTTCTCCTGGCAACAAAAGTGCCCTTCCCCTTTTCCTTATATAAATACCCATTGCTGGTCAACTCGTTGATAGCTTGCCTTACGGTGGGCCTGCTGATGTTATACTGCTCGCAAAGTTCTTGTTCTGACGGGATCTTGGCATCCTGCTGATATTCTCCGGATGCTATTTTATCTAGAATTATCTGTTTTAACTGGGAATATAAAGGTATGTTGCTGTACTTGTTTATCATTTTTTTCTCCTCTTTTTCGTAAACATAGCAGCACATAATTACATCATTACTAATTTTATATGATTTAACCACGTAAATCAATACCCATACGGGTAATATTTCGGATAAATAAAAAACCGGATCCTGAGAATCCGGCGTATGTCCATGATAAACTGGCTTTAACTCACAACAGACCGAGCATTTTTTTTATGGAAACAATCTGCACGCAGGTGCAAAGGAGCTCTATGGCTGTTTTTAGTTCGTTTATCGGCGGCAATGTCGGGGCTATCCTTATGTTCCTGTCTTCCGGATCTTTCCCGTAAGGATAGGTCGCGCCGGCGGGAGTAAATACCACGCCTGCTTCATGCGCCATTTTTACCGTTGCGGCCGCGCAGCCGGGCAGAGTGTCCAGGCTGATAAAATAGCCTCCGTTCGGCCTGTACCACCATGCAATATTCTTTCCGCCGAGCCTGTGTTCAAAAATATCGAGCACAGCATCGAATTTTGGTTTTAATATTTTCGCATGTTTTTTCATATGCTCATTTATTCCGTCCATATTCTTCAGGAACCATACATGTCTCAGCTGGTTTATTTTATCAGGTCCGATGGTCCTGACGGATAACAGCTTTTTAGTCTGGGATATATTGTTTTTACTTGCCGCCATCATCGCAACACCGGCACCCGGGAAAGTAATTTTCGACGTGGAAGAAAAAACATACACCCTGTCGGGGTTCCCCGCTTTCCTGCAAGCCTCAATAATGTTCTTCAGGCGGTCGGGACGGTCTGTAAGGTGATGCACGGCATAAGCATTGTCCCAGAAAATTCTGAAGTCCGGAGCAGCCGTTTCCATGGACGCCAATCTGTCGACTACCTCATCAGAAAAGGTTATACCTGTAGGGTTGCTGTACTTGGGAATACACCACATACCTCTGACAGACTTGTCCGTGGCTGCAATATTCTCAACGGCATCCATATCCGGGCCGTCTTTTTTCATTTTTACAACGATCATTTCGATATTGAACAGCTCTGTAATGGCAAAATGCCTGTCATATCCCGGACTCGGACAGATGAATTTTACTTTTTCCATCCTGCTCCACGGGCCGTCGCCGCCACAGGCTCCGAATGTCATTAAGCGGCTTAAGGTATCATACATCATGCTCAGGCTGGAATTTCCCCCGATAATTATTTCCTCGCTGCTTACTTCCAACATTTCGGCAAAAAGCTTCTTCGCATCAGGTATCCCGTCTATCAGGCCGTAATTCCTTACGTCTGTTCCATCGGTTGTTATGCATTCTTCCGGCGTTCCGGGAAATCCTAACATTTCCATCGATAAATCAAGCTGTTCCTTGCAAGGTTTCCCTCGTGACATATCTAATTTTAATTTTTTCTCAACAAATCCTTCATATTCTTTATTTAAAGAATCCAGCATAATTCTCAGCTCATTACTGCTTAGTTTTGAAAACTCTGACATTAAGCGACCTCCATGTTTATGTGTATTTCTGATATTTTATTATATTTATAATATAATTGCAACTTCCTTGTTACAATATTTCATAATTTAGTTTTTACTGCAATAATAAATAATATAAACCCTTATTGCCTGCAAAGGGTTGGATGTCATTTTTTGCGGGGAAATTCACAATTATTCGACATATGTTGCCCGCTAATTTAATATTTGCCTGATAATCCTCAGAAAATTCAAACCGGCAAATTTCTCGATAAAAGTATCGCTGTAATTTAACTGGGCAAGTCTTTCAAAAAGGGCAGGTATGCATTGTGTTCCTTCCATTGACAGCGGGGTTTGAACGATCCCGTCAAAATCGGAGCCGATGCCAATGTGGTCTTCCCCTGTAACGGAACATATATGCTCGATATGTTTTATGATATCATCTACCGAGGTATTATCCGTATTATTAAGAAAACTGGGGCAGAAATTGATACCTACTACTCCACCGTTAGCCTTAATGCTGGCAAGCTGACAGTCGGAGAGGTTCCGGATGTTGTCACATACGGCTTTTGCATTTGAATGTGAAGCGATCACTGGCTTTTTTGATATTTCCAGGACATCGTAGAAACTAGCTTCACAAAGATGTGAAACATCTACTATCATCCCCAGCCTTTCCATCTCGGCAACTACTTTTCTGCCGAAAGCGGAAAGGCCTGAGCCATAATACTCTTGCGCGCCATCAGCGAGCAGGTTGCGATAGTTCCACGTAAGAAGCATGCTCCTTACGCCAAGCCTGAATAACTGCCTCAGAATCGCCAGATCGCCATTCAGGCATTCCCCTCCCTCTACAGAAAGCAATGCGGCAACTTTTCCCCTGGCAAGCGCCAGGTCGATATCGCTTGCATTACGGCAGACCGCGATTTTATCCCTATACTTCTCCTCTGCTTCACATACCACATCGAGAATGGATAATACACGTGAAAGAGTGTTGTTCATGTACTTTACAGGGTCTGCAAACGCTGCGAAAAACTGTACACGCTGGCCGGTTGCAAGAAGCCTTTTTAAATCAAGATGTAAAGAGTTTTCATACAAGTCGGCGTTATGATCAAGCGCCTGAAACGCCGTATCACAGTGGGCATCTACAATTATCACTAGAAAGCACTCCTTATCAGGTTAATTTGGGCGGGTATAAAATCTTCGCCGGAAATACTGCCAAAGACCTCTACTACATCAAACCTCATGTTTCTTTCCCCCAGGTTCATTTGTTTAATATATATCCAGGCCAGCTTCTTTAATTTTTCCCTTTTCACGCGCCCGACTGCTTCGGCCGGAGTTCCGAAAAGACGGCTTGTCCTGGTTTTTACTTCTATGAAACATATGTATTCGCTCTCCCGGGCTATAATATCTATCTCACCCAGTTTCCCCGGCCTGAAATTTCTTTCGAGTATTATGAAACCGTTTTTGGCAAGGTAATCAACAGCGGCATTTTCCCCGGCAATCCCATACTTCCTTTTATTCATACCTGTCCCCCGGAAGCCCTGTTTTATCGAATTTGCCGTCCAGTCTGCCTACAAACACAAGTATTTGTGCCACTACACCGTACAATTCCGAAGGTATTTCGCTGCCTATTTTGAAGAAATTCAGCGTATGAGCCAGGGCGGCATCTTCATACAAGGGCACATTGCTTTCAATGGCTTTTTCGATTATTCTTTCTGCCAGCTCTCCCCTGCCAAGCGCCACAATTTCCGGGGCAATGTTTTTTTCAGGTGAATATTTTAATGCCGCGGCTTCTTTTATTTTTCTTTTTTTCAGCCGGATAACCTCCCTGTATTTATAATAAGAAGTTTAAAAACCAAATAACGCAGGCACTTCCTATACCCGCAGGTCTACCCTGCCATGCCGCCATCCGGTCCGCTCCAGGCCAAGAATAAGCTTTTTCAGCCTTGACGGGGGCGTAGCCGAGTCAATAACGGTGTACCTGACATCGGACAGCTTGTAGCCGCATTCGGAAAAACTTGCATAAAGCTGGTCGATGTTTTCCCTGAAATAGTCACTGATTTGCTGTTTTTCCGTTCTCAACCTTAAATCGATGTTCTTTCCTTTTACGTCAAGAATCGTTTCAACTCTTCCCATGTTCTTCGTATCCAGTGAAACATACATTACCAAATTGTTCGGATCTATTCGTTTTCCGCCTTTGTTCCGCTTCATTACAAAAAGCTCGGCCGTAGTTTTATATCCGTTAATATTCACAGGCAACTGCAGGTATGGAATACCGATGTGATTAATTTCATTAATAAGCTTTATCGTGCTGCCAATTAGAATAAAGGCACCAGATATGGTTTCGGCCCTCGCCGGCGTATATTTGACATTTTGGAGGATTGAAGAGCTTATGTCGCCGAGTGCCTCAGCCAAATCCTTTTGTGCGCCTGATACGTCATTTTCTGCCGTAATCGTCTCCAAACCGGCACCGGTAAGGTTTTTTTCATTCATGCCCGGGTTTTCGGATAAAACGGCAGGATTTGCCTCCAGTCTGTCTCCTTCTATCTTTAAAAAGAGATGTTCCGCGTATCCGGCCAGGTTGTCCGGTCTTTTATAAATACTGCCGGTATTGAAGGCAAACGTACTTCCGGTATTACCGGCAGGTGTGCCGTCTGTATTATTAACTGCCGGCTTGCCATGCAAATCTTCTGTTTTATAGCTGGCGCCTGTAACGTACTCTTCCGTCCCGGCAACTTTTTCCGTTGTGGCACCAGGATTTTTTTCAGTGCCGCTGTATACAGTTTCCTTGTCACTGTCCACTGTTTTCAGGATGGAACCTTCACCTGTGTCATTAATATTGTTCACTCCCGTCTCACTAATGCGGGTTCCTGCAGCTTCCTTGCCGTGGTCTTGCGCCGACTCCTTTAGGGTGTTGCCCGATGCCGCTGCGAATACTCCGTCCTCACTTGCTTCATTGTAATTGCCTGCTTCTTCAGCACCCTTGTTCCCTGTCATATTCTGTATTTCTTCAATCAATTGCCCAAGCTTGAGCTCGCCGCCCAGCAGCTTTGCAAGCAGCTCAGGCTCGGCTTCCGCTGTTAGAAGCATTGAAGTAATTTGCCTGGCGGCTTCTGTTTCTCTTTGCTCTGATGATAACAAAAATGCAGCCTTTTCAACATCAAGGCCAGTAAAATTTTTTATAAGCCTGTGTGCTTCATCCATCTTGCTGCGTGTTACCGGAATCCCGTTCTTTATTAACTCCGTTGCAAGCAGTATATTTAAATTGTCGGGCTTGATATTAAGAGACACAAGAAAATCGGATAACGTTTCAGAGTCAAATTGTTGTGCCGTCATATGCCGGTTGTGCGCGGTTTCTAGCAAGAGCGTGTTTCCTTCTTTTGAAATCACTACCAGCTCAACAAATTGACCGGCTTTCAAGCTCACCGTTTCCATTGCTTTGGCTTTAAGGACTCCACCCCCGGAAAGTCTCAGCAAAACCTCATCCGATGTGATTTCAAGAACCATCGCTCTTAATACATCACCGGTATCCAACTTTTGGGCAAGGCTGACCGCGTCTGTCATTTCCCGCCCTGAAGCGTATACATGGGCTTCAATTCTCATTTAAAGCTCCTTAATAACAAATGCAACACTTTATTCCACAAAATTTTTAGTAAAACTTATTCTATGTATCGGACAAATCCCATATTTTCTTATAGCTTTTATATGCTCTGCCGTACCATAACCCTTATGCTTCTTAAAACCGTATGCCGGGTAAAGACTGTCTGCTTCTTCAATAAGCCGGTCCCTTGTTACCTTGGCAATAATTGATGCGGCGGCGATAGAGATACTTAATGAATCACCCTTGGTTATCGGCACCTGTAAAATATCGACATCCGGAAGCCTGATCGCATCAATCAAAAGCAAGTCGGGCTTCGGCTTAACCTGTTCAACAGCTTTTTTCATGGCTAGCTTTGTAGCATTTAATATGTTCATACTGTCTATGTACTTTTCATCTACGATGCCTGTCCCGACCGAAACGGCCTTATCCATGATAATATCGTACAGTTTTTCTCTTTTTGACGCACTCAGCTTTTTTGAATCTTTCAGCCCTTCGATAAAACATCCTTCCGGTAGCATCACGCATGCAGCGACTACCGGCCCCGCCAACGGTCCCCTGCCTGCCTCGTCAATGCCCGCGACGTAACGAAAACCTTTCAGGTAAGCTTCTTTCTCGTACCTGCTCAGCTCTTCAAGACGCTTTATCTCGCGTGCGGATGTTTTCTCCGAGGCTTTTATGCTACGTTCCATCTTTTCCCCCTTATTCTCTGTCTGGTTTTTCTTCTCCGCCCCAGCCTGGTTTTTCCAGTGATATTCTGCCTATTTTCCCTCCGCGGAATTCGTCGAGCAGTATGACAGCAATTCTCCTTAGATCAATATTCCCGCCCGATATTATACATCCCCTGTTTCTCCCGGCGGCTTCCAGCAGTTCCAGCCCATTCAACCCTTCAATACGCGAGAGCTTGTAACGATTTTTAAACATCTCGGCGTAAGCGGATGACAACCGTTCAGCCAAGGAAGCGGCAACACGTTCCACGTCAATTATATCGTCCTTGATTGCGCCAGTAAAAGCAAGATTCAAGGCGGTTTCCGGGTCATCAAATTTTGGGCTGAGTATACCCGGCGTATCCAGCATATCAATGCTTGGGTTCAGGCGGATCCATTGCTTTCCGCGTGTTATGCCGGGCCTGTCCCCGGTCATGGCGACAGCTTTGCCGGCTATCTTGTTTATGAAAGCCGATTTGCCTACATTCGGTATGCCGACGATCATTGTACGAACAGGTCTGAAAATCCTGCCCTTTTGCCTGTCTCTCTCAAATTTTTCCTTCATTATATATTTTAAACTATTAATAAGATTATTCAATCCTTTTCCCCTGAGCGAATCAACGGGAATAGCAATTATTCCCCTGGCTTCATACCAATTTGCCCACTCTTTTGTTACGTTTTCGTCTGCCAGGTCCATTTTGTTTAATACAAGTACCCGGGGCTTATTGCCTATAATGTTGTCTATTTCAGGATTTTTGCTGCTGACCGGTATTCTTGCGTCCAGCAGTTCCACAACCACATCCACAAGCTTCAGGTTTTCCTTTAAGAGACGCCTGGTTTTCGCCATATGTCCCGGAAACCATTGAATATTCATAATTACTCCTCTCAAACAACTTCGGTAGAACAGGTCGCACCAAAATACAAAAGGGACCTGCCTGCGGTCCCCTTTATATTACGAATCTTTCACAACAAGTTTTTCTTTTATCCTGGCTGCCTTGCCAACTCGTTTACGCAAGTAATACAGCTTGGCTCTCCTGACCTTGCCTCTTCTTACTACTTCTATCTTGCTTATCTTCGGAGAATGAACCGGAAGAATCCTTTCCACTCCTACGCTGTAAGATACTCTTCTTACGGTAAAGGTCTCTTTCAGGCCTGCGCCCTTCCTGGCAATAACAGTTCCCTCAAATATCTGTATTCTTTCCCTGTTGCCTTCCTTGACTTTCAGGTGAACTTTCACATAGTCGCCTATGCTGATAACCGGAAGATCCGTTCTTAGCTGTTCTTGTTCCAAAGACCTGATAATATCCATTTGCACTTCCTCCTCTCTTGCCTGGACGTTCATAAATGCATGGATGATTTAATTGCATCAGCGGACCGCCCGTAATACACACGCGTGTTATTATAACATATAAAAATGCCTTTTGTAAACGCTAAAGTTTTAAAATTTTTTGTGACGTAGATTGCAAGTTTAATTGCCTTACATTTTTTAGCAGAACCTTGTTTTAAGCAACCATCACCTTAGCCATCATGTTTGCAGTTTGATAACCAAATATTCAACACTATACTGTCTAAAAATTCGGGGCCATTATCTACTGTAATCGTTTTAAAATGCTTCGAAAACTTCTTGCCATACTTCCGTTCCAGCTTATCTAGTTCTCTCTTCACCGAATCCTGGTATTATTAAGTTGACTCATTTCGGACCCTCCTATGTTTTTGGTTTGGTCACTTAAAACATTATCAGAGGTTCCGACTTGAGTCACTATTTTTTCTTCAGTTTGGGCAATTAATTTTACAACTTACCCCTATCCGGTCAGGACACTAGTTTTTTAAATTCGCTTTTACCGCGCATTCCGTCAAACGCCTGGTTTTCCATCGCATCTTTACGAAGCTCTTCATTAAACCCGATTGCTCTTCTCAGATTTTCCAGCGAAATATCATATCGCCCAAGCATGGCATATACGACTGCCATACTGTAATGAAGCTCACCGTCTTCAGGTTTTATGGCAAGAGCCGATTCATAAGCCTCTATGGCATCATTATAACGTCGCATTTCCGTCAGCGCAGGACCAAGGTAATAATATATTTCAAGTTCATCCGGTTTAAGTTCAAGAGCCGTCCTGTATGCGGATATGGCTTCATCATATCTTCCCGCTTCGTAGCAGCACATTCCCATGTTAAAATACAGGCTGTATTCCCCGGGATTTCTCTTAATACCTTCCTCGTATACTTCCAGTGCCTCTTCATGCCTTCCCAGCATGCAAAGCGCGATACCCAGGTTGTTGTACGCTTCCTTGAAATCCGGGCATAGTTTAATGGCATTGCCATATGCCTTGATGGCTTCATTCCTTTTCCCAATCTCATCCAGCGCCACGCCCATGTTATAATAGCTGCCGTAGCTATCAGGCCTGATCCTTATTGCTTCATTATATGCTGCGACAGCCGCCTTCCATCTTTCCAGCCTGAGATATACACCGGCTTTTCCGTACCATGCTTGAAAATCATCAGGATTAATCCTCAGTACCTGGTCAAATATTTTAATTGCGCTGTCCGGTTTATCCAGTTTCATCAGAACTTTCCCAAGCATATTCAAAGCTTCCGTGCTATCGGGCTGAAATTTCAAGGAATGTCTCAGCTCAGCTTCGGCTTCTTCAAGCCTTCCGGCCTCATAAAGCAAGTTTGCCAGTATAAAACAGGAACGGTAGCTCTTGCTTTCGGTATTTGGGTTTTTTAATATTTCAATGCCCTTTTCGGTGTCACCGGCATATACAAGCGCGAATGCCAGGTTCTCAAGCGCACATGTCTTTCCCGGGTTTGCGTCAATGGCTTTCTCATAGCTTCTTGCAGCCTTTTCGTAAAGGTTGAGCATGTAATACGCATTTCCCATGTTATAAAGTATGTCATGCTTGCCGTCCATATCTTCACTGCACAGTTCCAGCGCTTTTTTATAAGCTTCCACGGCATCGTCATACTTTTTCATCCTGAAACAAAGGTTTGCAAAATTGTAATAAAGCATGAAGGAAGACCCTGCCGCTGATGAAAGCGCATCGTACATATAATATGCCCCGTCCCAATTATTTCCCGAAACAAGTGAATTGGCACGTTTTATACACTTCCTGAAATTTTTCTGCAAGTCTTCCGGAAACCCGTCAAGGTCCTTCAAAATTTCGGCAATTTGCCTGTCGCCGGCCTGAGTGTTTATTTTTTCAGGCGGCAGCTGCATTAAAGCAGTGGTTTTGGTTTTGGCTTTTTCCACAAGCCCGTAGAAGACACCCCTGGCTTTAAGCTTTCCAACCATTTTACGGTAGTCTGTGAAAACGAACACAGCGGGAGGGATAATCCCTAATGCAAGGTACAAGACTTCTATCGCGGTAAGAACCTTAACATCATTTATAAAGCTCAAAACGGCAATTACAATGACAAATACCTGTGCGCAGACAGCTATGAGCATGTAAATGCTCCTTTTCCTAAATAACCGGTAAACCGAGTAAGAAAGCAGGGCAACCATAAGAGCGATTAAAAAACCGTTAATTACCGTCATGGTGATGCACTCCTCTTAAAGCGTCACCAGTACCGTCGGAAACGCCTTATTATTTATTACATGCCATTATTCATTTGCATTTCACGCCATTGCTGTTTTGTAATCAGCACCTGCCTCGGTTTGCTGCCTTCAAACCCGCCAACAATACCTCTTGCTTCCATCTGGTCCACTATTCTTGCCGCTCTTGCATACCCTACCTTGAATTTACGCTGTATTAGCGAAACCGATGCCTGTCCTGCTTCCACAACAAGTTCGATAGCCTTGGGCAGCAGTTCGTCAAAATCTTCGCCGTTGTTATATATTGAACTGTCTTCGCTGTTGATTTCATCGATTATTGTGTCGTCATATGATGCGATTGCCTGTGTTTTAACGTACTCAACCACTCTTTCCACTTCAGCGTCGGTAATATTGGCGCCCTGAACCCTGACAGGCTTTGTTCTTCCGGCAGTATGAAGCAGCATGTCTCCCCTGCCGAGCAATTTTTCAGCTCCTGCCATATCAAGTATGGTCCTGGAGTCTATTTGTGACGACACGGCAAAGGATATCCTCGAAGGTATATTGGCCTTGATAATGCCTGTAATAACATCCACTGACGGCCTCTGTGTCGCAATAACCAGGTGCATGCCGGCGGCCCTGGCCATCTGCGCAAGCCTGCAGATAGAATCTTCAACCTCGCTCGGAGCAATCATCATCAGGTCCGCAAGTTCGTCGATTATAATGACTATTTGCGGCAAGGGCGGCTGCTCGTTCGTTTTTTTCATCAATTCGTTATATCCCCTGATATCCCTGACGGATTTGTCAGCAAACAACCTATACCTGTTTATCATTTCCTGCACTGCCCAGTTTAAAGCTCCTGCAGCCTTTTTAGGCTCTGTAACGACAGGAATCAGCAAATGAGGTATCCCATTGTACACTCCAAGTTCAACAACCTTGGTATCGATCATAAGCAGCTTGACTTCTTCCGGAGAAGCCTTGTAAAGCAAGCTTACAATAAGGCTGTTGATGCAAACGCTTTTTCCTGAGCCTGTCGCGCCTGCTATCAGCAAATGCGGCATCCTGGCTATATCAATTATTACTATCTCCCCCGAGACATCCTTGCCTACTGCAAAAGCAAGTTTTGAAGGATGGCTGATATACTCCCGGGATTCGATAACATCGCGTATGCGTACAATATTTACCTCTTTATTCGGAACTTCAATGCCAACAGCTGCCTTGCCGGGTATGGGAGCCTCAAGGCGAATGGTAGGAGCTGCCAGGTTCAACGCTATATCATCCGAAAGATTTACAATCCTGCTGACTTTTACTCCGGCACTTGGCTGCAGTTCATATCTTGTAACAGTCGGACCACGTGTTACATTGATGACTTTTGCGGACACCCCGAAGCTGGCCAATGTCTCTTCAAGCTTTTTGGCTCCTTCCAACACCTGGTTTCTATAATTCCTGGCGCTGCTTCCATCATCGCTGTCCTCGATAAGAAGATCAAACGGCGGGTATGTATAGCTGGCAGGCGCGCCTTTTTTCGCACCTGCCTGCCTTATTACTATTTCCTGCAAACCTGAGCCGTCCGCTGCTGCTTCCTCTGCTTCCCTGCCTTTTTTCAGTTTTTCGTCATGTTTTTTTATATCGTCAATTACCAGTTCAAAAGTTTCATTCTCAAAACCATAATCGTCCGATAAACCTTCAACAGTTTCAGATTCCTTTTCGGGTTCTGTATCTTTTTTCTTGCCCCTCAATTCCCTGGCATTTTTTTCTATCCTGAAATCTATTATTTTAGGCTTTTTATCAAATCTGAGCGTTATCTCATCACCGTCATCTTCAATATACGGCTGCATGTCGTCATCTTCGCCGGTGAATTTATTCTTCACTTTTTCCTTGCGAGGCTTGCTCTTATTAAGGAATAAGCTTCGTAATCTTTTAACAAAGCCGGAAATAGACGAATTGGTCAGCAGTATAACATTTATTAAGGACAAAGCGGTGATAATGATTATTGTTCCCAGAACACCAAATGTAACAAGGAAAGGCAGGCTGATGATTCCACCAAGGACACCCCCGCCCGCCAACTCATTCCCGTCGGTGAAAAACTTCCCCAGAGCTTTTAGAGGAGTCAAGCCGTTAAACTGTTCCGGCCTGTAATATCCAGTCTGTATCATTGCCGAAACAAGCAGGAACAAGAAGAAAATATATAACGGCTTGTTTCTTAATTCAATTTTTTCATTTGCAAATATTAACAATGCCGCATAGATAATTATTACAGGAGGAAGCAGAAATGCCGGCAAACCAAGCAATCCCAGTGAAACTTCCCTCAAAAACGTACCGAATGTACCTATTGAATCTTTTACATAGAAACTCAGCATCATAAGTATGCCGATCGCCAATACCAATATGCCCTGGATTTCATTCATATAATTGCTTTGTTTTTTACTCTTAGCTTTATGATTTTTCTTTTGCGTCTTTTTTTTCACCCTTAAGATGGCACCCCCGGCTTAAGTATAGATAAGTCACTATATCACTATATTAATGTCATATTTTTAATATCACTATATCATAATTTCACATCATTTTCCACAGCAGCCAGATAGAGAGGCATATGATGAAACGACTTTTTAAAGCTGCTATAAAGACGATTTGGCATAGCGCAAATTTGAGATTATGCGGAGGAGCGGCTGCAGGGTGTTTGTCCTGGTGAAGCTTGAACGTGTAACCCATGAGGAATACCCGTAATACTTCGGCATGGACGCCGAAGTCGCTTGTCCTGAGCTACGGATGGCGGATGACAAGCGCCCGCGTTGAAGTGAGACAGGACAATACAGCCTGCCCGCAGAGGAAACCTACTTTCAAATTTTCGCTAGCCCACCCGTCCTTATAACAGGCATATGCATTGAAGTCGCCCTGTGCCTTCATCAAATGCCTTGTCACGAATTGTAAGCAAGCTGCCCTTGCCGCCGATTCTTCCATTTATTTAGCAGAAAGTTTCAGTTCTGACTTGTCAACTATATTTCCCGGCATAAATGCCGGGTCAAGAAACGTACGCGGACATGTACCCAGGACCCGCGCAATCCTGAACGAGTTTTCCTGGTATTCTTCCACCAGGATCTTTTCACCCCTGAACTCCGCCTCATGATAATTTGCATTGATATTTCCGGTAAATCCTTGAAATATTATATCCGGTGGGACTATCGAATGAATTATCATTGCAGATTCCCTCCAGGGATTTTCATATCAGCCATTCTTTCCGCCTTCTTTTTCGCAATCAGCTCATAGAGCTTGTTCATCGCGTCCGAAAGGCCTCCAACCGCATCGATAAGCTTGTACCTCACTGCTTCTTCGCCAAATAAAACGCTTCCTACATCATTTGCCAGTTCTCCTGTCTTAAGCATAAGCCCTCTAAAATCTTCTTTTTTAATTGATGAATTTTTACAAACAAACTGGACTACCCTTTCCTGCATCTTTTCAAAGTATTCAAATGTTTGAGGTACTCCGATTACAAGCCCGCTTAGCCTTATTGGATGTATAGTCATGGTGGCGGATGGTGCGATAAACGAATAATCCGTGGAGACAGCCATCGGAACGCCGATACTGTGCCCGCCGCCCAACACAAGGGATACCTTCGGTTTATCCATGCTGGCAATCATCTCCGCAATCGCAAGACCCGCCTCAACGTCGCCGCCGACCGTATTCAAAATAATCAGCAGACCGTCAATTTCCGTGTTTTCTTCAATAGCAACAAGCTGAGGTATTATATGTTCGTATTTTGTCGTCTTGTTCTGCGGCGGCAGGATTATATGGCCTTCAATCTGGCCGATTATCGTCAGGCAATGAATATTGCCCCTTGGATTTATAATAGTCGCCTTTCCAAGCTCTTTAAGCTCTTTTATATCATCGGCCTTTGCCTTTCCTTTGTTTTCTTCCGCCTGAACAGGTTCATATAACTCAGACTTGCCAAATGCAATCTTTCCTTTATTATCCTGCATACTCACCTCAAGTAAAAATGGTTAAAACCATTGTAGTATTGTCCATGATACTTATTATTCTTTTCATTTTGCAATTTAATACCGTGTGATCATGTAAAAGAAACAGTGTATAGAGCGGCCGAATAAAGACAAGGGTATATACGCTGGAGTCGCTCGGAGCTTCATCCGATGCCTTGACCCGCACCCTCATGCAATCCATTCAAAAAACTAGTATATAGAGCGGTTTGCAATTTGAGATCAGGTTCCGTCATGGGCAGGCTGTATTGTCCTGTCTCACTTCAACGCGGGCGCCTGTCATTCGGCATCCGTAGCTCAGGACAAGCGACTTCGGCGTCCATGCCGAAGTATTACGGGTATTCCTCATGGGTTACACGTTCAAGCTTCACCAGGACAAACACCCTGCAGCCATTCCTCCACTAAATCTCAAATTGCAAGCCGCTCTACATGCTGTTTCATCTATAACTTCACATCACACTTTTGACGTACTTTGTAAATCAATAAAAAGAACCGTCATTGTTTCAGACGGTTCCGAATATTTTCGGTGAGTAAGCCTGTAAGCCGGGTTCTGTCTTGGATAATCATCTATCTGGGCCATACATTGCTGTATGGCTCAAGCCACCTTCCCGGGACCGGCGGGCCGCCGATATGTCCCTCTGCGGTGTTGCTCCAGGCGGGGTTTACATAGACCGGCAAGTCGCCATGCCGCTGGTGAGCTCTTACCTCACCTTTCCACCCTTACGCCCCGCAGGCGGGAGAATCCACGCTTGCAGAACGCGGTATATTTCTGTTGCACTTTCCTTGAAGTCGCCTTCACCGGGAGTTACCCGGCGCCTTTGCCCTGTGGAGCCCGGACTTTCCTCAGATACGACCTTTCGGTACTGTACCCGCGATTATCCGGCTTACTCAACGCCATATCATTCTTAAATATGATTACCAAATCATCCCTGCCGTCAATGAGACGGCGGTCATTTTGGTTTCCTGCTATATATAATTGCAATGCAATCATATATTAAGCCATCGGCTGCAAATAGTCAAGTGATTATAAATGGGTCTTCCTGTTGGAAACATATTATTTCAACATCCGGAAATGCATTATTAAGCATATCTTTAAGCGCAGGCAACACAACGGCTTCGGTTGCGAAATGTCCTGCATCAATGATGCAAAGACCTGATTCCCGGGCATAAAGAGCGGTATGATACTTCACATCTCCGGTCACAAGCACGTCCGCCCCGGTTTTCCTGAAAGCATCCAGGTCCCCGTCGAAGGCACCGCTGAAAACAGCTGCACTACGTATGACATCGGAAACTTTTCCCACAACACGTACATATCTTGTGTTCAAGCTGCTTTTAACCATAGATGCAAATTCATCCAGGTTATATACCTTGTCAGTCTCGCCGTATCTTCCCGGACCATTGCCCATTACTGCCGCATTCCGTATACCCAGCCTTAGAGCCAGCTGCGCATTGACTCCCGTTTCTGCATGATCCATATTCGTATGCGCCGTATAGACGCTAATACCACTTTTGACAAGCGAATATATTAACCTTCCGACAGCTTCATCAGGGTTCAGCCTGTTAATGCTCGTAAATATAACCGGATGGTGTGTCAGAATTAAATCCACTTTTTTATCAGCAGCCAGTTTTACCGCTGCTGAAGTTACGTCAAGGCTCAATAATATCCTCTTTATATTTTCCTTGCCGCTCCCTATAAGCAAACCCGTGTTATCCCATTTTTCCGCCAGTTCCGGCTGTGCGACCTCTTCAATAAACGATATGATATCAATGCATTTTGGCATTTCCCTCTTCCTCCTTCGGTCAAATTGGAGCGGACTCTTTTTCTGTCCGCCGGGCATATTACAACTGTTTCATGCGCTCCTTTATCTTATTCCTTATATTTATTAAAGTTGCGGTGCTCATTTCGCTTATCCGTCCGCTTCCGCCGGAAGCTTCACGGTTATACCCGTCATCTCCTTCTGCGTCCATTTCCGTCATTACCGGTCCGTAATACAAACATTTACCGCAAGTGGATGATTCATTATTTCTTTTTTTGCTTCTTCCGCCGATAATAACCTCTACGGTTCTTAATTTCCTGCGCAGGTATTCTTCGATGAGAGGCTCATTTCCGCAAAAAACCTTATCGCCGACATAATATGTAAATTCACCCTTGCTTTCAGCCTTGCCGTCCCATTTCGCATTTATAAAACAGTAAATTTTTCCGGCATCTTTTACAAGTCTTTCGCAAGTAAGAGCGAATCCGTTCTCATATAGCCATTTCCGAAGCGCTTCCGCAGCGCTGTTTGGCTGAAGAATCAGCAAATTGGCCGTTTTTGCCTTATCTTGTGCCGATGACAAAATGTCCCTGATTAACAATCCTCCCATACCTGCGACAACAACCACATCGCATTCGGATAACCGTACAGGCCCGAGGCCGTCGCCATGCCTGGTCTCGATTAGTTTTTCAAGCCCGTGTCTTTTAATATTATTCGCGGCCGCCGAAAGCGGTCCTGTTCTTATATCCACAGCCAGCGCCCTGTCACATAACCCCGTTTTTACGGCATATATCGGCACATATGCATGATCAGTGCCAATATCGGCCAGTATTTCACATGGCGGTATTTGTTCAACAATCATTTTAAGTCTTCTGTTTAGTCTCATTTGTACAATAATCTCCAATAAACAAAAATCTTCATCCGGACTAATAAAAAAATGAAATATTGAGCATGCTTTATTATACACAAAATACTCGCAATAAAAAAGAACAAGACGCCTGCGATATTAGCAGCCGTGTGCAGGCAGACCGGGCCAGGAATAGGAGTATTGCCAATGGGACGGGTTAAATCGGGAAAACCGGCCAACGATATGGAGACTGCCGCAGAATCATGTATTTTTATTGAAATGACCGGCAATCTCTTAAGCAAAAAAAATAAAAACTCGGTACGGATGACAGTGACCGAACAGTTGAGGTCAAGCTGCCAGATCGACGATTTTAATGAAAAAAAACAATAAATGCAAACAAGGACAATTTGGATCAGCAAACAAAAAAACCTTGCAGTGCAAGGTTTAAAACAAAATATGGTGGGCCTTCAGGGACTCGAACCCCGGACCAACCGGTTATGAGCCGGTTGCTCTAACCAACTGAGCTAAAGGCCCGAATGGCTCCTCAAGTAGGACTCGAACCTACGACCCTGCGGTTAACAGCCGCATGCTCTACCAGCTGAGCTATTGAGGAACGAAACAAATTATATTATACTTGTGCCTATAGCTTAGGTCAAGAGATAATTTTAAAAATATTCTCTGTTTACTTAAAAAAGCATTGCCTACCTGGTGAAATCTTATTCTTTTACTGTCTTTCTCGATGTTGCTGCAAAAGCTCCCTGAGCTTTGAAGCATGCCTGCCTTCGTCCTCGGCAAATTCCTTGAAAATTTGCTTTAGACTTTCATCTTCAATTCTCTTGGAATACATTTCAAAATCCCTTACAAGCTCCATTGAGTTTTCCCATGCCCTAAGAATCCTGTCATACGTGGTATACTCTATTTCCGGCAAATCACCGGATGATATTCTTTTATCCATTTATATACCTCCTGCCCGGATTGCAGTATTAAAGAGACTATATATACTCCTCTATTCTATTTTTACAACCCGGACAGATTTTATAACAGGTAATAAAATGCATGGCTGCTCTTCAAGAGCGTCAATCCAGGTAATCTTTCAGTTTTTTGCTCCTGCTTGGATGCCTGAGTTTTCTGAGCGCTTTGGCTTCAATTTGCCTGATTCTTTCCCTTGTTACGTTAAATTCCCTTCCTACTTCCTCCAATGTCCTGGCCCTTCCGTCATCAAGCCCGAAACGCAGCCTGAGCACTTTCTCTTCCCTGGCGGTCAACGTATCAAGCACGCCAAGCAATTGTTCCTTGAGCAACGTAAATGCAGCTGCTTCTGCCGGCGCTGGCACATCGTCGTCAGGAATGAAATCACCAAGATGGCTGTCCTCCTCCTCCCCGATCGGGGTTTCCAATGACACGGGTTCTTGAGATATCTTCATGATTTCTCTTACTTTATCTACCGATAGATTCATTTCCTTGGCTATTTCTTCCGGAGTAGGGTCTCTGCCAAGTTCCTGGAGCAACTGTCTCGATACCCTTATCAGTTTATTAATGGTTTCAACCATGTGAACAGGTATCCTGATGGTCCTGGCCTGGTCGGCAATAGCCCTTGTAATAGCCTGCCTGATCCACCATGTGGCGTATGTGCTGAATTTGTATCCCTTCCTGTAGTCAAACTTCTCAACGGCTTTAATCAAGCCAAGATTTCCCTCCTGAATGAGATCCAGGAACAGCATCCCTCTTCCAACGTACCTTTTTGCTATACTAACCACAAGTCTCAGGTTTGCCTCGGCCAGTCTCCTTTTTGCCTCGTTGTCGCCTTTCTCCATTCTCTTGGCGAGTTCGATTTCCTCATCAGCAGTCAGCAGGGGCACCTTTCCGATTTCTTTCAAGTACATTCTGACAGGGTCGTCTATATTGACTCCTTCCGGCAGCGTAAGGTCAATTTCCTCCTCTTCAGAATTCTGCATATCCTTCATCTCCGAGTCTATATCGCCAACAACATCAATTCCCATATTCTCGACTGTTTCATAAATTTTCTCTATTTGCTCAGGCTCAAGTTCAATTTCTTCAAAGGCATCCATTATTTCCTTGTAGGTAAGCATGCCTTTAGCCTTGCCCTTTTCAACCAACTCCTTAAGTATAGACTTCCTGTTGTTATTACTGCTTTCCTTATTGCTCATTATTACCAATCGCCCCTCCTTTCCCTGTTTATATTGTAATATTCTTTATATCATTAAGTTTTTTTGTCAAATCATTCAGCTCGGACAACAAACTTTTTTTATCTCTTTCCGACAGCCTTTTCCTGTCTTTCAACCGCTCAAGCACCTCTCTTCTTCTCATTTCCGTTCTCATAATTTCGATATCCTTAATTTTTCCCAAAACTGCCGTGCGATTATCATCACAGTGGCATTCGTCCTCCAAAATCCTTGCAAATTCGCCCAAATCTTCGCCTGAAACAATATCCAGAAGCTCTGCAGGCGAAAACTCTTTCCGCTCGTCCAGTCTCTTATATATTATACCTGCTATTCGCCGGTTCTCTTCCCAAATAAACTTATCAACATTAAAGTGCTCTTTTAGCGTATTATATATACTGTTATCAGTGCATAGCAACGATATTATAAACCGTTCCCCGTGCAATATCTTTTTTTCAATATCATCGACGGTTTCAGGCAATTGCTTCGCGGAACCCGCAATAATCTTGATTCCCTTATTTTTCCTTGTTTCCCTGCCCGTCCTTCTTAAAACTTCGGAGAGCATTGCTTCTTCCGATATTTCATATTCCCTGGATAATTTTTTTATGTACATTTCCCGTTCTATATTATTGCTAATATTAGCCAGAACACCGGCAACCTCATTCAGAAACGCAACCCTGCCCTCTGTTTCCGATATGTCATGTCTTGTTTTAATCAGCTTTACTTTATACTCAACAAGCGGCAGAGAGTTGTCAACCAGGTCGTTGAAACTTTTTGGCCCATTTTTCCGGATGTATTCATCAGGGTCTCTTCCATCCGGGATAACAACCACCTTCACATTGCAGCCAATCCTGTCAAGAAGGTCAAGCCCTCTTAAAGTTGCCGCCTGGCCGGCTGTGTCAGGATCGAACGAGATAACTGTCTCTTCGGAGTACCTTTTCAGCAGGCGTCCCTGCCTCTCCGTCAGTGACGTCCCAAGAGACGCCACCACATTATTTATTCCCCCCTGGTAAAGAGATATAACATCCATATAGCCTTCTACGACAATCAGCCTGTCTTTGCCTGCATTTTTAGCAAAATTCAAGGCGTACAAATTATTCCGTTTATTATACACAATCGTTTCCGGAGAATTTATATACTTAGGAGCCGAGCCCTCCAGCACTCTTCCTCCGAAACCGATAACATTATCAATTACGTCAAATATCGGAAACATCAGCCTGCCTCTGAACCGGTTAAGCAGGCGCCCGTCCCTGGCCCTTACAAAAATCCCGCTTTGAACCATCACCTCTTCATTAATGTCATTTGCCTTAAGATAATTGTATAGCCCGTACGATTCCTCTTCCGAGTAACCGATTCCGAACTTCATGGCGGTTCGTTCGGTTATTCCCCTTTTTTTCAGGTATCTTGCGGCAGATTCATTTTTCTTTTTAAACAAAGTGTCATTGAAATATTTCGCCGCCAGCCGGTTTGCCCGCAATACCTGCTGCTTTTTCCTTGCCAATTCCGCTCCGGCTTTATCACTGCCTTCCGGTAGAACAATTCTGGCCCTGTCCGCAAGGAATCTTACAGACTCAAAGTAGCTAATATTTTCGGCCAGTGATATAAAATGAAATACATTTCCGCCTTTCCCGCATCCAAAACAGTAAAATATCTGTTTTACAGGTTCTACACTGAATGAAGGTGTCTTCTCTCTGTGGAAAGGGCAGAGGCCGAAATAATTCTTGCCCTTCTTTTCAAGTCTCACATATTCAGAAACAACATCTACAATATCGTTATTAATACGGATTTCTTCAATAATATCATCTGAATACCTGATAACACTCATCATCCTTCATCTTGTAAAAAGCAGCAGTGTATCATTATATCACAACTGGTCTGCCAGTCAATATTTTACTTGAACGGCAGCTTTAAAATACTTCTATTATTTGTTCGACACTATTTTTTATATTCCTTCTTTTTAAGTAATTTTTATATCACTTGGCCACCCGTAAAATAAAGCCTCACCTTAAGCTGCACTTAAGATGAGGCTCCAAATGTAGTTTATTATATTCAACAGGGATAACCTTTTTTCCTTCACTTGATTTTAATTTTTTCCTGTTTTGTTACATTCCCAGCAAATCGTCCATAATGTATGCCAGTGTCGATGGGGTAACCGTCTGTTCAGCCAGCAGTTCTACAAGACTCATAGTTTTTTTCTTGCTCGGGTAAACATTATAAAAATAGATGCTCTCTCCTAAAACGCCCTGCTGCTTTTTTTTAATCCCAACTCCGTAGGTTTTTTTAATATCATCAGTACCGGTGCTGTCTGTCACACTCTCAGTAAGATAGTATTCAAGCTCCATTATGTTTTCCACCTGGTAACCGGATTCACTACACTCAATCTCTACGCGCCTGTGTAAAAATTTGCTGACCATATTAACATAACCCCCCTCATAGTTTTTCAATGTGCACTGCATATTATAACCTATTTATGCTATTTATCACATAAAAAAGTTTCGTTCGGTTTCATCAATTGTCACCACCATTCGACAGAATAATAAAAAAACGACGGCTTATTCATGGACAAGCCGTCGTAATTTAATTGCTTTTAGCATAAATTTTCTTCGGGAAAGACATTATATTTACATCTTACTGCCCTATATCGTTATACAAGCTCGATAATTCGAATATCCTTTTCCATGGAAAGGTCAATATACGAATTGTTTGATTTAACAATCGGTTTAGATATATTATATGGGTTTATGTATACTATTTCGCCTATGCTTCCATTACTAAGTTTTACAAGGTCGCCTATATAATATGATGCGATATTTTTCAGGAAGACACTTACCACCTTGTGATCAAGGACTCCAAAATAATCCTTTTCCATTGTTTCCATAACATTAATCGGACATATGTTGCCCCTGTAAGCTTTATCCGATGTCATGGCATCATAAATATCCGCCACCGCGATTATTTTTGCAAAATTACTTATCTGTCCGGATTTCAGCCCTGAAGGATACCCCGAGCCGTCTTCCCTTTCATGATGCATAAGGATACCTTTTAAAATGTCATCGTCAAGACCTGGTATGCTGCGGGCAATCTCGTATCCGTAAACAGGATGCTTTTTTATTTTCTCAAACTCCTCGCTGCTAAGCGGACCCGGCTTATTCAGAATTTCCGGAGATATTTTTGATTTGCCGATATCATGCAGAAATCCTGATATGACCAGTGATTTAATCTTTTTATAATCATATTTAAGCCATTTTCCAATAAGCATGACAAGGAGCGAAACATTTATGCTATGAGCATACAGGTATTTGTCGGCAGTGCGCAAATTATTGATGCAGTCAACAATATCCCTGTTCTCATTTATCCTTGCAATTATCGAGTCTGTTACCTTGTTGACACTTTCGATGTCTACTTCTTTACCCAGGGAAATATCACGAAGAATGTTTTTAACCACGGACATGTTTTCATTGTATTGCGCGTTGAATAATTCACTGCTGCTTGCGGTTATCATATCGCCAGCATCTTCGTAAATCTTAATTTTCACCAAATCAAGTTTCCGTATACGGTCGATAATATACTCGTCCAGTATCGTATTTTCCGCCACGATGACTGCTCCGTATTCATTATATATGTCTTCGGCGATACGCATTCCAGGTTTGCAATTTTGCATGCTCACGAAGACCTTTTTCATATGGCATCTCCCAAGCTATATTTATATAACATTCCTAGTATTATTTTAACATAAATTATTTAATTTTAACAATTAAGTTGCCCTTTAGATTCCTTTATTTATCGATAGCTATATTTACTGCTGCAAGTCCGGTTTAAATTATGCTGGGAAAGATTATAAGTTGATGTAAATAGGATATTATGTTAACATAAATATAAATCATTGAAATTTGTTTTACCTGAAAGGCGGAACACATAATGCAGTCAAATCAGCCAAACCGGACTAAATACATTAAGAAAATAATTACGGCTTTCGGCGAAATACATCCGCTTCCCAAGGCTTTATTGAAATATGGGGTTTATGCTTTTCTTGGGTTGCTTTCAATAGGTTCGGTCATGGTATTACTTAATAATACAGTCTTACCATATAACTCATATCATGACATGGTATCAAAGGAAATAGTAAAAACAAGCTTTGTAATTGCTGCCGAAGTAATCATTGGCAGCCTGGCAATTGACTTTCATTTTTAAAAGATAATTCTTCGATTCATGCTGTCTGGAGAAATATTAAATATCCTCCCGCCTTATTGAAAAAAGCCGGTACATAAGTACCGGCTCCTGCCTGTTGGCTTGCATAGTTTACACTTTTTTAGTTCTACGCTTTTGCAGGTTTGCGCGATATTTTCTTTTTTATTTTCCTTTCCTGCCACATCATGTAAAGCGGGCTTGCTATAAACAAGGTTGAATAAACGCCGCTTATGATGCCTGCTGCCATCGGAAGCGAAAATTCCCTGAGTGCCTGGATGTTGAATACCACGGCGAAAACAAAGAGCGTCAGTACGCTTATAAGAGTGGTGATTGAAGTATTTATAGACCTTGACAGAGACTGCAGCACGCTCTTGTTAACCAGCTCGCGGACAGGCATTTTTTTATTAAGCCTGCTATTTTCCCTTATCCTGTCATATATTATTATAGTGTCATTTATGGAATACCCGATAATAGTCAGGGCTGCTGCTATAAACGACTCGTTGAACGGAAGCATGAAAACAATATAAACCACGAACATAACCATGACATCATGAATAAGCGCAACCACGGCACATACGCCTGCCGACAGGCCGTGCATCGCCCTGAATCTCCACCATACATAAAGTACTATGAGTACAGAGGAACACAATACGGCATATAAAGCGTTTGTTCTCATCTCTTTTCCAATAAACGGCTCTGCGCTATTGCAATGTCACGCCCGCATCCTTGTCAATATTGAATTCTGCTCTCAGTGCGTCAAGCACCTTTGCCCGCTCATCATCATTCAGCGTATCGCTGCTTCCTATGTTCAGCACCATTAGATGAATTCTTTCATCACTGTCTTCAACGTTTATCGTTGAAGATTTTTGCACTATTGCCTTTCTTGCCGATTGCCTCCATTACGATATCGGCAGCTTTTTCCGTATCAAACTTGTCGTCCGGCATCTCAACCTGCATTATTGTTCCACCCTGGAACTGTATGTCAAGCTGCAAGCCGTTTACAAAATAGCCGACAACTCCTGCCAGTAATATAATTGCTGACAATGCAAAATAGTAATACTTTTTACCCATCAAATCTACCATGCCTGCACCTCCTTATACGCCATACAGCCAGGGCTTTTTGGCTATATCATAACTTGTGACCGATTTCATCATTATCCTTGTAAGTGTCACTGCGGTTAAGAAACTGAGAACGACACCGATAAATAGCGTGTAAGCAAATGAAACAATCGTGCCCGTACCAAATATATAGAGTATTACCGCTGTGATAAGCGTTGTTATGTTCCCGTCGACTATTGCCGCAAACGCCCGCTTAAACCCAAGATCGACGGCTGCACGCAATGTTTTGCCCGAACGGAGCTCTTCCTTTATCCTCTCATATATGATAACATTTGCGTCTACTCCCATTCCGGCCGACAATACTATGCCGGCAAGTCCCGGTATTGTCAGCGTAATGCCCAGCCAGGATATGGCAAGCAATGTAAACATAGCAAGCGAAAACAGAGAAATGGATGCTATCAATCCGGGAAGCCTGTAATAAATAATCATAAAAAGGCATATCAGCACAAAAGCTACTTTAAATGCGTTTATCGTAACATTAAGCGCTCCCTTGCCGAGCATCGGGCTTATTGCCTTGACCTGTCTCGCTACAAGCCTGAACGGCAAAGCGCCCGCCCTTATTGTATCGGCCAGGTCCTTGGCCTCGGCTGCCATCCTTGGCCGATTTATCGCCCCCAAGCGTAATCACGGCATTGCCGTCCGTAATATGCTCTTGTACGATCGGGGCGGAAATGAAATCGTCATCCATGAAAATTGCAATAGGTCTTCCAACCAAGCGCTTCGTTGCATCTGCAAATTTCGTTTTGGCTTCGCTGCTCAAATCAAGCGCGACCATCGTCCTGCCGGTATTCGAATCCATTACAGCCGTTGCGTCCAAAACATCGGTCCCCTGGATTATTATCTTTCCTGTCGGCAGGTATTTGCCATCGCTGTCGACCTTGTCCTCATCAACTTCCTGGAATGTCAGCAGGGCTGTCCTTCCTATTTTCTCCAAGGTCTTATCAGGGTTGAAATCTGTCTGTCCTTCTGCCCATGGTATCCTTACAATAATTCTGCCGGCATTTGAATCGACTATAATATCCCTGTCAAAGATATGTTCCTTGTCAAGCCTTTTGCCAATAATAACCTTGGCGGTGTCAAGCTCCTTCTGTGTCGGTATTCTAGCCCGCCTTCTGTATCGGCATAAAGCATTGCATCGATTCCGCCGTTTATATCAATACCGGGTACAATCTCATTAACACCCGGTACCGGGATGCCGAAAAAATTGCCGGCGAAGCAAATGTATGTCATTACGGCTATCAGGGCAAGAACGAGGAAAAGCTTCAGCCCGCTGTAATCCTTTCATCTGTAAAATTCCTCCTTTTTTCTAAACCGCATGAAGTTATTATATATCTATAGTTTTAGTGAGTCAATACTAATTGCTTCCGTTAAACAGGATGCGACGGGTTTCTCAAAACAATTTGTCATATAAGCTTGGAACCGTTGATAAACAATTGGAATTGGAGGCCGAGAAAGTCCGCGGCTCTTCTGTTCATGGTCATCCGATCCAGGAATATTTCAAAATAATCCATGACAGGACAGATGGCGGTATCGATAATCAGGTTCAAATCAGCCGTCTTGGCTTCTTTGTTGATTATAATCCGGGATTTCTCAACAGCGTAGTTTACCCTGTCATGAATGTCAAATGAAGCAACGTCAGTATTCATGACCCTGCTCCTGTGCACATCCGATTTATCCGCCAGTATCAAGGCGGCTGAAATGTTGCTTACGGCCGTACCCGTACGCTCATCGTGGTTTCCTATTGCTTTCATGATCTCTGCCGCATCCATGTAGTCCATACCCATCTTCGTAAGTATATGGTAAGCCATGATTGCCCCGGTATGGGCATGGTCATTCCTGTTTACCGCGTTCCCGATATCATGAAGGTAACCGGCTATTTTTGCCAGCTCAACTTCTTTTTCCGGGTATCCAAGCTGTTCCAGTATACGTCCTGCAGTTTTTGATACAAGCGTTACATGCCTGAATGAATGCTCGGTATATCCAAGCACTCGCATCTGCGTCTCAGCAATGTATAAAAATGTCTTTACTTCTTCATTATTGCTTACGTCTTTTACAGTAATCATTTTTCCTCCCGGTATTTAATCCTTGGCTAATCCGGTATTTTTTCAACTGCTTACGTCCGATTCCGCTGCTTTCGCCCAAATAGCGCATTCCACTCTTTTTCGTTCCAGCTCGCATCCAATGCCATAAGGCCTGTCAATACACCCGTTATAGTGCCAGTCATTGGCCGCGCATCCACCGCTGCAGAAGAATTTGGCCCAGCACTTGACGCATTCGGGTACTGAATAGATATTCCGGCTTGCAAACATGTTCCTGATATCCTGGTCAATATGGCTTCCGTTATTAACATTGCCCATTTTAAACTCTTTCACACCGACAAACTGATGGCAAGGGTACAGATCTCCTTCGGGCGTAACTGCAAGATATTCGACGCCCGAACCGCATCCCTTGGCTCTTTTCACCGCACAGGGGCCTTGGTCGGTATCCAGCATGAAATGGAAGAAGTTAAACCCTTCGGAAGCTTTTCTCCTTTTTACATACTCCAGGGCCAAATTCTCATATTCATCGAACAATGCGGGCAAATCCTCATCCCTGATGTCAAGCTCCGTATTCATTGCTGCAACGACGGGTTCCACGGAGATTTGCTTGAAGCCGAGATTCGCAAGGTGCAGCACGTCTTTTGAAAAATCAAGGTTCTTTCGTGTGAATGTCCCCCTGACATAATAATTATCTTGATCTCTCGAATCTGCCATTTCCTTGATTTTGGGCAATATGTCCCGGTATGTTCCCCCGCCGTCTGCCCTGCGCCTCATCCTGTCATTTGTTTCAGGCCTGCCGTCTATACTTAGCACAACGTTTTCCATGTTTTTATTGATAAATTCTTTATACTCGTCATTTAGCAGTACGGCATTGGTTGTTAGCGTAAACCTGAAATTCTTGCCGGTTTCTTTCTGCCTTTCACGGGCATATAATACGGTTTGCTTTACCGTCTCAAAGTTAAGCAATGGCTCCCCGCCGAAAAAATCAACTTCCAGGTTGCGCCGGGAACCTGATTTTTCTATCAGGAAGTCAATCGCGTTTTTAGCTGTTTCCAAGGTCATCAGCGATCTTTTACTGCCGAAATTGCCTGTAGAGGCAAAACAGTAACCGCACCTCAGGTTGCAGTCATGGGCAATATGAAGGCACAGAGCCTTAATCACCGGAATGTCCTTGCTTATCGCCATATGCTCCCTTATATGTTCCTCATAAATATCATCCGAAAAAAGCATCCCGTCCGAATACAATTTCTTTAATTCGCCAAATGCTTCCATTACATCAGTCCGGCCAAACTTTCCGGCAAACTCGTCCGCGATGGCATCATCCGGCATTCCGAAAGCATCCGGCAGCCGGCCTTCCATTGCACAAAGCAGCTCATACGATATGTCATCCATTACATGGATAGCCCCGCTGTTTACGTCAAGTACTATATTTCTATTGTGAATCCTGAATTTGTGTATCATTATCCTATCATCCCGTCATCCCGTAAAGCATTCTCGTATATAAAACAGCGAGAGGAGACCCTCCCGCTGTCATGCTTCAACTCATTGCAAGAGTTATATCTTTTCGCACTTCTGGTTTGCCACGGTACAGCTGGTTTTGCATGCAGACTGGCATGATGCCTGGCATTCGGCGCAACCTAAGTTCTTTATATCCTTTTTTACCGCCGGCTTATTGATTGTCTTTATATGCTTCATTATTATGTACCCCACTTCCTGTATACATTTTATTTTTACGGGCCTTAAGTGTTTTGTTCGCGCTTGATATTATAGCACAACACCCTGACGCCTGCAACTAATTATCATATCTCCGGAAAGCTGATGCATGCAGGGTCTCTCATTTGAAACAGCTATTTTCGCCATAAATGTACAAATGTCATCCAAACCGGTAAAAAAATCAGGAAAGCTTGTACTTAATGCGTTTCCTGATTCTAATATTTTTCTTTTTTATTTTTTCTGGATAAACAGTCTTGATATTTCAAATGTTGTCATTTGCTCCCTACCAACTTGTGTAAAATGATTCATGCTCCAAGATATCCGCCGTCAACGGGAATAACAGCACCGCTTACGTAGTCTGACGCCGCCGATGCGAGAAACACCGTTACACCGCCTAAGTCTTCCGGTTTGCCCCATCTCCCTGCCGGGATTCTCGAGGTATGCTGTTTTCCGAGCTCGGTATTTATCAGGTTTTTAGTCAGTTCCGTCTCCATGTACCCCGGTGCTATTGCATTTACGTTTATACCGTGACGCATCCACTCGTTTGACAGCGCCTTCGTAAGCTGCATAACCCCGCCTTTGCTCGCGGCATACGCAGGAATTCGCTTGCTCGCAACAAACGAAGTCATAGATGCTATGTTGATGATTTTGCCACCGCCGTTTTTTATCATAACCCTTGCGGCGAGCTGGCACATCGCAAACATCGCGTTGAGGTTGATATCGATGATTTTTTCCCACATTTCCATGGGAAAATCTATAGCATCGCAGCGGTGTTGTATTCCTGCACCATTGAGTAAAATATCGAGTTTCCCTTCCAATAGCTCCAGCGCCCTGTCAAAACCGCTTTTCCTGGAATCCGGGTCACAAAGGTCTGCCTGCACTGCATGATACCTGTTCTCAGCTCCGCCAAGTGATTGTGCAAGGGAAAACACGCTTTCAGATACGTCCATCAGAACAACTGTCGCTCCGGCGTCATGCAACGCTTTCGCCATTCCATAGCATAGCCCGGTAGTTTTTGCCGCACCAGTGACAATTGCCGTCCTCCCCTCAAGGGAGAATTGCTTTAAACCGCTCAGTTCCATAAAGCACCTCCTAAAAAAGCATTTATGCATTGATTGTTTTTTCATCTCATGCGAAGCTCTCTTTAAAAAACCTGATGGCTTTTTCAGCGTCTTTTGCAAAATCTTGTGAATACGCTTCGCAGCTAACTCTCTGCGAATATCCGATTTTTTTCAATGCCTCAATAAACTCTCCATAGCCGTTCTCATCTGCAAATGAAGGAAAAACTCGTCCGTTTGGATTGGAGAAGTGAACATGGCGAAGATATTTTTTTCCTTTCAGCAGCAGGTTTTCAATCGGCTCCTGCTCAACACAAAAATGATAGTAGTCCACCAGCACTTTAACGTTGCTGTGTCCTACATCATCCGCAAGCCGGCACCCTTCCTCAAAAGTGTTTATCAGATTGCACTCTGCCTTCCTCAGCGGCTCAATAACAATTGTGATGTTTTTCTCTTTGGCAACCGGGCCGATATTTTTTAACAGCCCGACCACCTGCCGGTACCCGTCGGCTATCGGGAAATTCTCCGGGACATTTTTTGCTTTGCCGCTCCCGAAAACCACATATTCAACGCCCAGAGACGACGCAAAAGATAATGCATTTTCTGCGTATTCCATGATTGCCTCCGGATCTGTATCGTTTCCTGTCAGCCTTATTGTCCCGGGAAAGAAGTTGTTACAGACCTCACATTTGATTTTTGATCTTTTCAGGCATAGTATTATTCCCTGCCTTTCCCTTTCTGGAAGCACCATCATTTCCGCCAGCGGAAGCTCTGCATAGTCATAGCCCAATCCGGCAAGTTTTTCGATATTTTCAATGCCCGTGCCGTCAGGCTGCATTGCCACCATGTTCAAACAGCATCCAAACCTCATCCCCGTTTTCCCCCCATACGGTGAATACAACGCACTGCGTGGTCAATTCGCTATACTCCAAGATATGCCTTTTTAACTTCTTCGTTTTCCATAAGTTCTTCTGCACTGCCTTCCATGACCACATGACCCGTTTCCAGTATATACGCGCGGTCTGCTACTCTGAGCGCCTGTACGAGGTTTTGCTCCACAAGTAAAATGCTCGTACCGCGCTTGGATATTTCAGAAATATAACCAAACACTTCTTCGACGAGAAAAGGTGCAAGTCCGAGCGAGGGTTCGTCAAGCATAAGCAGCTTGGGTTCGGTCATCAAGGCCCTGGCTATTGCAAGCATCTGCTGCTCGCCGCCGCTCAGTGAGCCTGCAAGCTGCTTCTGCCTTTCCTTCAGTATCGGAAACATTTCAAAAGCATTTTGAATTCCTTTTTCCGTCAGATGACGGAATTTCTTCGGATAAGCACCCATTTTCAGGTTCTCCAGCACAGTCAAAGTTCCTAATATCCCTCTTCCCTGGGGGATATGTGAAATTCCCATTGAAGCTCGGGCATGCGCTGGTACATTGTTGAGGTCCTGACCCATAAATGTTACGGTCCCGGATTTTATGCGTTCCAGCCCGGAAATGACTCGCAGCAGCGCAGTCTTTCCCGCACCGTTGGAACCAACAAGCGTCACTACTTCATTTTCTTCAACATGAATATTTATATCGAAAAGCACCTGAAGGTCGCCGTATCCGGCGTTAAGGTTTTCAATCTTCAGCATCCTTTTTCCCCTCCTCCGATATAAGCCGCAATCACTGCGGGGTCATTCAAGGCGTCGTTGGGTGTGCCGGAAAAAAGAAGCTTGCCTTCGTTTAGCACTATAGCTCTCATGCAGACGGAAACGACAGCCCTCATTACATGTTCGATGAACAGTATGGTAATGCCCCTTTTGTTGATTTCCCGTACGAATTCCAGGCTTTCATCCATTTCGTTTGGATTGAGCCCTGCCATAACTTCATCCATCATAATAAGCTTGGGCTCCGTAGCAAGAACACGCGCAAGATCCAGCCATTTGCGATTTTCAATTGAGAGGTTGCTGCCCAAAGTGTCGCTATATTGATCAAGGCGGGACACTTCCAGGATTTCCTTTGTTTTCTTGTGTGCTTCCCTAAAACCGTATTTCTGCAGAAAAACTGAAAATATGTTGTTGTACACAGTCATGTTTCCAAATGGTTTTGGAGTCTGAAAAGTTCGTCCGATTCCAAGTCGTGCGCGTTTAGCTATTGAATCCCTTTTTCTTAGTACATTCCCTTCGAAAATTACTTCGCCGGAATCCGGAGTATAGGTTCCGGAAATTAGATTGACTGTAGTAGATTTGCCAGAACCGTTAGGCCCTATAAGTCCCACGACCTCGCCCTGCTCAATATCAAAGCTGAGATTTTGCACAGCCTTTATTCCTGAAAACGAGATTGAAAGGTTTTTTACGGTAAGCAGCTTTTTCATGTGCGTTCCTCCTTCATAGCAGCGGGAACTGCCTGTTGCTTGTTGTTCCTCGAAAACTTACTGGCAAGTTGGTTGAACAAAGAAATAACCCCAGCCGGCCTGAACATGACTATAAGAATAAGCATCAGGCCGTAGAGTACGTTGCCGCTCCCAAACTTTCCAAGCAATATACCTGCCATTTCAATCAGCGGGACTATAATGAACGCCCCAAGCACTGGCCCCCAGAATGTGCCAATACCGCCAATAATCGCGACTACCCCGATTTTTATTGAAAGGTCAAGGCTGCAGGTGCTCAATGGGGATATGTAAGTCAGGAAAGACGCATAAAAGCATCCGGCGACAGACATCATCATTGCACTTATCTGGAATGCTCTCAGCTTGACACGGAATGTCTCGATCCCCAGCGATTTAGCGGCAATCTCATCATCCCTGATGCAGTTTAAGTAATAGCCTATCTTGGACTTTGTGAAGAAATATGTGAACAAAAGCGACAACACTAGCAAAATCAACATTATATAATAAAAAGGGCGATCCGACGAAAAAGTCAGGGCCCATAAGTTTTCCCCCCGATAGGTTAGGTATATCCCGGCAGTGCCTTTTGTAAAATCTGAAAAATACTGAATAGCAGAGCGCAAGCTTTCTGCAAAGGCTATCGTGGCAATGGAAAAGTATGCTCCATGCAGTCGGAATGTACCATAACCGATTATTGTGGCGGCCAAACCCGAAAGAAACATCCCTAAAGGCATGGAAACAAATGGTGAAATTCCATATTCAACGCTTAATATGTAATCCGCCACAGGACTCCATACTGGCTATTATCTTCGAGCATGCTTGTATTTAGCCGTTTTCTTGGTATTAATACCTGCAATGCCTCCGATGGCTCCAGCCAATATGCCTATTATGGTCATCGTAACAACATACTTGTCTACTTTAAAACTTTTGTATACAAGGCTGCTTGCAATGTATAATATCAGCATGTAAACAAAGCCTGCTATGCCGCCGTTCAGCCAACCCTTGTCCTTGATTCCCCTTGTGGAAACGATACCCGCGGTCAGCACACTGGCGATGGTTATAACAACAACAGACGGATTGACGAGACGTTGTGGGAAATTCACGTTCGCCAGTATCAGGGCAAATAGCATGAATGAAGGAATTGTAATAATATATGACATTACCAGGCCTTTTAGGAGGGATATGAATTTAAGTTTTTCACCCTGGCCCGGGTTGGATTTCATGGTCATTATCCTTGGCATATAATCATCCCCAGAATTATTTCGCTTCATACAATATAATTATTGCTTCACTTACACAAATAGAACAAAAATCCCATGGATATTTTATCCACAGGATTTTAGCCGTATTTTGCAGTATCTGGCGTTGTTGCTGCCTGTGTATGGCCCCAAATACCTTGTCTTATGATTCAATAGGCTTTATAACTTCTTTAATAGCCCATTTCTTCATGTCGATTTTTGCCTTTTCAACACCAGTCTCAATCGTTACCTCATCATCCTTGATATTTATTACCTTGCCGGTAATACCTCCTATCGTAATGACGGTATTACCCACTTGCATGGCGTCAAGCATTGCTCTCGCCTTTTTTTCCCTTTTTTTCTGAGGTAAGAATATCATCAGGTACATTATAAGTATAATAAATACAAAGTACCCTACTGTAACTAAAACATTTCCGCTTTGACCTTCCGGCATAATTTCCCTCCACTAATCTTTATTTTATTATAGGTTACTAATTAACCCTAATAATCGTATTATTAATCGGTAATTATACTATTATTAATAGCCATATAACCCGAAAAATTCATTCCTGAAATCACCAAGTCTGTCTTCCATTATAGCTTGTCTTACTTTTTTCATCAAGTCCAAAAGAAACACAAGGTTGTGCCAGGTTGTCAGGCGGATTCCAAGCACTTCCCGGGCTTTCAGCAAATGCCTGATATACGCCCTTGTATAGTTTTTGCAGGCGTAACAGCCGCATTCGGGATCAAGAGGTGTGAAATCCTTTGCATATTTTGCATCACGAACGATTATCCTGCCCCTGCTTGTCATTACGGTACCATTCCTGCCTATCCTGGTCGGCAGCACACAATCGAACATGTCGATGCCCCTGATGGCTCCTTCCACAAGGTAATCCGGGCTTCCGACTCCCATCAGGTATCTGGGCCTGTCTTCCGGCAGCAACGGAACAGTGCATTCAAGCATCCTGTACATATCCTCCGCAGGTTCCCCGACACTGAGTCCTCCGATAGAATAGCCGGGGAAGTCTAGTTCCACAAGTTCTTTTGCGCTTTGTTCCCTGAGGTCGGCATAGACACCTCCCTGCACAATGCCAAATAAAGCCTGGCTCTCTGTATTCTTATGAGCTTCCTTGCACCGTCTGGCCCAACGCGTCGTCCTTTCAACAGATTTTTTGGTATAGTCATAATCACTTGGATATGGAATACACTCATCAAAAGACATGATAATATCGGCTCCGAGGTCATTTTGGATTTTTACAGCCAATTCCGGCGTAAATACATGCTTTGAGCCGTCCAGGTGTGATCTGAAGGTTACACCCTCTTCACTGATATCCCGAAGTGCGCTGAGACTAAAAACCTGGTATCCACCGCTATCGGTCAGAATCGGACCATCCCAGTTCATAAACTTGTGCAAGCCGCCTGCCTCACTTACCAATTCGCTTCCCGGCCGCATATAAAGATGATAGGTATTGCTCAGTATTATTTCAGCCCCGATTTCCTTTAATTCTTCGGGCGTCATTGTCTTTACCGTCGCCTGTGTTCCAACTGGCATAAAAGCCGGCGTCTCAAAAGAACCGTGCCTTGTATGCACAATACCCAGTCTTGCGCCGGTTTGCCGGCATTTCTTTAAAAGCTCGTATCTTATTGCTCCCATTCATATCTCCCTGTCTTGTGTATGAGCAAGTAATTTTTCATATAATCAGCATGGCATCTCCGAAGCTGAAAAACCGGTATCGTTTCTCTATGGCTTCACGGTAAGCCGCCATGATTTTTTCCTTACCTGCAAATGCGCTTACCAGCATGATTAACGTAGATTCCGGCAGATGGAAATTGGTTACCAGGGCATCGGTTACCTTGAAATGATAACCTGGATAGATGAAAATACCCGTCATACCTTCCCCCGGTTTTACATAACCCGTTTCCGAAGCAATGGTTTCAAGTACGCGGCAGCTGGTAGTCCCGACAGCTACTATCCTTCCGCTTTTTTCCCTTGTATTATTTATTATCGCGGCAGCTTCCTCGTTCAGCGCATAGTATTCCTTGTGCATGACATGGTCTTCAATATTCACGGTTTTAACCGGCCTGAAAGTACCCAATCCCACATGAAGAGTCAAGTATGCGGTTCTAATTCCGCTGCGTGCCAAATCTTCCAGCATTGCCTCGCTAAAATGCAATCCAGCCGTCGGAGCGGCGGCGGAACCACTGTGCCTGGAATATACCGTCTGGTATTTTTCCGGGTCATCAAGCTTCCTTGTAATATAAGGCGGCAATGGGATAATACCGTTCTTATCCAGTATCTCCTGGAAAATACCGTTATATTCAAACCTGGCAATCCTGTTGCCGCCTTCGACCACATCAATTATCTCGGCCTTTAGTTCACCATTGCCAAAAACAAAACGCGCTCCCGGCTTAGCTCTTTTTCCGGGTTTGAGAATTACTTCCCAGTTATCTCCCTCTATATTCCTGAGCAGCACAAATTCGATCCTGCCGCCGGTATCTTCCCTCGTTCCCAGGAGTCTTGCAGGTATAACCCGCGTATCATTTAAGACAAGGCAGTCTCCCTCATGCAGGTATTCTTTCAAGTCGGCAAAATTTCTATGCTCAATACTTCCGTTTTCCTTGTGTAGTACAAGCAGCCTTGAATTGCCTCTTTGAGCAGCCGGTTCCTGCGCTATAAGCTCAGCAGGCAATTCATAATAAAAATCGCTTTTTTTCATTTTTCTCCCGTGTTTTAATTATGAAAGCATTATTCTTTCAAGTTCCAGCGGCTTAACAAACTTTCCGTCTTTATAGGCGCGCATATTGCCGCCGGATATCTCGTCAATCAGCGCTATATGCCGGTCCTCTCCTATTCTTCCAAACTCGAATTTAATATCATACAACTCCAGACCTTTTCGAGCCAGTTCCTCCTTTACCAGGGCAGATATCCTTTGTGTCAGGTCTTTCAAAACCTTATACTCGTCTTTTGACAAGATTCCCAGCATGTCCAGCGCATCTTCGGTAATTAACGGGTCATTTCGCTCGTCATCTTTCAGCGTCATTTCCACGTAAGCGTCCAGCGGCTGGCCCTCCCTGACATATTTGCCGTATCTTCTCACAAAGCTTCCGGCAGCCCTGTAGCGGCAGATGACTTCCAAGCCGTCTCCGAAAACGGAAGCTTTTTTAACGGTCATCGTACCCGCCTCAATATCAGCCTTGATGAAATGGGTAGGGATTCCTGACTCGTTCAATTTCTTAAAAAAGTATTCCGTCAGTCTCAGGCCGGCTCTTCCCGCCCCTTCGATTTTCAGTCCCACAGTATTGGCTCCGGGGTCAAACACACCGTCTTCTCCGGTTACATCATCTTTAAATTTCAATAAATAGTTTCCGTCATCCAAAGCATAAACATCTTTTGTTTTTCCCCTGCAAACTAATCTCATGGCCTTTTCCTCTTCTTCCCTGCATTAATAAAATAAAAATAGCTAATTCCCGTTAAATTGTCAACCCCCGGTGGACGACTCATCCTGCCGTTTCATACCGGCCGCATCAATTGAGCACCTGACCGTAAAAATAAAAAGCTATTTTGCAATAGCTTTTTATCATCCTGGCGATTTCATTTATTCAACTTTTGTGCCCTGGAAATAGTGCATCAATATCTGGTCATACGTAAAGCCTGCCTTTGCCATGCCTATGGCGCCTTCCTGGCTCATGCCGACCGCATGGCCCCAGCCTTTCCCCGTGAATGTGTATGTTTCGGGCACTATGGCAACTTTTTCAAGTTTTCCGTCCGCACCGAGCAGGGAAACCTTATTATTTGAACCTTTAATGGTTTTCACGCCGGTGGCTGTAACAACTTTTTTGCCGCCAAGCTGCGTTCTTGCGGGTGTCGAACAGTCAGGAAGAGGCATTGAAGTAGCTTTCCGTGATCAGCTGACCCGCCGGTGTGCGGATACGGCCTTGGCTTCTGCTGAAACACCGAGCCGGTAAGGCATTGCTTTGCCACCGCCGTTTACTCAATGGTATGCAGTCCAGCGACATAAACATCAGCATCGCTTGTAATGGTATAAAGCTGGCTGTCCAGCCCAAACAGCGTCCGGCATCTCTCATTTGTATAGTATACCGGTTCGCCCCTGCTGGTGCCCATAATTGCCAATTGCGTCACGCGGCCGGTTTTTGCCGTCCTGGTAATTGATATGCCAAGGATGTCGCCAAGTTGGGGCAGTCTCGCCTTGACATCCGAAGCTCTTAATGTTTTTGTCCATGTATATATTCTTTCATATTTATCTTCAACGCTTACCAGGTATGGATAGGATGAGCCCCATACATTGCTTACATCCTCGGTACTGCCGCCACCCGACGCAAAATAGTATATATGCTTTGCAGGCTCGCCATTGTATGTAATGATTTTGTCTTTTACTTCATCAATCGCTTTATTGCACTCGGGCACCTCAACGGCATATCCTTTATACACCTGGCAACTGACTGTCGCGCAAATATCGAAACCTGTTTTGCCATGTTTTCCCAGGTTATTAATAGCATACATTTTCGATGCCACCGCCTGGGCTTTTATTGCCTCAGGAGGAGATTTCCCCCCTATTTCAGGAGGTACGTTGCCATACAGGTATTCCTGCATTGAAACAACATTTATTACGGTCATATCGCTTTCGGCAAGCCTTTTAATTTCTATAGCTCCCCTATATGGGCTTCCTTTTAGTTTAATAACAGGAGGGTTGTTTTCCTGCGCCGGCCTGGCCTGGAAATAGGCGGTCGAGCTCCCGAATATGCATATCGGCTGATACTTTGAGTCAACTGCAACAACCCTGTTTGACGAAGGCTGAACAACCGTTAACGCGGTACCACCCGCTGCCGGTTTCAGCCGTTCTATTTCATTCTGTGCAGATTGCTGATCCGTATAAGAACCCGTCCAAACCTGCCACGCATCCACGTAGGCTATATAGGCCTGGATACCCTGCTGCCTGTACGCTTCTGCTTTTGAAGACGCACTTGCCTGATCCGGCAAATCATCTCCTATTTTTATATGGTAAGGGCCGTATTTTTCACCTGAAGCCGGGGTTCCGGCCTGATTGTACTCTTTCAAGCCGCTGCCGGTATTGTAATAAAAGCCGTCCTTCCTTATGTAAATAACCGAAGAACCTGCATGCCTGCATATTTCAGTAAAAGAGTCATTTCTGGAAAAGCCCAGCAATATACCCGCCTGGGCGGATATGTCAACTATAGACTGGGCCGTATTTACTGAACTGTCCCTGTAATAAAGCCCTACCCTTATCACATCGGGAATTTTAACATTTCCTGCTGAAATTGATGGTGATAATATTATAAGCATTGATGCTATTATTATTAATATTAAACCTGTCCTGCAAAAACGTCCACGCATTAAAGCACCTTCTCTTTGGTAAAATAATTCATAATTAAGCTTGTTTATATTTATTTATTCGACATGAAACAACCTGATTCCTTCAAAATTGAGTTATTAACCTTTTATTTGATTTTTTTTAACAGATTTGTAATATGCGCTTGCGATGTAAAACATTTGACAATAGTCATCACCGGTGTTATTATTATTTAAACAAACGTAATAAATGATGGTAGAGGCGCATTTCGCATCAGTAACGACGCTTAGGACCGCAGGGTCCGTTAAGGCGGCGTGAAAGGGCGAAGTGCCGAAGGATTCAATCACCTGCGGGATTGTCTCCTGGTTGCAATTGCGAATAGTGTTGCAACTGTCATCAACAATTTGATTTGATGGAGCGCTATCAGTTTATGATTCCTTTCAGCTAAAGGAAAAACGTGTTCTAAACTGTCGGCGATCCGCCGACAGTTAATTTTTTTGAACCGAAAATATTAAAGGAGGTTATTTGGTGAGCAGAAAGTTGAAGGTAGGTATACTCGGCGGCACCGGGATGGTTGGCCAGCGTTTTGTTACTATTCTTGACAATCATCCCTGGTTTGAAGTTGTCGCCATAGCAGCAAGCGGAAGATCTGCCGGCCTCCCTTACGAAAAAGCGGTTGAAGGCCGCTGGAAGGTTAACCTTCCTATTCCTGAAAACGTTAAAAGCATCGTTGTCAGGAACGTAAATGAAGTCGACAAGCTTGCAGATGAAGTCGATATGGTCTTTTGCGCCGTCGACATGAAAAAAGATGAAATACGTGAACTGGAAGAAAAGTATGCTCGCGCAGAGATACCGGTAGTATCAAATAACTCTGCACATAGATTCACTGACGATGTGCCCATGATTATACCTGAGATAAACCCGGGGCATGCGGCAATTATTGAAAAACAAAGAAAACGGCTTGGCACAAGAAGAGGGTTCATAGCCGTAAAGTCCAATTGCTCGCTTCAGAGCTACGTGCCTCCTGTTCATGCGCTAATGGAATTTTGCCCTGAAAAGATGCTGGCATCTACGTACCAGGCAATTTCCGGCGCCGGCAAAACATTTGAAGACTTGGCCGGAAATTAAGGACAACGTTATCCCGTATATCGGCGGTGAAGAGGAAAAAAGCGAAAAGGAACCGCTTAAAATCTGGGGTGCTATCGAGGGAGACAGGATCGTTCCCGCGACACGTCCCGTCATATCTTCACAGTGCTACAGGGTACCGGTTTCCGACGGACATATGGCCGCGGTATACGTATCTTTCAAGAATAAGCCTTCGAAAGATGAAATACTTGAACGCTGGAAAGAATTCACGGGAAAACCGCAGGAATTAAAGCTGCCAAGCGCCCCCGTCAGGTTCATCTCCTATTTCGACCAGCCCGACAGGCCCCAAACAAGGCTTGACAGGGACCTGGAAAACGGTATGGGTATTGCTGTCGGAAGGCTTCGTGAAGACAACATTTTTGACTACAAGTTTACCTGCCTCTCGCATAATACCATCAGGGGAGCGGCAGGCGGCGGCGTTCTGACAGCCGAACTGCTGAAAGCCGAAGGATGGCTGTAAGCCTGATAATACCCATATTTAGAGTTGTAATGTTTGGTTTGTTTTTGCTTTTTTAATTAATTCTGAAAGGATGTTTTTGAATGAAAAAGTGTATTTTTACCGGTTCGGGAGTTGCCATTGTTACACCTTTTACTGATGACGGAGTTGATTTTGAAAAACTCGGAGAATTGATTGAATTCCAAATCAGTGAAAAAACCGACGCGATAATCATATGCGGAACCACCGGCGAAGCATCAACCATGCCGGATGATGAGCATATAGCGGTTATTGAATACGCGGTGAAAAAAGTAAACGGCAGGCTTCCCGTGATTGCCGGCACAGGCAGCAACGACACGCGTCATGCGGTGAGTCTGAGCAAGCAAGCCGAGGAAGTAGGCGCCGATGCTATCCTAAGCGTGACTCCCTATTACAACAAAACAACACAGCAAGGCTTGTACGAGCATTTTAAAACTATTGCGGAAAATTTGCATATACCGGTGATACTATACAATGTCCCCTCCAGGACCAACCTCAACATCAACCCGGAAACATTGCAAAAGCTTTCCAGGATCGATAATATTGCAGGCATCAAGGAATGCAATCTCAACCAGGCAGGCGAGGTTATCAACCTTTGCGGGGATGATTTCTCCGTCTATTCGGGTGAAGACGGTCTTGTGCTGCCGATTATGTCACTTGGCGGCAAGGGAGTTATCTCGGTCATGGCCAACATTATTCCCCGCGATACGCACGACATGATAGAGAAATATCCTGTCGGGCGATATCGAAGGAAGCAGGAAGATACAGCTCAAAACGCTGGAGTTGATAAAGGCTTTATTTATCGAGGTCAACCCCATACCAATAAAGGAAGCAATGAACCTGATGGGCATGAATGTCGGCAGGTGCAGGCTGCCGCTGGTTGAAATGTCCGCCGCCAACAGGGAGATTTTAATAAAGGCAATGAAGAATTACGGATTGATATAATAATCACAAATACTTGGAAAGCAATATTATTCAAAAGATAGGACGTGTGATCTTGCTTAACATATTATTAAGTGGCTGCAACGGAAAAATGGGACAGGTAGTCACAAGGCTTTCTTCGCAGTATGACAATCTCGAAATTGCCGCAGGCTTTGATATAACCGATAACGGCAAGAATCCCTATCCCGTTTTCACGGATCTAAAAAGCTGCAACCTTGAAGTTGACGTCATAATCGACTTTTCTAACCCTGCAGCTTTTGACGAACTGATATCCTTTGCAGCCGAAAAGAAAATACCAGCCGTTATCGCTACGACAGGCTTATCCCGGGGCAGAAGAAAATGCTGGAGCAGGCTGCAAAAACTATTCCCGTTTTTTATTCCGCCAATATGTCTTTGGGAATCAACCTGCTGACAGATCTTGTTAAGAAAACCGCAAGGCTTGTTGAACAGAATTTTGATATAGAAATTATAGAAAAACACCACAATCAAAAGCTTGATGCTCCAAGCGGCACTGCCCTTGAAATTGCCGACTGCAATCAACTCGGTATTGAGACAATAAGCAGAAATACGTGTATGACAGGCATTCACGCCGTAAAGAGAGAGAGCAGGAATGAAATCGGTATACATGCGGTCCGGGGCGGTACAATAGTAGGAGAACACACAGTCATATTTGCAGGTAATGACGAAATTATCGAGATAAGCCACACGGCGATGTCAAAAGATATATTCGGAACAGGCGCGCTTCGCGCAGCCGAATTTATACATGGAAAAAAACCGGGAATATATAATATGGACGACTTGATCAGCGAGGATAAAAAAAGGCGTCTGTAATATGATATTTTATGCGGAGGTGTTTCAAATGTCGGATAATCCGGTAACCAATATCAGCGTCACTTATAATACCGCTCTTGTTACGGTTGACAACCTGCCGAACGACACAATGCTCATATCGCAAATGTTTGGGGCGATTGCCGAAAAGAATATCAATATTGACATGATTAGCCAGGCGCCACCGTTTCGCGGCAATATCAGTATTTCGTTCAGCCTTCCGTCTGCCGACCTGGTTGCCGGTCTCAGTGCGCTAAACGAATTTAAGAAAAAAGCAAAAGACCTCCGCATAGAAATTGATGCCGATAATACAAAGCTCCAGGTACACGGCGAAGGAATGAGGGATCTGCCTGGCGTTGCAGCCAGGCTCTATACAATTCTTGCAAATGAAGGCGTGGAAATAAAACTGGTTACTACTTCTGAAACTGATATATCATACCTTATATACGAGAAAGATGTAGACAAGGCAGTTAACGCCATCAAGAAGGAATATGGGATAGAAGACTAGTAATAGCGCTTTATCCCGTCTTCCCCCACGCAGGCTTCGCCGGTGTCAGCTGCACCTGCGCCTGAGGTTTCGGATTGCGCACATTTATCTTTTTTTATTTCTTTATCCTTATCACCGGCTGTGCAATCCTTTTTATACTCCTTTTTGCATTCATCGGCGCCTTCTTCCTTTTCTTCATCTTCACCTTCTTCATCTTCGTCAACGTCTTCCTCATCCTCGTCATCGTCATCGTCTTCTTCTTCGTCTTCGTAATCGTCTTCTTCCTCGATCCGGTCGATCATGTATTTTTTAAGTTTCGGATATACATAAAAATTAGTAATAAATCCTGTCAGGCTTACAGTCAGAAAAATATAAGGTAAAAAACCCACCAATGGGTTGAACGGGATAATCATACCAAAAGAGAGTGAGACTATAAAAGCGCATAACAACAGTATTGCAATGTTGGGCAGAAGTTTTATCACCGCGAATATAAGCGAATTCTTGTATATTTTTCGAAGCGGCAGGTCAAAAGTTATCATTATGGGGTAAATATACATATTCATCATGGCAAATATGACAAATGCCATCACCATGATAGCTGCACCGGCAACCATTAGCATATTTCCGTTTCCAATCAGAAAATATGCTCTTATTGAAAAAAGTATTAAGAACGTAACAAAAAAATTAATAGTGCCGGAAATAAGGCTCTGTTTCAGGTTCTTTATCGCGGTATCCTTGAAATCGCCCCACAGAAAGGCATGCTCTTCGCGTGCGTAATTCCTCATAATATAAGTAAATCCTGCTTGGGCCGGTCCGAACGTAATCATCGGGATACACATCATCATGGTGAGAAGTATGAATTTCAACATCATATCGCTTAAAAGCATCTCCGGGTTCTCAAGAGCGTCCGGGAATATGCTTGGAAAAAAGAACAACATAACAGCCATGCCCGCTATAAGGGCAGGCAAGTTAAAGAATACAAACATGAGGTTAACTTTTACCAGGTTCCAAAATTTTCTCTGCAGAATTTCAAAAAATACTATAAAAGGCGATTTTGGCGGCGCATCTTTAGGAACTCCCGGTCCGGGCCTGTTCATAATCGAATAATCCAAAAAAACCAGCCATAACGATCTCCTTTTTTTATATATTTTTATTGCATGAAGCCTTTTTACAGGGCTGTATATACAAACCTCCGGCATTCATCATAGAAATAATTCTACCAATATCAGTCAAATAATTCAACACATATATTTATCAATTACAGCTCAAATGAATCAGCGGCCAGGGAAGCTTGCTAATGCCAATTTTATTTGCTCCAAATGTATTGACACCGCATGCTTATATTAGTATAATTGATTTTGCTGTCTGCAGAAACTTAATATAAAAACTATATGCGCGGTCGTGGCGGAACTGGCAGACGCGTACGTTTGAGGGGCGTATGGGCAAACCGTATGGGTTCAAGTCCCATCGACCGCACCAGGAAGAGCATCTTTTATAAAAAAAGATGCTCATGTGTTATAAAGAGTATAAAGGGATCTTGGCCGGGAAAGCATAAACAAGTCACGTTAATTATGCTAATAAAGCGGAGCGCGATGCTGTTATGTTCTTCATAGGGATATTTGGTAGCAACCAGGCACGAAAGCAAATAGGCACGCACAACAATGCCATATGCCCGTCATGCGGGTCACTAACGCGTATCGAAGTATTCAAGGCATATTCATACTTCCACGTATTTTTTATCCCTACTTTCCGGTGGAATACAAGATACTATGCCAGGGCCGGCTGCTGCGGTACGATCTATGGCCTGGACCCTGAAATCGGCCGGCAGTTTGAAAGAGGCCTGAACCCTGAAATCAGGAATGAACATCTGCATCCGCTTTACCATGATAAACCATTCGGAACAACATGTTCCCGCTGCGGAGCCAGGTCTGAGCCCGGCCATAATTTCTGCCCGTATTGCGGAAGCAGGCTTTAGCGCCTTGATATAAATAAAATGTTTGAAAAAAAGGGGGATTACTATGGCTTGCAGCCATAACAACATCAATTGCACCTGCACTTACGTCTCCTGCTCTCGTCACGGAAAATGCTGCGAATGCGTTGCATATCACCGCAGGAGCAACGAAGTGCCCGGATGCTTCTTTTCAAATGCAGGAGAAAAGACATATGACAGGTCAATCGAGAACCTTTACAGGGACTATAAAAAGAATAAGTAACCGTTTCGGCAATCACATTTTTTTTAGAAAATCCAGTTTCGTAAAGTCCCTTTCCAGGCGTTCGCGGAGGTATCTTCTCGTAATTCTCTCCAGTTCCTCCAGGACTTCCTGGGACAAGCCGAAACGAAACAGGTCTGCCATCCTGGAATAGACAATATGCTGCAAGGCCTTTGCTGCACCGGGTGAAACAATTATCGAGGACCGGTCCTTTTGGGAGCACTCCTCCCTGTCGCACAAAAAGCCGCACTTTAAAAAGCTGAATGAATAGAATTTTACCGGTTCAAGCCCACAATTCATGCACCTGTTTACATGTGGGGCATATCCAGCCGAGGATAACGACCTGAGCTCAAATATCCTGGATACCAGTTCAGGCTGTCTTTCTGTTTTTGCCAAAATATGCAGCGAGTTCAGCAGTAATTTCAAAAGAGCGGGTAAAGGCTGGTTTTCCTGTATTATATCAAGCACGATATCAAGAAAATGAGCCGCATAGGTAAGTTTTACCACATCGTTCCTTATTTCATAAAACGGTTCTATGACTTCACAGCTATTTATTATATATAAATCTTTCCCGCTGTATAAAACATATTCACCATAGCACATTAACTGGGACGCAGCCGACAACTTGGACCTCGGGCGCTTTCCTCCCTTCGCAAAGGCGGAGATCCGCCCTTCGTTCAGTGTAAATAATGTAATTATCTTGTCGGCTTCTCCCGTTCCGACCTCTTTTACCACTATCCCCCTTGTCTTTAAAAAAGCCATTTGTAATTGAAGGCATGCCTTTGTAACTTTAATTTTATGCGTCGCTTTTGCTGGGTGCGGCTTCTTCCTCCGCCTGCTTTCCATGCTCGGCAGCCTTTTCCCTTTCCTCCATTTCTTTAAATATCATATAAAATTCTGGATTACCGGTTTTTGCAAACGTATTCCATACCATGTTCTTAAGCATTGAAAATCCCCCTGATCTTTTTGCGTCATGTTGTACAGCTTCTATCGATATTAACAGCCTATATAAATAGCTTACTCTAAAAAAAAGTTTGTATACTTGCAATATCATCGGTGATTTTATCCGTATCAGGGCTTTTTTCAACGTCTGTGCCAAAATTCACCCGTCTTACTCGTATCCAAGTATTCTTAACATGTATTCATTATTTCTCCAATCCTTCTTGACTTTAACCCAGAGCTTAAGGTATACCTTGGCTCCGAGAATATTTTCTATTTCCTTTCTGGCAAGCGTTCCGATATTTTTCAGCATATGGCCTTCCTTGCCGATAAGGATACCCTTGTGAGAGTCTTTTTCACAATATATATTTGCTTCTATCTCGACCAGGTTTTTCTCTGCTTTTTCCTTGAATGAAATGATTTCGACGCCGGTGCCGTGTGGTATTTCTTCCCGGACCAATTCCAGGATTTTTTCACGGATTAGTTCCGCCGCTATCATTTTTTCCGGCTGGTCGGTTATCATATCATCCGGGAAGTATTTCGGCCCTTCAGGCAAGTAATTCTTGATTTGTTTCATTAGAATATCGATACCGTCACCGTTCAGCGCAGAAACAGGGATTACTTCAGCGAAATCCGCCAGTTTCGTATAATTATCTATAGCTTTAAGCAACTGCTCCTTTTTTACCAGGTCGATCTTGTTAATTATAAGAAACACAGGGGTTTTTACAGACTTCAACTGTTCAATGATGAATAAATCCCCCGGCCCGGGCTCCGTGTCGCCCGCTTCCACCAGGAACATCACTATGTCCACTTCATTCAGCGTATTACGTGCGATACCGACCATATATTCCCCCAGCTTGCTTTTCGGTTTGTGCATTCCGGGCGTATCAATAAATATAACCTGGCTGTCCTCCGTGGTGATAATAGTTCTTATCGTATTTCTCGTAGTCTGAGGTTTGCTTGAGATAATGGATATCTTCTCCCCGGCAAACCTGTTTGTAAGTGTTGACTTTCCAACATTCGGCCGCCCTATGACCGAAACAAAACCGGACTTGAACGCCATAAATTCCCTCCCTGTAAAACTAATCAACAATTCAGTTCCTATTCCACAGTATATACAGTATATTAGGAGAATATCTGAAACAGCAGCAGCGTTACCAAAAACCCGATAACCGCGCCTGCTGCCAGTTCAATTATATTATGTATTTTACCCTCCAGCCTGCTTTGTACAACCAATAAAGAAACTATTAAAAACAATATCGTAATATTAATATTGTTTGAGTACAGCGCGGCAGCAGTTGTGGCGGAAAACGCCACAGCTGAATGGCCGCTTGGCATCCCGCCGCTGAATGGAGTACCTTTCCCAAGAAATGTTTTTAACAAAATCACTATAAGCAGCGTTAAAAAAATGGCAATAATAGTTATGTGCATAGGTGTCTGTTTTATCCTCAGTATCCCGATCTCCAGCGTTGTACTGACCCTGTCGAAAAATATCATGTAGGCTACCAGGACGGACAAAAGCGCCGATATGAAAACCGCACCCGCTGCTGTATCTTTCACGGCTTTCGCTTTTGGATGATAAATCCCTATAAGGGCATCCATGACTGTCTCAATTGCGGTGTTGAACAGCTCACAGACGAGGACGAAGGCAATTGTGGCACATACAATAATAAACTCAATCCTGGTCAGGTCATACAACAGTGACAGTACCAGGATCGCCGCCGCAACAACCAGGTGTATTCTCATGTTCTTCTCGTGTTTTACCGCTGAAAGAATGCCGTTTATAGCATTATTAAAACTTTCTGTCAGCTTTTTATTTTTCATTTCCGTTTCAACCCCAGCTTTTCAAGCGCCGCCTCCTGCTTTGACATCATGACTGTTTCCTCGCAGCTTTCCATATGGTCGTATCCGAGCAGGTGATAAACTCCATGCGCAGTAAGGAAGGCAAGTTCCCTCTCAAATGAATGTCCGTATTGTCCGGCCTGCCTTAGCGCCGTTTCCGCTGATATAACAATGTCGCCCAGCAATAGCAGCCCCTCGTCGATATTATAATCTCCTTCCTCGTTTATTAGCTTGCCGTTTTTCATATCGGCCAGCGGAAATGAAATAACATCAGTAGGTGTATCGATATTCCTGTACTTCTTGTTAAATTGTCTTATTGTTTTATCATCCGTCAACACTATGTTGATTTCACAGCCGGTACTGATCCCTTCCTCGTCCAGGCAGGCGGAAACCGTCTTCTTAAGAAGTTCAATATGGCCGGAATCAATATCAACGGATTCCTGTTCATTCTCAATAAATACCATGGTTTCAGCCGGGTTTTCAGTTTTGTGCCCTTTCATGATAAACCCTCCTCTCTTCCCCGGAAATCTCTGCAAGTGATTCCCCCTGTTCCTGGTAATTATCCGGGATTGTGACCGTAACGGGTTCTTCGGAGCTTTCCATTAATTGCTGCTGGATTTGGCCTGCCTTTATTTCCGGGTATTCTTCTCGTTCATGAAAGTATCCCCCGAAAACCCTTACAAATGCCTTGGCCATCAAATCCAGGTCCTTCAGCGTCAAGTCACAAAGGTCCAGTTGTCCGTCGTCAAGCCTGTCTTTTATTATGCTCCTGATTAACCCTTCAATTTTTCCTTCTGTTTTATCTGCCATTGAACGCACGGCGGCTTCAACGGAATCGGCCAGCATGACAACGGCTGCTTCCCTTGTTGTCGGTCTCGGGCCCTGATATCTGAAATCATCAAGCTTAACGGAGTCGTTTTTATCGTTTTTCTTGGCCTTGTAATAAAAATATGCCACAAGGGTCGTTCCGTGATGCTGGCTTATAATATTTCTTACAGCCAGCGGTATTTTATACTTTTCAGCCAGTTCCACGCCGTCGCTTGTATGGGATGTAATAACAAGCGAACTGAGATTGGGTGACATCTTGTCATGTGGATTATCTGACAACTGGTTTTCCTTGAAAAAATTGGGCCGTTTCAATTTCCCCACATCATGATAATAAGCTCCTACCCTTGCAAGCAACGCATTGCCGTTAATGGCCTCAATAGCAACCTCAGCCAGGTTGCCGACCATCAGGCTGTGATGGTATGTTCCGGGCGCTTCCATCAAAAGCTTTTTCATCAGAGGGTGGTTGGGGTTGGCAAGCTCAAGCAGTTTCAACGGTGTGATTATATTAAATGTGCTTTCAAAGAAAGGAAGCGCACCGATGGTAAATATTGTCGATAGTATCCCGTTAAGCGCGACCATTGCTGCATTGTTGGCTATAGTTGACAAGCCGCTTTTATTTATTAATGCAATAGAAGTGGCAATCAGTGCGTTAATAACAGCAACGGCCAGGCCGGAGGCCGAGAGCCTGCTTCTTTGGGTTGCACCGCTAACTATATATGCCGAAATTGAGCCGCCAATCACAGCAGTATACATGAAAACAGTATCACCTTTCGTGATAAGCGATATAGCCATTGCAAGCAAAAAGTTCACCACAATACCCATGCGTAAGTCAAGCAATATTGAAATAAGCATGGGTGCTATAAATATGGGTATCAGGAGCGTCTTCAAGGGATTTATAAGCCATGCGGCAGCCAGTGTCAAAATAATAATAACGCATAAAAGGATTATTTCTTTTATTCCCTGCAGGTACCTTGTGAAGAAAAATCTCAAGTAAAGGCAAAGCAGGACGGCAAGCAGTAAAACAATCGCCAGTATTCCGCCTGTAAACGCAAAATCAAATTTGCCTGTTTCAAGGAGATTCAGCTCCCTGAGAACTTCCAGCCTGTCTTCGGTAACTATGTCGCCAACACTTAATATTCTCGATCCTTCAGGTATTATTTGCCTGTTCTCTTTCATGGCGATATTGTAAGCTTCGGCTTTTTTCTCTTCGGTCATGGCCGTATCAATAACGCTGTTTGGTTTCAACAGGACGGCAGATATCAGGCTGCCGATGTTTTTAAGTTCCGGGGGAAGACTGCTTGATTGAAACGAGTACCGGACAGATTCGATTTTATCGGCAATATTCTCCTCGGTAACCTCCTGTTTCATAACCGTGCTTATCAGGGTTTTAGTAATTTCGGCAAACTGGTCAAGCTGCTCGTCGTCTGCGCCGTTAACTAGGTAATCCACCTGCTCACCGGTAAGAAAAATGCCATAACCTTGAAACCTTGTATCAAGCCAGTCCATAGCGTTTGCCCGCTCCATTTCAAGAACTGACTCGTATTCCTCACTGTCCGCGTTTATTCCTTGCTCACGCAGATTTTTGTCTATGCCCTGGCGGGCTTCTTTCACATCGTTAATAAGATCATTGGCAGTGTTTATAATATCAATGGTCACATTTTCAAGCCGCACCATAACGGGCGGCACTTTACCGGCTGCTTCTTCAGCCAGTTTTTCAGTCAGGAGGACATTGTATATCTCCCTTGGAGCAGTAATATCATAATCCGATTTTTCACCCACGCTAAGCTTGTATTTTTTCGGAATAGAGCCGTCTACAACGATTACGGCGGATATGAGGGTTGTCAAAACAGCAACAAGTGCTTGCTGAAATGACTTTTTTCTGAAAAAATCCATAAACCTGCTTCGTTTTTCCTTTTTACTCGCCTTCAATCCGGCACCCTCCATTCGGGAACTGTAAGCTTATTTTTTCTGTTCATATTTCTCGTATGCCTTGATAATCTTCTTTACAAGCTCATGCCTGACAACATCCTTCTCTGTTAAATATACAAATTCTATATCCTCTATATCTCTTAAAATACGTGTAATCTCTTTCAATCCGGATTTCTTGTCACCTGGCAGGTCAATCTGTGTTATGTCACCGGTTACTACGGCTTTTGAACCGAAACCTATACGTGTAAGAAACATTTTCATCTGTTCCGGCGTCGTGTTCTGCGCTTCATCCAGTATAATAAACGAATCATCGAGGGTACGGCCGCGCATATATGCCAGCGGCGCTATTTCTATCATGCTTTTATCCAGGTATTTTTGATAAGCCTCAAAGCCCATTATCTCATAAAGAGCATCGTAAAGCGGCTTCAAATAAGGATCCACCTTATTTTGCATGTCTCCGGGAAGAAACCCCAGTTTTTCTCCGGCTTCAACGGCAGGACGTGTCAGGATTATCCTGTTGACTTGCTTGTCCCGAAAAGCTGCAACCGCCATTGCTACCGCAAGAAATGTTTTCCCGGTGCCTGCAGGTCCGATTGCGAATACAATGGTGTTTTCCCTTATAGCATTTATATAGCGCTTTTGTCCATGAGTTTTTGATTTTATCTGTCTTCCCTTTACCGTGAGGCATATATGCCCACCGGGATAATCTCGTATAATATCCATCTGCCCTTCTATTGCAAGGTCTACAAGGTAGTTAACATTTTGCCTGTTTATCGCTTCTCCGTGTGAAGCCATGGTAATAAGCCTCTCTATGACAGCCGACGCTTTATTAATATCTTCTTTTTTGCCCGTAATTTTAATCTCGGCATCCCTTGAGATAAGTTTTACTTTCAACCTGTCTTCGATTATTCTCGCATTTCCGTCAAAATTACCGAATAAGCTTATTACATGGTCTATCTTTTCGAATTCAATTATCTTCTCCGAATCGTCCAATCAATTACCTCCTGTTCGCCTTGATATGCCAATATCCTCCAGGCACTCCAGTGTTACCCGGGCATAGAGTCGTTTATCGGCACCCTGAACAAACCTGGCGCTTTTCTTTACCACCTCTGCTCCCTCGGGCACTTGTGACATTGCTTTTCTGTACGCACTGTCGACGGCCGCTTTCTTGGCATTCTCTTCATCTATGGCCGCTTCAACCGTCTGCTCCTCAGAATATGTGACTGTCACCCACTCCACTGGGAATACCAGGTCATTGCCTATTTTAAGCTTTTTCCTTGTTTCAGTCGCAGAATAACAGCTGAATTTGTTCTTCCTGCGCAGTAAGTCAATTTTGCATGAAAATAAGACCAATGCATGGTCATTAATTACCCTTCCCGTTTTAACTCTTTCCGTTACTTTTGTAATAACAGGTACCTCTTCCTCGTACCATGTCCTGGCTATCACCGTCCCCATGGCATGTACCGTCTTGAACCGATCATTGCCTTCTTTCAGCGGAATACTGCCGGAAATCAATACCTGGCCTTTCCGGACACTGTCACCTTCGGCTGCTGCCTCGATTCCTTCCGTTGCTATTATACGCTTGATTATACCGTCCTTTGCCGCTACGACGTCACACGGTATATGTTTTGGTATGATATAGGGTATTTCAATCCTTTCCCTGACATCTACCCTTACCTTTGTACCTTTTACGTTTATACTAATCCACGAAATATCCCCGATGTCAAGCATCATTCCCGTTACGGCTTTATTTGTATCAATCCTGTATTTCAGGACCCCTGTTTTGACACCGTGCCTGGCAAGTGCTTTTTCAAGCTCGACTGTTTGAAGCTTTTTATTGCCGTTTATTTCAACGCTCCATATAAATGAAATCATGATGTAAAGTAAAGCGATGAACAAAACGGCTCCCGCAAAAAATGCTTTCCGTCTCCTGTACCTGTTAAAAACAAACGGTAAGCCTGTTTTTTTCTTAAGCCTTACCCTGCACTTTGTTTTCCTGGCAACCGGCCGTATGAGCTTAAACCCGCGGATACTCATTTTCATAACCACCGATTGCCTGCCTTGCGCCATGATATCCCACAGTAGGATTTGCCTCCTGGCGCAGATATTCACAAATTTTTCAATAAAATAGCCTTCGACTACTATAATAACATATCCCCGAAGATAATTCCATATCCTGAGCAGCAACAAGTTTCCCACCTCATCAGACATACTCAAGCGATTGTATGCCGCCCGATATGATGATATCTTCCGACGTTATCTCCCTGATAACCAGGCCGGCGCCTGAGATCCTGACCATTCCTGCGCCGGTGTTTATCCTGATCCTGCTGCTGCCGTACTCAATAACCCCTTTATAATTTTCTATCATCATATCGCCTTTTCCGACAATGGTTATCCTTGGTATATCCATCACCAATTCCTTTGGCAGCTCAAGCACTTCCGTAAATTTTTCCTTCATGCTTTTTCCACGGATACCGTCTTCCCCGGAGTTTTTCTTTCTTTTCCCGGAAGCCTCGCTTTTAACGCCTTCTCTTCCGGCGCTTTTATCGCGTAAGGCTTTATTCTTCTTCATAAATTCCAACTCCAACATTATCCGGCGGCAGAAGTTCCCGTGGATCGCCTATCGAATATCCTTCCCTCAGCACGCCTTTAATAATGCTGTCCAGCGCTTCGGCGTTATCCCTGGAAACCGCATGTAAAAGCAGCACCGCGCCGTTATGAAGATTTCTCATTACTATTTCATATGCATACTGCGGGCTGCGGACTTTATCCCGGTGCCAATCATCATATGCAAAACTCCAGAACAGGTTGCAATATCCCAGCCTATATGTTTTTGCGAGTGTACGCTCGCTGTACTCACCTTTCGGCGGGCGAAGGAAATGCATGTTTTGACCAAATTTCTCGTTAAATGCCCTTTCCAGTCCGAGCACTTCCTCTTCCAGCCTGCCGTCATCCAATTCGGGCAAACTCGGATGATGAATAGTGTGGTTTCCGACCATGTGTCCTTCTTCAACCATTCTTCTTACAAGGTCCTGGTGATTCTTCAGGTATGGCCCGGTTATGAAAAAAACGGCCTTAATCCCGTTATCCCTCAATGTATCAAGAATAAGGGGCGTATAACCATTCTCATATCCTTCGTCAAATGTGAAATAAATAACGTTCTTTGAAGTGTCCCCTACATACACAGCGCCATACTTCTTCAGTAGTTCTGGTGCACCGGGATCTGCGGCGGGGGTTTCATGATTTTTTCTCCTGGATATGCCCCATCTGAGCAGCTTGTTGCTGTATGTGCCCTGTGAATAGGATACGTTCTTTTCATAAACATTTACATGAATTGTATCCGGCTCCCGACTTTTATGGGAAATGCCGACAGTCGCTTCATCCTCATCTTCTGATAGCCTGCCACTGATTTCAACCTTGAGATCAAGATCATCGAAACTGCTGGAATAAACGCTTCCCAGACTGTCAAACTTTTCATCACGAGTTGATGATGAAGAACAACATGACAGTATCATGCCCGGAACCATTGAAATTATAGCAATAATTGCTGCAAGACCTGCTTTATTATATCCGCTGCGGTTCATAAACCTATCCTCCACGATTATCAGGCATAGTTAATATATTTGTATTATGGAGGATGGAAAATATACCGGGATATTTACTGAACCACGGTTAAAAGGTCTGTCTTTATAGTGGTGCCGTCATCAATAAACTTGTTTATCACAACTTCATCCGACTTTTTAATACTTACCTGAAGCATTTCGCTTTCAAGGTTTTCGAGTACGCCCCCGATAAGCGTAAGCGAACGCTCAAGAGCATCCGGGTCTGCGATTGCCTTTATGGTAAAGGGAGCCTTGAATCGCTTTCCGTTTATCATAATGTAAGACCCTGCATCACGTATTTCCGTCATGGCTACGATACGCTCGTCATTGACGGATATAGCCTGCGCTCCGCTTGCCCTCAGCTCATTAACTACATTCAGGATGTCAAAATCTCTTACGCGCACAAAAGTAGAGTAATTGTCAAGAGTTATAATAACGCCCTTTCCCTTTACGGTTTCAAGCCCTGCAAATATCCTGGCTTTTTTAAGGTTATTCTGTATCTGTTGGGTTGCTTCACTGTCACCGGCTTTTGCCTCTTGATACATCTTGTTTTCATTTTCAAGCTCTTCAAGCCTCCCCTGCAAAGAGTCTTTTTGGTTCTGAAGCGTGATCAGCTCGGTCTTGAGCTCTTCAAGCCTCATGTTGTCATATGCTGCTATGCTCTGGTAATAGTTAACGCTTTTATATTGCAAAGCCAGCATGATTCCTAAAAGAATGCAGAGTATCGTCATGGCTAAATTTCTGGCAAATTTCATTTTTCGACTACCTCCAGTGCGGAAATATACCTGTCCAGTTTATCAGAGCCGCTGAATTTCGGCAGCTTTATTTCCTTGGCTTTTTTAATCTCTATCCTGATATCAAACAGCATCATTTCCGCGATTGTTCTGCTGTTCATCATCATTTCGTACAATTCATCGGGATTGCCGATGGCTTCAATAATATATGGTACGGAGTACCTGTTGTCATTAATCAGGATTGTAGGTCCTGCACATACCTGGTCGCTCATCGGCACAATTCTTTCGCCGTTTATGGCTATAGCCTGGGCACCGGCGATTTTAAGGTCATTTAATATTGTCTTGATTTGCTGGTCATGAACTATAAACCAGCCGGGGTCCGCATCAGGCTGCATTTCCGGGGCGTCGTCAAGCTCAATAACAATTCCGGGGCCTTTCACATCAACAAGACCGGTATGTACCCTGATCAGTTCCCATTCTTCTCTTAACCGAACGTCATCCTGCTGCTCCACATATTCCCTTATGATTTCGTTTCTCATTGCCAGGTTTTCATCAATAGCAGCTCTCAATTCTTCAATAGCCGTTTTTTCCCTCGCAAGCTGTTCCTTCAGCATTTCGACGCTCAGCTTGTTTGATGCCGAAACCTTCTTTGCAAGGAGGGTGCTTTTTGCCTGCACTGCAACAACAATGCCAAATATCAGGAATACTATGAATAAAATATGCCGGCTTCCCGTTTTTTTCATAATTATTTTACCACACCAGCCCGGAAAATTATTTAATGCGTACTTTAATTCTACTTTTAATAGCGCATCATTTCAAGAGTGCAAAGTATAACTAATCAATTCGGATGAGGTTAATTATCCCTGTTTGCTTTATTCAAGAGCATTATGCATCAAGCCGGCAGAGCCTGTTAATCCGCACAAGTACCAGGCAAAATCATGACCTGATCGAGCACCCTGGTTCTATGGGCGAGTTACGTTTGATTTTGCACATAAAACGCGGACTATTAAGAACAATGTAAGTCCGCGCTGGCTGAATCTACAGGCTCTTCTGTTTTATGCATCGTTCCGGAATAAAGCCCGGGGGTAATAAAAACTCCGTACTGTCAACTGTGATTATATTTTCTGTTGATGTATACTTTATTAGTTCCGGCTTATTTCCCTCACTTTTCTTGCATAAATATCAGTCAGTTCTTCAGCAAACTCCGCGTTCAAGCCTTCCCCAATAACGCTGCATACCGGTTTTTCCGCATCGGGCAATATAAGTACCCATCCCTTCTCATCAAACACTTTAACACCTTCCAGCGTCTCCGTCCTTTCGCCGGAATGCTCCTGTATCAGTTTGCGGATAACCCTGCCTTTTGAGCTCCATTCACATTCCACTTCCCGTCTGCGCATGTGTATTTCAGGAATCATGTTTACCAGGTCGGAAAGCCTCAGACGGTTCAGCGACATATAGTCGAGGAGCTTGACAAGGCTTGCGGCCGCATCAAAATTCATCGTAAACTGTTCAAGCAACTCTTCCTTTACTTCCTTGCCCAGCATGTTGGCCATCATATCCCTTGCGGACGATTTCGTCCTTATCACTCTTCCATGGTACTCTTCCGCAAGTTTTTCCACAGCCTGGCTTGCCGACAAGCGGCACTATTACGGTGCATCCCTTTCATTTTTCTAAACAGGACAAGCGCTATAAGCGCTATAAACATATCCTCGGTTACCAGCCTTCCCCTTTCATCCACAAGCATCATTTTTTCGCAGGTATCCCCGATCGACACTCCAAGATCAAATTTACCGTTTTCTAACGGTATTGCAAAACCATCCCATACCTTTTACGGCGGTATTCTCATACTCGTCCGCGTTAACCGGCACATGACCTCACATCCCAGTTCCGCCAGCAAACCCGTTATCATCCCGGAAATATATTCCGTTGCAGGCACTTCAACGCTATCCGGTATTTCATGCTTATTGACTTAACATCAAGCAGTATGCTCTTAATGTAAAACTCCATGAACTCCCTGGTTTCAGTTCACTTTCTTAATGCAATCGCTTTCACACCGGATAAAATCATCCCGCATAAAAGAACTCTCGATTTTTCTCTCGGCACCCCTGTCTATGATGCTTCCCGACCTGTCCAGGAACTCGATCATCACTTTCGTCCCGGCGCCCGGGTATGAGCTTAAGTGGATGCCGCCGTCAAGCCTGTAAAACCTGACAGCCGACCTTAATGCCGGCAAGGTCAGCCTTCCGTAATCGACAGGCCCATACACCGGAAGAAAGCAGCCCCGATATCACCGCATGCTTTATCATCAAAGCGCTGTTCGTACCGTCAAAACTCACACCGATATTTCCTTTGTTTCCGATTGAAGCGCCATATGCGGCACCCAGCCTCGCGGCGAACTCAGGTGTAATATCCGTATTAACCTGGCCGCCTGCTCCTCTTGCCCCGAATATCTGCCTTCCTGCCTTGGAACCCCATACTATGTTGGCACTTACTTCAGCCCCCTGCCGGATATACTTGTCAGGCCATATTTTTACGGAGGGCCTTATAATTGCATGCTCATCCACCAGCGAATGCTCGCCTACGATTGATTGCTCAAATGCGGCTGCGCCATTTTTTATATGAACATTCCCGCATATTATGCTTCCGCGTAATTGAACGTTCTCGCCCAAAAAACAATTTTTCCATATAATGCTTCTTTTAATACCACACCGGCCTGATACTATGCTGTTGTCTCCTATTACCGAGTAACTGCCTATTTCCGCATTTGCCCTTATCCGACATCCGGAACCTATGATGCAGGGCGCCCTCAATAATGCCCCGTCGTCTATTTCCGTCCCAATCCCGACACGGATGCCTGCTTCCATTTCCTCACCCGGTATGTCAACCTTCGCAATGCCGTTCATAACATCACTGTGAGCCCGGATATAGGCAGCGGTGTCACCGATATCACACCAATAGTCTTCCGTAATATATCCGTACAGCCTCTTATTATCCCTCATAAGCATCGGGAACAGGTCCTTGCTGAAATCAAACGCCGTCCCTGGTTTAATATATTCGAGTACTTCCGGCGACAATATATAAATCCCGGTATTGACCGTATCACTAAATACCTCTCCCCACCCTGGTTTTTCAAGAAAACGTATTATCCTTCCGTCCCCGTCGGTTACAACAACGCCGTATTCAAGAGGAACATCAACCCTCTTGAGAACAAGCGTCGCTGTTGCATTCTTTTCCATATGGAATCTAACTGCGCTTATCAGGTCAATATCAGTCAGCGCATCACCGCTTATTACAAGAAATGTACCGTCCAGGAAGTCCTCGGCGTTTTTTACGCTCCCTGCCGTACCGAGTGGTTTATGCTCAACGTAGTATCTCAGCCTTATGCCGAACTTGCTGCCGTCTTCAAAATAGTCCCGGATCATATCCGGCATGTACTGCAGTGTTGCAGCCACGTTTGTTATTCCATGCTTTTTAAGCAAATCAATGATATGCTCCATCACCGGCTTGTTTGCCACAGGCACCATTGGTTTCGGCCTGCCGCATGTAAGCGGCCTCAGCCTTGTACCCTCTCCGCCTGCCATAATAACAGCTTTCATTCGCTTCACCTTCGATATTTTAATGTTGAATATGATGCCTTATTAATTTCTGCCGATATGCAAAAAAAATACGGCCTGCCTTAAAAAGGCTGCCGCATTTCATTTATATTTAAACTTGAAAATATCAATTAAAGTTTGCCGGTTATTCCATATCCCATTTCATCGATCTTTCAACAGCTTTTTTCCATCCTTTATAAAGGCTGTCCCTTGTGCTTTCGGACATCATAGGTTCATACACTTTGCCGAGCTTCCAGCACGCTTCTATTTCATCCTTGTTTTTCCACAGGCCTGTACCAAGCCCCGCCAGGTATATCGCGCCCAAGGGCCGTAGTTTCAGTAATTTCGGGGCGCTTTACCGTTACATTCAAAATATCGGCCTGGAATTGCATAAGAAAATTACTTACGCTGGCCCCGCCATCCACTTTAAGCTCGCTCAGCCGTATGCCGGAATCGGCTGTCATTACCTCGAATATATCACGGCTTTGATAAGCTATAGACTCCAGGACGGCGCGGATTACATGCTCTCTTTTTGTTCCCCTGCGTAATACCCGCTATAATTCCCCTGGCGTACATATCCCAATATGGAGCGCCAAGTCCCGTAAATGCCGGCACTATATATACGCCGCCGGTATCAGGTACGGTTTCGGCTTCAATATCAGCCTGCGGAGCGCTGTCGACAAGTTTCATCTCATCTCTTATCCATTGGATTGTCGAGCCGGCGTTAAAAACGCTTCCCTTCCAGCGCGTATTCAGCCTTTCCGTCAATTACCCAGGCTATTGTACTCAATAATCCGTTACCGGATAATACCGGTTTGCTCGCCCGTATTCATCAAAATAAAACAACCGGTGCCATACGTGTTTTTTGCCGAGCCTTCGCGATAGCAAGCCTGACCGAAAAGAGCGGACTGCTGGTCGCCTGCAACTCCGCTAATAGGTATCTCTTCGCCTAATACCTCTTTGGCGGTATTTGCAATGAACCCGGAAGATTGCACCAGTGACGGCAGCATGCACCTGGGTATGTCCAACGCTTTGAGAAGCTCATCATCCCACTCAAGCGTATTAATATTGAAAAGCATTGTCCTCGAGGCATTAGTATAGTCCGTCACGTGAGACCTTGCCGCCGGTCAGGTTCCAAATAAGCCATGCATCTATGGTCCCGGCCAGCAGTTCGCCTGCCTCTGCTTTTTTTCTGGCTCCCTCCACATTATCAAGGATCCACTTGATTTTTGTCCCGGTAAAATATGCATCAATTATAAGTCCCGTCTTTTTACGTATAATTTCATCATATCCGGAAGCCTTCAGGTCGTCGCAGATATCCGCAGTTCTCCGGCATTGCCACACAATTGCGTTATAAACCGGCTTCCCCGTTTTCCGATCCCACATAACCACAGTTTCCCGCTGGTTCGTAATACCGATGCACGCTACCTCCTGCAGTGATATCTTTGCGGCAGCAGTCGCTTCCTTCATAGTAGCGAGCTGCGCTTCCCATATCTCAACCGGGTCATGTTCCACCCAGCCTGGCCTGGGATAATGCTGTTTTAATTGCCTGCTCTTTATTGCCGTTATTTTGTCATTCGCCCTGTCATACACTACTGTTCTTGAACTTGATGTACCCTGATCAATTGCAATTATATAACGTTTATTCATATGCCAATCCTCCTCGCGTAATAATCTATGCTTTTGGAATATTTGACATGGAGATGATATCCGTTCCGGTGCCTAAAATATCTTCAATTACAACATCTCCGACTTTTAATGGCGCTACGGCGGTACAGGCGTTTATGACTTCCATGCAATCGAAGAGCAACCTTTTTGGAATAGGTCGGGAGGATTTAACCGGCGCCATTGGCAAAATACCTCCGACTATTTTAACCGTTGTTGTCAGCACCCTCACCGGATTGGTACACTCATCTACCGCATATACCGCTCCTCTTTTGCATTTATTTCCCGAAACATCGGCATGGGTCACAGGAGCTTCTGCCGATTCATCCACTTTGAGTATACAACCTTTGGGGCATACTATGCAAATCATTTCCTTTTTCATTATACAAATCCTCCGTCCATTTGAGTCATTACCCTAGGACAAGCACCGCAAGGCTGCCGACATGCCCGCAATCTCAGCCTCAAGTGTAACATTATCCACCAGGTCATGCACATGAACAACATTTCCGCAGGCGTACACGCCAGGCATTGACGTCTCCATATGCTCATTCACGACCGGACCTGACGTGGCCGGATCAATCTTTATACCTGCTTCGGCTGTAATTTCATTTTCCGGTATCAATCCTACCGAAAGAAGCAGTGTATCACATTCAACGTATTCTTCTGTTCCGTCAACAGGTTTCAGGTTTTCATCGACCGCTGCTGTCGTAACACCTTCCACCCTTTCCCTGCCATGAATTTCTATAACTGTATGGCTTAACTTCAGAGGTATGTTGAAATCATGCAGGCATTGCACAACATTCCTGGTAAGCCCGCCGGGTTTTGGCATGATCTCGCATACCATTTTTATTTCGGCGCCTTCAAGCTTCAGTCTTCTGGCCATTATAAGGCCTATATCGCCTGAGCCCAGGATCACGATTTTCTTTCCCGGAAGATATCCGTTTATATTTACAAATTTTTGCGCAGTTCCGGCCGTATAGATGCCCGCCGGCCTGGTGCCCGGGATATTCAGCGCACCCCTGGTTCTTTCCCTGCATCCCATGGCAAGTATTACGGCTTTCGCCTTTATTCTGACAAACCCCTTCTTTTCACTGACGGCTTCAACCACTATTCCTGGCTTTATCGCCAGTGCAGTGGTACCGGTAAGGTATGCAATGCCCAGTTCATTAACCATATCTATATACCTGGCGGCATACTCAGGTCCAGTCAGTTCCTCCTTAAACACCTGCAAGCCAAAGCCGGTATGTATACACTGCTGTAATATACCGCCCAGGTTGTCTTCCCTTTCCATAATCAAAATGTCCTTTACACCTTGTTGCCTGGCCTTTACTGCCGCCGCCATCCCGGCAGGGCCGCCCCCTATAACTGCAAGCTGCACTTCATTCAAATCCATGGCCTCCATTTCCGATTATTTTTTCTCACAAGACAAAACCGTTTTAATTACTTTGTCTTTCCTGCCAGCATCCATGACTTGCCGCCCTTTTTTGTCACTTTATCGTAAGGTATGTTGAGTTCCCTTGCCAGCAACTCCACGATCCTTGGCGTGCAAAACCCTCCCTGGCATCGCCCCATACCTGCCCGTGTCCTCCTTTTTACAGCGTCCAGATCGAGGGCTCCTGCAGGCCTTCTGATGCAATCCAGCACTTCACCTTCGGTAACTTTTTCGCAGCGACATACCAGCCTGCTATATGAAGGCTTTTCCTTTATAAGCTTCTCAATTTCGCCATAATCAAGATCCCTGAATCTTACCACCTTGTCCCTGGTGCCCTTAAAGCTCTTTTTGGGCGTCATTTTCAATCCCTGTGCTTTTAAAATACCACTTACATATTCGCCGAATGCAGGCGCGCACGACAGACCCGGCGATTCGATTCCTGCAACATTTATAAAGTATGGGTTGGCTTTCGAAGGTCCGATTATAAAATCGCCGGTTGCGGGCTTTGCCCTGATCCCGGAAAATGAAGCAATTACACGGCTGAAATCAAGAGAAGGCACGGCTTTTAATGCGCTGCGCTTTACGTACTCCTGCCCATGTCTCGTAGTTGACGTGTCAGCGGCATCGTCTATATCTTGCGCATCAGGACCAATCAACGTATTGCCGTCAACGGTCGAGGTCACAACAACGCCTTTTCCCAGGGACGTCGGGCATTGGAAAATAACAGAGCTTACAACCTTTCCGACGGACTTGTCAAAAAGCAGGTATTCTCCCCTCCTGGGCTTGATGCTAATGCTGTTGTCTCCTATGAAGGTTGCCAGTTTTCCGGCGCATACACCGGCAGCATTTATAAAATACCTGCATGTTATGGATTCACTGCCGGGATTTACAATAAACCGGCCGTCTTCAAAGGCAATATCCCTGACTTCGTAATTCCTTCGCAGTTCAGTACCATTCACGACAGCATTTTCAAAGGCTGCAACCGTAAGTTCATACGGGCATACAATTCCGGCTGAAGGCGCATATAATGCGTGGGTAATTTTTTCTGAAAGCCATGGCTCCATTTTTCTGATTGTTTCCCCGTCAATAATCTTCAATCCCTCCACTCCATTGGCAATACCCCTGTCAAGCAGGTCCTGCAGTACTTCCCTGTCTTTTTCGTCAAATGCGACCACTAGCGACCCCGTCTTCTTATAAGGCACATCCAATTCACGCGCCACACCTTCCATCATCTCCGTGCCACGGACATTCAACAGCGCCTTAAGAGTTCCCGGCACAGTATCATACCCTGCATGTACTATACCCGTGTTAGCCTTGCTGGCGCCCATTGCCACATCATTTTCTTTTTCCAGAACACATATCTTCAATTCATACCGCGAAAGCTCTCTTGCGATAAAGGCACCAATCACGCCTGCGCCTGCTATTACCACGTCATACAACCGTATACAGCCTCCTTCAGTATCATGGCAAAACAAAAGAGTCACACAAAACCAGAGCCGAAACTCTAATTTAATGTGACTCCATGTCTCCGCACATTATTAATATCGGTTAAAACTGTTTGCAATAAACAATATTGAGCTTTTACAATATTATTATAAACCTCAATTTGTCTTATTGCAACCATTATTTTAAAAATAATCCAATCAAAAACCTGGTTAGTAAAAACCATACACCGTATTTTCCATCAAGCCACTGCCTTTAAATACATTCTTTCAATATGGCTGCCGGCATAGTTCCACATCAATGATATTATTGCTGCCTGAACAGGGACCATGACAGCGCATTTAACAGCCCGAGCCGGTAATATTGCCAGGAAGCCATGCCCGTACATAACCGTCAGCCAGTATGTATTCAGCCCGATATCGACAAATATTGTTATGCACAATACGGCTAAAATTATGCGCCAAATATTTTTCGGCTTTTTATACAAGAACAAGCCGTATATTATGCCGGTCAGCATCGCACTAAGCGTAAAACCTGGAAAATACGCCGCCCTCGGGGAGACGATCATACCCAGTACATCTCCTGCCGCGGAACCGATGCCGCCTATTATCGGGCCAAACAGCATCGAGGCAAACGCCTGCGGCAAAAACCCAAAGCTTATCCTGATTGTTTCGATCTGGAATACTGGTATAACATGATTCAATACAACATATATTGAGATAAGCAAACTCATGAACACTATAACAATGATCTTTTTCATTCAAAGCACCCCCTTTCCCTCGCATCAAGCCCTTTGCATATTGCAGGTTTTCCCCGATATACAAAAAGCCCCTTCTCGACGACACGGCGTCACAGAAGGAAGGAAGCGACCTTTTGTGACAGCGGAATGCGGCTATTGCACCGCAAATCTCATGGATTTTTCGTCCAGCGGCAACTTCCCGTCCGACTGGCACTTAACGCGCAATAGCCTACTCTGTCATCTCGAAGCAATTTAGTTTTATAATTCATTATATTTAAATCTTTTACTTGAATCAACAGTATAATGAAAAAGAACCGGGATATATATAATTATATTCTGATAAATATCACTTTTTTACAATTTCAATCTATCTTCAATCAATGAAACCGGAACAGGGCTTTAAATAGAATTTGTCCTCAAGAAGCGGACCGACAAAATCGGTCAACATTGCGCAAGCCGGCTTAACACATATCGGATAAATCACGTTCCGCAGCAGAACCTTTTGACATTCTGCATTACACCGCAGCGTATTTATCATATTTGGGGAAAGCCTGAAATCAAGAGTCAAATTAAAAAACCCTGCAACTTATTTGTTACAAGGTCCTTAAAAAGCTTTGCTGCCGCCATCCGGAACCGGACCGGCATATCGTATGTGAACAAGGAACTCTATTATCTGACGCCTTTGCTTATAAACAAGTCTTTATATTTCATATCCTCTTTCAGTATATGGTTGGAAATCCAGTCTGAAATAAAAGCAACAATCTTCATTATTATTTCGCTTTGGTTTTCGTCAACATCTTCCTCTTCAAATTTCTGAATCTTCCTTACTGCAAAATAATGCTGGAATTTGTGAGTTTCATAATGCTCGTACCCGAATCTTTCCATAAGCTTCTCTTCATAACCGAAGTGGTACACGGTATAAGCCTTGAGTTCTTCTAGAACTGCCATAATCTCGTCATAATGGTCGTAGGCGTCATTTGCATTTGCAAGGTCGTATATTCTTCCGCCGATTTCAAATAAGCGCCTGTGTTGATCGTCAATCTCTTTTATACCCGTGTTATATTCATCCTTCCATTTGAAATACATTTTTTATGACCTCCCCGGTAAATTATTAATCTTTCATGCCGGCTGTGTCAAAAGAGTATAATAACTGCTTTACATAGATATACCACGGATGACCGCCCATAAACATACTAAATTAAGATTCGCATACGATGCCGTTCTGAACATCCGTTGCAGGAAACAAAAAATAGCTCTTAAATCAGCCGGAACAGCGTTTTAAGAGCTATTAGCTTTAGTGGTGCCGCTAGCCGGAGTCGAACCGGCATGGTATTGCTACCGCGTGATTTTGAGTCACGTGCGTCTGCCAATTCCGCCACAGCGGCATAATTAAACCTTATGTGCAAAATGAATTATACAATAGCCGCTGGCCCTTGTCAAGAACAGCTTATGCGGAATCTTACGCTAATGACACAAGAGTATCATTAATTATTCCTGTAGTCGTAAGTTCCCTTATCCTGCAAAGTTACGCCAACCATGCCGTACTTTTCCGCTTCCCTGATAATTTGCTCTCTGGTAACGCCTTCCAGGGGATTCCTCCCTGCCAGGAAGATTAAACTTGCTATTGAAGTAATTATTATACCTATGCCAATACCAAGCAAAACACTCCTTAACTGCAACCGGCTCATAATAGACCTCCCTGATGACCCGGATTATCTCCTCAAACCGACTATCAACTCTACCTCGCCTTTTCCAATATTCAGGCTTTTAGCAATATCAAGGTTGCCCATTCCTTCCCGGTAAAGCCTGAGAACCTCCGAATACTTGCTGTGGAATGGAACAACCTTGTCTTTTGTTCCTGTTTCCTGGGTATTTGAGACAGAATCGTCCATTTCATTTTTGCTATTCACTTTTCTAATTGGAGGCTGAGAAACTAATGCCCGTAAACCGGCATGAGCCTTTTGCCGTTTCACATTTATAGCAGTTGTATCTATGGAAACAGAAGCGCTTCCACCTATGGCTGCCGCTTTTTCACTCAGCTGATGTATTTTTGCTTCCGTATCCTTAAGGCTTTTATTCAGTTGTTCATTTTTAAGGTCGATCTGGTTTACAATATAGTCAGAAAACTTGTTGAGTTCCTCAATCATTTGCTCCGCATCATTAATAATCTCTACCAGCTCTTTTTTCTTGTTTTCAAAACTTTTGAAAAATTCAAATACTTTTTTCTTGTCAAGAAACAGACATACCAGTGAAAAAACAACGAAAAGCATCCCGAGGAATATCATACTGACATAGAAACCGTTCAAAAGATCACCCCTCACCACTGCCGGCATCAGTTGCAAGTCGCTCTCTTCCGGCATCACATGCCATGGCCGGTTAAGATACCTGCATGATTACACACCGGCAGCATTTTTTCTTTAGTAAATAATAATATTTTTATACTTTAGTATTTATTTATATTTTTATGTCTATTATACTACTTCCAGGTTCTTTTCTCAACCTTTCTTTCCTTTTACTATCATCCGATGGATTTTGGCCTTGTTTTTTCTTTTTTCCTCCGCCCTGCCGCCTTTCACTTTGTTTTTCAGCAATTCTCACATTTTGCGCCTGCGGTCTCGAAACAACCTGTTTTAACGAATCTTCAGCCTCTTGCTGGCCTGCGGCGGCTAATTGATATTGCAATGATTGATTTCGCTGCAGTTCATCATTGCTTATTTTTGACGCTTCCATAGTTCTTGGAATCATTACCTGAAAATCAACAGGTTTAATCGCCATACTATCACTTCCTTGAACATGGGCGCGGGATACTGTTTGCACCAGGCAACTTCCCGCGGAATTGCTTCCTATTTATCTATCGGGCCCACCCTGATATCGGCACCATCCCTGTATAGCGTACAATAATGCAGGTTTTCTTTCACATACATCATGCACGACCCGATAGATATCTTCGTTCCGGGATAAATAACATTGTAACACCTTATTTTCCCGAAGGCCTCTTGCTGCAGCCTGCCTTCAATTAGTTTAAGCTCTTCTTTTACTTCCATTATGCGGTTTGACAGGAATGCCCTGGTTCTGATGCTCTTGGCCAGAAGCTCCTGCTTCTCGGGTGTCAGTGTTCCTGCCATCTCAAGTTTCTTAAGAATTACCACGGCCTGATCCGCTTTCCTGTGATCGTTTTCGATGGATACCAGTTCTTCCTTCAAAGCCTTGTAACGCTCTCTTATCGTAGGGTCCATTCCCACTTCGATGTCGGTGGACGTAGCAAGAGGTGAACCAATCACTTTTGCAACGATTTCCTTGCCGACCTTGCAACTGCCGCCGACCAACAAGCCTTTTTTCCCGGACAATTCAAGCTTGTTCCCGCATTTTACATTACTGTGCATTATAGCTTCCGCTTTTATATTGTTCCTTGCCTCTATATTACTGTTTTCTATATACCTGGCAACTATATCCCCACCGCTTACAAGTATGCCTTTTCCCATACCCTGCATTCCTCTTCTTAAAATTATGTCTCCTCCTGCTTTTATGACAGCGCCTTCGACAACACCCATAACTTCAACGCTGCCGCCGGCCTCCACCACAAACCCGGAGAGTACATTTCCCCTGATGCTTACGTTACCGATAAAATTAATATTCCCCGTGGAGTTGTCAACATCCGCCTGGACTTCATATGTTGCAAAAACACTTACTTTCCCGTCGATATAGCAAATTTGCCCGTCTATATTTGCAATTAATTGTGTTCCGTCTTCGGAAATGCTTACATTGCGTCCTCTTGGAAGCGCTACGGGCTTTCCGTCCATTGCAGGAATGTCCGTTCCATAAACGGTTTTTCCCGGTGTCCCAGGGGTGGGAGGTATAAGTGTACATAATACTTGTCCCTTTTCAGCGTTCTGAATCAGGTTGAGTTCCCTGAAATCCACCCTTCCGTCTTCAAGAATCGTCGGCTTCGTTTCTCTTTTGATATCAAAATGAAATTCCAGTCTGGCCGTTCTCTCCCGCTACTGCCGGGGTTCCTTCTGCAATCAGTATTGATTCATGATACACGGGATGATTGACAATTGTCTCAAGAATTGTATTATTGATGCCGTAAATAATACCGTTCGTTCTTTAGGAAATCGATAACTTCTTCCTTTCGTCATCATCCTGCCGTTTTCAGGCGGAACGAAAGAGATGTAAGCCTTCATTTTGTCAGGCGACACCATAATATCCGCCGTTGCGTTCAGGCTTACTTCTTCCTGTGGCTCGGCTATTTTGACTGGCGTTTTATCAGCTTTTCGGACAACAATACTTACGATGTCTTTGTCAAAATTCTTTACCTTCTTGCGCTCAAGGCGGTCCAATACGGCTTGCACATCCACCCGTTTTCCATTTTCCTCGGGTGGATACACCGTCAGATAAACGCCATCATTTTTATACAAAACTTGATAAAATCCATCGTTTATATTGCTGCCGATATCTTTGCGATTCATAGTCCGAAACCTCCAATACTGGTTTTGCTGCTATTTAAGTCAATCATTAAGCAAAGATTTCTGTCGGGCAAGCTTTCCACGCAATCGCATGATTGCCTTGGTATGCAACTGAGAAATTCTTGATTCTGACACTTTCATTATCGCACTTATTTCTTTTAAAGTCAATTCTTCAAAATAATAGAGCGATATGACCATTTTTTCTTTTTCAGGCAGATTTTCGATTGACTTGCTAAGGATTTCCTTCATTTCATTCAATTCGGCTTCGTGTTCAGGCCTGTACTTATTGGCAACAGTCATATCCATGTCAACTTCATAATTTTGTTCGATAAATTCTTCAAGTGAAACCATTGATGTTAAGTTTACTTCATTGAGGAGCTTGTAAAATTCATCCATGGAAATATTGAGTCTGTCGGCAATATCTTTATCAGTGGCGGAGCGGCCGAGTTCATTTTCCACATCCCAGTATGCCTTTTCAAGTTCCTTGTATTTCTGCCTGACGGATCTTGGCACCCAGTCCATTTCCCTGATACTGTCAATAATTGCTCCTCTAATCCTCAATGACGCATAAGTTTCAAACTTGACGCCTTTTCCCAGATCAAACTTGTCAATTGCGTCTATCAGGCCGAAAACGCCATAACTTACAAGGTCATCGTATTCAACATTTGAGCCGAAATAAATGTTCAATCTGCCTGCTATGTACTTAATCAGATGCGAATATTCCAGTATCAAAGCTTCCCGGATAGCAGTATCACGGGTTTTTTGATATTGCTTCCAAAGCTCTCTTCCGCCTGTTGATGTTTTCTTGCATCTGCTTCCTCCGTAAATATATCTTGTACTACTCATTCACTTTTCGTTTTTATTGCCCTGCTTAATGCCAGGGGCTCAAAATCATCCGCCTGTCTTTGCCGGAAGTCTAGTCCTCTCCCATGCGTAAATAGAAACCTCGGATCCTGGGATTGTTCCTGGCTTTGCACAGCGTTATCATCCTGGTTGGGATCTTGCAGACACTTTCCGCTGCTTTCCGTTCATCATCTTTGGACCTCCTTCAGTTCGCTGCTCCGCGCGTTTTTTCTGCTCAATCTCTCTGACTTGTACTTCATTTTTCAACGAGAATATCGTATTCCTTATAAACATGCCAAGGAGAAAAAATATCAACATCATCGCTGCCATCCGCAGACATGCCGCCTGGTTGCCGAGCACCTGCGGCATAGCTTACTGCTCCGGTTATAACAGCCGCCAGGAAGCCTAGTAGGAGCGGTAATCTCATGATGCGTTCCATATATCAGATCTCCTTTATTCCATGTCCTATGGTTTTTATCAAAAGTTTTCCGTTTTCCGAGTTAATTTCGATAGTTCTGCCGTAGTCGCCTCCCGTATCTTCCGCAATTATAGGGATTCCAAGCAAGTTGAGCACTTCCTTGGCGGCCATAACGTTCCTCGACCCTATGCGCAGCATTTCCGGCGTATCGTTGATAGGAAAACATCTGTGCGCCGCCTGCAAGCTTAGCCACGATATGTGACTTCGAAGCGCCGATATCGACCATATCATTTGCCAGTTTGGCAACGGCGGTATCCGCAAACTTCGCAATATTGGATTTGTTGCGGGCTTGCGTACTCGAGGGCAGCATTATGTGCGCCAACCCGACAACTCTCCTGCTTGGATCATAAAGCGCCACTCCAACGCACGAACCTAAGCCCAAGCGTCGTTAGATATGCACGGATGCCTGCCCGACTGCAAATCGGCCATCCCGACCTTAATTATATTATTCATTCATCCATGACTCCTAAAGCTTTCAATAACACGTCATAAGTGTTATAATCGGGTACCAGGTAAAAGTCTCCCACTACCTTGTTATTGCCGTCGGAAAACTCCGTCTCTATATATAATACCGTATCTCCTACCTTGCCGAATTCTATGGCAGGTACGCTTATAATCGCCCCTGCCATATCGATTGCCAGTTCCGGAACCGATGGCATAATTTTCAGATTTGTCAAGGCCGACAACGCGGAAAGATAGGAGCCTGCGAGAATATTGCCTATTTCCTTCAAAGCCGAAATATCTATTTCAGAAAATTCCCTCGTTTCGTCGGGCTGTTCTCCCATAAGCATGCTTACCAGCAATGAAGCCGCGTCTTTTTTTAGTATAAACATTATGTTGCCGGTAAGGTCGCCGCTGACCCTCAGCAATATTCCAACTACGAGGCAGTTCAGCTCCTCCAAGCGTATCGCTGATCTCCTTGAACTCCAGAACCCTTGTCCTGGGAACATCCATATTGATCTTCCTGTTCAATAGCTTTGCAAGTGCCGTAACAGCATTTCCGGCCCCTATATTGCCTACTTCCTTCAGCACATCCAACTGCATATTGTCCAGATCATCAATACCCTTTCATCATATCATGTTCTCCTATAAAACACATAGTATTTCACCGCTCAGGTATCCTAAAGTGAAACCAGCTTTTCAACATTAAGCAATGTAACTATTCTGTCGTCCACCTTGCCGATACCCGTGACAAAATCGCTTTGACAGCCCGCTCTCAGAATTAGTCACGCTCTCTATGGCTTCTTCATCCAGTTCAACTAACCTCAGATACTGAATCCACGATCAAGCCCTACCGACATTTCACCGAACCTTATAATAATAATCCTGGTATCCTGGTCAAAGACATCATGCGACAGCCCGAAATTTAAGCCGGAGACTTATTACCGGTACGATTTCGCCTCTCAAGTTTATGACACCCTTGATAAAATCAGGCAGCTTTGGTACCCTTGCGATATCCATGTCCTTTTCGATAATCGTTGTTATTTTGTTTATATCTATGCCATATTCTTCATTATCAACTTTTAAGACCAGGTACCTTCTAGCCTCATCTACTCTTTTCTGAACCGCTCATCATTGATCAACCCCCGCTCAATTTACTGTTTTCCCGCATTCCGCTTTTAACTTGCAAGATCGTTGACATCCAGTATCAATGCGACATTTCCGTCTCCGAGTATGGTAGCGCTTGTAATTATTTTGATGCCTGCCAGGTACTTGCCAAGCGACTTTTGTACGATTTCCTGCTGTCCCAGGATTCTATCCACCACAAGACCGGTCAGCCTCTCGCCCTTTTTCACGATTACTATTGTCAATTCCTTCGGCTCTTCCGTGCTGTCCTTTTGAACATCAAGGACTTTATCCAGCCTTAATATCGGAACTATGGCGTCTCTATACATCACGACTTCCTGGTTTTGAACCAGCTTGATATCGCTGAGCCGGAACCTTGATTATTCTCTGGACCGAGCTTAACTGTATGGCATATTTTTCGTCTCCGACCAGTGATCAGCAGCGCCTGGATAATAGCCAGCGTGAGCGGCAGCCTTATAATAAACCTGCTTCCCTTACCAATCTCCGTTTCAACCTCGACGCTGCCGCCGAGCATTTCAATCCTGGTTTTCACGACATCAAGTCCGACACCCCTTCCGGAAATATCGGAAACAGAATCGGCCGTACTGAAACTCGGCCTGAAAAGAAAATCTATTAATTCTTTCTTTCGTAAGATTATCAACCAGCATCTTTATTTACAAGACCGCGTTCCACAGCTTTTTCCTTTATCTTTTCCACATCGATGCCTTTTCCGTCGTCACTTACCTCAATAACAACGTTATTTCCGTCCTGGTAAGCTTTCAACTCTATTCTGCCTATTTCCGGCTTGCCGAGACTCCTTCTTTTCTCGGCCGGTTCAATCCCGTGATCGCATGAATTTCTGAGCAGATGGATAAGCGGATCCCCTATTTCATCTATAACGGTTCTGTCAAGTTCCGTTTCTTCACCTGACATGAACAAGCTCAACTTCCTTGCCGAGATCCCTTGATATATCCCGTATCATCCTCGGAAAGCGGTTGAAAACAGTTTCAACCGGCACCATCCTGACTTTCATAACAGCGTCGTGGAGGCTTGTTGTGATCCTTTCCAGATATTCGACCGTTTCAACATAAGATTGTGTCCTTTCAATACCTTCAAGGTCCTTCCAGCCTTGTCTTTTGTATAATCAGCTCACTGACCAGGTTTAAGAAGCACATCAAGCCTTTCAATATCAACCCTGACCGTTTTGCCGGTCTTCGCTTTTTTAAATGCCTGCAATCATTCTTCCCTTGTCGGTCCGGAATTGAACCAGCGTCCACGCTCTGCCGAAAGCAGTGTCGGCGGCTGCTCTCCGGCGCTTTCCTGTGATGCTTCCTTCCCGGCTTTAACCAGTTTTACAATGACATCGTCAATTTCGGCAATAGAATTAAGCTCTTTTATAAATATCGATTCATCCTCTTTTGAAATAACTATTACGGTAAATTCAAAATCGAACTTCTCGTCTTCAATATCCTGGACAGCCGGTACCGATTTAATGATTTCCGAGTATCTTCTCAAGTGTTTTGAAAACAATAAACGCTCTTGCGGATTTTAACACACAGCCGCTATTCAGCTTGACGGTTACCTGGTATGTATTGTTGCCCAACTCGGCAGCCCTGTTAATAACATTTATATCATACTGGTCCAGTGCAATATCGGCAGTGCCGGTATCCTGTTCCCTGCCGGCCTGCGGGAATGGCAGGATCGTTTGAAGCGGTATCCGGCGAGTCTTCTTTTCCCTCTTCTTCATGACGGATGAAAGCGCACCAATAATGTCGTTATAATCTATCATTTCCTTCCGTTCCTGTCTCAATTATTTTTGCCAGGTAGCTCTCCAGCGCGTCAAGGCATTTAAACAATAAATCCACCAGCTCTGGCGTTATCTTTATTTCGTTATTTCTTAGCGCATGCAGTACATCTTCCATATCATGCGTCAGCCTTGACATCCTGTTGAATCCCATTGTTCCCGACATGCCCTTTAGAGTGTGCGCCACCCTGAAAATCTCGTTGAGCATTAATTTATCCCGGGGATCTTTTTCAACCTGCAGCAGGCTCTGGTTTAATACCTGCAGGTGCTCCCTGGTCTCCTCAATAAATATTTCCAAGTATTGGCTCATGTCCATTATTGATCCACCCCCATACACTTAACAATGATTCCGGCAATTTTATGCAAAGGCGCCACCACATCCACCTACCCGTGCTTACGGCTGATTTAGGCATTCCGTATACAACGCAGGTCTGCTCGTCCTGGGATATGATGGTGCCGTTATTTCATGCGCTTTAAATTCATTATGCCTTCCTTTCCGTCGCTTCCCATACCGGTTAATATAATGCCGATGACACTCGGAAACTTCGTGTTTGCAATCGAATTCATCATTACATCGACAGAAGGCCTGTGACCTTGCTACGGGAGCGTCTTTTGTCAGTTTTATTTTTAATGTCGCCGCCCGGTTTGCAGTTTACCTCCATATGAAAATCTCCCGGCGCAATGTAAGCGTATCCCGGCTTTATAACTTCACCATCCTCACCCTCTTTTACGATAATATGACTTAACGCATTCAAGCCTTTCCGCAAGCGACTTGGTAAAACCAGAGGGCATATGCTGGACTATCAGCAATGCAGCCGGAATATTGGCAGGCATATACGGCACGATCTCCTGTAAAGCTCTTGGTCCACCCGTTGAAGCGCCAATCGCAATTAGTGTCTTTAGCTCATGGCTTCCGGCACCCTTGTATTCAATAGGGTCCACCGGTTTGTCCAAAATCCGTTTCCTTGACATAACTTCTTTTTCTGCCTATATTGCCGGCTATTGTTATCTTTTCAATTATCTCTTTCTTTTTTTCTTCGCTTAATATTTCCAAAAAACCTTCCGGCTTGGTTATAAAATCCATGGCTCCGGCATCAAGAGCTCGAATCGTGGCTTTTTCACCGCTCCTTGTATGTGCGCTGAGCATTATTACAGGAGCATCCGTTATTTTCTGAATCTCCTTCAGGCAGCTTATTCCGTCCATAACCGGCATTTCAAGGTCAAGGGTAATGACGTCCGGCTTGCAGGCTTTGACTTGTTCCAATGCTTCCAGTCCGTTTGCGGCCGTGTTAACCACATTTATGCCCGGTGAGCTCTCAAGTATATCAGTGATTAATTTTCGCATAAAAGCCGAATCATCAACAACAAGTACCTTTATCATCAGACAATCAACCCTTTATCAAGTAATTTGCGCTGTATAATCCCTATGCTTTCATGTATTCTACCAGCTTGTAAAAAAAACCCCTGATACCTTGGCTTTGCATGTTTTCTTCCTCAGCATCACTGTCTGTCAGCTTCATCGATATATCAATAATGCTTTTGGCAGCACGGCTCTTCGGGAAGCTTAATATAAATGGTTTCTGCTGCTTAACGGCCTTTATTACCGCATCATCGTTCAATATATACCCGGTAGGTTCCAGCTTCATACCCAGGAATTTTTCAGCCACAAGCACCAGTTTGTTCAGCACGTCATTTGCTTCCTTGCTGCTTTCCGCCCTGTTAACAACCAGCCTTACCTTTTTATTCCTGTCAATGCCTGAAAGCATTTTAATCAAGGCATAAGCATCCGTAATGGAAGTTGGTTCCGGTGATGTCACCAATATCACATCATCTGCTGCAGTGACAAAACTCATTACGTTTTCCGACAGGCCTGCTCCTGTATCTACAATGATAATATCGGCTATCTTATCCAGGAACGACATATTGTCAATAAACCTTATAATCTGATGTTTTTCCAGCTTTACCAGGTCTTCGACCCCGGAACCGCCCGATATAAACCTTGTATTTTTCGGCCCGTCTGCAAGTATTTCAAAGATACTCTTCTGGTTTTTTATCATGTCCAGCATCGTATAGCGTGGCACTATTCCAAAAAGCACATCAATATTCGCAAGTCCGAAATCAGCATCCAGTATAACGGTTCTGTACCCCTGCTCGCTCAGTGCAATGGCAAGATTAATAGTAATGTTCGATTTGCCGACACCGCCTTTGCCGCTGGTTATTGTTATAACCCTGGCTGATCTTTTCTTCGGGGGAACAAGCAAAACTTCCTGTCTGATCGTCTGTTTCTTTTTCAGGTTTTCAATTGCTTGCCTAAGCTTTTCTGCCTGATCCATCATCTAGTTTATGCTCCCTATAAGATTCTTGGTTATTTTGTCAATGTCCGCTACTTCAATGTCATCAGGCACGCTTTGTCCCGTTGTAATATATGAAAGGCTCTTGCCCGTAAGGTATCGCGCATTGAGAATAATTCCCGGCATCGGGGCTTCATCAGTTTTTGTGAAAATCAATTTATAGTTTTGCAGAAAACTATAGCTCTTTAATATTTCCTTGCAGTTACTGTTGCTTGTAGCGGCGCTCAGCACGAGGTAAATCTCATCAGCATCCGCCGCCGTTACAAGAGTTTTCAGCTCTTCAAACTGTTCTTTGTTCTTATGGCTTCTGCCTGCAGTATCAATTAGTATCATGTCCTTGTCCTGATGCAGGTTTATGGCTTCCTTGATTTCTTCAGGCGTATATACCACCGTTATTGGGATGCCGAGTATCTCGGCATATGTTCTCAATTGCTCGACAGCGGCTATTCTGTATGTATCGGCTGTAATAAGCCCGATTGACTTCTTCTGGTCCAACAGGTAATTTGCCGCTAATTTGGCTAATGTAGTCGTTTTCCCTACGCCGGTAGGTCCTACGAACATAATCACCGTTGGCTTTCCGTCTGCGCCGGGCTTTATTGTCTCGGGCCTGCCAAGCAAACCGGATATAATGGTGTAAAGCTTTGCTGCGATGTCGTTCATTCCGTAGTTACCGCCAATTCTTTCAATCGTGGCGTTGACGATTCTCTTAGCTATGTCCGGGTCTACTTCTTTTTTTATAAGGTTATTGCAGAGAACATCCGCCGCCATAACTCTCCGCATGCGAACATCAGGCGACGCTGTTTTTTCCGAAGGCTTGCCGCCGCCAATCCTGGCTTGCTGGCATAGCTTTTGCAGTATTTCTTCAATGTTCTTTACTTTATTTTCTAAATCGGCTATTTTTTCATCTTTTTCTTCATGATACGTTTTTACAGCAGTCGACGACATTGCAGCACTTGTCCTGTCTGTCCTTCTTAAAGAATCATTTTCCGATTTGGCAGCAGCGTATTCGTCGACTGCCGCCAGGACCTCGATCATGGGTTTTGAAAACAGCCCCAGCAAACCTTTCTTCTTTACTTTTTTTGTGTTTAGTATAAGTGCTTCGTTCCCAAGATCCATCTTGACCTTGAGTATCGCTTCCTGCGTATTGCTTGCTATGTACCGGCGAATCTTCATATTTCCCCCATAATATAACTGTAAATTTCCGTCCTTTATTTATATTTCAAGACCACGCAGTATTGCGCTTCTTTGATTATTTCACTTTTTAATATACCATAATTCGATATTATTTACCATTTTATCTAAAGCGGTTAAACACAACGTAAGTTATACACCGACAGTCCCGATCGATTGTACCGTCAGTTCGGGATCAAGTTCGTTATATGAAAGAACCACAATGCCGGGTATTGCTTGTTCAGCAAGCCTTTTAAAATGCAGTCTTACTACAGGTGACGCAAGTACAATGGGCTGCTGGCCGAGTTGTATAAGCTTTTGAACCTGTTTTGACAGGTTCGCCAGTATCTTGTTTGTAAAACCGGGCTCAAGAGCAAGGTATGCACCTGTTTCAGTCTTTTGCAGCGAGTCCAGGATCGTCTGCTCCAGCTTGGGGTCAAGCGTAATAACATTTGACGAGCCATTTACGAAGAATTTTTTCGTTATAGCCCTTCCCAGCGCCTGTCTTACATATTCGGTCAACATATCGGTATCATTTGTTATCGGCGCGTAATCCGCTAGTGTTTCCAGGATCGTTACCATATCCCTTATGGAAACGCCTTCTTTAAGCAGGTTTGCAAGAACCTTTTGCACCTCGCCCACGGTCATCAATTTAGGTATCAGTTCATCTATTATTACTGGATAATTCTGCTTCACATTATCAAGCAGGGTTTGGACTTCCTGTCTTCCCAACAGCTCATGCGCATGCTTTTTTATTATTTCCGTCAGGTGGGTGGCAATAACCGATGGCGAATCCACAACGGTATATCCCAGCATTTCAGCTCTGTCTCTTTGGCTTTCCGTTATCCATATGGCAGGCAAACCGAAAGCAGGTTCGGCTGTTTCTATTCCATCGATTTCTTCTTCTACGGTTCCCGGGTTCATCGCAAGAAAATGATCCAGCATTAACTCTCCCCCGGCTGCCTCCACTCCTTTTATCTTAATCTTGTATTCATTTGGTGCCAGCTGTATATTGTCCCTCAGCCTGATAACAGGTACAATCATACCCATTTCAAGCGCAAGCTGCCTTCGTATCATGACAACACGGTCCAGTAAATCTCCGCCCTGGTTTACATCTGCCAGCGGTATTATACCATAGCCAAATTCCAGTTCAATCGGGTCGACCTGCAGCAGTGATACGACATTCTCCGGCTTGCGTATCTCTTCAACTTCCTCCTCTTCAACCTGAATCTCCTGTTGCTTTTGCTCAACTGTCTGCTGCTTTGAGATCATGTATCCTAAAAATGCCATGGTCGCCGATAACAGGAGAAACGGAACAGTAGGAAGGAAGAGTGAAAGGGCTATGCTCAATGCAGATGCAATATACAAGACCTTCGGATTGTTGAATACCTGTTTTGCCACATCCTGGCTCAGGTTTGATTCTGACGCGGCTCGTGTAACAATCAAGCTTGTCGCAGTAGATATCATGAGAGCAGGTATCTGGCTTACAAGCCCGTCCCCTATCGTCAGGATGGCATATGTTGAAAGGGCTTCTTTTATTGTATCTCCCCTTGAAACGACGCCCATAAGGATACCTCCGACAATATTCAGCAAGGTTATGATAATGCCGGCAATGGCGTCGTTTTTTACAAACTTGCTCGCGCCGTCCATGGCTCCGTAAAAATCTGCTTCCCTCTGGATCTTTTTCCTTCTTTCTTTCGCTTCCGCTTCATTAATCAGCCCGGAATTAAGGTCTGCGTCGATGGCCATCTGCTTTCCGGGCATGGCATCGAGAGTAAACCTGGCCGCAACTTCCGCAACCCTCTCGGAGCCCCTTGTGATTACAAGGAAATTTACAATTGTTATCAGCAAAAATATGATAAAGCCAACGATTAAATCATTCCCGCCGGCAAATCTGCCAAAGCCTTCAATCACTCCCCCTGCTTCACCTTTGCCAATAATCAGCCTGGACGTGCTCACGTTCAGGGCCAGCCTGAATATGGTCGTGATCACCAGCAGAGACGGAAAAATGGATAACTGAAGTGACTCTCTCATATAAACCGTATTAAGCAGTATTACCGCGGAAATTATAATATTCATCGCAAGTAATATATCAATGATAAAATCCGGAAGAGGTATAATAAAAGCAAGAACAATAGCCACTAAAATAACCGGCACGGAAGTATCTTTCAGTTTCAAACCCCGCTTACCCCCCTGTTTTGCGTTATTATTTCACGCCTATACTACACTGGCTTTCCCTTTCAAGCTGTAGACAAACGCCAGTACCTCCGCTACTGCCTGGTATAATTCCGGAGGTATTGCCTGTCCGATGTCTACTGTTTCATATATGGTTCTTGCCAATTGTTTATTTTCAACAATTTCCACATTATTCTCCTTTGCGATTTCCTTTATTCTTACGGCAATATAGTCCTGTCCCTTCGCTATCAGCACCGGGGCAGGTGAAACCTCTGCATCATATTTCAATGCGCATGCAAAATGAGTCGGATTGGTTATTATCACATCCGCTTTTGGCACTTCCTGCATCATTCTTCTCAGTGACATTTGTCTTTGCTTCTGCCTTATCCTGGACTTTATTTCCGGGTTGCCTTCAGTTTGTTTAAATTCATCTTTTACTTCCTGTTTTGTCATTCTAAGGCTTTTTTCATATTCCCACCACTGGTATGCGAAATCAAACACTCCCAGTATTACCAGTACCACACATACCCTTATTGCAAGGTCAATTGATGTCTGGCATATAAAAGCAGCAATTTGGTCCATTTCCATGTTCATAATACCCATAATCGCATGTACCTTGCCATTTATAAAAGTATAAGAAACGTACGAAATCAAGACTACCTTCAAAAAAGCTTTGACAAATTCAACTGCGCCTTTCATCGAAAATATCCTTTTTAGCCCGCTAATCGGATTAATCCTGTCAAATTTCGGCTTCAGCAACTCAACTGTAAACAAAAAGCCAACCTGCGAAAGGCTGACAATAAAGCCGGCAATAGCCGTAATCAAAAGAATCGGCCCGGCAGTCCTGAAAAATACTATTATGGCGTCTGCAGATAAACTGGCAAGAATACTGGGCATATGCAAATCATCCATTTTCGGATACTCTGTCAATACCTTCACGGTAAATTCGTAAATGATGCCGGATATATTCTTGCCATGTGCTTTTATTGATATAAAAGCCAAAAGCAGGACAATCGCCATGGAGATTTCCCTGCTTTGGAAGACATGTCCTTTCTCCCTGGCATCGCGGCGTTTTTTAGGAGTGGCCTTCTCGGTCCTTTCCTCGCTGGATGTACTTGCGGCAAATAACTGGAGATTTATCTCGGTAATCATCCCGGGACCAGCTCCTTAAGGTAATCTGATATGCCGGCATCCATCAATCCGAATACGGATTCCATTATTGAAACGAATACCGGTATGGTAATCGCCAGTATGATCAAGCCCACCATTATTTTCAGAGGCATGCCTATAACAAAAATGTTCATTTGCGGGACCATTCTTGAAATCGTTCCCAGTGCAACGTCTGCAATAAATATAGCTGCAACCACAGGTGCTGCAATTTTAAACCCGGTGGCAAAAACCGTGCTGAAAAGGTTCATAAGGCTGTCCGATATATCCGTATCAAATACCGCCGAACCGGGCGGAAGCGATTTATAGCTGTCAAAGAGCGCTTTTATCAACATATGGTGCCCGTTAATCGAAAGCAAAACCAGCATGCTGATGATAAAGTAGACATTCGACGTAACCGGTACTTGAATATTGCTCATCGGATCCATGACATTCACAACACCAAATCCTATCTGCATATCTATAACTTCACCCGCTATGTATATCGCCGTGTACGTGATATAGGCGATAAATCCCGTCGTCAACCCAACCAAGAATTCCTTTATAATCAGCAGGGCATATGACAGCATGTTGTCATCATATTGCACCGCCTGGATTGCCGTTGTGTTTACAAGTATCAGCGAAATAAAGAATGAAAAACCTACCTTCATGTATGCCGGGATATTCCTTCTGCCGAATATGGGCGCAACAACGAACAATCCGGTCATTCTCACCAATACAAGCAGAAACATATCGAAACCATTAATCAGCAATCCCGCAGGTATCTGCACTCTCCGGACCTCCCTGCCCTTAAAAAATTACCTCTACCTTATAAACTGCAATATATTTTCATACAAATTAGCGGTGTACTCGGTCAAAGTATTCAGCATCCACGTACCAAGCACCGCAAGCGTAATTATCACGGCCAATATCTTAGGAACGAAAGACAGCGTCTGCTCGTGTATCTGGGTCGTAGCCTGGAACACGCTTACGGCAAACCCCACTATGAGGCTTACGCCCAATAAGGGCGCCGCTACGTACAATACCGTCATTAATGCATTCTGTGCGATATTGATTACCAAATCCTGGTCCATTGACATTTCCTCCCGCCCTTTTGTTTACACTAAGGTATGAATGATGAAACGAGCGTCTTGGTAAATAAGGTTCCAGCCGTTTACCATGATAAACAGCAATACCTTGAAAGGAAGCGAAATCATGATGGGCGGCAGCATCATCATACCCATTGACATAAGCGTGCTTGATACCACCATGTCAATAATTAAAAAAGGTATATATATAAGAAAGCCTATTTTAAATGCAATTGTAAGCTCATTTATGATAAATGCGGGTATAACTCACGGTAAGCGGCAAATCCATGGCATTTACCGGCGTATCGACTTTTGCAAGGGAGGCAAAAAAAGCCAGGTTGCTCTCATCATTGCCAAACTGCTTGAGCATGAAACTCTTAATAACGTCGGCAGAATTGTCCAAGGCCTGTTGCTGCGTTATCTCTCCGTTGTTAAACGGTTCATATGCCTGTTTATTAATATCATTTATCACGGGTGTCATGATAAAAAGCGTCAAAAACAGCGCAAGCCCAATCAACACCTGGTTTGGCGGCATTTGCTGCGTGCCCAGCGCATTGCGCAAAAACGACAGTACAATTATTATCCTGGTAAAAGAGGTCATCATGATAATGATGGCAGGGGCCATCGACAATATCGTAAGCAACAGGAGTATCTGTATGCTTGAAGACACTTCCTGCGGCGTATCTGCCGGTTCTACACTAAAACCGAACTTGAACGGAAAAATCGGTTCGGCATGAACATTCGAATTGAAGAAGAACTGATTACAGACAGGACTATTATTATCAGAAACGCTCTTTTCCTGATTATTTTACTTTCCTTTCTTTCCTTTTTCATTTGTATTGTCATCCCCATTTTCTTTTTCCTGGTAGTAGCTTTTATTTACTATCATCCTTAACCTGCTTAGGTTGGATTTAAATCTCTTTTCTTCCTCCATGCCCTGGGGAATATCATGTTCATGGCTTACGTTTCTTTCTTTTTTTATCTTGTACATGCCCGCATATTTTTCAAGAATCGATCTTGAAATCAAAGCGGGCTTCTTTTTCCTCCCCCAATTCCTCGTTCTCCACGGACTCATCGAGGTCCACCGTTGTTAGAAAAACGACCGATTTCGACGTCGTAGCTATCAATAAAAATTTGTTTCCTGCCTTTACAAGATGCAGCCGCTTGTCCATACCGAGCATCACGGTCTCCAACACGCTTATGTTTTTGCTTTTCATGGCCTTGACCTGTTTTCGCCCGATATACCTGGCAGTAACATATGCAAGAAAAAGAAGGGAGCAAAATCCGATCAGGTATAGTATGACTTTCAGTATGTCCAACGGTCCCATCGTATTCCCTCCCATTTAACCGGAATCATCAGCCAAGAACTTTCTTTACGGCTTCTATAACCCTTTCAGCCTGAAAAGGCTTAACAATAAAATCCCTGGCACCGGCCTGTATCGACTCAATAACCATAGCCTGCTGTCCCATGGCAGAGCACATTATAATCTGGGAATTGGAATCTATTTTTCGGATTTCCTTAACCGCTTGAATCCCGTCAACTTCAGGCATTGTGATATCCATGATCACCAGGTCCGGCAGCAATTCCTTATATTTTTCAATGGCACGGCCTCCATGCTCGGCCTCGCCAACTACTTCATAACCGTTCTTTGTCAGAATATCCTTAATCATCATTCTCATAAAAGCGGCATCATCGACAATCAGAATTCTTTTTCCCATTATTCTCTCCCCTCATTATGCGAGTACTAAGTCTCTAATTATGTTATCATTTCATTTGCTTATTATCAAGCTTATGTTACCTAATCCAGTTGTATCACATATACACTTACAGGCGTTTGCTCGGATGTATGATATCTGTGATTCTCACACCAAAGCTCTCGTCTATGACCACAACTTCCCCTTTTGCAATCACTTTTTCGTTTACAAGGATATCCACCGGCTCCCCTGCAAGCTTGTCAAGTTCAATAATCGAACCTGGACTGAATTCAAGTATGTCTTTGATTAGTTTTTCAGTCCTGCCCAACTCAACCGTGACCTGGAGAGGCACGTCCATGATAAGGCTGATATTTTTCTTGTCCAATACGATTTTGCTCTCGTCAAAGCTTTGGAAATGAGCCGGCTGCACATTTACATGCCCAACAATGTGCCTCTGTTCAGGCGGCTTTTCATATGTAAATCCAGGCAGGCTGTCATGTACCTGTTGAGACCCCGTATCCTGCGTTACAGGAGGCGGAGGCGGTGTTACCTCGGCTTGCGCCTGTTGCTTCATGTTACTTGTTTCATCTTTTGGTTCCTGTTTCTCAACTTCTTCCGGCAATTCAAATGTTCCACTTCCCGGGTCCATCGTCATCAGGCTTTCAACCATCCTTTTTGCAAAGGATAACGGCAAAACCTGCATAATTTCGCTGTCGATCATGTTTTCGACAACCATTTTGAAAGCTATTTTTACTAACTTCTCACCTTTTTCAAAGGTTATCTTTCCACCAAAATTCTTTTCATTAAAAACAAACACATCCGGCGGTGATATTTCAATCTTTTTATCAAACATTGACGACATTGATGTGGATGCGGAACCAATCATCTGGTTCATAGCTTCACTTATGGCGCTAAGATGCATTTCCGTAAGACTGCCTTCTGCCTTGGTGCCGTCTCCTCCCATCATAAGATCGGCCATTACTTTTACGTCGTCATCCTTGATGATAAGCAGGTTCGTTCCCGTCAACCCATTCACATACTCTACCTTTACTCCCACATACGAGTCCGAATACTCCTTGGCGACATCATCAGGCGTGCTCAGCGATACTCTTGGTGTGGTAATGGTAACTTTATGACCTAAAAGTGTAAACAGCGTTGTGGCCGAAGCACCCATACTGATATTTCCTATTTCTCCGAGAGCATCCACCTCATGCGGATTAAGGCCGCTTTGCGCAGTTTCGTCTTCATTCTGAAGATCAGATAAAGTACCGTTCAATAAAGCGTCTATTTCGGCCTGTGATAACATATCTGCCATTATTCTTCCTCCTTCTTAAGGACTTTCGTAATCCTGACCGCAACCCTGTTCCTCTTGATACCGGGAACCGCATAGAATTTCTGCATGTTTCCCACGCGGATTTCCATTTCGTCATTTACCCCTGTATCCAAAGGCAATACATCTCCGGGCTGCAATTCCAGAAATTCGTTAACCAGTATAGAGGTTTTTCCAAGAATCGCCCTCACGGGAACTTTTACACTCTGAACCCTGGATTCGATGCTTTTCTTCATTTCAGGAGTTGCCTCTTTCTGTATATTTGAAAACCATAACCTTGTGCTTAGCTTTGAAACAATTGGTTCAATTACCATGTGGGGTATGCATATATTTATCATGCCGTCCACATCCCCTACCCGGGCGCTCAGAGTTACCAGGGCAATGGTTTCATTCTGGGCGATTATCTGCGCAAATTGCGCATTGGTTTCTATTTTATCAAGCCTTGGCCTGATTGACAGGACATTCTCCCATGGTTCTCTCATTAAATTGAGAATTTGTATGATAATCCTCTCAATAATAGCCAACTCAATTTCCGTAAACTCCCTGACTCTCTCCAGTGCTGAACCAATGCCACCAAGTATCCTGTCTACAAGCGCATATGCGATATTAGGCTCCATTTCCAGTATTATGGATCCTGATAAAGGGGCAAAATCAATGATAGCCATTATAACCGGATTTGCGACGGAGTTGCTGAAGTCGCCGTAAGGCATCGCTTCCACTGAAACGACGTCAACCTGCACCAGCGTTCTCAGATAACCGGTCAGGAAATTGGTTACAAGGCGCGCGTAATTGTCGTAAATTATATTTAATGTCTTTATATGATCCTTGGCAAACTTGCTTGCCCTTCTGAAGTCGTGGACCCTGATCTTTTTTTCCTGCGTTGTGGACTGTATCTGCTGTGCATCGATTTCGCCCGTTCTCAGTGCTTTCAGCAGGTCGTCTATTTCATTTTGAGACAGGATATCTCCCACTTGAAACCACCTCCTACTGGAACAGCCATTCTGAAAATACAACCTTGTACACTACATCATCCGGTTTATCGACTCCCTCATTCATCAAGGCATTGATTTGGTTTGCAAGGTCTTCCTTGGCTTTGTCCAGAACAGCGGGATCTCTTACTTCATCCTCAGTCAGTGTCAGAAAAAACCTGACAATCAGCTCCTGTATCTCTTCGGAACGCGCGGCCAACATCTCCTCGACATTCGCCCTTTTGTTGTTCTTTAACGTCTTATAACACTTGAGTGTCACATTTGCCTGTATAATCGAGGTTTTCCCGGAATCGGCGCTCTTCAGGTTGAAATATCGCGCATCTCCATAAAGAGGCACTTTAATCAAATCCTCTTCCTTCGGGATATGCTTTTCATTCTCCCCGCCGGCTGCCGCCAAGCTCCCGTCGGCTTCACTGCCTCCGCCGCCCAGGCTGCCCTGCACGATGAAGATGTATCCTGCGAGAGCGGCTAATGATAATGTAAGGACTGCGACAACAATTATAAGTATAAAGAACGTGCTTTTAGACTCCAAAACTTATGCCCCCTCCATCATTTGTGTGTATCGGCGTAAATCTGTATTTTCCCCCTGAATTCGATGATTTTGCCGATTACTTCATCTACAGTTTCCCTGCAGATATATTTCTTTGAATCCGTTAAAGTTATCACCGTATCCGGTGTAGCTTCTATCGTTTCTATCAAATCATCATTAAGGACATAAACCGAGCCGTTGAGTCTTGTTAACTTAATCATAATATTTTTACCTCATAATTACAAGAGATTTTTTCATTTTTCAACAATATTTGTATGTATATGCAGCTTTTATTAATTATTTCTTAAAATAATGCAATTTTTTGATTTAGCGCCGTTTGCTCCGCCATAACCTGGTGTATTTACTGTTTTGCCGCTCTTCCGGATGCATCCCTGCGTTCCCGGCCGGTTACAATGCATCCGGAAAGAGCAGCAAGGTATTACTTGATCATTTCACTGTCACGCTGTCGTTATCTCTTGAGATTTACCAATTCCTGCAGCATTTCATCCGATGTCGTAATAATACGGCTGTTAGCCTGAAAACCCCTCTGCGTTATTATCATTTCCGTAAACTCCTTGGAAAGGTCCACGTTCGACATTTCCAGGGTGCCGGGATTAAGCGTTCCCGTACCGTTTGAACCGGGCTTTGACGGCTTGTAATCGCCTGAGTTCGTCGACGGTATGTAAAGATTGTCACCGACCTTCTGCAAGCCTGCCGGGTTTTCAAAGCTTGTTATCGCTATAAGCCCGAGCGACTGCTGCTGCCCGTTGTCGTAAATACCCGTCAGAATCCCGTCCGGACCGACGCTGAAGGTTACAAGGTTGCCGGATGAATAACCGTCTATGCTCTTTGGCTTGACCGAGTTGTCCGCGGCAAACATGGTTAGCTTGGAAAAGTCAATTGTTACATCAAAACCATCTGTTCCCATTTCCTCATCCGGTGTAAATCTTATCGTAGCTGTCGGCGGGTCTGTCGCCAGTATGCCATCCGTACCAAATTCCAGAGTATCTTCACCTTCAACCACTTCTACAGCATATCTCGTACCTTCTGGAATTCTCCATCCCCATGTTGTCCCTTCTTCTCCGGCTTCAATCTTAAAAAACTCCAGGTTGATTTTATAGTTGTTTCCCAGTTTGTCATATACCGTCATAGGTACGGTAAATATCTCATCCGCCTGCGGGTCGTTTTCATTCTCTGCTTCTACCATCGACGCGTCAAGGTTTCCTGCCAGCTCAATCTTCGAAGTAGCCTTGGCCGGGATGATCCTCTTGTTCCTGTACGCATCCGAGTACAGGTTTATCGGCTCAATCGGGCTTTCAGTGTCAAACTCGCCGCTGCCGTCGGATTTCAATCTTTGCCAGCCATACACGTTCAGCCCGCTGCCAGTAACCAGGTTGCCCAGCTTGTCTATCGTAAAATTGCCTGCCCTCGTGAACTTAAACGTATCATTGATACCTCCCCTGCAGATGAAGAAGCCTTCGCCTTCTATCATCATGTCCGTCGGGTTGTCCGTCCTTTGCGTGCTGCCCCTCGTCATTATCGTATCAACCGCCCCGACGCCAAGTCCGAGACCAATCTGCATCGGATTGGTCCCTCCCCTTCCGGTTAATGTATCAGGAGCGCTTGCGCCCCTTAAAGTCTGGCTGAATATTTCCTGGAAGGTAACCCTTCCCGATTTAAAAGCAACCGTATTAACGTTGGCTACATTATTGCCTATAACATCCATCCTGGTCTGGTGCGCTCGTAGTCCGGACACACCCGAGAACATTGATCTCATCATATCGGATGTTCGACCTCCTTCTTATTGCTATAACGCATCCCGTCCGTTGTTCGGGGATGCACAGCCTCCCGAAAGGGTCCGGCTGTTATATGATTACTGTTCCATCAATGTTTGTAAATACGTTTTCCTTAAGCTCATCGCTGTTTGCTACCGTTATAACCGTCCTGTTCTTCACGTTGACCACAAGTGCCAGGTTGTCCATTAAAACAAGCGAGTCCCTTATTCCTTTTGATTCCGCTTTTGCAACCGCTTCACCTATTCTTCCCCGCTGCTCGTCGGTAAGAGTGATGTTTCTGGACTTAAGCCTGTGTTCCGCGTGCTTGGAGAATCTGACAAGTTCAGCCTGCTTTTGCCTGAGTATGCTTTCAAACGAGTTTATTGCAGCATTCTGTCCTCTGACCGTGCTATCCGGCCTTGCAGCTGGTTTTGCAGGCTGTCCTGTTGCAACAACCGGCCTGTTTAAAATATTCCCGGTGTTGTCAACTACCACTGCCATCCACCTCCGCTTCGTCGGACCCGGGGCTTTCCGTGTCGTTTTCCGTCCCGGCCGCTCTTTCTTCCGGCATGTTTTCCGCCGGTTTTGTAATATTTGTTATGCTCTCAAGCGGAACATGTACTCCGTTAAGTACTGCCGTAATCTTGCCGTTTTTGGCAAAATCAAGCGCAACAATCCTCGCGGTGACCGGAACACGTTTGCCCGTGCTGCTGTCCTTGATAATTATATCGATTTCCTCTCCGCTCTCATACGCCGCCGTCAACGTATCCCTTACATAGTCGGCATCGGTTGTCTTTACGGAGTCGTCCAGGCCCGCTATCTCTACGCTGACCCCGTCCATTACGGCATAGTCTTCATAAATTCCCTTCTGCAATGCCCTTACAATACCGGTGACTTTAATCATATCGCCGTCCAAGGGATTATAAACAATGCCATTGACCTGGCATCCTATCAGGCCTGTAAAGGACGAAAGGTTGCTTTGCGACGAATACGCGCTTTCGGTTACGCAGACAATGTCATCAATCGGTACTTCAACCCCTCTTACGATCGCATAGTATTTCCCCAAACTATACGTTATGCCGGACACGTCCCCGTCGATTTCGGTGATTCTTTTTGTCGCCGGGTCAGTTATATTGGCAATAACTCTCTTGCCTATCAGGCTATACGCTTTTGTAGCCGTGAAGCTTGTGTTGAGGTTTTGCATTTGTTCCAGTGCGCTGAATTGTGCCATTTGTGCGATAAATTCCTTGTCGTCGGTTGGATTCAGCGGATCCTGGTACCTTAACTGCATGATAAGGAGATTTAAAAAATCATCCTTGCCAAGCTCACCGGTGTTTCTGTTGCTTACCTTCGATTCGCCTTCAGCAATAATCTGCTCTATTGTCTTCTGTGTCGCGGCTATTGATATGCTCAACTCTTTCACCCCCTATGCCGTAAGATTAATCGTGCTGTAATCCCATAAATACGCGCCGCTCGCGGCAAATACGCCTGTCAATTCATGCATGTCTCCTTCAACATGTGATCCAAGGTATGCTTTCCCGGCGGAAACCATTCTTCCGCTTTCACCCGGTCCGTACCCGTTATCCGGATATCCGTCGGATTCCTGCCGGACAGAAACGCTGAAACCCTGGACGTTGATACCCTGCCTTTCGAGGGAATCCTTCAGAAGCTGCATGTTTGCTTCAAGCACCTGTTTTACCTGCTGGTTTTCGGCAACAAACCTGGCCATTACGAGACCGTTTTCAGCAGAGACTTTCAGTGAAACCCTTCCCAGGCTTTCCGGTTTCAGCTCCATTGCTATTTCAGACTTCTCCGGCGTCAGGATTACTTTTACTTTTTCAATGACCTGGTTGATAATGTCCCTTGGCTGAATAATAGCACCCGTATCTTTTCCGGTTATTGCTGCAATGTTTTCACCGGGCGGATTGGCTGGCATAAAGTGTACGTCTGTTTGCAGTCCTTCACCGTCAGGTATTTCAAGCCCTTCGGATTCATCCCCGGACATATCGCCGTAAGGCACTTGCATGCTTACGTCATCTTCCATATCCGCTTTCTTTGACGCTTCTTTCACCGCCCTGGCAGATGCAGGCGTTATCCCTGATTCGTCTCCGTCCTGCTGCATCGCAGGCTCTTCGTTAACGTCCCGGTTCTCCGCCGGCAGCGTCATCAGGACCTCCATTTGTTGTTCCGCTTCACCCTTGTCCATAACCTGCCGGACACCAAGCTCATCGAGTTTCAGCCTGATGCATTCACTTAGTTTTTCAATAAATGATTCGTTATCCGTGCCGTCCGGAATACTGTTTCTGGTACTTTTGACAGACACCTGCGTGGCTTTGTATTCTCCTTCGACTACAATGCACGAGTTTTCTTCGCCAATACCCGCTTGTTCCGCAATATTACCGTCATTCGACAATCCTTGTGATTCAACAGCCGTCGCGAGCAATTCAGCAAGCCTATCCTGCTGTTCTCCGGTCAGGCCCAGCGCCTGTGAAAGGTACAAGACCATTTCGTCAGTACTGTTTATCCCGTTTGCATGCCATTCCGTATCTGCCATGCACAGAATCCTTTGCAGTTCATCCGTTCCAATGCCGAGCAACTGCGCGGTTATTTGCAGGACTGATCCGGCAGCGTACTGTCTCGAACAATTTTTTGCATTCTTTACGTCGTTGCTGAACTCCTCATCGTATCTGTCCGTTTCGACGCCTCTCTTTCTCCCGGCCATATGTGAAGATGTATTTGCTGCGTAAGCTCTCGCTTCGCGGAAAGACACAAATCCGGTTGCGCTGCTGTTTTTATCCTTTTCAAGTCCCGGGACGGCTCGTCCCGATCCATGAGGTCTCTGCGAGATTGCAGACGCATGGTAATTCTTGCTTTTAGTGTTTAGTATGTTTTCGAATAAAGAGTTACCCCTTATGCCTGCTGTCGTCCCGCATAAATCCGTTCCGGGTATAAACACTAAACTGCTGCGTCCTGCCTGATTGCTGCCTGTTGCCATTTCAAACACTGACATTTATTCACCTCCTTGTACGATTAATTTAGTTATTTCATCAGTGACTTTTGCCACTGTTCGACCCTGTTAACATAACGTAATACTTGTTACTTTTCTAAACATCAAGCACTTCTATGTGCCATCCCCTAAGGGATGGCGGCGGCTTCCAGATCCTGCCGTCCGCGGTTTCCCATCTATGACCGCATGCCAGCTATTGTCTGGCCCGAAACTTGACAATCATGTATAATATCTTCCGGACTTGGAAGGTGTGTGTATCACCTCCTGGGACGGACCTTAGCGGGCCGACTACCCGTAAGAAAGAGTATTTATCCATTCCGGTAAGTCTACATGATTTGGCTGGTTGAGGCCAGCTTTTCAGCTGGTTCCTCGTGTCACTCGCAAGGTTGTTTGCTTACATGTGAAGGAATGGAGGCTTTTAAGTCCATTAATCTTGTAAAGGAGGCGTTTTTAATGAGTTTCAGACCTATTGCAGGAATCGATGTGGGTAAATTCTTCAGTGAGATGGCAATTCTTTCTCCATCCAATGAAGTAATTGCCCGCGTGAAGATCCGCCATGATTCCAGTACTGACGTTGAAAGAGCCGTTGAATTGCTGAAAAAAACGGAAAAGGACTTTGCTTCAAGGCCTTTCATCGTCATGGAATCTACCGGGCACTATCACAAAATCCTTTTCCATTCCTTTTCCAAAGCTGGATTTGAGGTCTCTGTCATAAACCCCATCCAAACTGATTCTATCAAAAATATTGGAATCAGGAAAGTGAAAAATGATAAAGTGGATGCCCGGAAAATTGCCCTGCTATACAGGTTTCAGGAGCTTAATACTACTAATATCCCTGATGAGGATATTGAATGCCTGCGAAGCCTTTGCCGCCAGTACTACAAGCTGAATGATGAGCTTACTGCTTACAAAAACAGACTTACGAGTATTGTTGATCAGCTTATGCTCAACTTTAAGGATGTCTTCTCCAATATATTCTCAAAGGCTGCTATTGCTGTACTGGAGGAATATCCTACACCTGCTGCTATTCTTAAGGCTAATAGGAACAAACTGATTTCACTTATTCAGAAGAATTCTCGCAAGAGCCTTAAGTGGTCAACTGCAAAGTATGAGCTTCTTGTCTCCAAGGCCAGAGAGTTTGCGCCTTTGAGCGTTCATAATTCTTCAAACATTGCCATGCTGGGTGTCTACATATCCATGATCAGAACTCTGGAAGATAACTTGGCGAAGGTCCTAAAAGCCATTCATCTATTGATTGCTGAAGATATGGCAAAGGACATGCCCATGCTGGCATTGACGCTTGAGCTTTTGCAGAGCCTTCCAGGTATTGGCCTTCTTACTGCTGCCACCATTCTAGCAGAGATCGGCGATTTTTCCGCCTTCTCTAAGCCGGGAAAGCTGGTTGCTTATTTTGGCATTGACCCCTCTGTGATGCAATCCGGAGAATTTACCGGCACACGAAATAAAATGTCCAAGAGAGGTTCCAGGCTACTTCGCAGGGTTCTTTTTACAACTGCTCTTGCCAATATCCGAACTAAGCGGAATAAAAAGGCTTGCAACCCTGTAATACTTGAATTCTACAAGCAAAAGTGCCGGAGTAAACCTAAAAAGGTAGCTTTGGGAGCAGTTATGCGTAAGATCATCATTTACATCTTTGCTGTTCTAAGAGACAGAAAACCTTACCAGTTACGCAGTCCCCATGAACACGCTCAGATGCTGGCAGCAAAGCATACAGCAGCTTAGCAGTACTTGCACTTGATGTTTAGTTTTCAAAGATCAACTCGCTATTTCAGGCCAGCTATTTTATGTCTACTAATCCTGGGTGGCCTTATTGCTATGCCCTTTTTTCAGATCAGGAGCTTCAAAAAATTCTTCATATTTTTTCTTAAAAACTCTTGACTTTAATTAGCTGGTCTTTCAAACCGTAATTTATATCAATTCCCCCTGTATAATTCACCCAGTTTTTCAACCACTCTGGCCGCAAAATCGGGGGACATTGATTCCAGTATCTTTGAAGCTCCTTCCTTGCTCATCGCCTTCAGCGTTTCGGCTATTTTGTCTATACTGCCGGCGCCCATCCGCTCAAAAACCGCAGCAGCAGCACCTGCATCCATATTTTCGATTACCCTGGCATATTGCTTTACATTTTCATCGATCTGCTGTTCCCTGATGATATTTTCATAAATGGCTTTTGAGTTTTCAGGATCCATTTCCTCAAAATATTCTTTGAATGATTCCTTATCACCGTTTGCAATCAATTCGTCTATTTTTATCTGCAGTTCTTTTAGCGCCTTTTCTTTATCCTTGACATAGGCTTCGCGTTCTTCCAGGTCTTTAAGCTTATTTTCAGCTTCCATTACCTTGCTTTCATAGTTGTCCTTATAAAACCTGTACTCTTCAATCAAAGCATTTGCGTCTTCCAGCTTCTTTTTAAGCTCTTCATTTTCATTCCTGAAGACCCGGTATTGAATCTTTATCTCTGACGGAGTCATATACTTCGGGTCAAGCGGGTCGGGCTCTTCAGGCAACGCAAGGTTCAGTACCGGGATACGCTTCAGCGTGGCATAGTGATGTTGCGTAACCCCTCCTATGTTGTTGAATACTATATAATAGAAGACTCCGCCAAATACAACAATTACAATCACAATTACAAATAACACAACCATGAATGAAGGCAGTTTACCTTTTTTGTGCCTGGAACCATGCTTTATAGGGTTTGTATTTGTTTTTGTCTCTTTGATGTCAGGCATTTTTATTCTCCTGCAATACCGTTAATATACATATAACCGGCTAAATCATCATTCGTTTTTTGCTCTGCCGCTTTCAGATCGTCCAAGTACATTTCATATTTTTTCTCCTTGAGCTTTTCCATTATCTTTCTCTCTTTCATGGCAAAAATCAGCTCTTCTCTTATTTTATCGACATTAAGAGAAGCTTTGTTTACATTTACTTTTTGCCGCTTTATTTTCGTACCTAGCAATGAAAGGTATCCGTTATACAGGATGAGCTTTTGCACGGTTGTTTTCCTGGTTTTATCGTTGAATTCGTCCACAATCACATCAAGGGTGTCCACAAGTTCCGCCAGCTTTTGTTTTTCCGCCTCAAGCTTCCTTACGGCTTTACCAAACTTATTCTTTATATTGTCCTCCTGCTGCTTTCTCACGTTTAGAACAGGTTGCAGCTTGAATGTGAACCTAGCCATTTACTTCACTCTCCTCGTCGGAAAAAACAGAGCCAAGCAGGTCCAGGACTTCATCGAATGCAAACCCGGCTTCAATCGGTTGCTCTATGAAATCATTTATCCTGTCTATTAAGCTGATGGCATAATCAACTTTTTCATTGCTGCCCTTTACATAAGCTCCGATATTTATCAGGTCTTCAGCATCCCTGTAGATCGCCAGCGCCTTTTTCAACTCAGCCGCGTATTTTTTTTGCTGCTCCGAAACAATATCAGGCATCACACGGCTTACACTGGCCAACACATCAATAGCCGGGTACTGGTTCCTGTTCGCAAGTGAACGGGAAAGCACGATATGCCCGTCCAGTATGCCCCTGGCAGTATCAGTGACAGGCTCCATCAAGTCGTCACCATCGACAAGAACAGTGTAAAGCCCGGTAATTGATCCATTCTCAGAGTTCCCGGCACGCTCCAGCAATTTCGGCATGACTCCGAATACTGAGGGCGTATAACCGCGCGAAACAGGCGGCTCGCCTATAGCAAGGCCGATTTCCCTTTGCGCCATGGCAAACCGTGTCAGCGAGTCCATTAAAAACAATACATCTTTGCCTCGGTCGCGAAAATACTCGGCTATGGCCGTTGCAACAAATGCGCCTTTCAGCCTGACAAGAGCAGGCTGATCGGATGTGGCTACAATTACAACGGATCTTGACAGTCCTTCCTCCTTCAAATCCTTCTCAATAAACTCCCGTACCTCCCTGCCACGTTCACCTATCAGTGCTATAACATTGACGTCCGCTTTTGTATTCCTCGCTATCATGCCCAGCAATGTGCTTTTGCCGACGCCGCTTCCGGCAAATATACCTATACGCTGGCCTTTTCCGACGGTCAAAAGGCCATCTATCGCTTTAATGCCAAGCGGCAATGGTTCCGTGATTCTTTTCCTGTTCAGGGGATGGGGAGGTTTGTTATTAACTGGATAATATTTCTCCGGTTTGAAAGGCTCCTTGCCGTCAATCGGAAAGCCCAAGCCATCAAGCACACGGCCCATGAGGCTTTCCCCTACTCCCACCTTCAATGATTTGTCTGAAGAGACAACCAGGTTTCCGGGCCCGATACCGGTCATTTCACCAAGAGGCATCAGCAATGCCTTGTTATCTTTGAAACCTACGACTTCAGCCTGGACAACCCGTTTGCCTTTTGACGCGTGGAGCTTGCAAAGCTCTCCTATATCGACTTCCGGACCGTCCGATTCTATAGTCAGGCCGACAACTTTTGAGACCTTTCCGTAATACTTTATAAAAGTCGACCTTGAAAGTATATCATGATATCTTTGAAGGCATTTGTTCACTTCCGGTAAATCCCCGCTTTCATCTTTTGTATGTAAAGAGTTACCTTCCCTCAAGTTCTTCTTTGAAGGCTTCTTCAATTTTATCAAGCCTGGTGGAGACACCGGCATCCATATCTCCCAGTGCCGTCTCTACAATACAGTCTCCTGGTTTTAGCGCAGCATCCGGCTTGATATTAAGGCTGTCCGCGCCTTCTATCACCGAATTGAACCTTTCCTCGTTTTTCATTATATATTCGTAATCGGCGGGCGACATTTTTAGTATTGCGCCGTTTTTATTTGAACAATTTTGCAATGCGTCACGGACAAGCTGTATGATAACGTCCTTATTAACAGTCAGTTCTGCTGCCACGGCTTTTCTCGAGACTTCCATCACAAGCCCGATTACTTCCTCTTCCATGCCTGCCATTGCTCTTTTGTATTCCTCAGCGGCATTATTGCGTATCTTCTCGGCTTCGGCCAAAAATTCCTTACTTTGCCGGGCTGCCGCATCCATTCCTTCGGCATAACCCCTTTGCCATGCTTCCTCTGTTATTTCACCGGCTTTATCTTCGGCTTCCTTCCTTGCCCTGTCAATTATTTTAACTGCTTCCTGTTCTGCTTCCTGTATTAATTCCTCTGCTTTTTGCCTGGCCTTCTCAATCATTTTTTCGGGATTGGCCGAATCAGTCAAATCATCAATATCGCCGCTGGCGGTATCTTCGTTGAAATTCTCAAGCTGGCGTCTAATCCTGACCTGGAACGGCTCTCCATAGGTAACATATTTGTTTTTGTAAATCTTGCTATACAATTATCTCGTCTCCCCCGCCCCTTGAAATGATTATCTCGCCTGCATCTTCAAGTTTCCTTATTATATTCACTATCTTCTGCTGCGCTTCTTCTACGTCCTTAAGCCTTACAGGCCCCATGTATTCTATATCCTCCCTGATCATTTCAGCCATGCGCTTGGACATGTTCGAGAATATAACTTTTTGCACTTCTTCAGTCGCACCCTTTAATGCAATTGCCAGCTGGCTGTTGTCAACATCGCGCAGGAACCGCTGAATCGAGCGGTTGTCCAATGTCAGGATGTCTTCGAATACAAACATTCTCTTCCTTATCTCTTCCGCGAGTTCCGTATCCTCGATTTCCAGGGTTTCCATTATATACTTCTCGGTACCCCTGTCTACCGTATTCAGGATGTTCACAATGGCCTGCACGCCGCCGGCCGCCGTAAAATCCTCGGTAACCAGTGTAGACAGGTTTTTTTCAAGTATGCGTTCCACTTCCTTGATTACCTCTGGGGAAGTTCTGTCCATTAGTGCAATCCGCCTGGCCACATCGGCCTGTTTTTCCTGCGGCAGAGCTGCCAGTACAGCCGATGCCTGCTGAGGTTTCAAGTATGCAAGTATCAGCGCTATTGTCTGAGGATGCTCCTTTTGGATAAAATTCAATAACTGGGACGGGTCCGCCTTTCTGACAAATTCAAAAGGTCTCACCTGCAGCGACACCGTCAGCTTGTTTATAATATCCAGCGCTTTTTGTGTGCCCATGGCTTTTTCCAGTATTTCCTTGGCATATCCTATACCACCTTCGGCGATGTATTGCTGGGCAAGACATATCTGGTAAAACTCCTCCAGGACTTTCTCCTTTTCTTCAGGAGTCACTGTCCTTATATTTGCGATTTCAAGCGTAAGCTGTTCTATTTCCTCTTCCTTGAGATGTTTGAAGATCTCTGCCGATCTCTCAGGGCCGAGGGCAATCAACAGCATTGCAGCTTTTTCACGGCCTGTGCGTTCATGTTTGCCGATAGTTGTTCTCGCCATACCACTTAACCTCTCAGAAATTCATTTAGTTGTTCCAATCGTCGGACAGCCAGTTGCGCAAAAGCTGGGCTACGGAATCCGGCTTCTGCCTGACAAACTTGTCGATTTGTTTTTTGATTTCCGATTTCTCCTCAAGCGCTATCTCCGGCAATGATTCATCCGACTCAGGAACAACAAACCTCGGACCGCCTGGAATAGCCGCCTGGACCTCCTCTTGTCCTTTCCTGCGGGGTATCCCTATTATCAGAAGTCCGGCTATCAGTAACAGCATAAGCGCAAAGAACCCGTAATTCCGAATAAACTCATTAATCTTTTCACCAGTTGTCTTTTCTATGATTTCCTGGGGAAGCAGCTTCATCTTGTTAACGGTAATGTTTTTCTCCGGTATGCCGGTTGCAGTGCTTACCGCTGTTTTTACGCCGCTTATAAAGTCATCTCCCAGCTTGGAATCATCTGCGATTTTCCTTCCGTACCACAAGCTTATGGCAATGCCGGACTCCTCCGGTATTAGTTTTCCGGTCGCCTTTTCATGCTCTTTTAATGTTTCGTCGTAACCGAAGTTTATTTCTTCCTGCATGCTCGAATAATCAGACTCGGAACCGCTGCCGGTTTGGTATGACGGGGCGTTCGCGTCGCCAGGGTTTGACCCGATTCCCGGCTCTCCGCCGTCGGCAGCATTCCTGATCGTCTCTTCACTGGTCCTTCTGCTAATAACGGCTCCACCGTCCATGCCCTGTGGATTTGTTATGGTTTTAGTTTTCGACTTTTCCTTGTCAAAATCCAGCGTCACATTGGCAACCACCCTAAGCGTATCAAAATTGTCAAACTGACCTCCGCTGAAATAATCCATCACTTTTTGCTCAAGTTCGCGTTCCCTTCTTTGCCTGAGTTCCTCCTGGCTGTTTGCCGCGCTTATCGCATCGTCCGCAGATGTTGAGTTCAGTATGTTGCTGTTGTTGTCGACCACTGTCACATCATTGGGATCAAGGTTTTCCACGCTTCTCGAGACAAGCATCACTATGCCTTGTACCTGTTGCGGAGTGAGTTTCTGGTTAGGCCTTACCATTACATAAGCGGTAGGCCGCTGTTGTTGCTGACTTGCATTCAAGAATATTGATGTTTCCGGTGTCGCCAGTGTCACGGCCGCCTCGTCTATATTGTCAAGCATCTCTATTTTTCTTTCCAGATCGGATATCTGCTGGCGTTTCCAGATATGCTTCCTGTCCTGTTGAGTTGTAGTAATGCCAATGCTGGAAATGGCATCTTCAAATGTGAAACCTTCTTTCGGATAACCGGCCTGGGCAAGCACGATCTGGGCCTTGTTGTTGTCCTTTGAATTGATGATAATGCTGGTACCATTATTATCAACGGTATTCTTTATTCCGTTTTCGTTTAGGATATTGACCATTTCTCCGACTTGTTTCCTGTCGGAATTGGAAAATAACACTATACGTTTTGGCTTTGTAATTATTATAATAGATATGACTACTGCTACAATCACAATTGCAGAGGTAATATATAACCTTGTCTTTTGGGATTTGTCAAGACTGTTCCAGAATTCCTTAAACTGATCCAGATACTTCTTAATGAAATCCGGCATGGTTTCACCACCTGTAACAGTATTCATCATTTGTAAAACACTATCATATCTGCATTCTCATGATTTCGGAGTAAGCATCAAGAATTTTATTTCTTATCTGCATTGTAAACTGCAAGGCAATATTAGCTTTTTCAGCAGCAAGCATCACCTGGTGGATATTATCCGTTCTGCCTGCCGCAAAATCGTCTGCTATCTTATCCGCCTCCAGCATCAGACTGTTTGCAGAATCGAGCGCAAGGCGGAAATAATCTGCAAAAGGAATCGATACACCGGTCGCCGAATTGTTCTCCGTCTGCTCAAAAATGGAACGCGTAGGCGCCAGGGAACCCGGAACCCCAATTTTATCAATAGCCATGTATCACACCACCTTTACCTTCCGATTTCCAATGCTTTAAGAGCCATGCTTTTCGTGGTATTTATCGCTGTCACGTTTGCTTCATATGCCCTCGATGCCGAAATCATGTTAACCATTTCGGTGATGATATCGACATTCGGCATTTCTACATAGCCTTCCGCATCCGCGTCGGGATGTCCGGGGTCGTAAACTTTTTTAAACGGGCTTTCGTCCTCAACGATTCTCGCTACTTTGACGCCACCACCTATGCAGCGTTCTCTGCTTGCAGCCGTGAGGTATTCAGAAAACGGTGCTCCGGCGTATTTTCTTTCACGGAATACCACAAGCCTTCTTCTGTACGGAGTACCTTCATCCGTTCGCGTCGTACTTGCATTAGCAATATTTTGGGAGATGGTATCCATGCGCAGTCTTTGGGCTGTAAGCGCCGAAGCTCCTATATCAAGCGCGCTGAAATAACCCATATATTATCTCCTCCCTTCGCTTATAACGGACAATAATCTTTGATACCCACTGCTTATACTCTGCACAAGCGTATTGTATCGTATGTTATTTTTTGCAAGCGAAGCCATTTCGCTATCTATGTCAACATTGTTTCCATCGAGTCGTGTACTGAGATTCCTGTAACTTTTTGTCACCCTGATTTTAACATTATCCGGATCTGCGCTTCCTATCCTTATATGCCTTCTGTCAGTTGTGAATCCTTTGAAGGAACTGTTTCCAATTGCATTTTCCAGATGTTCCTCAAATTCGACGGTGGTTCTTTTGTAACCTGGCGTATCAACATTTGCTATGTTATGGGCTATCGCTTCATTCCTGAGCCAAGCGGCATCAAGCGCTTTTTCCCGGAGTTTCAAGCTACCCGTAATCCTTCCAAACATGCTGAATGCCTCCTTTTATGTGCGCAAGACACATTCTTTTGTGGATACCTATATATATCTCGGCAAATTTTACCAAACTCTTTAGTCATAATTTGTCACAAAAGATATACGTATACATATTATTCCATTCCATTAATCTGATTTTAGCACATAAAAACAACAATTACAACAATATAATGTATTTTTATTATTTTAATTACAATATGTTGTGGCAGTTTTTCATTTTTTCGATTCCTATAAAGCCCAATTATTAGACGAAGCTACCATTTCTATGAGGAGGAAAAAATAAAAGTTATTTCTTTGAAACAGGAGATGATAGTTGGTCGTCATTAATACTGATTATAGATATGATAATATGTTTTTTATTAGTTTTATTATGTGTAAAAATATTAAACAAATAGTTATGCAATTTAGAAATCAGGTCAATCAGCCTTTCATAACACGGATTTCCGCATCCTGCTTTTCAGCTTTTCCTCTCAGATAAACGATATCTTCCATTGTCTTAGCACTGCTTCGGTTATGATGTCTATCTTTTTGTTCAACTTTCTGAATTCCTCTTTATTCCCTTTATCCAGCATTCCGATTCTATCGTTAAGAGCTGCAAAGCCAGCATCGGTCTTTTTTTCCAAAACTATTTAACTTTTCAAGGATATTCTTCAATACTTCTTCAACTCTCACACGCTCCTTTATATAAAATGTTTTATCAAACCATAGATGAAAATACCAAATGATTTTTATCCTTGTTTTATCCCTTACCATAATTTTCTTCTGCCAAGGGTGCCAGGGGGTCACTTCAAACTGTCCCCTGGTATTATGGAAGTAACGAGGCGATTCTGTCGATGTGCCGGAGGGCGTTTTGCACCATATGGCCATATTTTTCTTTTTTGCTTTTGAATCTTGTACCAGGAGCTTTTATCAGGCCGAAATTAACGTTCATCGGTTGGAACTTGCCTGTTGCGCCTTTTGAAACGTATGCTGCCAGCGAGCCGATGGCTGTCTCCCGGGGAAATACTATCTTCTCTTTCCCAAGACACTGCAGCGCGGCATTTACTCCGGCGACCAGGCCCGAGGATGTGGATTCCACGTATCCTTCCACGCCGGTAATCTGTCCTGCGAAATAGATACCCGGACGCGTTACCATTTCATACGTTTCATCAAGCAAGCCGGGCGAATTTATATACGTATTTCTGTGCATTACTCCATAACGCACAAATTCTGCATTTTCAAGCCCCGGAATCAGCCTGAAGACTCTTTTCTGCTCCGGCCAGAGCAAACGTGTCTGGAATCCGACAATATTGTAAAGCGTGCCTTCAACATTATCCTGTCTCAACTGCACAACGGCATACGGCATTGCGCCTGTACGGGGATCTACAAGCCCCCGTGGCTTAAGCGGGCCGAAACGAAGTGCGTCATAACCATTTTGCGCTATGCTTTCAACGGGCATGCAGCCACTGAACAGTATGGCTTTTTCAAATGGCTTCAATTGCGCCGTTTCAGCCCCGGTAAGCGCATCATAAAAAATATCATACTGTTCCCGGTCCATTGGACAGTTGATATAATCATCCGTTCCCTTTCCATACCTGGAACCCAGGAAAACTTTATCCATATTGATTGACTCGTAAGTAACGATAGGAGCGGCTGCATCATAAAAATATAGGCTTTTTCTGCCTGTAATGCGTGCTATGCTTTCCGATAACGCGTCAGTAGTCAGAGGTCCGGTCGCTATGATGGTAATACCGTCATCAGGAAAATTTGTTACCTCCCCCGTTATTACCGTAATACCAGGATGTTTTGCTATCTCCCTGGTAACAGCCTTCGAGAAATGAACTCTGTCTACGGCCAACGCGCCGCCCGCGGGCAGCATGTTCTCATCGGCACATTTCATAATAAGGGAGTCCATGCGGCGCATTTCTTCTTTCAACAACCCCACCGCATTTGCCAGGCTGTTCGAGCGAAATGAATTGCTGCATACCAACTCAGCGTACGTCTCAAGACTGTGAGCCGGCGTATATTTTAAAGGTTTCATTTCATAAAGTCGTACTTTAAAACCCATCCTGGCCGCCTGCCATGCTGCTTCGCAACCGGCCAGCCCCGCGCCAATTACATTGATGAACCTATCAGACATTGCTGCAGAACTTATCCTTCCTTTCGGGCTTCCTTTACATAGTCGCAGCCTTCACTGCTGCACCTGACCGTTGCCTTTTTCCCCGAATATTTCTTAACCATAAAGCTGCCGCATTGAGGACAGTTCTCGCCGGCAGGCATATCCCATGTCATGAAGTCACAGTCAGGGTTTTTCTCGCAGCCTAAGTATTTTCTTCCCTTCCTGGTTTTCTTTATCATGACCTTACTGCCGCATTTCGGACATGCCACTCCCGCCTCTTCCATTATAGGCCTGGCGTTTCTGCATTCCGGGAAACCCGGGCATGCAAGGAACTTTCCGTACCGTCCGATTTTGATAACCATATTGCGGCCGCATTTCTCACATATTATGTCCGTCTCTTCATCGGGTATATCTATATTGCCTATTTTTGTTTCGGCCTCTTTCAGCGTTTCAATAAACGGCTCGTAGAATTCTCTTAAAAGCTCCGTCCAGCCTTTTGTCCCTTCTTCCACGTTATCAAGTTTCTTTTCCATCTGGGCGGTAAATCCGACATCCACAATATTGCTGAAATTGTTTTTCATCAGGTCGTTGACTATTTTGCCCAATTCGGTCGGTACCAGGAATTTCTTTTCTTTTTCCACGTAGCCCCGGGCAAGTATTGTGGTTATTATCGGGGCATAAGTGCTCGGCCTTCCTATCCCTTTTTCCTCCAGGGCTTTTACAAGCGATGCTTCCGTGTACCGCAGCGGAGGCTGGGTGAAATGCTGCTTGTCTTCTATTTTTTTAAGATCCAGTTCTTCATTTTCCTCCAATTCCGGTATTGAAACGTCTTTTTCATCTGATTCATCATCTTTCCCTTCCGTATAAACGGCCATGAAACCCTTGAATTTGATTTTTGACCCATTTGCCTTAAAGAGCAGTCCGTCTGCAATTATATCAGCCGCAACCGTATCATAAACGGCCGATGCCATCTGGCTTGCGATGAACCTTGACCATATCAGCCTGTAAAGCTTGTATTGGTCATTTGTCAAGGAATCTTTCACGCCGGCGGGCTCAAGATCTATATTTGTTGGCCTGATAGCTTCATGTGCATCCTGTGATGCCGACTTGTTCTTAAAAATCCTGGTTTCTCCGGGCAGGTAATCCTGACCGTATTTTTTACCAATATATTCTTTTGCATCCTGCTGCGCTTCTGAAGATACCCTTGTGGAGTCGGTACGGATATAGGTTATAAGGCCGACTGCTCCATGACCTTTTACCTCTATCCCCTCATAAAGCTGCTGTGCCAGCATCATTGTTTTTCTTGTGGGAAATCCAAGCTTCCTGGCGGCTTCCTGCTGCATGGTGCTGGTAGTGAAGGGCGGTGGCGGTGCTTTTTTCTTATCGGCCTTCTTTACTTTGCCGACTATAAATTTTTCCCCTTCCAATCGTTTCAGGATTTCCTTTACCTGGGCTTCATTTTTAAGTTCCGTCTTTTCGCCGCCTTTGGAATTCGTCGCATTCCCGGATACCATACCGAAAAACCTGGCTTCGAAAGAAGATCCTGGCTTCTTTTTCTTTGCCAATTCAGCTGTTATGGTCCAATATTCCTCAGGCTTGAAGCTTTCAATCTCTTCCTCCCTGTCGCATATAAGCCTTGCAGCCACTGATTGCACCCGGCCGGCACTAAGACCCTTCCTGACTTTTCTCCATAGGAGCGGGCTTATCTTGTAGCCCACAATCCTGTCAAGAATTCGCCTGGCCTGTTGTGCATCGACCAGGTTCATATCAATCTTTCTGGGTGTCTTGATCGCGTTTCTAACGGCATTTTTTGTTATTTCGTTAAACGTTATCCTGCATTTTTCATTCTCATCGATATCCAGGATGGTTGCGAGATGCCATGAAATGGCTTCCCCCTCGCGGTCGGGGTCGGTAGCCAGGAATATCTTGTCCGCTGCCCTGGCTTCTTTTTTCAGCTTGCTTATTATATCGCCTTTACCCCTGATTGTTATATATTTGGGCTTGAAATTATCGTCAACATCTACACCAATCTGGCTTTTGGGCAAGTCCCTGACATGTCCCACCGAAGCCATAATCTTGTAGTCCTTTCCTAAAAATCTTCCTATGGTATTCGCTTTTGCAGGTGATTCCACAATAACCAGCTTATTCGCCATCTTGTCCTCCAGGTTTTTTTCAACTATTATATATTACTAGCAAACAATTCCCTATAATATAAATACAAATCATATATTAACACATTTTCAGATAAAATCTACAATATATTTATTATTTCACTGTATTAATTTATAAAATTTGCCCGGCAACTGCTCCACAAAACCGCTTAACTCCAGCATCATAAGCGCATATGAAGCTGCCTGCGGGCTTATGCCGCAGTCGCGCGCTATTATGTCGATGTGGGCAGGGCCGTTCATTAATCTCTGCGCTATCATTCCTCCTTCTATGCTTATCTGCCGCTCTTCCCCGCCAATGTTTATATCTGGCGGTATCCTGGGTGAACATAACGCATTTTCACCATGACTCCTTAAGTTTAACTCATCCAATATGTCACCCGCTCCTGTTACGATTATGGCGCCATCTCGTATGAGCCTGTTCGTTCCAAGGCTGTTTGCGGAATTGATATTCCCGGGCACGGCAAACACATCCCTGCCCTGCTCCAGGGCGAAATCCGCCGTAATAAGCGAGCCGCTCTTTGCGCCGGCTTCAACTATCGTAACGCACCTGGACAAACCGCTTATGATGCGGTTTCTTGCCGGGAAATGGAATGGCATTGGAGTGGTACCGGGCAAATATTCAGATATCACGGCTCCCGACCTGATGATTCTTTCCATCAGTTCCCCGTTCTCGGGAGGGTATACTCTATCAACGCCGCATCCAAGGACGGCAATGGTTCTTCCGCCGCCATCAAGCGCTCCCAGATGCGCTTTCGAATCAATACCCCTTGCCAATCCGCTTACGATGGTAATACCATGTTTCACAAGCTCCATTGATAGCCTGCGCGCCATTTCCAGGCCGTAATACGTGGCTCTCCTCGAACCCACTACAGCAACACAGATTTCATCCTTGACAAGTTTCCCCCTTATATATAATACCAACGGAGGGTCTGCTATATTTTTAAGCATTTGCGGATATGCCCGGTCATGCAGCGTAACCGCGAAAGCGTCGCAGCGGTACATCCTTTCCATCAGTTTATCTGCCGAACGCCTTGCATCTTTATCGGTAATACATTTGATCATACGAGGTGAGCAAAAACCAAGCGATTTGAGTTCACTCTCTCCTGCTTCCCATATGTATGCCGGATCAGTGAAAAGTTCAAGCAGCCTGAGGCGTTTTCTCAAAGGCACTTTAACCAGCGAACTCAGCCAAATCCAATATTTTAAGTTGTCTGTCATCTCAATATACCCCGCAGTTTAATATCATACTTTCCATGCTTTCCTGTCAAGACTCCTGTACTGGATGGCCTCGGTAATATGAACCGGCCTTATTTTCTCGCTTTCATCCATGTCGGCAATGGTTCTTGCGACTTTAATTATCCTGCTGTGTGCCCTTGCGCTCATGCCCAGCTTGTCAAAGGCATTGCGCAATATTTCCCTGCACTTTTCATCCAGCCTGCAAAACTTTGCGAACATGGATGGTTTAAGCTGCGAGTTTGAGTATATGTTCATGCCCTTATATCTTTCCAGTTGAATCCGCCTGGCTTTTTCTACTCTCTCCCTTATAACGGCGGAACTGTCTCCGGTTGGTCCGCCGTCCAGTTCATCGAACTTTACGGCCGGAACTTCTATATGTATATCCATCCTGTCCAGCAGCGGACCGGACAGCTTGCCAAAATACTGCCTTATCTGTGCAGGCGTGCATGAACACCCTCCTGCCGGTTCAAGAAATCTTCCGCATTTGCATGGATTTGCAGCACAGACCAGCATTGTTTTTGCAGGGTAAGTGAGATTCGCCCTGACCCTGGAAATGGTGATAATCCCGTCCTCCAATGGCTGTCTCAGTACTTCCATCGACTTCCTGTCGAATTCGGGCAGTTCATCAAGGAAAAGAACCCCGTAATGCGCCAGGCTGATCTCGCCAGGTCTGGGTATCAAGCCTCCTCCTGCCAGCGCCGTGCTGGATATTGAATGGTGCGGGCTACGGAAAGGCCTGGCGCTTACCAGAGGCGTCCCGGGAGGAAGAATGCCTGCTATGCTATGGATCTTCGTAACTTCCAGTGCTTCTTCGAATGTCAGTGAAGGCAAAATTGTCGGAAGCCTCCTGGCAAGCATGGTTTTCCCGCATCCCGGCGCTCCTATCATAAGGCAATTATGCCCGCCGGAAGCTGCGACTTCAAGTGCGCGCTTTACGCTCTCCTGGCCCTTGACATCGGCAAAATCCACATCATAATCCGTTTTGCCCTGGAACATACCGGTACTGTCATCGTTATACGGTTCAATTTCCTTTTTTCCGTTTATAATTTCAACAACTTCCCTAAGATTGCTTACAGGGATGATACTGACGTTCTTTACTATATTGGCCTCTTTTGCGTTTTCCCCTGGCAGGAACATCCGCTTAAAACCATTCTGGCCGGCGCAGACAGCCATCGGCAGTACACCTTTGACAGGCTTGATTCCACCGTCCAGCGCCAATTCTCCTATGAACAGCGAATGTCTGACAGTGTGATAGTCGATTGTACCTGCAGACGCAAGTATTCCCAGCGCAATCGCCAGATCAAACGCCGAACCTTCCTTTTTCAAATTAGCCGGCGCCAGGTTTACAGTTATTTTGCGTATAGGAAATTCGTAGCCGGAGTTTTTAACGGCGGAACGTACGCGGTCCCTGGATTCCCGTATAGCGGCATCGCCTAGTCCAACAATGTCAAAAGAAGGAATCCCGCTGCCAATATCTGTTTCCACCTCGGCAATATATCCGTCTATGCCTAGAATTCCGCAACTCGCAATTTTTGAGTACATACAACAATTTCCTCGTAATTTGTCAATAATCAGGTAGTATATATTGCTTTGTTATACAATATTTACCATCATTATATTACTATATTTTGTAAAATTTGTACATACCCAAAATCGAGTTTTTTATTTACCTGTCCTTCAGGAGTTTTTTGAGTTCGTCCATGAAAGTGTTGATATCTTTGAATTGCCTGTAAACGGAAGCAAACCTTACATAGGCTACTTCATCGATTTCTTTCAGTCTCGCCATAACCATTTCGCCTATTTCCTCGGAAGTGATTTCCCTTTTCAAGGTGTTGAGCGCCTGCGCTTCGATCTCGTTCACAAGTTTTTCCAGAGTGTCGACCGACACCGGCCTTTTTTCGCATGCCCTAAGCAAACCATTGAGTATTTTTGCCCTGTCAAATGCCTGGCGTGTTTTATCCTTTTTAATTACCATCAATGGAACGCTTTCTATTTTTTCATAGGTAGTAAACCTTTTCGTGCATTTCAGGCACTCCCTGCGCCTTCTTATCGCAGTGTTTTCTTCGGTCGGCCTTGAATCTATTACCCTGTCTTCATTATAACCACAAAAAGGGCATTTCATTGATCTACCCTCCTCCGGCTTATAAGCCGGAATAATTTTCTCTTTTGTACTTATAATACAATATCGGAAGGATTTGTCCAATGGTTTAGCCAATTAATCAATTGAAATGTTTCCTTATGAAACGCTCGTCAAGCTCCACTAGTATAATATCTTCGCCTATTTTTACTATTTTGTCCCAAGGTATAACAAACTCGCTTTCCTTCCCAAGCAGTCCAAAAAGCTTGCCAACCCCGGGTAATATTATGGCATCTATCTTTCCCGATTCAAGGTCGATTTCCACGTCCGACACAAAACCGAGACGCTTGCCGTCGGCTATATTTATAACTTCCTTTTGCCTGAAATCCGATGAACGGTTCATACCAGACCACCTAAATTATCTGCCTGTTTTAATATATGAACCTTACGGATTAAATTATTAAAATAATTATTAAATAATAAGGAAACTATCCGGATAATAAATTCAAATATATTTCCTCATGTGCATGAGAGCCGTTTTTTCAAGCCGTGATACCTGCGCCTGTGAAATCCCTATTTCTTCTGCGACTTCCATCTGTGTCCTGCCCTCAAAAAACCGGAGGTTAAGTATGAGTTTTTCCCTGTCGTTTAGCTTTCGCATGGCTTCTTTCAATGATATGCCTTCAAGCCAGTTTTCGTCGACGTTTTTTTCATCACTCACCTGGTCCATTACGTAAATGGCATCTCCGCCGTCATGATATACGGACTCAAATAATGAAATGGGGTCCTGTATTGCATCAAGGGCAAACACCACTTCTTCTTTCGGCAGTTTAAGTTCATCTGCTATTTCGGCTATAGTAGGCTCTTTTGAGTTTTTGTTTGTCAGTCTCTCTTTTGCCTGGAGTGCTTTATAAGCTATATCTCTTAACGAACGGCTGACGCGAATTGAATTATTGTCACGAAGATACCTTCTTATCTCGCCTATTATCATCGGAACGGCATAAGTCGAGAACTTCACGTTCTGCGAAACATCAAAATTATCTATAGCTTTTATCAAACCGATACAGCCAACCTGGAACAGGTCATCCACGTATTCGCCGCGGTTGTTAAACCGCTGTATCACGCTTAAAACAAGCCTCAGGTTTCCGTTGATAAACTCTTCCCGCGCCGAGATATCACCGTTATGCATTCTTTCAAACAGTGCCTTTTTTTGCTCATTGGATAAAACCGGCAGCTTGGAAGTATTTACACCGCAAATTTCCACCTTGTTGATCAGCATATAAAAACCTCCCGTCGCAAAACTTAGCTAGTTACATTATTGCCATGGAGGTCTTTTTTCATACTGCCGCAAACCCAAGAAATATTTCTGAAAGGCCTTGACAACGGCGGCTTTGAAAGCTATACCATCCTGTTGATTTCCTTCCTCAGCCTGCTGATAATCCTCTTTTCAAGCCTTGAAATGTAAGATTGCGATATGCCGAGCATATCGGCAACTTCTTTCTGTGTTTTTTCAACCCCGTTTATCAGCCCGAACCGCAGCTCCATTATTTTTTTCTCTCTCATGGACAGCTTCTTCATCGCTGTGTTTAAAAGCTCCCTGTCGACTTCATCTTCCAGGCTCCGGTAAATTACATCGTTTTCAGTCCCAAGGATATCTGAAAGAAGCAACTCGTTTCCGTCCCAGTCCACATTCAGCGGCTCGTCTATGGATATTTCCGTTTTAATCTTGTTATTTCTCCTGAGATACATCAATATTTCATTTTCAATGCACCTCGACGCATACGTGGCCAGCTTGATATTTTTAGAAGGATTGAAAGTATTTATGGCTTTAATCAGGCCTATTGTCCCTATCGATACAAGGTCTTCCACCCCAACGCCGGTGTTTTCGAACTTCCTGGCTATATATACAACAAGCCTGAGGTTGCGTTCAATTAATATGCTTTTGACGCCATAATCCTGCTCCTCCAGCCTTGCCAGCAGGTACGCCTCTTCATCCAGGCTGAGAGGAGGCGGCAGAGCTTCGCTCCCGCCAATATAATAAATCGGGTAACACATTTTTGCATTGAATTTCTTAAGTAGGTTCAGGAAGTTTATCCTCATGAGCAATCCATACTTTGCAGCAATCTTCATTTGAAATCTCCTTTCTGCCGTATATAATATGCCGGGTGCCTGCTGCCGCAAAATCCTCACATCAATTCCGGGTTCACCAGCGCCCTGTATTGCCTGTTCCTTGATAAAGCCTTGTTGTAAATCCCGACGATCACATCGTTAACGTCCCTCTTTTCGCTTTCACTGTCTATTTCTATATAATCAGGCCTGAACCCGATCAGCATTCCATTTTCCTTTCCAAGCGAAGTAAACGGTATCAGCCTGAACCTTGAAAGCCATTCGGAACCGGATATTGTCGTTGTAACCATATTCAGGTCGTTTTCAAAATCCCGCTCAAAAATATTCTTGATATCCTCCGGAAGCAATTCTTTTATTGCAGAAAACTCAACCACAACCACGGGCATATTTGTAAGCGGGTCGTGAAGCGAATTGCCGGTATCTACAAGAGCGGACAACCCGATATTTTTCTTGTCAAAGACGATAGTGAGCCTGACAAGTAATTTTTCGCGGATAAATTTATTCTGTATGGCATCCCATACAATGCGCACAATTATCATCCCAAAAACAAACGCAAGCAGCAGTTCAGTCCATTTCGTATCCAGAAACGGCATCATAAGAACGCCATTTCGGATAATGCTCCTGTCCTTGTTAAAAAAGACCAGTGCGAAAGCAGCGCCGGCAAAAAGGAAAGTAGTTGCATAAAACAAGGCCAGTGTTTTCAAAAATACCGCAAGTTTCTTGATGTTAAACGTTACCGCGACCATTACAAGGGACAAAAGGAATTTCGAAAATACGGTAGTATATATCTTCTGCGGCAGTAAAATTATAAACACCAGGTAAGCTGCTCCCACGATTGAACCAATGAAGAGACGGAAACTGCTTGCCCTGTTTTTTGAGAACTTCGAAGTTAGCAAAAGTATTAAATAGTTAATAACTATATTTTCCAGTACGATAATATCAAGGTATATTTCCAACGCATTACCTCACATACCGTCTTTATGCCAGACATCCCCTATTTTACATATATTCATATGCATGTTCATTTATGATATTTCGTACCTATAATTATATTCCATGTCCGTTGATAATTGTGTCATATGGTGTTGTAGAAATATGGAATTTTGACGACAAAAAACCCGGCACCTCGCCGGGTTTATCGTTGATAAATATTATGCTTTTATTTAAACCTGTTTTTTCTCAAAAACGTAGGAATCTCAAGTTCATCTTCAGATATATCGGCGTTTGCGTACCGCCTTGCAACGGACGGTTCCTGCTTCTTTAACTGTGATTTTTCCATAATTTTGTCAATTTTATCGATTTTCCTGTGAATAGGGGATTTTTCAAAACCGGTAGCTATCACCGTAATCATAAGCTCATCCTTCAGATTCTCATCAATAACCGCACCAACTATTATGGTGGCATCCGGATCAGCTGACTTTTGTACAAGCTCGGCGGCCATATTGACTTCAAAAAGCCCCAGGTCAGGGCCGCCGGTTATATTGAGAAGCACGCTTCTGGCGCCGTCAATGGAAGTCTCCAGAAGGGGGGATTGGATAGCCTGCTTGGCCGCCTCTTCAGCCCTGCCTTCGCCCGAAGCCCGGCCGATGCCCATATGTGCGATACCGGTATCGAGCATTATTGTCTTTACGTCGGCAAAGTCAAGGTTTATCAATCCAGGTACGGCAATCAGGTCGGATATGCCCTGTACTCCCTGGCGAAGCACATCGTCGGCCATTTTGAACGCGTCTATGATGGAAGTTTTCTTTTCCGCTACCTGAAGAAGCCTGTCATTCGGTATGGTCACCAGCGTGTCTACAGCGCCTTTCAGGTTTTCAATCCCTTGCTCGGCATACTGCATCCTTTTACGGCCTTCAAACATAAAGGGCTTGGTTACCACGCCGACAGTAAGGACACCCATTTCCTTTGCTATCTGTGCAATTATCGGTGTCGCCCCGGTACCGGTGCCTCCTCCCATCCCGGCTGTGACAAATACCATATCCGCGCCCCTGACAGCCTGAGCAATTTCATCCTTGCTCTCGGTTGCCGCCTTTTCTCCGATTTCAGGATTGGCTCCCGCGCCAAGTCCTTTCGTCAGCTTTTCTCCAATTTGAATTTTCATATTTGCCTTGGAAAGAAACAGGGCTTGTTTGTCTGTATTTATAGCTATGAACTCTACACCGCGAAGACCTGCGGATATCATCCTATTTACGGCATTATTGCCTCCACCACCGACGCCTATTACCTTAATCTGGGCAAACTGTTCCATATCGATATCAAACTCCAGCAAATTGAATCCCCCTTCGTCATTGGTTTGGCATTAATTAAATAATATCTTATTCCAATGATTAAAGCAAGAAATAGTTTTGCAAAATAATTGCATATATTACCATATGCTCAAAATAATTCCTTCAACGCGTTAAAAAATCTGCCCAGAAAGGATTCCTTCGGTTTGATGTTTGTTGTTTTTTTCAGTTTAAGCTCGCTGGCAAGGCTGCCTCCCTTTTTAGCATTTGCAATATACTTCATCAAACCTGCGGCAACGATGAATTCCGGTTTTGAAACACCTCTCAATTGGCCCGCCTGTACAACCCTGACCGGTATTTCAAATACCTCCTGCGCCAACTGCTTGCAGCCGTCAACGTATGATATTCCCGCCCCTGTCATTACAACACTACCTCCTGACGGCAATGCAACTCCTGACTTGTCTACCAGGCTCCTGCAAATTGAAAATATTTCAAAAACCCTCGCCTCAATAATATCAACAACTTCAGATACATTAACATTCTTTTTCTTGTTTTCATTAATATCAAGCACGGTTATTTCCTGGTCATTCTTGATAAGCGAAGTCAAGGCAAGTTCAAACTGCCTTTTTATTTTTTCCGCTTCTGCCTGGGAAATCCTTAGTCCAATGGCGATATCGTTGGTTATGTGATCCCCTCCCACGGGAATCGTATCATAAAATACTATGCGATTTCCGAAGTGGACGGACACATCGGTAACACTTCCGCCAACATCCAGCAGCACTGCCCCGATATCCCGCTCATCCTGCGTAAGGCACAATTCTGCCGTAGCAAAAGCCTCCGCCACTATTCCGTCTATCTGTATGCCCGCCCTCTCCAGGCTCTTGATAATGTTCTGAACGGATGTGATTTTCCCTACGAGAATATCGGCATCTACTTCCAGCCTGGTGCCGACCATGCCTATAGGATCAACAATTTCATCATAATCATCTATGATATATTGCCTGGGAATTACATCGATTAATTGCCTGTCCTCGGAAATTTCAACATCCCTTGCCAGGTTCAGAATATTTTCTACGTCCTGACGGGTTATTTCTCTTCCGTTAATGTTGATCGTACTGCTGTTGTTTATTACATTTACATGCATACCGTGGATATTGACATATGCGGAACCTACCCTCATATTCGCGGACATTTCGGCTTCTTCTATCGCGTCCCTGATACTTGCAGCCGTACTTTCAATATCGACGATTATACCCTTTTTCAATCCGCTGCAAGGAGCCATACCTCTGCCGACAATATCCAACTGCGAATATTTGCTGACTTTCCCAATCAAAGCGCATACCTTGGAAGTTCCGATGTCAATACTTACAATATATTCACCCACGGAAGCACCCCCCTACAAACTATATATTATCTTTTTTTCCGGACTTATTCAACAAGTATCTTCGAATAATCGCGAAATTCAGGAATATCCTGTTGCCAAACGCAAAAATCGCCGCCAGGTATAGCTGAAGCCCCAGCTGGTCGCCAATATACGCAAGTATCGCCGCAAGGATAGCGTTTCCAAAAAAACCTGAAACGAATATCTTCATGTCAAACTTGCCCTGTACGTTTGACGCAACTCCCCCGAATACCGAATCCAATGCCGCCAGTATGGCAACAGCCATATATATCGAGTATTGCTGCGGTATATTCACCGGAATGAAAAAGACTCCAATCAGTATCCCAATGATTATTCCCAGGATTGGAAACATATGCTTACCCTCCATTTTCAGGGGAAAAAACAGGATTTGAACTTGATGAAAAATCCAATTTGCCCCTTTCAGATTTTTTTATATTCCTGGCAAATATAGTTTTCGCCGCACTTACTTTATAATACAGGTCTTCCAGCTTGCCAAGGTTTACTATAATGCGTGACTGCAATGAAAAACTGACATTCTGCAAATCCGCCACATTCACATAATCCACGTCCGGCAGCAGCTTGTCCTCATCCATTTCGTCAACTTCTCTTATTGTATCAAACACTTTGAATGCTGATAAGAGGGTTTCTTTGCTTATATTCAATTTCTTCCCCAGGATCACGGAATCCGGCTCTATTCCCTTTATAACAGGAAGACTCGCTTCACTAAGATCCGGATCTACTTCAAGCAAGTAGCCCTCCCTGTCGATTAAAAGATCCATGCCGCCTATTCGCAAGACCGCGGCGGCTTCTCTTTCCTCTACTTCTATTGCGACTGTCGACGGAATCACATATCTTACCATGGCTTTTTTTACATATGGGCACCTTTCCACTATTGCATTCTCAGCGGCGCCTACTCTTAAAAGATAAAATTTGCCTTTACCCGCAAATAAAAGGCGAAACCCGTTAATTCCTTCCCGGATTCCGGATGCGCCGATTAATTCATCCTCTCCATAATGCGCGGATTCCTTTGCCATAATCCTCTTTATATTAAAAAAAGGCGACAGGGCGGCATACACAATAGTTGTTATAAACAAGGCCGTCACAAGCATGTATTTTATCAACCGGAACGTCTTCTTCAGCCTTCTTTTTCTTTTGCTGTTTAAGTGTACAGGCTTCTGCACATCTTTTGTCCTTCGTATCTTCATTCTGACCTCCTGAAAACACTTCAGCCGTTAATCCTCTGTATCGACGCACCTGCCTGTCTCAACTTTTCTTCAATATTCTCATAGCCCCTGTCAATATGCTTTATATCGGAGATTACCGTTTCGCCGTCCGCTGCCAGCCCCGCCAGTACCAGCGCTGCTCCGCCCCTGAGGTCTCTCGCGCGCACATTGGCTCCGGTAAGCTTTTTCACCCCTTTTATTACCGCGAGACGCCCCTCAAGCTTTATATTTGCGCCCATCTTGAGCAATTCGCCTACATGCTTGTACCTGTTTTCAAAAACAGTTTCCACCATTATGCTGGTACCCCTTGCAACGCTAAGCATTGCCACAAACTGAGCCTGCATATCTGTAGGAAATCCGGGGTAAGGCAGTGTCCTTATTATGTCGATCGCCCGTAACCTCGCCGGCCCGCTTACCAGCAAAGTGCCATCCCTTACCGTTATCCTGCACCCGCTTTCCCTTAAAAGAGAAATTACCGAGCCCAGGTGTTCGGGAATAACGTTTCTCAAAAGCAACTCTCCACCCGTGATTCCTGCGGCAACCATGTATGTACCTGTAACAATGCGGTCCGTAATAATAGTATGTTCCGCGTCTCTCAACCTGTGAGCCGGGCTGCCGCAAATCCGTATTGCGCCGGTTCCGGCTCCCGAGACCTTAACGCCGATTGCCGATAAGTAATTCTGAAGATCCAGTATTTCCGGTTCTTTTGCCGCATTCCTGATTATTGTCTCGCCGTCTGCGAATGCCGAAGCCAGCATTATATTTTCCGTCGCCCCGACACTGGGATAATCCAACTGGATGTCGCACCCTTTCAACCTGTCAGCTTCGCAGTAAATAAAGCCTCTCTGGGCGTCCTGGACCTTCGCCCCCATGTTCTTCAACGCTTTTAAATGCAAATCTATCGGCCTTGGGCCTATTTCACACCCACCCGGGTGCGTAACCATATTGTACCTATAATTCTATCACTCATTTATAGCGGTATCAACTTGCCATGATTACGCTGCCGTATTTTTTTGCTGTTTCCTTCAAAGCCGCTTTACTTGGCTCTTCGCCGTTTATAACGACTCCCGCCACTCCCCTGTAGACAGCAAGTGCATTCTCAAGCGATGCGGCATTATCCGTCTCAAGTATCAATGGTTCCCTGACATACCATTGCACCCTGTCAACAACATGTCTTAACAGCGTAGCATCCTTTCCTGCTCTGTCCACATTTATTCGTATTGCGTCAAAACCTTCGGCAGCCATGTCAAGGGCCGTCTCCTCAATATATGACCAATCATTCCTGACAACGGCCTCCAAAAATCCTTCGTCTGACGATGCGTCCAGCAAACCCGTATTGTCCTGGTCTATTTCCGAAATATGGATATATTTCGCCGTTGACGTGATATAGCCGGAGGGGCGCTTCATGACAGACCCCGGCTCCATCCCCTCGATTTTTGACTTCAAAGCGGAGATATAGGGCGGTGTCGTGCCGCAGCAGCCGCCTATCAGCCTGGCGCCATAGCGTATGAAATTTGAAACCTGGTCTGCAAAATGCTCAGGCGTCTCTTCATATACAACCCTGTCACCGTCAACCCTGGGCAGACCCGCATTAGGCTTTATGCTTAAGTAACCGCCTCCTGCTTCATAAAAACTTTTAACAATACCGGCCATATGTTCCGGGCCGAACGAGCAGTTGGCCCCCACCATATCTGCCCCTAACGATTTTAACACTAAAACTGCTATAAACGGATCGGTTCCCATAAGGGTGCGTCCGTTATTCTCAAAAGTCATCGAGCATATTACCGGAAGATCGCATACCTCTCTTGCCGAAAAATACGCGGCTCTTAATTCCGCCAGGTCAGTAAACGATTCGAAGTTAATAATATCCGCCCCGCCGTCGGCAAAGGCCCTTACCTGCTCACGGAATAGCTCCCGGGCCATGTCAAATGTGAGTTCTCCCGAAGGCTCAAACAAATAGCCTGTCGGACCTGCGGACGCGCAGACAAAAGCCTTTTCCCCCGTTATTTCCTTCGCAAGCTTCACACCATGGTAATTGATCTCATAGGTCTTGTCTCCCAGCCCGTATTTTTGCAAATGCATCCTGCTGCCGGAAAACGTGTTTGTCTGTATAACGTCCGAGCCGGCTTCGAGATAGGAACGGTAAATCTCCCTGACCGCGTCCTGGTTGATTATGTTCCACTCTTCACCGCACTCACCGCCTTTCAGTCCCATCTGCTGCAGCATGAATCCCTTCGATCCGTCATGCACAAGTATGCGTTTTTCTATTTCCTTAAGAAAACCATTCATATAGAAGCCTCCGTCTGAATGCAAATTGTGTCTTTATTATACTTCTATCTTTATTCAATCTCAATCATATAAGCGCAATTTTTTAATGCAGGCCAAATTGGCTGGGCGCCCCAGGCAGGCAGAAATCATTGAACGTTGTAAAGGCCCTGAATGGAAACCTAAAAAGCCCATGGATTTGCGCATCCAAGGGCCTGTCGCAACCGGTGCTTTTGTCCCGTATCAGGCACTTCCTTATTAGCCGCGTAAGACGGTTCTTCAGCTTTCAGCTTTTAATATTATATTATGCCTAAATGCGTAGATTGCCGCCTGGGTCCTGTCCGAAACGTTAAGCTTCCTGAATATATTTGAGACATGGTTCTTTACGGTTTTCTCACTTATGTATAATTGCCTGGCTATCTCCTTGTTGATCATGCCTTCTGCAATAAGCTGCAAAACCTCGATCTCCCTTGGGGTCAGGTTATTTTTTTCACGTTTTTCTTTTTCACTCCTGGTAACGCGGTTGAATTCCTTTATAAGCTCGGTAGTCATATTCTGCTGTATGTAGGACTGCCCCGAAAAAACACTCCTTATCGCCTCTATCAGAACCGAAGGTTCTGCGTCTTTCAGCACATACCCGTCAGCTCCCATCTGTAGAGTCTTGAATAGATACTCACGGTCTTCGTGAATGGTAAGGACTATGATCTTGCTCGGTATCTTTTGCTTCTTGATTTCGCTGATAGCCTGTAATCCGTTAGTACCCGGCATGTTAATGTCCATCAATATGATGTCGGGTTCATGCTCAATGGCGCACTTAACGGCTTCGTCCCCGTTGGAAGCTTGTGAAACAACATAAATATCCTCTTCAAGTTCAAGTATCTGCTTCAGCCCTTGCCTTATCAACGAATGGTCGTCGGCTATAAGAACGCTAATCTTATTTTTCATCGGAATCCCCCTCTTCTTTTGTGAAAGGTATCATTATATTCAACCTGGTGCCCTTTCCCGGTTCTGAATTTATATTCATTTCCCCGCTTAGCAATTCCACCCTTTCTCTCATGCTTACCAGGCCAAAACCACTCGACAGGTCATAGTCTTTCTCCTTTAACTTGCCCATATCAAAACCTGTTCCATCGTCAATAACGTAAAGTTTCAATTCCGTCTTTGAAAACTCAAGGTATATTGAAACGCTGTTTGCCATCGCATGCTTTACCACGTTGCTCAGAGCTTCCTGTACTATCCTGAACACGGTAAGCGATATAACTGATTTCAATTCAGGCTGGGCGCCTTTGGTCGTAAAGAATACTGCAATCCCGGACTCTTCCTGGAAAGTCAGCACATACCTTTGCAAAGTCGGAACCAATCCCAAGTCATCAAGAGACATCGGCCTTAGCTTGTAAATAATTTGCCTGACATCCTGCAAGCTCTCCCTCACGCTCTTTTTAAGACTTCTCAGTTCTTCGCGCGCTTTATCAAGATCAACATCTATCAATTTCTCGCATATTTCCGCTTTAAGAACAACATTTGACATAAGCTGGGCAGGACCGTCGTGGATCTCTCTTGCCACACGCTGGCGTTCCTCTTCCTGCGCCTTTATAATTTTCAATCCAAGCAGTTGCCTGTGCTGAAGGTCTTCAAGTTTCAGGCTTATTTCCTGCAGGTCGCCCGACAGGTAATCAAGAGCTACGCCAACTTTTGCAATAAGACTGTCTGCTTTCTGTACGGTTTTTACCGCGTCCTTGATGCGAACCTCCAGATCATTTCTGCGCCTTATCAATAATTGTTCCAGCTCTCGCTTCACCGCAAGCTCTACTCTTAAATTATCGGCTTCTTCATACGCTTTCTTAAGCTCTTCCTGGGTATAGTTCATAAAATTCTTATTTATCATCATCAGCCGGCGCTTGCTTTTTTTAAGTTTGACTTCCAGCACTTCGACCTCGCTGATTAGCTGGGACACCTGCTGCTTAAGCGTGTTTAGCTCCTCATGAAGCCTGTTGCATTCCCTGCGCGCGCTCTCAGCAATATCGTATATTTCGGTTTTGCTATTGTTAATCGCTTCAATAGTTTTCTTGATGATTTTATCAAGCTGGGCTACGTTGATTTTATACTTGGCCAACACATTCACCTTCGATTCATGCTTCCATATATTTCTACATTCCGGCTAATTGTTCTGCATATTACTTATTCTACATTTATTTAGCAAATCCTTTGTTAATCTCCCATACAAACCAATGTTTTTGGCAAATTCAATGCAGTCTTCATTAAACTTGCAATCTACGAAACTTTCATAAATAAAAAAATATGTTGTCAAGCGTTTGTGATTTTGTCTTGCAATTTAAGTATCATTAGCTGGGAAATACCCTATCAAAAAGGTAAGCCCTTTTTATCCTCAAGCCTAGGCAAAAAGGGCTTTTTAGAGCTGTAAGCATATACTGAAACAAGCCGGAAGCATACTTATTCGACATCGTGTCTCGGGATAATCATTTAGTAAACACCTTTTTTAGGGTTTAAGATACTTCCGCTCAAGAATATCCATCGATTGCTTTGTGGGTTCCAGATTACGTTCATAAATGTCTGCATATATGCGAGGAACTTTCAAGAGCCTAAAATTCATGTCATTAATATCAAAACGCTTTAGGTCTAAATCATCTAAACCCAGCCATTCCCGGTATGCATCGTATTCCTTGCCCATTTTTTTCTTAAAGGCCTTGGCCAAATTTACAAGTCCCCCTATACCACCACAATCCTCAATAATACCATATCCTTCTCCTTCAAGTACGCGCGGGAGAAGTCTTCCCGGTAGGTCAGCATCATTGAATACCCGTTCAAGGGTGACATCTACAATCCAGTTGTCGCCGAAATCATAGACGAATACCAATCTGGAATCCGGCGCTGTTATGACATGCTTTAATTTATGCTCAGTAATGTCATAAACTTTCTCATCCTCATCCCGGTAAAGGTATGTATCATCTGTAATGATTTCAAATATTCCATTCTCTTCAATATCGTTAAATGGCTCGTCTGCAAATAACTTATTGTACTCACTATCACCAAGCCTTTTACGAAGAGATGTAATTAAGTTCTCTTTAAAAGGCACTTCGATGCGAAACAGGTGGCTTGCCTGCATTTCAAACAACGTCATCAGAATGTAACCCAAGCGAGCCATAGTAATATTGTTAACAACCTGAAACCTGCGCCATATTTTAGGTTGGTAATCCCTCAATTGTGCATAAAACTCATAAATAGGATTTGATGCCATGGTACACCCTCCTCCCTAGTGATTCACATTATACACTAAATCACAACAATTGGCGAAGGGTATACTCTGGCTTGCTTACGTTCCTGTTTTCAGATCAGCACGGTGACTTTGTTTTTGCCTGAACTTATCAAATGAGCTTTTCCTCCATGGATGGTTCATGGGAGGAATGTACTTTGCGATTGGTTTTACCTTTGATTTCTTGAAATCAAAGTTCCGGGACGTATGCTCATATTCAGGAATTTCTTCCAAAGCATAGACCTGATCTTCTACACTAAAGTACAGGCTATTATCAAAAGTACGTATAACAAGCCCCTCAGTGCCCTTGTAAAAATAAACGGGAATACCGCTTTGATTGACAGTGCGGTAATATTTGTTGAAAAATCTGATAGAATGACCGCTATCTACCGTACGCCTGGTCAGTATAGCCAGAGTGAGATTTGCTTTCTCCTGTGTAGGTTTGTCTTCAAACACGGATTGCATGCGACTGTGGTCAAGGGCAAACCGCTTATTTAATCGAGGAAGATACTGTTTAAGGTATTCATTTGCCTGTTCTATAGTGGTTACACCCGCAAGTCTTAACAGTATAGGAAGACGAGACTGCAATGTCCAAAACATGCGCTCTACACGCCCCTTTGCTTGCGATACACTAGTTGTCTTAATCTCAACGCCGAGTGTCTTGCAGGCATATGCAAATTGTGTATAAGTATCGTTTTCGTCCAGCCCGCCCCCTTTTTTCTTGAATTCAAATATTGTTCTCCTGTCCGTATAAAACATGAGCGGTATGCCATAGTCCATCAATATCTGCCAGAACACATTGTAATAGCCATTAAGGGTTTCTGCCCTATCAAACCAGGCGCCCGTAACCGTCCCAGTCGCATCGTCTACTGCTATGTGAAGCGTGGTTTGTACGCCTCCAAACCACGGATATATGCATGCGTCCATTTGCTGCATTTCTCCAAAGTATGCACAACGCGGACGTCTGGCATGAGCATCTTCAATATCGACAATCAGTGCCTGAATCCTTTTTTCCTCCCGGGAAGTGGCAGCTGCCTTTTTCATCTCTTCTAAAAGCTTTCTAACATTTTTCTTCGTCTTCTTGGTAGCCTGAGGAGATAGAAGATATTGCGCCATGAGTAGTTTTCTGACTACAGCCTCGGAAACTTTTATACCTTCAAATTCCTGAAGCAACTCCGTAAAGTGCTGGTAAGTTGCATCGTAGTACTTAGTCCTGTAAAGATCAATAATTGACTCCTTTACCTCGTCACTAAGCGCGTGTACAGGTTTGCGCCCGCTGTTGCCATGCACAAAAAATTCCTTGCCATAAGTTTTATAGCCCTTTATATACCGGTCAATACTGCGCCTTGTGCAACCAAGCTTTTTTGCCGCCCTGTTTTTGTTTCCATTTTGTTCAACCAGTTCCTTTATTACCTCATACTTCTTTTCTCCTTCTGCAGCCAACTCAATCCTCCTCATCATTCCCACCCTATATTTTTGATATAAGGTCATTATACACCTCATCAAGTTAAGACAAAATTACTGACGGGTTATTAAGACAATATCATAAACGGTTCACAAAACTTTCATAAATAAAAAAATATGTTTGACACTAATTGTATTCTGTGTTAATATGGATTAAAAATTTGAAAGACAATGAAGGGGAATAGTAAGTACCAGGAACCTTTCAGAGAGCTGCTGGCCGGTGTGAAGCAGCAGGAGAACGGTATTGAACTGGCCCCGGAGTTTCCCTCTGAAATTAGCAGTAGGATCGGACGGAAGCCCACCGTTATCGGGGCAGGATATCGGTATGGCATACCCGTATCTGGAGCAAAAGAGTGGTCATCAAAAACCCTTCGTCTCTTTTGGCGAAGGGTTTTTTTAGAATCAGAGTGTCGTATCGGTATCCGGCAAAGTGTATTCCTTACGGAATAAACAAGAGTGGTACCGCGGAAAACCCTTTCGTCTCTTAAACTAAAGAGATGAAAGGGTTTTTTTATATATAGAAACCGCAGGTTAAAAAAGCTGAAATAATCCACGCGGTTAATCATAAAAGCAGCATGCTGACTTACCGCATATAACAAGGGAGGGTCTATAATGAATTGGAAAAAGTACAGAAAATATCAGCCATTGAAGCTTGAGAACAGAAAATGGCCTGACAATACTATAGAAAAAGCGCCGATATGGTGCAGTGTGGATTTGCGAGACGGCAACCAGGCACTTCCGGTTCCCATGAGCGTGGAAAAGAAGCTGAAAATGTTCAGGCTCTTAAAAACACTTGGGTTCAAAGAAATTGAAGTTGCGTTTCCGTCCGCATCCAACACCGATTTCCGATTTGTCCGTAAGATTATTGAAAACGGGCTTTTGGACGAAGACACGGTAATACAGGTGCTTACACAGTCGCGTGAACATTTGATTAAAAAAACAATGGAATCTATACAAGGTGCCCGGCAGGCAATCGTACACCTTTACAACTCAACCTCGGAACAACAACGCCGGATTGTTTTTAAGAAAGACAAAGCCGAAATCATCAAAATAGCATTGGACGGCGCTCGCTTGATTAAACAAATGAGCAGGGACACCGACACAGATATCATGCTGGAATATTCCCCTGAAAGTTTCACCGGCACCGAGATGGATTTTGCCCTGGAAATTTGTGAAGCCGTTTTAAATGTATGGCAGCCTACACCTGAAAAGAAGGTAATCATCAACCTTCCGGCGACTGTCGAAATGTCCACGCCAAACGTTTATGCTGACCAAATCGAGTGGTTCGGCAATCGCATCAGCTGCAGGGACAGCATAATTCTCAGCGTTCATGCGCATAATGACCGCGGGACCGCAGTAGCAGCAACAGAGCTGGCCGTTTTAGCCGGTGCCGATCGTGTTGAAGGGACACTTTTTGGCAACGGTGAACGCACCGGTAACGTGGACATTATTACTCTGGCCATGAATTTGTATTCCCAGGGTATAGATCCCGGCATATACATTACGGATATGAATAAAGTAATAAGGATATACGAAGAGTGCAGCGGTCTCACAGTTCATGAAAGACATCCGTATGCGGGCCAGTTGGTCTTCACAGCTTTTTCCGGTTCCCACCAGGACGCAATCAACAAGGGATTTCGTTATGCCAGGGAGAATAAACCGGAATACTGGGATGTACCTTATCTTCCAATCGACCCTGCCGATATCGGAAGACAATATGAAGCGATTATCAGGATTAACAGCCAGTCAGGCAAAGGCGGCGTCGCATTTGTCATGGAGCATGAATTCGGGTATCACCTGCCCAAACCGATGCACCCTGAATTTGGCAGGGTAATAAAGCAAAAATCTGATGCCACCGGCAAGGAACTCTCCCCCGAAGAGATTATGGAAGTATTCAAAGAGACTTACCTTGATGTTGAGGGCCCGTACCGGCTGCTGGATTACCGGGTAGAGAGCAAGGGAAGTGATGCGACTATTTGCGTGGAACTTGTTATGTACGATAAAACAGAGAAATTGACGGGACAAGGAAACGGCCCTATATCAGCGTTTTTTAACGCGCTAAAGAACACAAAGATTTCCAGGTACCGGTTCGAGTCATATGAACAGCATGCCCTGTCCAGCGGTGCCGATGCCGAAGCCGTGGCATACATTCAACTGGAAAACGGCGGTGGAAAAAGCATTTTCGGCGTCGGTAAGGACCGGAATACAACAACGGCGTCACTGAAGGCCATCATATGCGCATTAAACAGGATAAGCGAACTGGAATGAAGTACATGCGCCCCGCTCCCTTCCTGCGGGCGGGACAAAGTTATATGATGGAACCGAACTGGTCAACAGGCAGTATACAGGCACCGCCAGTTGGACGGTAAACAATGCTTCCAGGGATCAGAAATTCAAAGTCAGCATTGTCGACGACACTAAGAAAGAAATGACCTGAGTCGTGGCAATAACAAGCTATATTAAGTGAGAGCTGAGAGCTGGCAAAATAGGCTAAGTTATTGTCAATCAATAAAAAGCCACCTGGACAGGTGGCTTTAAGCATTTTTTGCTTTGGTGCGCCATCAGGGACTCGAACCCGGGACACCCTGATTAAGAGTCAGGTGCTCTACCAACTGAGCTAATGGCGCATGATTGACACTATCATATTATAATGGCTTCCTGCCGTACTTGTCAACACCATTTTCTTTTTTAGCCTGCCCCGCCCGAAGGATGCACCCTTTGCATATGTCTGCCAATCAGGGATATGTTGAAACAGATCTCTTGAAATGCTACAATATACATGAATTCAGCCAGAGGTGATCAACATGCCCTTTTACGATTTGAAATGCAAATGCGGTGAAGTATTCAACATCATGGCTTCCATGGATGACAGGGAAAACAAGCGGATAAAATGTCCCAAATGCGGAAGTAATGAACTGGAAACCGTATTTTCAAATGTAAACATCATACAATCAAGAAAGTCATCTGGCAACGGATGCCCGAACATAGATGTCTGCGGAGGATGCTGCCGCGGTTGAATCAAGTATAAAACCGCCTTGTCGTAATTATTTAAGGCTTTACGAAAAACGGACATCCTTTTTCTGTATGCCTGATTTTCAAAGCCTTTCCTATTTTGCGGCTGTAATTACCAACATACATTCAGCTCTTCTCTGTCACATTAAAAACCCGGATTAACAAGCTGGCAGTCACACGGGTTTTCTATGTAAACTTTTCTTTTATATTATTAAGTCAAAAAGACAACATCGCATTTTTGTGACTACGGAAGGCCTTAAATCCAATTGTCAAAGCCATGGACAAAACTATTATATTTTATCCCTTTTCAAGAACTCTTTACAATAGTATACTATACTTAATTACATAAATAGATTGCTTAATACTTTTCTTCCGTGTGCAAAAAACGGTTGCTCAGGAGAAACGCGGGTTCTGTTTAAGTATACAGGTTATTCATTCTTATGTTTGCAAAGGGGTGAGATAATTGCTGTCTATTGCCATTCTCGATGACAATATAAAGCTTCTTGAGGAATACGAACAGACAATTCCCGTATGGTTAAAAAGAAATAATATAAGAGGCGAGATCGTAATATTAACTACGGAATACAAGGAATTTATCAGGGAAGTGCGAAGGCAGTCGGTCAACGTTTGTATAATCGACATCAACCTTCAGTCGGATGTCAACGGTCTCTACGTTGCCAAATGCCTGCGCAAGGAAGGCATATGCGTTGAGATAATTTTCTGCACCGGCATGCTCGAATTCATACAACAGGCATTTGATGTCAATGCGTATCACTTTATCACAAAGCCTGTCGGACGCAACCTTGAAAAATGCCTGGTAAAGCTGAATAAAGAATTAGAAATGCGCGAAAACAGTAAAAGGATAATTGATATAAATTCCGGGTCGCGCATTTATTATGTACCGCTAGATACCATAATCTATATGCAGAGAGAAGGCACGAAAACAATCATCCATACGTCAAACCGGGTAATGGAAGTGTATGACAGCCTTGATTCTCTAGTCCTGAGGCTGGATGATCCCCGGTTTGTAAAGTGCCGCAGATCTGTAGTAATCAATAAGGATTATATAGATTACGTCGATAAAAAAGGCAAGTGTATAGCTTTGACCAACGGGTTTAAATGCAAGCTTGGCATTAAATTCGCCCCTGGTTTCTACAGCGTTGAAAGGAGAAGCAGAGTATATGAATTGTGAGTATTTATTAATTAATACTATTTCCTCGTCTATTGGCGCAGTACTGATTATTTATTTCTTTCGTTCGATATTCGGCTTTAAAATAAGTATTAAAAGAAAACTTGTATTTGCAACCGTTTTTAGCCTAGTAACCGGATTTGTTTCTGCCCAATTTGCTTACCTGGCATTCAAACCGATAATTCTAATTGTCGTGGGCTTACTTATCATTATGATTTTATTAAGAGTAACATTGCTACAATCGTTTATTGCTTTCGCAATATATGTAATTGGGCTGGCAATAGGAGATGCATTAGTATCAATGGTAGCAAGCTATTTCATAAACGACTTGCTTATAAAATCAGTTCATACAAATATCATCTTACCACTCTTAGGTAACATATCTGCAAATATCTTCGCACTCTTACTTTTATTAATTATTAAACCATTTAAGAATTATATCATGGTTGTTAATCGCAATAAATTCCTTTACATATTGACCGCTTTCACAGTGTTAGTGATTACCGCTTCCTTTGCTTTGCACATATACATGGACGTTTTTAATTTTACTGCTTATGCCATCGTCTCAATTGTAACAATATTATATTGTATATTCATCATATTGGTATGGTTCAACACCCTAAAAAAAGCTATCAACGAAGAGGAACTGGCACAGCAGAAATTCTACAACGAATCTCTCCGAAACACCCTCTTCGACCTTCGAAGGATCAAGCACGACTGGAACAACAACCTTACCGTTATCTTCTCGATGCTGAAAATGAACAAAATAGACGAGCTTAAGCAATACGTCTCCGAGATGATCGCGCATAACACCGATCATGGGAGCAGCACGGAGATTTACAGCATTAAGAACGCAGGCCTTTTCGGAATAATCTCCTCAAAAATGAACCTGGCATCTGAAAAAGGCATAAAAGTAGAATTAAGCGTAATCGGGGAGATCGAAAACATACCCGGAGTAAAAATCTCGGAGCTGTGCGAAATTGTCGGAATTTTCCTTGACAATGCGATTGAAGAAGCCGTAAAAGCTACAAAAAAAGTTGATATTTTAGTGCGTAAAAGCCAAAAGGGTACCGAAATATCGATTTCGAACGGCTGCCTTGACACGCCGGACATCAAAGCCATATATAAGGAAGGCTACTCGACAAAAGGAGAGAACAGGGGCATGGGGCTGGCAATTGCCAGGCAAATAGTAGACAAGTATGATAATATCCTTCTTACTACAAGCGTCGATGACAATGTTTTTACCCAGACATTGGAGATATTAGCCGAAAAGGGGTCGTGAACCCCTTCTCAATCTTCACTTATTAAGGCTTTCGGGCACTCTCTCTGGTGCAAGAACCAGAACCAGCATCCGTATGTCGAAAGTGTAGATGCCAAAAATACGCCGATCATAGCTGCCGAGCAAATGAGGAATTTCAGGTAATTTTTCTTCATGCCGATGCCTCCTCCTTCCCATATTTGTTTTTTGTGATCCTGTATGCCAATGGTGTCATTAAGGCTGACTGTATGAAGCATGTAAAAAGTATGAGATTTGACCATGTCCTGTCCAGGAAATACGCCGCTGTAAACAGAGCGGCCATCAGCATGTATCCGCCCGCCCTGAGCTGCTTCCTCTGCCTTTTCGACTTGACCGGCTTCTGCGGCAAATCTGCAGGCGCGTACTTATATGCAGTGATATACGAGAAAGGCACAATCAGTATCATAAGATACAGCCTGTCCACATATGAAACAAATGACAGAGCCACTATACTGAATACGATGGCAGAATGGGAAATCATGCAGCCCCAATGTGACTTGGCATGTACTCCTCCGAGCAGCATCCTCTGCACTCCGAACACGGCTGTCACGCACAATACATGCGGAACGACACCGATAAAAGCGGATACAATTATCGTTACAATGAGTTTGACTAATTCCGAGACTGTCATGTATACGCCGTATTCGATAACCTCGCGCCTTTCCGGCTCTATTCCGGGCAATGTGTCGTAAATCATGTCTGTCACATAGTTGCTTATTTTGCTGAACATTGTCATCACCTGCCATACATAATTTTACTATTTATTAAATCATAATTTTTTTCTTTTATCAAAGATTTAATATTTCTTTTTGAATGCCGCAATTTCTTTTTTCGATAAAGCAACAGAAAGTTTCTCTCTTAATGCCCTGTCCCGAATCTTACAAGCTTGATGTGCCTCTTTCCGCGGGATAATGAACCGGGAATATATTAATATTGATTGACATTTATCCCAATTAATGATATTTTTATGTAGAAAATAAAAATAAAAGAGGTAATGATATGTTATCCGAGTTAACTGAATGCGCCGTACTAATGCTGAAGGTCATACATGAGATGTATAAAAAACAGAGGATAACTTATGAAGAGTTTGTAAACTTTACCGAGTTAAAAATCCGGTTTTTGGCAAGCAATATCGATTGTATCCCATCTGAAGCAATAAGGCGGGATGCGAACGATATCATCTGCAAATGCAACTCATTGATTGAAGGGAACAACCGGACGCTATTAATGTAAACACCAATACTACCCGTTTATTACACTTTCCAGTGTCTCAAGCACCGCTGATGTTCCATTGACATGCGGATTTTTCTTCATTGCTTCGGTAAAGGTTGATGCTGAGGCTTTTAGTTCATATATCGCTTTTATGAAAGATTCGCCGTTAAGATTCTCTTCAGGCAATACCATACCGTACTTGTTTTTCTCAAATGAGGCGGCGTTTTGTATCTGATCTCCCCTGCTCGCTGCTCTTGACAGCGGAATAAGAAGGCTTGGCTTTCCGATGGCCAGTATTTCACAAAGCACCGTGGCTCCAGCCCTTGATACCACCAAATCAGCCAGCGCGTATAAATGAGGCAGTTCTTCATTAACATACCCGAATTGCCTGTACCCTGTCATGTTCTCCAACTCCCTGCTTAAATTACCTTTTCCGCATATGTGACAGATGTTGAAGTCCTTTAACAGGATATCAAGTGTATTCCGCACAACACTGTTGATCCTTTCGGACCCAAGGCTGCCTCCCATAACCAGGACAACCGGTTTTGCATTGCCGAAACCGCAGATTTTTTTTCCTTCCGCGCGGCTCCCCGCCAAAAGGCCTTCCCTTATGGGCATCCCTGTCCTTATTCCCTTTCCTGGCGGTATATGAGGCTCCGATTCGGGAAACGTATAGCATACCTTTCTTGCAAAGGGCATGGATAACCTGTTCGAAAGCCCCGGGGTAATATCGGACTCATGAATAACCGGAGGAATCCCTCTAAGCCAGGCTGCCCAGACAACAGGGCATGACACAAAACCGCCCTTGCTGAATACAGCAAGGGGCTTTATTTTCCCTAGCAGCACGTATGCTTGTCTGAGTCCGGCAATTACCCTGAAAACATCGGTAATATTTTTAAGGTCGAAATACCTGCGAAGTTTTCCGGTACTGATTGAGTGGTATGGGATGCCCTCCTTTTCTATCAGCTGCTTTTCAATCCCGGAGTGCGACCCTATGTAATGAATTGTATATCCTGCACGTCTCAGCCCCGGCAATAAAGCTATATTCGGTGTCACATGCCCGGAAGAGCCTCCACCGGTTAATACAATAGTTTTCAATCTTCCCTCACCTCATTTACGCAGAGATGCCACATCATGTCCCGTCGGATTCTGGAATGCACGCAGTCCGAACTGTGGCAGCGCAGCCAGCATATGGTCGATAATTCCTGCCTGTATCTTTTCAAATTCTACCCACTCAGTGGTATTGGCAAACCCGTAAATTTCAATCGGCAAACCGTTTGGTGAAGGATCAAGCTGCCTTACCATCACGGTCATGTCTTTATTAAGGCCCGGGTGATTCTTAAGATAGTCGAATATGTATGTGCGGAAAGCTTCGACATTGGTGCTGTGCGCATCATCATCACAAAAAGAAATACTGTTAATGTCAATAGAAATAGCCCGGATAAACCTGCGAACCCCTGCCATTTTCATCCCGCGCCAGTTCCTAAAGGAATCGGACATAAGCGCGTTTGCCGGTATTGATGTTATTGACCGGTCAAAATTCTGCACTTTTACGGTAGTCAGCGTAAGATCGATAACAGTGCCGTTGGCGTCATACTTAGGCATCTGTATCCAGTCACCTATGCGTATCAAGTCATTTGATATAAGCTGGATACCGGCAACAAATCCAAGTATGGAACTCTGGAAAACAAGGAGAAGCACGGCAGACAGAGCACCAAAGCCGCCAAGCAAGATAGCCGGGCTTTTCCCGATGAGTGTTGAAATTATAATGACAGCGCCTACAATAAACGCCACGATTTTGACAACCTGCAGCAATCCCTTGATAGGCCTTGTCTTTGAAACTTCAAACGTCCTATATATTTCATCAGCTACTTTAAGCAATGAATCGATTACCAGAAGAAAAATGAATACGATATAGGCAGTCGCAAACCTGCGTATCCATACTTCATAGTCAGGAAACTGCGATGAAAAAATAATAGCAAGCAGCGGCGCCGTCACGCGGGCAATACGGTGAAACGCCTTGTGTTTGATGATTATATCATCCCATTGGTATTTGTTTTTTTTCGCAAGGTTCACTACAAGTTTGAGTATGACTTTTTTTGCTGCAAAATCGGCCAGCAGGCATAATAAAATTACAATAACCGCCATTATCAACGTTATCACGGTTTCTGATACGGCATCATCAAAACCAATAGCAACGAGACTCCTGGTAATGTCTTCCAACATCATTGTTCCCCCCTAACATGATTAGATGTTAAGATCAGGAATTCTTCATAATGACATTTTCTATAACGTCCGCAACATCTTCACAAGCATCGCAGCATTTTTCCAGGTAATGATACGTCGTATCCCATGCAACCAATTCCTTGTAATCCGTGCTATTCACGTACAGTTTCCTGGTGGCTTCTGTAAATATTACATCCCCTTCCTCTTCCAACCTGTTGATTTCAATTATCAAATCATGCAGTTTAGACGACTTGCGGAAATTTTTGAATTCTTCCAGCGCTATTTTCAAAGAATTACAGCATTGTACTATTATATCGCTCATTTTTCGGGCATGGTCGGTTACTTTTCTTATATTATACATGTACATCCTCATTAATACGTCCTCAATCGTATCCGTGACAGTGTCTATATAATCCGCCATTGCCATGATGTCTTCGCGTTCAATAGGAGTAATGAATTCTTTTGCCAGTTTTCTTATCATCCTGTGCCTGGCTTCATCCGCACTGTGTTCAATAACGTGCATTTCCTTCATTTTTTCCTGCAGCTTTTCCGCATCGTAGTTGTTCATAATATTGTTCAGCAAATCTGCCGCTTTACAGGTATAGCTTGCCAATTCTACAAAAGTTTCAAAATAATTAACATCCTTTTTTCTAAACATAATCTTCCTTCCCTAACAATTATATTTTTATAGCATTAGAATATTCTAATAAATAGCAGAGCCATTAAAAACCCAATCAAACCGCATCCCGGAAACGTCAGCAACCAGGCAAGCAGCATTTCCTTTACTACGCCCCAGTTTACCGATGATATGCGCTTTGCCGCTCCGACACCCATTATCGCCGTTGTCTTGGTATGCGTGGTGCTGACCGGCAGTCCCAGCACTGATGCTAAAAACAGGCAGAAGGCAGCCGCCAGGTCGGCAGAAAACCCCTGGTATTTTTCAAGCTTTACCATGTCCATTCCCACGGATTTAATTATGCGCATGCCGCCGACTGACGTACCAAGTGCCATTACCAGGGAACAGAGAATTATCAGCCACAAGGGAATTACAAATCCTCCCGCATCAGCTTTTCCCTGCGCAAGAAACATGCCAAGCATGAACACAGCCATGAATTTCTGTCCATCCTGCGCGCCGTGCATGAAAGCCATACCGGCTGCGCCTGCAATCTGTGCATACCCAAATGATGTATTAGCTTTCCTCCGGTCAATTCTTCTGAAAATTTTCTCCGTCGCTTTAACGATCAGCCATCCTGACAGAAATCCTAAAAACAGTGACAGCCCGAGCCCATAAATAACTTTTACCCATTCACTGAAATTTATACCGCCTATGCCCCTTTGCAAAGCAATTGCCGCGCCGCTCACACCGGCTATCAGCGCATGGCTTTCACTGGTGGGTATGCCAAACCACCATGCCGCCGTCGCCCAAAGGACTATTGCAATAAGCGCCGCGCATAACGCTATTAAGGCATCATGGGTATCTCCTCCGAAATCAACCATATTGTAGATTGTTTTTGCTACCATTGAGTTGAACAATGTCATGACGAATACGCCGAGAAAGTTGAATACAGCCGCCATTATTATTGCCGGCCGGGGGCCGATTGAACGGGTTGAAACGCAAGTAGCGATGGCATTTGGAGCGTCGGTCCATCCGTTAACCAGTATAACTCCCAATGTCAGCAACGATGTTATAACCAAGGCTGGGTTCGAAAGAAGCTGCTTCAAAAATTCAGCTAGTGTAACAGTCATTATTCATCATCATTCCCTTTTTTGTGACAATTATTTATCAAACGCTATAAGCATACCATTTTTTTATGTATCATACAATAGATAACTGATATTTATGCGTACAACTCTGTTCAAACTTCTGCTTAGTTCATTATTGCCAATTTCATGCAATTTATTGCGGAATCAAACGCATGAACCATAATAAAAGAGCCTTTTTTACAGCAAAAACAAAAGGACTGTAACCATCAGGGCTCAAGTCCTTTTGTCCTGTTATTGATTGGTGGAGACGAAGAGGATCGAACTCTCGACCTTACGGATGCGAACCGTACGCTCTCCCAGCTGAGCTACGTCCCCACATTTATTGAATTGTTATTGCGGGGCCTGCTGAGCGCCCAACTCGGGCTCCCAGCTGAGCTACGTCCCCACGCGAGGGATTCAATTTTGCTGCAATAAATTATATCACGATTATAGCCAGTTTGCCAGAATAAAATATACATTTAAATTGTCAACCCTGCTATTATTGAGGTTGACATTTGCGCACTTGTGTATTATCTTATCATCATGATTAATTCCACTGTCCAAGGAGTCTGTATATGAAATTAACAGCAAAAGATCTGATTGTAACTGCGATGTTTACGTCACTGATGATAGCAGGTACGTATATCCGGATACCCTTCCCCTTGTTACCGGTGACACTGCAGACACTTATCTGTGCCCTGGCCGGCATAATCATCGGTCCGAAACTTGGCGCCCTTTCAATGCTCATATACACGGCGCTTGGTCTGGCCGGCATTCCCATATTTGCCGGTGGCGGCGGCATAACTTATATATTCAATAAAAGCTTCGGCTTTATACTTGGATTCATCGGCGGGTCATATGTTATAGGGTTGTTATTGCAAAAAATGGGCAGGCGTACTGTCGCGGGATGCTTCTCGGCGCTGATGGCGGGATTGCTGGTTATATACTCTGCCGGCATATGCTACATGCTTGTAATTATGCGATTTTACCTGGGCGACAGTAAGGTTGGATTCCTGTTTTTACTAACCGTCAACCTGCCTTACATTATCAAGGATTTCATCCTTTTTTCAGCAGCAGCCTTCATCGCACCGTCCATAAATGCAAGGCTGGCCGCAGACAACCCATGACACGGGCAAATATCACCACACCGGGTACTAATCCCCATTCCGCTGAACATGACAAAACATTATGGCAATACCGGGAATAGCAAAATAATCTTTGAAGGCGGTTTCTTATGACATCAGGAAAAACTGTGACCATCGCAGGAGATGTTAATCACCGGCTACTTCTATTACCAGTTTCCCGTTATCAATTGCGGGATTTGTACCGAGTTTCCGGCACAGTTCGGCCTGTCTTTCAAGTATATTTACCGCGTCTTCACCCTCCTGTATCTCTACGTATGATTTTTCAAGAATCCTGACCGGAATTGCGGTAAACTCCTTAAGCTCGTTTCCTTCATACCGCATATCGACTATAAAAGATTCCATGTTTTCCGGATCATTCTGGTCAAATAATATATTACCCATGCTGTATATTATTGGCTTCCCCTTATACATTTCAATGCCCTGAAACTGGTGTGGATGATGGCCGAGTATCAAGTCCACGCCATTATCTATAAGGTTTCGGGCAAACTCCACCTGCTCGGGCGCTATTTTAAAACTTTCTTCTATTCCCCAGTGCAACGAAACGGCAAGCAAATCCACCTGCTCCCTTGCTTTTGATACATCTTCCATGACAATCTCGTATTTCCTCGGCGCGACCCCGGATTTCTCATTTCCGGCTGCAAAAGATAGATACGGATTGCCGGCAAATACAAGCTCCGCCATATCAGTATACGCCAGGAGTCCGATTTTCAAGCCGTTTTTTTCAATAATAGCCGGGTTTCTCGCTTCATCGATATCTTCCCCGGCTCCAGCATATGCTATGTTATTGAGGTCAAGCAGTTCTATAGTATCCATAAGGCCTTTTTCGTAATAATCCATTATGTGGTTGTTCGCAAGACTCACGAGATTAATCCCGGCGCTTGTCAGTGCAACAACTGATTCAGGTTCGGCCTTCAGAACAATTTTGCGGTTTTTGTCCAGCCCATGGCTGCTCGCTGTCAGCGGTGTTTCAAGGTTGGCAAATACAACATCTCCCATATTGAGATAAAAAGAAACCTTCTCGAATGCCTTATGGTAACCGCCCGCTTTCCTTAGCCTCGCGCCCACACCCCTGCCAAGCATAATATCCCCGATTGCCATAAAACGGACCTCAGGCTCACTGGGTTCCTCATTAAAGGCTGGGGGCGAATCAACAGTCTGCGGTGTTGTATTTGCTGCCTGTGTGTTTTGAACTGTATTTTCGGCATTATCCCCGTTTTCGCTGTTACCGTCTCCGTCATGTGTTTCTGAAGGAGCTGTTTCGAAAGAAGCGGTTTCGAGCGCGTCCGCCGGTTGTCTGAAAACGCCGTTACCATATATTGCTATGTATACCGCCGCGGCAAGCAATAAAATCAATAATACAATTATAACTATTTTGACAGGTCTCACTTTTCTCTCCCTAGATTACTTATAAAAATTAACCGTTAAGATATATAATAGCACTATTGACTTGACGTGTCACTAATAAAGAAAATCCGCCTCGGATGGCGGATTTTGCCGAATAGGACGCGGGTGTGATTTTGGTTGTTTGAATATTTTTAGGTATATCGGGTTTAGACACTGTGGTATTTTCTTGTACTTTGACCCGCATCCGGTGTATTTGGCTTGATTTTGGTGTTAAAAGCCGTTCCCTGTATGATGCTCCACAATGCTGCCTGGTAATCTTAATAGTTTTCCTTAAGCAGCTCGAAAAATGACTGGGGATGTATGCATGATGGACACATTTCCGGAGCGCTGATTCCTTCATGCACATATCCGCAGTTCCTGCAAATCCAGGCTACTGGTTTGTCCTTCTTGAAAACCTTACCTTCCTTCACATTGTCATACAGCTTTTTATATCTTTCTTCATGATGTTTTTCCACCTTGGCTACCATTCTGAATGTCGACGCAATTTCATCAAAGCCTTCTTCCTCAGCCACCTTGGCAAACTCGGGGTACAATTTTTCCCATTCCTCGTTCTCGCCCATTGCGGCATATTTCAAGTTTTCAAGTGTGTTTCCCATCGCAAGCGGGTAGTCTGCAGCTATATCAACCGGAACCGGAAGTTCTTCTCCTTCCATGCCCGCCAGAGCAAGCTTAAAAAACCTCTTGGCATGTTCTTTCTCATTATCGGCAGTCTCATGGAAAATCGCCTCAATTTGCTTGTATCCTTCTTTGGCAGCAATCGAGGCATAGTAGGTATACCTGTTACGTGCCTGCGATTCTCCCGCAAATGCTTTCATAAGATTTTCAAGGGTTTTAGTGCCTTTTAGACTTTTCATAACAACCTCCCAATTTCAAGAATTATTTTATACTTATATATACCACATTAGTGATAAAGCTAACAGTTATTATTTACAAATCATACATCTAATAATCTTCAGATTTGTGCATAACATAAGACAAAGAATATGATCCGGAGGTTTACTATGAAATTCCATATGCATAAATACAGGTTTGACTGCCGGAATAGCAATGGACATAATCATATGCTTTACGGTTATACCGGTAATATGTTGGGCGTGGAAAGCTTGCACTTTCACTTTTATTATGGCGTTTCATCATACCGGAATCACACGCATTATTTCTTCGGTTCTACAGGAATGCCGATAAAAACGGAAAACGGCCATATCCACAAGATGGATGGCATGCTGGAAATCAACAACATGCACGAACACAAATTTGACGGATATACTTTTGAAGATGTATCCTACACGTTCAGACCGCAACCTGTTGTGCGTGTTCAATAAAGCCGCAGGTTTTATACCGGGATGTGGCAAATATTATACCTTTATACCTTTGCGTCAGCAAAAGAATAATTCATGCCCAGCCGGAGGGCTTTCATCTCATCAGGAATCAAGTAATGCTTATTCTTAGGCAGTATCATTTCCAAGCCTTTTTCAAAATATTCCGGTGAAACAACGCCTGTTTCCGAAATTAGCCCGCCAAGCATAACTATATTCGCAAATGCCCGGTTGCCCATGTCAGAAGCAATCCGGGATGCAGGTATCTCGATTGCCTTTATGTCCTTGCGCGATACGCTCCTGTTTACCAGGGAACAGTCTGACAGCAAAACACCACCGGGCACGAGGAAACTCTCAAATTTGTCCAATGACGGCCTGTTCATTGCCACAACAACATTTGCGCTGTTTAATATAGGCGACCCGATAGGTTCGTCTGATATGATAACATGGCAATTTGAAGTACCGCCTCTCATCTCCGGACCGTATGAAGGAAGGAACGATACAAACTTGTTCTCCAGCATCCCGACGTAAGCCAGCAGCTTGCCTGCAGCCTGTATGCCCTGTCCGCCGAAACCAGAAATGATAATGTCAACTTGTGCCATAACTCCTACACCTCCAGGTCTTTTCCCTTGAAATTGCCAATCGGGTACTGACGTGTCATCTTTTCTTCTATCCATTTTAATGCCCGGACAGGATCCATGCCCCAGTTGGTAGGGCATGAGGTGAGGACTTCGACCAGCGAAAACCCAATGCCTTTAAGCTGAACCTTAAATGCTTTCATTAAAGCTTTCCTGGCATTATTTATATTCCTGATGTCATGGGTCGATACGCGCTCTACGTAGGCTGCTCCTTTTAAAGTGGAAAGCATTTCGCATACATTTACCGGGTATCCCTCAATTTCAGGCTTCCTGCCGAATGGAGACGTCGTTGTGACCTGACCTATCAGCGTCGTAGGAGCCATCTGACCGGACGTCATGCCATATATCGCATTATTTATGAATATCGTTGTTATCTTTTCGCCGCGATTGGCAGCATGGACTATTTCTGCCGTTCCTATTGCAGCAAGATCGCCGTCACCCTGGTAGGTAAAGACAACATTATCAGGGTTTACCCTCTTGATCCCGGTTGCGACGGCCGGCGCTCTGCCGTGTGCTGCCTGTACCATATCACAATTGAAGTACAGATAATTATTATATGAGCAGCCAACCGGCGAAACACCCACGGTGCTCCCTTCTATACCCAACTCATCAATGACCTCCGCTATAAGCCGGTGGATGATGCCATGGGTGCAACCAGGGCAATAATGCATTTGGACATCCTTCAGCGCATGTGGTTTTTGAAATACTTTAGCCATTGTCAATCTCCCTTGGTTTCTAAAATTGACTTGATCTTGTCCAGTATCTCCTTTTGAGTGGGAATCATTCCACCCATTCTTCCGTGAAAATATACCGGATTTCTGCCGTTTACCGAAAGCCTGACATCCTCCACCATCTGACCGGCGCTCATCTCCACCGTCAGGAAGGCTTTCGGGACTTCGGCATACTTATCAAACACGGCCGACGGGAAGGGCCAAAGTGTTACAGGCCTGATCAGCCCGACCTTAATTCCCTCTTTTTCGGCCATTTTTATTACGTTCTTTATAATCCTGGCAACAGTCCCATAAGCGGCTACTATGATATCTGCCCCGTCACAATTTACGACCTCAGCCCTGGTCTCGTTTTCAGCTATCTTCCTGTATTTGGCCTGCAGCTTGAGATTATGGTTTTCCATCACTTCAGGATCAATATAAATGGAAGTGATGATATTGTGCTCTCTATTCATTCCGGTACCTGTGACCGCCCAGCTCTTGTCCGCCCGGTAGATTTCTTCGCTGTCCCTGAATTCGACAGGCTCCATCATCTGTCCGAGCATCCCGTCGCCCATAATCATACAGAGCGTCCTGTACTTGTCGGCTATATTAAACGCTTCGACGGTCAGCTCATACAGTTCCTGGACGCTGCACGGCGCCAGGACAACCATCCTGTAGTCGCCGTGGCCGCCGCCTTTTACAGCCTGAAAATAATCACACTGTGATGCCAATATTCCTCCAAGCCCCGGTCCTGCCCTGACAATATTAACTATTACGGCCGGCAGCTCGGCACACGCACAATATGATATGGCTTCCTGCTTCAAGCTGATTCCCGGGCTGGATGACGATGTCATGACTCTCGCGCCCGCGCTTGCCGCGCCATAAACCATGTTCATGGCTGCAATTTCACTTTCCGCCTGTATAAAAGTACCTCCGTATTGGGGCATTTTTTTAGCGAAGTAATGTGCCACCTCGGTCTGGGGCGTTATGGGATACCCGAAATAATGCCTGCATCCAGCCCTCAGTGCGGCCTCGGCAATTACTTCGTTCCCCTTCATCAATACTTTTTCACCCATTTATTGCTCCCCCAATCACTTCTCTACTTCTATTACGCAATCCGGGCAAATAATTGCGCAGAAAGCGCACCCGATACACTTGTCCATTTCTTTCACCGTCGCAGGATGAAAGCCTTTAAGGTTGAATTTCTCAGTATCCATTACAACTATTTTCTTGGGGCAAACAGAGACACAAAGCTTGCAGCCCTTACAGCGTTCTTCGTTGAAAGTAACTTTTGCCATCCCGCACCTCACAAAATTATAGCAATCCAGAATATTATAAGCTTCATTCCATCCAAATGCAAGTGGGGTGTTGGGGGTGTTGGATTACCCCGATTGTTACCTCGATTGTTGCGATTGTTGCCGATTGCTCCCAAATCAAGCCGCCCTGTCCGCCGATTGTCCATACATCCTTATAGCAGCTCTTTGCAGAAAAAGTCCACGGTACTGTCCAGCACTTCCTTTTCCCACTTGAAGCTGGCGAACGTATGGCCGGCTCCTTTTATTACCCTTAGCTCCGCCCTTTCACCATAGTACTTAAGATAACTTTCCGAAGTGCTTAACGGTACGGTATTATCATCATCCCCATGCAATATCAATACATTTTTGTTAAATCTCTTTGCTGTCTCAAAGATATTCAGCTTAGCAACATCATCGACAAAATTGGCGCCTATGAGAAAGCCCCCATAATCAAGGAACCCATATTTGCGCAATAAGCGGATATCATTTTCCGATATGGCTGACATTAACAATTCGCCTATATTCCCTGCAGGCGCCCAGAGACACAGGCATTTTATTTCGTCGCTCCTCTCGCCGGCCAATGCACTGGCCACCGCGCCGCCCATGCTCAGGCCTGTTAATCCGATCCTTCCGGCATCAATCCCGTCAAGTTCCTTGACATAATCAAGTATGTTATGGGCATCCCTTATCTCCCCTGAAAGAGTCATATTAATAAATTCGCCGTCGCTTTCCCCGCTTCCCCCGAAATCAAATCTTACGCTTGCAATCCCTTTCTTTTCAAGCATTCTTGATAATTTTACAAAAATAAAGTGCGGCTCCATCTTATTGCCGGTAAATCCATGAAAGAGAATAACCAGCGGCACATTGCCTTCCCTTTCGTCCGGCATATGAAGCATGCCCCTCAATGTCAGCCCCTGGCTTACCATTTCAACCGCCTTCTGCATAAACACACCAATCCTTTCACTTTTGTCCCGCTCACATGTTTAACCGGTTCACGGGTTTGTTCCGCATCAAGTTTAATTATTCTCCCGGGTTTATTTCACTCCCAGGGAAGTTTTATAAATTTCCTGAGATACAGCCTCCCGATGTCCGGGTCCCCCTTGTATTGCCGGAGCACATCACTCATGCCGCTGATTAACCCCACCGGTATGGAAAGCTTTTGAGATACTGTTCCGATAATACCGGAAGCCTCTTCAATCAGTTCCGGTGTACTGGCTCCCAGCAAGTTAGTATTGTTCACAAGCATGTCCACCTTAAGCCCGCAGGCGGACTCAATCTCCATTATCATTTTTTCTATCTCCCGGGGAGTCCTGGTCATCGGCCGTCTTGTGTTTATAACCAGGTAATGCGTGTAATCTTCCCTTGCGAACAACCCGGCATACCTTGAAAGCACCCTTGCCCCCAGGTCGTCGCCGCCGACATCAAGGACCACATGGTAGCTTTTGTCCTCGAACAGCGCATTTATCTCGGCAGGTAATGACGGTACATCCACGTTGGTATTGGCATACAGCGGAGCAATTACTTTTATCCCCATATCCTCCAGTATTCTTTTCGCATCCACGGTCCTGAAAAAAGGATTAACTATATCCATGTCAGCTATGGCAACAATTTTTCCCGCCTCTGCGAGCTGAACCGCGTAATTGACGGCAATTTCGGTCTTCCCGCTACCGAAATGCCCGGTAAATATAGCAATCCTTTTTTCAAACATCCCTTTCCCCCCTGCCGATTATGTCCATGATAACCTCACCGGCAATAATCAAACCTGCAGCCGGAGGAACAAATGACGTGCTTCCCGGTGTTTTCCTCCTGCCTGCGTTTTTTCTTTCAGAGCCCTCACAACCGGTGCATTCATAGCCACATGCCTTTTGACCGCCATCTTCCGTTTTTGCCGGTGCCTCGTAAGAAAAAAGCACCTTAAGTGAAGTTATGCCCCTGTCCCTAAGTTCCTTTCGCATAACCCTCGCAAGCGGGTCGACAGATGTTTCGCTCAAATCCGCGATTCTTAGTTTTGTCGGGTCAAACTTGTTTCCTGTCCCCATGCTTGAAATAATGGGAATCCCCTTCTCTTTCGCCTTGACGACAATGTCCACCTTAGCAGCAACCGTGTCGACGGCGTCCACTATGTAATCAACGTCCCCGTCAAGAAAACCCGGAACCGTCCCCGGAAGATAAAAAAGCTTATATGTTTCTACATCGGCATCCGGGTTGATATCCAGGATCCTTTCCTTCATCACTTCCACCTTGGGCCTTCCTATGGTTTTTATTGTAGCGTGTATCTGCCTGTTAAGGTTTGTAATGCACACAAGGTCATCATCTACCAGTATAAATCTGCCTACACCGCCCCTTGCAAGCCCTTCCGCCACAAAACTTCCGACTCCCCCTACGCCGAATATGGCAACCTTTGAGCATTTCAGCTTTTCTATCGCTTTTCGCCCTACGAGCAATTCAAACCTTGAGAATGCATCCAGCATTATTGAAAACCATCCTCAATCATAATAATTTTCCGTCCCTCGCCGGTCTTCTTCAATTTGGCAGCCATGTGCTGCCTGACTTCAGAATAGCCGTACAATACCAGGGTGCGATAATAAACCTCTTTGACTAATATGTTTATATTATACAGGAAGAATTATACACGGGCAATTTGCGATTTTACCTCGTGTGGGGGCTGGAACATTTTCCGCATCATGCAGAGAATGGGTGTTTGGCAACCCGTCCCCATATCCTGCCGCCCATGTCATACGAATAGTATCCGCCGGTTCATCCGTGTCCGTACTTTCCATAATGCTTCTTTTTTGCTATAATGTAAAAAGATTTTTGCCGGTAAACTTAACTCAAGGCTTGGAACGGAGATATGTAATCAAATGAAATATGTAGTTGTCCTGGGAGACGGCATGGCGGATTACCGTGTGCCCGGGCTTGGGAACAAAACTCCTTTGCAATGCGCACGTAAGCCCAATATGGACTTTCTCGCGGCAAACGGCGAGACCGGAATGGTAAGAACAATACCGGAGGGTATTCACCCCGGAAGCGACGTTGCAAATCTATCCGTCATGGGATACGACCCAAAAAAATACTACACCGGCCGGTCACCGCTGGAGGCTGTCAGCATGGGCATAGAGCTCAAGGATACCGACCTTGCTTTCAGGTGCAACCTTGTCACCCTTGACGTTGACGGCAGCTACGAAACAGCCGTTATGGCAGATCACAGTTCGGATGAAATTTCCACCCCGGAAGCCGCCGAATTGATTAGTGAAATAAACAGACACCTGTCCAGCGACCATATCAGGTTTTATCCGGGAATAAGCTACAGGCATTGCCTCGTATGGCAAAACGGTTCAGGTAAAAGGATATTAACTCCTCCCCACGACATTCTGGGGAAAAACATAGCCCGTTACCTGCCTTCAGGGGACAATGCTGACATGTTTTTGTTGATGCAGAAAAAAAGCTATGAAATACTTTCCGGTCACCCGGTCAACAAGGCAAGGGTCTCCAGGGGTTTGCGCGCTGCCAACTCCATCTGGCTCTGGGGTGAAGGCAGAAAGCCGTCCATCCCGGGTTTTTCGGAAAAATACGGTGTAAGCGGCTCCGTTATTTCCGCGGTAGACCTTGTAAAGGGACTTGGGATATGCATAGGCCTGGATTCTGTTGACGTCGAGGGAGCGACCGGCAATATTCATACGAACTTCAGGGGCAAAGCCATGGCGGCTCTGGAAGAATTAAAAAATGGCAAGGATTTCGTTTATATCCATATAGAAGCACCTGATGAATGCGGCCACAGGTATGAAACCGAAAACAAGGTAAGATCCATTGAGCTGATAGACTCAATGATACTTGGCCCGTTAATGGAAGGCCTTGAATCATATGGCAGCTACAGCCTGCTTGTACTGCCGGATCACCCGACGCCGCTGGAGCTCAGGACTCACACGTCCGATCCTGTCCCGTACATATTATACAGGAGTGACAGTCAGAAACCATCCGGCGTTTCGGGTTATGACGAATTCCAGGCGCTTGAAACCGGGATATTTATAGAAAACGGCTACGGACTTATGGACAGGTTCCTGGCACGCTAATGTACCTGCCGAAACGTGTTCCACGGCTTAATAACGCCACAGGCTATGCGTTTCCCTGTGTTGCCAGCTGGCTGGGTCCTGTAATCGTCCGGGTTTTCGTGTACCACAACTGACCTGCCAAGAATCTCGTCTACCGTGAACCGGTCAATAATAAAGCACATCCGTGCCCGCCCGTTGTCTGCCACAAGCACCGGAAAATCTCCGGCATGGTTTCCATGCGGCTGGTTCGTAGGATTCCAGTGTCCCCCTGAGGTTTCAAACGGATTTGCCGGATCTACTGTCTCACATTGTCCACCCTCGTGTATATGAAATCCGAAAGGACCGATGGGCTGTCTGTTGCCCGAAGCCGGCCTGTATGGCGGCAATCCCGCGATATCCGCACAGACCATGACTCCTCCGCCTCTAATATCGGCAAATGTAACAATGCCCCTGATGGATGGATAGTCCGGTCCGGGTACCATAATGGCATATGCAGTGTTATATTGGTTGGATTGAGGGGCGGACATGAACACCTGGTGGCCCTGCCTGTACAGTTTATGCGGCGTATACGGCAGGCCTGTGTATGATTGTCCGGCATTACCGGTATAAGAACTGCCAAGCATGTAAATACCTCCGGTATTATACGTTCATACACCATGTTATGTTAATGGGTTGAAATATGTTAATAAACTTTTCATACCGGTGTCTTTCGTATCGCCGGTTACCATATCCCCTCCAGGTCTTCCTGCTCAAGTTCATGCGTCCGGTCCCTGTTCATAAGGTCATGCACGGCTAAGTCGGGGTTTTTGCCGTTGAACAGTACCTCATAGGCTTCCGATGTAATGGGCATTCTTACGCCAAGCTGTTTTGCAAGGCTGTAAACAGGCTTCGTGGTATAAATCCCCTCAACTGTCATTTTTACTTCTTCAATCGCTTGCTCCACCGTCTTCCCCTGCCCGATCAAAATGCCTGCACGCCTGTTGCGGCTGTGCATACTCATACAGGTAACAATAAGATCGCCAATACCTGCCAGGCCCGCAAAAGTTTGAGGTTTAGCGCCCATAGCATACCCGAGCCTTGAAATCTCTGCGATTCCCCTGGTCATCAGTGCAGCCCTGGTATTATCGCCATAACCCAGTCCATCTGATATTCCAGCACATATGGCAATGACATTTTTAACAGCCCCGGCAAGTTCAACGCCAATAATGTCGGGATTTGTATATACTCTGAACACCGGCGACATAAATATGTCCTGTGCCGTCTCAGCTGCTGTCCTGTCCCCTGAGGCCGCAACATAAGCCGTAGGTATGCCCCTTGCCAGTTCTTCTGCATGGCATGGCCCCGACATGGCAACCACTGTAGTCCCCGGCATTTCCTGGGATATAACCTCCGACATTCGAAGGCCGGTCCCCTGTTCCAGTCCCTTGGAAAAGCAAAAGATAATTCCCGGCTTTTTTTTAACCTGCGCTATTGCCCTGGCAGTCTCCCTTACTGCCTGCGACGGCACAGCCAGGACAAACGCATCGGAAAAATCAACCGCCTCTTCAATATCCGTGGTACAAGTCACGCTATCGGGAATTGTCACGCCCGGCAGCTTATCTTTTTGCTCCCTGCTCGTATTTATTATTTCGGCTTCCTCTTTGAATTTAGTCCATATTTTTGCATTGCAGCCATTCCCGGCCAGTAATATGGAAACCGCTGTGCCCATGCTGCCCGCTCCGAAAACCGAAATGTTACTTTTCATCATTGGCCTCCTCTTTTGTTGCTTGTTTTTTTGAAAATGAAAACTTTGATTCCGTGCCATCCAATAGTCTCCTGATATTCGTCCGATGTTTTATAATGATGAGCGCCGCAATAATTCCCGAAAAAATTACCGTCTCAACGCTTCTCCCAAAAATAAGCGATACCAGCGGAAAAAGAAAAGCGGCGACGATAGATCCTAATGACACATATCTTGTCAGAAGCAAAATAATAGTGAAAACGCACAAGAGGCCAAGCGCTATGGGCCAATCGATCAGAAGCAGCACCGCCAGCGAGGTAAGTACTCCCTTGCCTCCCTTGAACCTGAAAAACACCGGCCATACATGGCCCAATATAGCCGCAGTGCCTGCAAGCATACCACCTTTGCCGCCGCCGTATATGCAGCAGCCTGCCAGGTAAGCAAGCACACCCTTGGCAAAATCCCCCGCCAATACAAACAGCGCGGCTTTCTTGCCCAGTGTCCTTAACATATTTGTTGCACCGGCATTACCGCTGCCATGTTTCCTGATGTCGACACCGTAAAACTTGCCCGTGATAAGCGAGCTGTTCAGGCTTCCCAACAAATACCCGGTTACCGCCGCCAAGACCATCCTGATATACATTATTTCAACCCCCGTCAAAAAACTTGTTTTCTTTTTCCCTGTGTATGAGCCTTATCGGAGTCCCTTTAAAACCAAAGCTCCTCCGTAATTGGTTTTCTATATAACGATCATAGGAATAGTGAAACAAGTCAGCACTATTGACAAAAATAACAAACGTCGGCGGTCTGACGGAAGCCTGGGTTCCATAGTAAATTTTCAGCCTGTTTCCCTTGTCGGACGGCGGCTGCACCATGGCCGTCGCTTCGTTAAGCAGGTCGTTAAGCATACCGGTTGAAATCCTGAGAGATGCCTGCTTGTAGACAAATTTCACTACATCTATCAGCTTTTCCACTCTCTGCCCTGTTCTGGCCGAAATGAATATAACAGGAGCATACTGCATGAAACTTAAGGTTTCATATATTCTTTTTTTATACTTTTCCAGCGTGCCGCTTTCTTTTTCAACCAGATCCCACTTATTCACCGCAATTACGGACGCCTTGCCCTGTTCATGGGCATAACCGGCAATTTTGGCGTCCTGCTCAGTAACGCCGTCCTGGGCATCAATCATAATAACGCAAACATCGGATCTCTCTATTGCCTTCCATGAACGAAGAACGCTGTACCTTTCTATATTCCCGGTAATCTTGCTTTTTCTGCGGATTCCGGCAGTATCAACAAGCACGTACTTATCCGGGCCGCGTTCCAGGTATGTATCTATAGCATCCCTGGTTGTACCGGGAATATCGCTTACAATGCTCCTCTCCTCACCCGCCAGCCTGTTTATAAGTGAAGATTTTCCGGAATTGGGTTTGCCGATGACAGCGACCTTTATAACTTCTTCATCATAATCATTTTCATCTTCCTCGGGAAAATACTTGAAGACCTCGTCCAGAAGGTCTCCCATTCCAAGGCCGTGGACGGACGAGACCGGCATGACATCGCCGACAGCAAGGTTGTAAAATTCATAGACTTCAGGTGGCGTCTCTCCTATACTGTCTACCTTGTTGGCAACAACTATAACCGGTTTGAGCGATTTGCGGAGCATGTCCGCTATCTCCTTGTCGGAAGCGGTCATTCCATCTTTTGCGTCCACCATGAACAATATAACATCGGCTAACTCAACGGCAATTTCAGCCTGCCTCCGCATCTGCTGGAGTATCTCGTCACCGGCATAAGGCTCAATCCCACCGGTATCTATCAGAATGAACTTCCTGTTTCTCCATACGGCCTCGGCATATATCCTGTCACGGGTAATCCCCGGGGTATCATCCACGATTGATATCCGCCTTCCGCAAACGTAGTTGAAAAAGGTAGATTTGCCGACATTAGGCCTCCCTATAATAACTGCCACTGGTTTCGCCAATCAATTCACCTCTTTAAGACTTGGGCTGATACATTCCCAGTATCTTCTCAGCCAAGTCGCCGCCTTCATTTTCCACTATTACTATCTTTGTTTTTATTCTGCTGCATAGTCCATTTACGTCAACATCGTCAAGAAACAGCTCCTCGCCCGACTTCAGCATGCTCCTTGACAATAGCAATTCGGACCCTAGTTCTACGCCCTTAAGCTGCCTGTATAAATCTCCTCCTGTAAGAAGGCCGGTTACGGTAACATTTTCCCCAAAAAACAAATTTTCAACAGGATAAACATTTACCTTTAAGTTATTATACCTTCTTTCCAATACCTGCGCCAATTGCTTTATATATCTAAAAGAACATTTCCCGGTAGCAATGCTTACATTCCTCTTCCAGCCCGGCTTTCCTGCATGCCTGTCCATTTTTCGGGCATTCCTTTTTACGTATTCCCGGAACTCATCGATAAAGAGTGCCATCATTCCCACACCGTTTTCAAGCTGTGGGAAATCCTCGTATTCATCACAGGACGGCAAATCCTTTTCGGCTTTTATATAAAACTCGTCCGCGAGATAAACAAGCCTTGTACCATGCTGCTTCAGAAATCTATTTTGTCGTCTTTCCACCTGATCCACCACGCAGGAGGCATCGTGTGAGTCAAAAGGCTCCAGTTTATATAAACCTTCCCTCCATTTTGTAAGGCCTACGGGAACTACCGAAATGCTGGCAATTCCGGGATGGAGCGCCGATAACTCATCCAACGTCCTTTCCAGTTCCGCTCCGTCATTCAGCCCTTTTAACAGTACAATCTGGGCATTAACTGTAATGCCGCCTTTCACAAGTATGCCGATTTGCTCCATAATATTTCCGGCAAACCGGTTCCCCAGTATAAATTTTCTAAGCTCCGGGTTCGTCGTGTGGACCGATACGTTTACCGGCGACATTTTATAGCGAACTATTCTCTCAAGCTCATTTTTCTTCATATTCGTAAGCGTTACATAATTCCCTGACAAGAATGACAAGCGGGAATCATCGTCCTTGAAATAAAGCGTATCCCGCATTCCTTCCGGCAATTGGTCGATAAAGCAGAATATGCACTTGTTATTGCAGCTTTTTGCTCCTGATATAAGCGGATCATCAAATTCAATCCCGGGGTCCTCATACTGGTCCTTGTCAATTACCACCGTAACGAACATGCCGTTCCTTTTTTTCAATTCCAGCTCAACATGGGGTTCGGAAGTCAGAAAGCGGTAATCAAAAATATCTCCCACTGTTTGCCCGTTTACCGAAAGCAGGATATCGCCGGGCTCAATCCCTGCATCCTCGGCCGGGCTGCCCGGCTGTATGCTATGTATCATTATTTGTTTTTTCATAGACTGGCGCACCTCTTTTCACCGGCGTTAAAAAAGCTGTCCTTTTCAGACAGCCTCTTTCCGCCAAACAGCCAATATTGAATCCGGATTCATAAAACGCGTTAATTTGCCTTAGCTTCCTTTATTACTTCTTTCCCGGCATAGTATCCACATTCTTTGCAAACAATGTGGGGAGCCTTCAATGTATGACACTGCGGGCAGCTTACCAAGCCCGGCTGTGACAATTTCCACTGGGACCTTCTCCTGCCTGTCCTTGCCTTGGACCACCTGCGTTTTGGGTTTGCCATGTTCCACACCTCCCTGGTCAAAAGCGTATATCACGAATGCTTTAATAAAACACTCAGACCTTCCATCCGCGGATCAACCGCTTCTTCCTCGTCGCATGCGCACTGCTTTTCGTTCAGGTTCGCACCGCATCTGCCGCATAAGCCCTTGCACTGCTCAGAACACAAATGCTTCATCGGAAGGCTCAAAACAATATTATCGTAGAATGCCTTATCGATGTCAAGCATTTTTCTCTCGAAGCAGTAGATATCCGGCTGGTCTTCATGTGTATTACCGGTATAGTCTTCCTTTATTTTTATCTTAAGCTTTTTGCCTGTCATACGAAGGCAGCGGTAGCACTCGCCGGTGTATGAAGCCTTCAGATATCCTTCCAGGGTTATTATGCCGTTATTATTGGTTAATGTGCCGGAAAATGATAAATCATCATTCAGCATGAATCCCGCTACAGGCTCTTTTACCGCCGGCTCTTCCGAAAAATCGAGCTCCATCGAGGAGCCGTCAACCCTCAAAATATCCGATATATCAACCTTCATACGCACTTCTCCTTAAATCTGCAACAAAAGTAATTATACTAGCTAATACAGGCATTGTCAAGGCGCTTCGCCCTTTCAGCGCGATACGCCGGCACGACACATTTCACTTGAATTTAGTTTTGTCAGCACCTATAATATTTAGTAATCATATTTTTCAGGAAACGGAGCTGCCGTTATTATAACGGAAAGCATCAATAAGGTACTGGAGTAATTATTATTTTCAGAAACCGACCGTTTCAAATATATTATTTTAAAAAGAGAGAAGATAGTATATGGGGTACAAAAGTATTGACGAGATCAATGAAAAAATAAAGAGCGGCAAGGTCGTAGTCGTTACAGCCGATGAGATTATCGATATTGTCGCCGAAAAAGGCGTGAAACAGGCGGCAAAGGAAATCGACGTCGTAACCACGGGTACTTTCGGCCCGATGTGTTCAAGCGGCGTTTTCATTAATTTCGGGCATTCGGACCCGCCTATCAAGATGAACAAGGTCTGGCTGAACAACGTCCCCGCTTACGCCGGCCTTGCGGCGGTAGACGCCTATATAGGCGCAACAGAGCTTTCGGAATACAAAGGTATGGAATATGGCGGCGCACACGTAATAGAGGACCTGATTGCCGGAAAAAACGTGAAACTTTACGCAACATCGTACGGTACGGATTGCTACCCCAGGAAAGAGATATCTACCTATATTAACAAGAATAACATCAACCAGGCATACATGTTCAACCCGAGGAATGCCTATCAGAACTATCCGGCAGCCACAAATTCGTCGGACAGGATTCTGTATACATATATGGGCACTCTCCTGCCCAATTTTGGCAACGTAACATATTCAACATCAGGACAATTAAGCCCTCTTCTGAATGATCCGGAATATAGGACAATAGGGATAGGCACACGGGTATTTATAGGAGGCGCCCAGGGTTACGTAGCCTGGGAAGGCACCCAGCACAATCCCGGACAGGCACGGGGAAATAACAGCGTTCCCGTAAGCCTCGCAGGTACGCTTGCGCTTATCGGTGATATAAAGGGGATGAGCGTTGAATTTGTAAAAGCAGCCGTTTATGAACGCTACGGCGTCTCTCTCTTCGTCGGTGTCGGCATACCTATTCCCGTATTGGATGAAGACATGCTGATAAAAACCGCCGTTAAAGACAGTGAAATATTTACAACCATAGTTGACAAAAGCGGAAAAGTAAAACTGGACAAGAAGGTTTCATACGAGGAACTCAGAAGCGGCAGCATAGAACTTAACGGGAAATCTGTTCCCACCGCGCCGCTGTCGAGTTTGAAAAAAGCGAGGGAAATAGCCAAACTCCTGAAACACTGGATTGCAAGGGGAGAATTTTTGCTTACCAAACCTGTCGCGCCGCTTCCTTCAAGTAACACCATAAATGCATTGGAGGTAAGAGGAAATGGAGAAGAAGATTAAGGTAACCCTGTACTTTCCTGCAAACGAAATTACAAAACCCGTAACTTACCACCTTGTCAAAGATTATGACCTGAAAGTAAACATCCTCAACGCAGACATCAGCTTGAACAAGGTAGGCAAGCTGACTATGGACATAGAGGGAGAAGAAAAAAACATAGAACAGGGCTTAAACTTCCTTAAAGAACAGAAAGTCACCTGCAAACTGTTTACAAAAACTATAATATGGGAAGAAGGAAGCTGCGTTCACTGCGGGGCATGCACTGCTGTTTGCCCTTCCGGCGCGCTTGAGCTTGATAAGAAAGAATGGAACTTGACATTTGACAAGGAAAAGTGCCTGATATGCGAACTATGTGTTAAGGCCTGTCCGCTAAGAGTAATGAATGTATCGGACAACGGAGCCGAAATCAATGTATGAAGAACGAAAATACCGTAATCTTTTCAAGGAATCAAACCTCATTTTCTTCGATGCCCGCATAATGGAAACCGATCTCAGGATCGGCGCTGAGCGCGAATTGAAACGTGAAGCGCTGGAAAGTATCAAAAAGCACAGGGGTATAATCGAAGAATATATAAGGCTGCATCATGATTTTCTTACCAGCCTTGAACCCATTTCCGCGTCTGAAGACGCTCCTTTCATAATCAAGAGCATGTGTGAAGCTGCATCGATGGCCGGAGTCGGCCCTATGGCCGCTGTCGCCGGAGCCTTAAGCGAGATGGTCGGCAAAGACCTTCTTAAACTTTCCGGCGAGATAATCGTTGAAAACGGCGGCGATATATATATATTGACAAAATCAGTCCGTAAAGTAGGCATATACGCCGGAGATTCCCCATTAAGCGAAAAACTGGCGATAGAAATCAACCCGGCAGATACTCCTCTTGGCATATGCACTTCATCAGGCACCGTAGGCCATTCCTTGAGTTTTGGAAAAGCCGACGCCGCGGTCGTTACAGCAAAGAACTCATTCATTGCCGACGCGGCCGCTACTGCTGTCGGAAACCTGGTAAAATCTCCTTCCGATATGGAAAAAGCTATACAATTCGGTTCATCCATACCCGGAGTGTCAGGTATAGTTATTATTGCGGGCGGCACCATGGCGGCCTGGGGAAATATAAAACTCCTGGAATTATAATTTGCGTGCGATTGACGCCAGGCTATAATTCCAGGAGCTTTGCCTATGCTTTGTTACAGTGGTGCAATACTCTAAATGCGGTCGGCCATAATGATACAGAACCAACCTTAATATTAAGACGTAAAATACATCGTTATGATATAAGCCTTAGTGTCTCCCTTGCGATTTCAAGCTCCTCGTTTGTCGGGATGACAAGAGTCTTTACTTTTGCTCCTTCTGCGCTTATATCCATTTCTTTTCCCCTTACCTTGTTTTTCTCCGGGTCTATTTTCACTCCAAGGTAATCCAGGCCGCTTGTAGATTTTTCCCTGACTACAGCGGTGTTCTCTCCGATGCCTGCCGTGAAAATGATTGCATCTGCACCGTTCATAACGGCTGCATACTCCCCGATATATTTCTTGACCCTGTAGCAGAATACATCAATTGCCAGTTTTGCTCTTTCATTCCCCTGCTGCACTGCCGCCTCGAGATCCCTGAAATCACTGCTGACACCAGATATGCCCAGCACACCTGATTTTTTGTTTAGATAGTCATCTATTTCTTTCGGGCTCATTTTCTCGTTTTCCATAAGAAACTTAACGACTGCCGGGTCCAGCGAGCCGCACCTGGTTCCCATGGCAAGGCCGTCCAGCGGCGTAAATCCCATGCTGGTTTCTACGGATTTCCCATACTCCACCGCGCAAATACTGGCACCGTTTCCAAGATGGCAGGATATAAGCTTCAGTTCTTCATAAGGCCTGCCAAGCATCGCTGCTGCCCTCCGGGATACATACCTGTGAGAAGTTCCATGGAACCCGTACTTCCTGATCTTGTGTTTTTCATAGATGTCATACGGCAGCGCATATATAAACGCATATTTCGGCAACGTCTGGTGGAAAGCCGTATCAAATACCGCCACCATCGGGGTATCCGGCATGATACTGCGGCAGGCTTCGATGCCCGTAATATTCGGCGGATTGTGCAAAGGAGCAAGTTCAATGCATTCCCGTATCGCTTCCATTACCTTTTCGTCTATTATTACCGAATCATGGAATTTTTCCCCACCATGCACAATACGATGTCCAACCGCGGATATTTCCGACATGCTCGATATTACACCCGTATTTTTATCGGTAAGTACCTTTAAAACTTCCTTAATGGCCTCATTATGATTTTTCATTTCAACATCAAAATTCATCGGGTCATGGCCGGTTTTTGTATGTTTAATAAAGGAATTCCCGACACCTACACGATCACAAAGACCTTTGGCCAGGACAGTTTCATTTTTCATGTCTATCAGCTGATATTTAAGTGATGAACTTCCAGTGTTGATAACCAGTATTTTTTTCATTCTGACCTATTCTCCTTTACATGTATTGCGCCTGTACAGCAGTAATTGCGACAACGCCTACAATATCGTCGGCGCTGCATCCCCTTGAGAGATCGTTAACAGGCTTTAAAAGCCCCTGCGTTATAGGGCCGTATGCTTCCGCTTTAGCAAGCCTCTGGGTTAATTTATATGCTATATTCCCGCTGTTTAAATCAGGGAAAATCAGAACATTGGCTTTCCCTGCGACAGGACTTCCCTTTGCCTTAAATTCGCCCACCGACGGCACCAATGCCGCGTCCGCCTGAAGCTCGCCGTCGATTATAAGCTCCGGAGCCTTTTCCTTTGCCAGCCTCGTCGCTTCTATGACCTTCTCTGTCAATTCGCTCCTGGCGCTTCCGTAAGTTGAGTAAGAAAGCATTGCCACAGCCGGTTCATCCTGTATAAGGTGCCTGAAAGTTTTTGCCGATGCTATTGCAATCTCCGAAAGCTCTTCGGCATTAGGATTCTCGACCAGTCCGCTGTCCGCATAAATAAAGGTACCGTTGCTGCCGTATTCGCAATCCGGCACAACCATCACAAAGAAAGCCGACACCAGCTTTGTGCCGGGTGCGGTCTTCAATATCTGGAGCGCCGGCCTTAGCGTATCCGACGTGGAATGAACAGCTCCGGCCACCATTCCGTCAGATGCGCCCATCTTAACCATCATCACGCCCCAGTAAAGCTCGTCCTTTATTATTTCCCGCGCTTTTTCGGGAGTTATGCCTTTTGATTTCCTCATTTCATAAAAAGCGTCAGCGTACTTTTCAAGGTCAGGTGATGTTTCGGGATCAACAATAATGGCGCCTGATATATCAATATCGCCCGCCAGTTTTTTAATTTCTTCTTCCTTTCCCACCAGCACAATACGTGCAATGCCCCGTTCCAGCACCTTTGCAGCAGCCTTGATTGTCCTGATGTCCGAACTTTCAGGCAAAACAATGGTCTTGATATCTTTCTTGGCGCGTTCACTAATTTGTTCCAGAAATTTCAATTGTAAGTCCCCTTTCACTTTGGTAAATAGATCTGATATTGCTTTTCAATTATCATAAATTTAACCTCGTAATAATTATTACCAGGTCTTAATACCTGCTTGTATCAAGCATTTTCGGCCATTTATATTATATATAAAACGTTTATTGTATACAAGATGGAATAGGCGAAAATATATCATTAATTTTATCTTAAAGAAAATAAGAAAAAAAACTGTATTTTTACCCTATGCATGGGAAGATGTTTCGAGTGGGATGTACAAATGAACAACTGTTCCAACCTGGGGCAGGCTTCGGATTCTTATCCCATACTTGTCGCCATATGTGAGCTTCAGCCTTTTATTAGTATTGAACAATCCTATATGCTCTGACAAATCCTCGGACGATTCCAGCTTCTTTCTTATTTCTTTCAGTCTTTCAGGCGGTATGCCCGCTCCGTTGTCGGCAACAAAAATACTAAGATGCGATTCGCTTTTTTTGATCTTTATTTTTATAAAGCAGCGCCCTTCCTTCTCTTTAATACCATGGTAAATGCTGTTTTCGACTAAAGGCTGAAGAATTAATTTTTTAACCTTGCAGTTATCAGCCTCCCGTGGAAAATCCCAGTAAACGTCAAACTTATCCTCATACCTGTATTTCTGTATATTAATATAACTCTTGGTGTTTTCTATTTCATCATTTAAAATACTCGAATTCTCTGTAACCTGTAAGGAAAACTACCTTGATTCTGGACTTCTGATTGTAAAACTGCTCTATTAATTCAATTCCTGACACCGATATCTGTTTTCTTTTTTGCGCAGAAGCACTTTGTAAAGGGTATTGCAACCACGGGAATAAAAGGATAATATTAAATACATGTCAAGTATTTTAATGGAGGATTTTCCATGAGGTGCTATTTTAATGACGAATACGCTGTCGGGATGAAAACGGATGATATCGGTACAATACTCAATACTGTCGCAAACCGTTATATAGCCCGGAACCCTTCCTATGGAATTTCATGGCGTGCATGGCATACAGGCGGAATATATCAAAACACGCAGTATCAATATGTCTTTGATTTTAAAAAGAGGTTTCCGGAAGCGCAGATACAAAGCAGTATATATGCCTGGAGCAAAGTATGGAGCGAGCAGGATACGGCCAGGCTTTTTGAAATCAGCTGCTTTGGCCCCGTTATAGTCTATTGTAACGGTGAACGGGTTTATAAACCGGATCTTTTTCTGGAAATGAACCGGGAAGCGGTCGGAAACTTTTCATTAAGTTTAAAAAAAGGCTGGAACAGCATTGTTTTACAGTTTATCTTCACAAAGGCAGGATGCGGAGGTATATTTGGAGTTCCCTTTTCAAGGTATCATCCGCTGAGTTGTTTCATTCCGTCTGCCGATCGTGACGGGCAGAAGGGATGGCTTTTTACACAGCCTCTGACTGAGCCTTTGGAAAGTCTCCCCTCCCCTGGAAGCACCGAAGCTGAAACAGGTATTGATTGGCTTCCCCGTAAGGAATGGGAGCAGTATAAGCTCGAATACCGGCAGATTAAAAGAATGTACTCCCTTAGAAACAACTGCTATGTTGTCGGATGGAGCCGCATTATCTCCGGGAAACCCGGGATATATACATTTAATGGCAGTCATGCGGGGCCGATAGAAATATACATAAATCAGGATCGTGTGTACCGGTCCCTGCAATCCGGAAGCTTCAGGTTCCGGACCAAATTGAAATATGGCAGCAATAATATTCTTGTGAAAAATCACTGCGGCGAGAATGATTGGGGCTTTGACCTTTCAGCCCCCAATGAAGATGGTGACATCCGGTTCGAAAGTCCAGTCAGATTATGGGGCTCATCTGAAAAATGGTTCTACACCGGGCCATTCCCTGATTCACATGAGCTTCATGTGGCGGATATGTGCTCAATGGATAAACCCTTTGACGGGGCCGGTGAAAAAGTATACTGGAGACTGGACCATCCTGGGACAGTAATACGTCCTTATAACGACAACCCTTTATTCGGTCACTGGAATTACCCCCTCGGAGTGACGCTATACGGCCTGATTGAAGCCGGAAGGCTTTTGAATAATGCGGCATTGCTGCAATATGCCGCCGGACATTTGGATATCTGCACCCGGTTCTTTGAACTGGCCATGTGGGAAAAGGAACAATACGGCACCTCCGGAATAAACAACCATTTAGTTTCAATATGCTCGCTGGACGACTGTGGTTCTTTCGGCTCCCTGATGCTGGAAGCTTCCGGCATGTTAAACGGCAGTGAATACATCCAAATTGCAGACTATATCGCCGATTTCATAAATAACAAGCTGGAACGGCTGCCCGACGGCGCTTTTTTCCGGGCCGAATCCGCCAATCAAGAAATATCAGGTACACTTTGGGCTGACGACCTTTTTATGTGTGTTCCGTTTCTCTGCCGTTATTACAGGATGACCGGCAGGAAAGAGTACATAGATGAAGCGGCACAGCAGATAGTCAAATATCATAAATACCTATACCGGGACGATAAAAAAATCATGTCCCATGTTTACGACATTGAGCACAATATGGCTACTGGGGTGGCCTGGGGAAGAGGAAACGGATGGGTTGCCTTCAGCTATTCGGAAATTCTTGCCTTCCTTCCGAAGGACCACCACCTCGCGGACCAACTGATCAACAACTTCAATGATCTTTGCGAAGGTTACCTTGCCCTCCAGGATGACTCCGGGCTGTGGCACCAGGTATTGACCGATCCGGAATCATATCCCGAAGCGTCCTGCACGTCCATGTTTACCTGTGCTTTTGCAAGAGGTGTACGCAACGGATGGCTCCGCGATCCCGGCCGGTACATCAAAGCCGTCGAAAAAGCATGGACCGGACTGTGCAATCATATGATCGACCATTTGGGAAATATATACGGGGTATGCAGGGGTTCAGGCTATTCATTCTCGGAGGACTACTACAAAAATGACCTTGGATGGATTTTAAACGACACCCACGGCACCGGCATCGTAATGCTTGCCGGCGTGGAATACCGCAAACTTTTGGCTTACCAGGAAGGCCTGCCGGAGCAAGGTTAAAACCGGATATCTCAGGAGCCTCTGCTCAATTCATCTTTAAGAATCTTGCCCAATTTTTGCGGGTCCGCTTTCCCTTTTGTTTCACGCATGACCTGCCCGACAAGGTAGCCAAACACCTTCTCTTTCCCTTTCCTGTACTCCGCGACAGGCTTCGGGTTTAGTTCCAGGACTTTTCTTACCACGGTAGTGAGCGTATCGTCGTCACTGACCATCTCAAGCCCCTTTTCGCTTATGATAGGTCCTGGCTCCCTGCCGGTTTCAAACATATTTTCGAGAACCTCTGCCGCCGATGTTCTGTTTATGACTCCCTTGTCGATTAACGACAGCAAGTCGGCAAGGTAGCTTCCAGGAAACGGGATTTCATCCGCTTTCATTCCCCTGGCATTTAAAATCCTCATTATGTCTCCCATTATCCAGTTGCTCACCACCTTGGGATTGCCATACTTGTTTGCTGTTTCCTCGAAAAAGTCTGCCAGTTGCTTTTGAGATGTGATAATTCCAGCATCATATTCCGGCAGGCCGAATTCGGAAATATACCTGGCTTTCCTGGCGGATGGAAGCTCAGGTAAGGAGTTCCTGATCTTTTCCAGCCAATCGTCATCAATTTTAACAGGCATCAGGTCCGGCTCGGGAAAGTACCTGTAGTCGTGTACCTCTTCCTTGTCACGCATGGAATAACTGCACCCTGCCGAATCATCCCACCGCCTCGTTTCCCTTACAATCTTCCTGCCCTTCCTGATTTCTTCCATTTGCCTTGCTGCTTCATTCTCTATGGCCCGTTGCAAGGACCTTAACGAATTAAGGTTTTTCATTTCTGTCCTGGTTCCGAATTGATCACTCCCTACAGGCTTCACTGAAACGTTGACGTCAATCCTGAGCGATCCTTCCTGCATTTTGCAGTCCGATACTTCCAAGTATTCCAGGATTGCCTTGACACTTTCCACTAAAGCCCGTGCCTCAAATGAAGACCTGATATCCGGTTCGGTTACAATTTCAATCAGAGGCACGCCGCAACGGTTGAAATCGATAAGGGTACCGGATTCACCTTCGCAATGCAACAGCTTCCCTGCATCCTCTTCTATATGTATCCTGGTAATCCCTATTCTTTTCTGGGTCCCTTCTGAGTCTATCATGATATAACCGTTTTTACATAAAGGCAGGTCGTATTGTGATACCTGGTATGCTTTTGGCATATCGGGATAGAAATAATTCTTTCTGTCCTGCCTGCTGAATTTTGAAATCTCGCAATTCATCGCAATTCCTGCTTTTACGGCATACTCGACTACTTTCCTGTTCAGTACAGGCAAAGTACCGGGCATCCCGGTGCAAACCGGACAGCAGCTTGTATTTGGCGCCATGCCGAAATCGGTTGTGCAGCCGCAGAAAATCTTGGATTTTGTTGATAGCTCCGCATGAATTTCAAGCCCTATAACCGTTTCATATTTCATATGTTTCACCCTCTCACAATGCCGGCTTTCGCAAATGGAAGTCCGTGCTTTGCTCAAACGCAAACCCCGCTTTAAGCAGCGTGCTTTCATCAAATGCTTTTCCAATCAGCTGGAGACCTATAGGCAGGCCGTTTCTGTCAAATCCGCATGGAACGCTAAGCGCAGGGAAACCCGCAAGATTAGCCGGAACGGTAAAAATATTATCCATGCACATGGCTATCGGATCATCAGTTTTTTCACCTATCCTGTAAGCCGTGACGGGAACAGTCGGTCCGATCAGCATATCATATTTCTGCAAGAGTTTGCCGAAGCTCTCCCTGGTCAATGTCCGAACTTGCAGCGCTTTTTTGTAGTAAGCGTCATAATAACCGGAACTGAGCGCAAAAGTGCCCAGCATTATTCTCCTTTTCACTTCCATTCCGAAGCCCTCGCTCCTGCTCCTGGTGTAAAGCTCATACAGGTTGTCACAATTTTCAGCCCTGTATCCATACCTGATTCCGTCATACCTTGCAAGGTTTGAGCTTGCTTCAGACGAAGAAATAACATAATACGCGGGGATGGCATACTCGGTAAACGGGAGGCTGCATTCCTCGCAAAAAGCTCCCAGGCTTGTAAATATCTCTGCCGCGTTAAGGACTGCCTTCCTTACATCCTCGTCAATACACGTGCCAGTATATTCTTGCGGAATGCCGATCTTCATACCCTTTATACTATCACCAAGCGTCCTGGTGTAATCCGGTATTTCCACCTTTGCGGATGTAGAATCCAAACAGTCATAGCCGGCTATGGCGTTAAGAACCAGCGCACAGTCGGTTACATCCCTTGTAATGGGACCGACATGGTCAAGCGATGAGGCAAACGCCACCAGTCCATATCTCGACACCAGGCCATAAGTAGGCTTCATCCCAACCACTCCGCAAAATGCCGCCGGCTGCCTGATGGAGCCCCCCGTGTCGGAACCCAGTGCAAATACAGCCGTTCCTGCCGCTACTGAAGCCGCAGCTCCCCCGCTTGAACCTCCGGGCACCATTTCAGTGTTCCATGGATTTCTTGCTATCTTAAAATAAGAATTTTCATTAGTACCGCCCATGGCAAACTCGTCCATATTTAGCTTGCCGAGCAATATGAACTTCCGGGCACAGAGCTTGTCGGCCACCGTGGCATTATACGGCGGAACGAAATCCTTCAGCATTTTTGAAGCGCACGTTGTGGGAATCCCTTTCGTACATATATTGTCTTTCAGCGCCATCGGAATGCCTGCCAAAGGCGGCAGCCCCTCGAGTCCATCCGGCCCGTTCTGCAGCATCTCCGCATGCTTCCGCGCGTCATCCGGCAAAACACTTATATATCCCCCGATTATGCCGTCAATTTCCTCAATCCTGTCGAGAAAAACTTCCACCAATTCAGTTACGCTTATCTCTTTACTGCGCAACAGGCCGGAAAGCTCATGTGCGGTCATTTCGTACAGTTTCATCCGTTATTCCCCCATGCAGGCTATTCTACTGCCCTTGGCACCTTGAAAAAACCATCTTCATGAGACGGTGCGTTTTCAAGCAGCTTCTTTATGTCCATCGATTCCCTGACTTCATCTTCCCTGAAAATATTCCAGGTGGAAACTACATGCTTCATTGGTTCTACGCCGGTCGTATCAAGCTCGTTCAGCTTATCAACACAAGTCAGTATTTTTTCCAGCATCGTCGCAAGCTTTTCCTTTTCGGCACCGTCGAACCTTAATCGTGCCATTTCAGCAATATGCTCCAAAATTTCTCCCGTTATTTGCATTCTTTAAAAAGGCTCCTTTTCCTTTTTATCCCTGTCTGCTCAACTACCACAATTCTAGCATATTATCCGCCATAGTCAAAGTTTTATGCGAACGCCGGACCCTGCTGATTAAGCCCCGCGCCGCAGGCAACTAAATAAAAACGCGCATGGATGTGAAACCGGCTTATCGAAACAATTGATTAATCCGGCTTAACCGAGATTATATTACCCGCTAATTATAATAGATTTTATTCTCATCGTAAAATAGCTGGAATATGCTTCTGATTACATCATTATGATTTTCAGGAGTTATCATATGAATTTGTCCGCCATTTACCTGTATGCTGACCGCGATTTGGTACTTATCGTTATTGTCCACCACGGCACTGATGATATCAGCCGCCTCAACCGGTTTGCCATATATATATGACCATTCATCATCATTTCCGCTTAAATCAACTTCCCTGCAATAATAGCATTCAAGAAAACGTTTCAATTCTCCTGTCTTTCTTGACCATAAATTAACAGTAAGATGGTTCATTTTTTTCTCCTTTTAAAGCTTAATTAGTTTTTCTGTTGCTAAACCATATGATTGTTCATCTAAATATATATTAGCTAAATCTGATCAAAACCCTTTATGTATTTTTTTCATAAACGGGGCAAGGTCCTGTTATTTACAGTATTATTCGTATGAATACCGTGATTTTTACCTATAATAACAATATCTTGATCATAATGCCTTGATTCCGGAAAGGTTTAAGTGAAGATTCGTCATAAACGGAGGTATTGTCATTGAAAGACAGAACGGACATGAAAAAAAACATTTGCATAATATACATGTTATTTATTGCTGCGGCCTTAATCCTGCTGGCCGGTTGCAATCAGGCAAAAAAGCAGCAGGAGGAATATCAAATGCAGTCAGCAAAGGAAGAGGAGGCGCAGAAGGAGGAACCTGAAAAACTTAAAAAACTGGAATCCAAGATAGAGGACCTTTTTGAAACTCTTGGCGGCCCCAGCGTAAAAAAGAAAAAAGCCGGTGACAAGGAAGGGCAGGATACCCAACAGCAAGGTACACAGCAACAAGGTACGCAGCAACAGGATGCGAAGCAGCAGGACACACAACAGAAGGAAACGCAACAACAGGAGTCGGAGCAGCAAAGCACACAGCCGCAGGGCGAACAGCAGGCAAAGGTGAAATGGCCTGACGTCGATAAAATTATTAACGAACTCCATTACCAGTGGAACGAGTTGGTGCCCGAATTAAATAAAAAAGGATCCGACATGAAGTTCATTGATAACTTTGACAACGCCCTGAACCGTCTTACAACAACTGCCTCGTCAAGGAGTGTTGAAAATGCCCTTGTCTCCGCCAATGCCCTGTATTCGCATATACCCGACCTCTTTTCCCTATATCGCGGCAAGGTGTCCCCGGAAGCAAAAAGGATGATTTATTATGTAAGAAATATCATCCTGGAATCTTCAAAAGATAATTGGGAAACAGTTAAGAAAGATACCGATTCGATAGAGAAATCCTGGTCGTTATTTAAAAGCACACTGGGAAAAGAACAGCAGCAAATAAGCGATAAACTGAATTTCTCAATTTATGAACTCAAAAAGGTGGCTTCGGACAAGGAAAAGCAACTGACCGGAATAAAAGGCATGATTGCCCTGAACAACATGCAGGAACTGCTGCAGTCATTGGAAAAGAACTAAATTAACTATACGGGGCAATGTCCCTATTCAGCGTATTTTTTGAGGAAAGGCGGCATTTCCCCGATATTGCCGCTTATTGTTATTAAAAAGCTTACGTCTACTTCCTTGTCAAGTTTTTCGAGGTTTTTAAAAAACGTTTCCAATCCGTCGGCTTTTTCTTTTGCTACGAAATTCAACCTGTCAATAAAAATGCCCTCGATATCATAGTTTTGGGATAAAATACCGCATATGAACCCGAAAAAAACATTTCCGGACATCGGTGGAAAATCCGAGACGTTCACAAAGCGTATCTTGCGGTCAAGACTGAAAATAAGCTGTTTACTGTCGTCAATGAAGACAACCGTTCCCTTGGCATGCCTTGCCATTTCATTGGCTGCTTCGACAAGGGTTTTTGTCTTGCCTGTACCTTTAGGTCCATAAATGACTTTTATCATGGGCCGTACCTTCCTTGATGCTTATTTATAAGGCCGGATCGGACCCGGCCTTACCTGCTATTCACTTTCATGACGCCTATTATCGCTATCACTGCTATCGCCGATTTTGACAGCCTGCTGTTCTCTTGCTACAACTTCCATCTTCGATATCGATACCTCGTATGCTACCTTGGTGATTACCTCGCCGGTTTCAAGCTTTTTCTGATACTCCCTGCTCTGGATTCTGCCCCAGATTTTAATATTATCGCCAATAGATAGTTTTTCCGAAAACCTGGCGTTTCTGCCCCATGCAATGCAGGGTATATAATCCGACTTATTGTACGGCCTGTTCACTGCAAGCAGTATATCCGTAATTTCTCTGCCGAACGGTGTGGTCCTGTATATTGGCTTCTTGCATATAAAACCGTTTAGATATATCTGGTTAGGATTCTTGATCGCCTTTTCATCTTCCAGAAAAGTTACATCCCTCGCAAATACTGTCAGTATGAGCCTGTTGCCTTCGCTGCCGTAGCTGTTGTAAGAACGGAACTGGCCTTCAATCTCTACGAGCGTCCCTATTTCCAACTTATCTTTGTTGATGAGCCTTTCCGATATTGTAACGGGAATCCTGTCACAACTCTCACTCAGTCTGGGCACTTCCAGTATAAAATAGTAAAAGCCCTCGCCATATACCTCATGGCTAAATTCAACGCTAGATATCACTTTCCCGGAAACAGTCGCCATATTATTATCTATAACGTTTCCGACCATCCGCTCCCCACTCTCCTCTCAAGGCTCATCTGTGTATTAATGCGCTTTTTCTACTGTATGTTTATTCGAGAATGGCCTGTTTTAGAATTAGTATTTCAAGTACTAATTACTATTTTATATTATATTACATATTTTGCAACTTGCAAATCCCTGAAAACCAAATTTTCGGCGGTGTATGATTACATTAATCAATAGATTTTTCCCGGTTTATTGAGATCGATGCCGTTCACAATGGCAAAAGAAGCCGCTGCAAGCACATTGTGGCTGTCAAATTCACCCGCATCAAGGTGCAGCTTGTATTCCTGCGGCTCAATGATTTTACCTCCGCGGGTAGAGACAGGCCTTTGCAGGCAACAGATAAAACCATCTTTAAACACTGTGTCTCCTACACTTGATGTCGTTACGCTTGCTTTTGTGTTAAAGCCATAAGTTATGAACCTGTGCCGCATTCCCTGAAGCAAATCAATCAATTGACTGTCATCAACATTTACAATGGCTACGCTCTTTTCCCCCATTAGCGAGAATATGCGTTTCAACTTCATTACATGTTGTTCTTTCCTGTCAAAAGTATCACTATCTTTAGCCTTGTCCGTATAAACCAATATGTCAAACCGGATATCATCCGGTAAAAACCGGTCTATATCCGGAAGCCCGGTTTTAAGTATGAGGAGGTCAATATTATTTTTTTCAAGTTCTTTAATATAAGCTTTAATTTTCTTACCGTCAAATCCGGGCATGGACGTGGAGTCGATAATACTTACTTTCTCACCTTTTGACGTAAGAATCGAATTAATAATGCTTGCGGTCTGTAATTTGCCTTCACTGCCTATAATACCTGCAATAAGCATTTTTACAACCCCACTGATATAAAAATCTCAACCGTGGTTTTATCTTTTGCTTTTTATTTATTTTTATGTGGTTTTTTTCTGCCGGCCTTCATGATCTATAAAATAGTTTTCCCGCATTATAAGTTTTGAGACAGGAACAAACCGGTAACCTTCAGTTTTCAATTCGGAAATTATGCCGGGCAGCAATTTTGCGGTATGAGGAGTATCGTTGTGGAAGAGGATTATTGAGCCCGGCCTGGTCTTGGACCTGATTCTTCGCAATATCTCTTCCTTTGCTATTCCCGGCTTCCAATCGAGGGAATCAACGTCCCACTGGATCGTAAAATACCCCAGCTTGCGCGCTTCGGCCAGGACCATGTTGTTGTAGTCCCCGTACGGCGCCCTGAACAAGTCGCATTTCGTCCCGGTCAATCTTTCCAGCAGTTCGCCGCATTGCGAGATTTCGCTGCTTATCTTTCCCCTGTCGAGACTTCCCATCCTGAAATGTGAATACGAATGGTTCGCAATATCATGCCCGTCCTGTGCAATCAAGCGGACAGTCTCGGGATTTTTCTCGGCCCACTGGCCCACGAGGAAAAAAGTCGCCTTTACATCGGCTTCTTTAAGAGTATTAAGTATATCCGGTATATCGCCTGCTCCCCACGCACAGTCAAAAGTAATGGATGCTACCTTTTCCGGCACATCCACCGAATATATCGGTATCTCCTTGCGAGCCGAAAATACGGCCAATGCATCATTTTTTCCCATGTTAACCGCGAACAGCACCAGCAGGGCGGCAGATAATGCCGCCAAGTAAACCGCCATCCTGCGAGCCCTGATAACATACAGCTTCATACGCATACCCCTTATGGAATATTTTGAGATAACCCTGTAATATACTATTTTGATGCCCCCCGGGATATGCGGGGGTAATTGTGTTCAAACACATATAGGGACATTCTCTTCTAACCTCGCGCGTTTCGGATTCTTTTACGTACCGCGCGCAAATAAAAGCCTGACGCATGATAGTCGTCAGGCTGGGATTAATCCGCAAGCTATTGACCGGTATCTTCGGAATCATTATCCTTACCCAGGTCTTCATTGAATAAAGCTTCGACATCTTCGAGTCTTTTTTTGTCAAACACCTTGGCAATATTGTCACTTTCTACGTTAAACCGGACTTTTCCATTCACTATTTTACCCGACCCCTGGTATCCTCCCGCCACTAAATAGTGACCTTCTGATGTCTTTTCAAGGAACAGCAGGTACTTATCATTGATTTTAAATAGGGGAGCATCCTCAAATGCATAAGTTTTTTCACCATTTAACTCGCCGCCTGTCTGCAGTACTTTTACAGTATCATCAGGTACCTTTTCACCTTTTATATATTTTTCAATCTTAATAACCTGCATGGTAAAAATCATATTAACTCTTTTCTCAGGAATAGAATCAATAACTGTTCCAATTACTATCAAGTCTGAGTTGTCCGTAATATCCTCTACGTCAGTGTAATGAGTAGCCCAGCTTGCATGCGCCTTTGGCTCTCTTTTTGATGCCGGCAGATCTGTATTGTTCTTTGATGTCAGGAAATATACGGCAGCCACTGTTATAACTACAATCAATAAAATGGCGGCTGATATATGAATTTTTCTATTTTTAGTTAAACTCGGCATTGTCCCAATCTCCCGATTTTATTGCAGCATATCTCTTCGCCTTTCGACTCAGAAAACTTTTTCTCTAAATATACATTATAACATTTTAGTTAATATATTCCATTATATCAATAATAATCATTTATAAAAAAACATAAGTATAGCGCCTTGACCAGGACCATGCAGTTGTAATCCTCGTACGGCGCTATGAACAAGTCACATTTTATTCCGGTCACTTCTTCCCTACAAGCTTCTGTAGAAATTCTTTAGTTCCCGCTTTTTTTCTTCAGACAGATATGTGTCTTTTACCCCTTCAATTGCACCTTGAATGCGATAAAGCATACAAACGCAAGCTTTTGGTTTTAGAGCCTTTATTCGCAGGAATGCTTCCCTGGCGCCCACTTTACAAAGCTCTTCAGGAGTTGATATGCCTACTTCAATGAGGTCTTTCTCCAGGGTTTTACCCACGTTAGGCAAATCGGACAGTTTCCCCATTTAACATCACCCACCTTGAATTATCCGTTGATTTCTGTTAAAAGATAATTTCGATCAGTTTTTAATATAATAAATGTCTTTATTATCCATATAAGTCCATGGTCCTTTCAATTTGTGTTATCCATCCTTTTCGTTCTCTGCCGGCAGTCTCAAGGCTTTGAAATATTCGCACATTTTCACGGGAGCAAATTTCTCGGTCGAATTGTCCGTGTAAGTCAACGGCCTTTTTAACTTGAAGAATTGAACCACTCCTCCATACCTGCTTTTACCTGATGACTCAATTATATCAATATATTAACAAAGAAAAAACAGACAAGAAAAATCTTGTCTGTTAATATTCAGCATACCTTACACTTTTTTACTTCTAACTTGATACAAAATCCCGGCCAAACGTCCTGCAGCCGGAAACATCATCCATGTCAGGGCTCCACAATACTTTAATCCCATCATTCACAACTGTAAATCCTGCCTCATTCAAGCATTCATTAAGTAACTTAACAGACTCTCCGCTCCATCCATAAGCGCCAAATGCTGCTGCCTTTTTATTCTTGAAAGCTAATCCTTTTATTTCTTCAAGAATGCCTGCCATAGAAGACAGGATTCCTTTATTAACCGTAGGTGAGCCAGCCAGGATTGCCTTGGATTTGAACACTTCCGCTATAATATCATTTTTATCGGAACGAGCCGTATTATAAAGTTTTAAGGTTACATCCCTGTCGGCAGCCTTAATGCCCTCGGCAATTGCTTCTGCCATTCTTCTGGTGCCGTTCCACATGGTATCATATAAAATTGTAATTTGGTTTTGCTGGTAATCCTGTGCCCATTCACCGTACTGTTCAACTATCTGCATAGGGTTCTCGCGCCATATGACCCCATGGCTCGGGCAAATCATTGATATAGGCAAACCAAGAGCAAGAACATCCTTAATCTTTCTGTCTACCAGTTTGCTGAACGGAGTCAGGATGTTGGCATAGTATTTCAGCGCTTCTGTCTGCACTTCATTTTGGTCCGCCAGGTCGTTATACATGTGCTCTGTTGCATAATGCTGCCCGAAGGCATCATTACTAAACAAGATGTTATCCCCGGTGAGGTATGAAAACATAGTGTCCGGCCAATGTAACATCGGTGCCTCGATAAAAATGATTTCCCTGCTTCCGATATTCAACCTGTCCCCGGTTTTTACCACCTGAAAGTTCCAATCCTCATGGTATTGCCCCTTTAGTGACTTGACGGCGTTCGCCGTGCAATATACAGGAGTGCCAGGAGTTTCTTTCAATAATTCGGGCAATGCGCCGCTATGATCGGGTTCGCCATGATTGACGATAATATAGTCAATCTTTTTAAGGTCGATCTCCTGGGCTAATTTTTCTACAAATTCCCTGGCAAACGGCACCCAAACAGTATCAATAAGTACAGTTTTTTCGTCCCTGATCAGGTAAGCGTTATATGATGAGCCTTTGTGGGTCGATAATTCTTCGCCATGGAATCTCCGGAGTTCCCAGTCGATTTTCCCCACCCACGACACGCTGTCTGTAATTCTTATAGACATTAAATCACTCCTAAGTTAGCAATAATGCGTCACTTGCCTTATACAGGCTGAAATTGATCCTTTCCGACACCGCAAACGGGACATACCCAATCCTCCGGAATGTCTTCAAACGCTGTGCCCGGAGCAATACCTGAGTCCGGATCTCCTGCTTCAGGGTCATACACATATCCGCATACTAAGCACTCATATTTCTGCATTTTAAAATCCTCCTCTATTCATATTATCCTTGGTTTGAACCAAGTTATTAACTATTACCGGCCCGCTCAAATTGCTGTCACAATTGCAATTAATAATACAATTACCCAAAATTTTGGTCTTTTAAACGCTTTATAATTGCCTGTTATGTTAAAATTTCAAATACGCCTTCCTTCATAATAATATCCGTAAAAATCCGTAAAATATATCTTAAATACACTGTACTAATATCTCAATTTTACAACCTCACACTGGCACAAGATAAGTACAAAATATGTAATATCATCTCATTGACTTCAATAATGAAAACTAGTATACTTATGACAAATATATTGATGATATATCTGTGATATATCAATGCTGAGAGCCTTATTTGTGGCAGCAGAAAGAGGAGTTTTATGAATTCTTATGAACGTGTTATGACAGCTTTTAACCACAAGGAGCCAGACAGGGTTCCTATAGCTGAGTGGGGTGTTAACGAAAATGTATGGAGACGTATCACTCCCGATGCAAGGAACGAATATGAATACCAGATTAAAGCAGGTTATGACATCATCCCGGTGCGAATACAATACCGGATTGTCAAAGACAATGGCAGCACTTTTACCAACGAATGGGGCGTTGAATTCAAACATGGTGCAGAGCTTACCTCATGCGCGGTAAATTATCCCTTTCAGGACATCAGGGATATCTCAAAGCTGCGCATACCCGATGCAGACGATCCATATCGCTTTGCTCACTTGGAACAAGTAGTTCGTGATTTTAAGGGAGAACGCGCTATCTGCTTTTCAACACGCGCTTGTTTCCTCTGGGCGGCTGAATTGTGCAGGTTTGACACTTTTTTATTGTATCTTCTGACCGAGCCCGAACTTGCTTCCCAACTGCTGGACCTTATACTTGAGCATCAGATCAAGGTGGTACGGAATGCTATAAGTATCGGCGCTGACTTAATACTTGATACCGATGATTATGCTTTCAATTCGGGGCCTCTTATGTCTCCTTCCTTGTTTGACGAGTTTTTTGCCCCGCGTATTAAAAAATTTACAGACGCAGTGCACGCAGCAGGAGCAAAAATGATCAAGCATTCCGACGGCGACATAAAGCTATTGTTAGATAGCATGGTAAATACGGGCATAGACGGTTACCATTCCATTGATCCGGTTGCCGGCATGGATATCGCCGAAGTTAAACAGCAATATGGCGATCGTATCGTGTTAATGGGTAATATTGACTGCGGAAACCTTTTATCTTTCGGATCTGTTGAAGATGTCAGGAACGCCGTGCGTGACTGTATAAAAATCGCCGCTCCCGGCGGAGGATTTGTATTAATGACAAGTAACACCGTGCCGTATAACGCCAATCCTGCAAATGTAAAGGCGATGATAGATGCTGCCCGTGAGTTCGGCACATATCCCATCTCATTATAGCTCACTGCATAGTTTAACAGAGAAATTAACCTCAACAGTGCGGCGGGGATATTTTCTCTTAATATCCCTCGCCACTGTTACTAAGAAAACAAAGGAAATGAATTACAGTTCCTGACCGAATCCGTCACATTGGGCGCGAAGCCCTTTCAAAAATTCCACGCGGTGAGGCGGCTCTCCCTGGCACCATTCAGTATTCAAAAATATGTCCACAATCTCTCTTGCCACTGTAGGAGTCAGGATAAACCCACCTAACGCAAGTATGTTGGAATTATTAACAATACGGCATTTCCTGGCGGCGTATTCAGACTCCACCAACGCACAGAAAATTCCCTTAAATTTATTGCATACCTGGGCTACGCCCATACCTGTTCCACATACCACTATACCCCGTTGAAAATTGCCTTTTTGTACTTCTCTTGAGATATTTTCAGCTGCTTCGTAATAGTAAACCGGCTTTTCCAAATCGGTTGTTCCCACATCGGTAACTTCATATCCCTTTTCCTGCAAATATTCCTTTATGTTTTCCTTAAGTTCGAAGCCTGCAGGATCTGATGATATTACGATCTTTTTGTCCATTTTTCCGTCTCCTTTCCCCTTTTATTATGCTATTTACGTGCCAATGCTCTTGTTGCTGCGGCGGCAATGTCCTTTGCAGTCATATGATATTTCTCTTTCAAATATGGCATTTTGCCTACCTCACCAAAATGATCATGGATACCGATCATCTCAATAGGAACCGGATATTGCCGTGCCGACAATTCTGCCAATGCCGACCCGAGACCGCCAATTATATTGTGGTTATCGCATGTCACAAGACAGCCGGTCTTTTTAATGGATCGGAGTATTGTCTCCTCATCCAGCGGTTTGATGGTATGCACATTAATATACTCCACGTCTATGCCTTGCGAATCCAACAGTTCTATAGCCTTGAGCACCTCTTGCGGCATGATGCCGCCCATTGATGTTATGGTTATATCCTTGCCCTCCTTTATCACATCCGCCTTGAAAAGGTCAAATTCATTGCTTGAGTCATGTATGTCGGGTACAACCTTGCGCTGTATTCGGATATAAACCGGTCCGTTGTATTCGATAATCGGCTTCAGGGCTTTTTCCAGTTCAATGTTGTCAGCAGGCGAGAAAATTACCAAATCCGGTATGCCACGCATAACGGAGATATCCTCTACGCTCATGTGCGTGCCCCCGTTCAGCTCAGCCGCGATACCCTCATCAGTGCCCAACAGTTTCACGTTCAACCCTGTATAACACACCGATATAGCCACCTGGTCGCATGCACGGCGTGTTATAAACGGTGTAAATGAGCCGCAAATCGGTATGAATCCATACGACGCCAATCCGGCTGCTATTGTCACCATGTTTTGTTCTGCCACGCCTACTTCAAAAACCCTGTCCGGATATACTTCCCTTATGTCCCATGTGCCATTTGCCCTTGCGAGGTCTGCCTCCACGAGCACAATATTTTGATCAAGACTCATAAGCCTTTTAAGCTCGGTATTTAAAACCTGCCGCATTTCCATGGTTACTTCTCCTTAACTAAGCTCATTGAGTATTATTTCTTTTAGTTTTTCATCCACTGCAAAGTTGTGGTTTTTAAAACCCAACTTTTCTGCATAAGATACACCCTTGCCCTTTATGGTGTTTAACACGATCATGGCTGGTTTTCCTTTTCCGCGCAGTGATTTTGCTTCTTTTATGGTCTCCTCTATTGCTATAACGTCATGGCCGTCTATGGAAAACACGTTCCAGCCAAATGCCTCCCACTTCTTCTCTATATCTTTAAGCTCAACTACGTCCTTGAGTAAACCGTCAATCTGCATATGGTTATAGTCAGTAAAAGCAATCAGGTTGTCCAGTGAATAGTGAGCAGCTACCATAGCCGCCTCCCATATCGCACCCTCCTGGGACTCACCGTCCCCGATTATTGCATATATGGTGGCACCGTCTTTCCTGAGCCTGGAGCCCAAAGCAATCCCCACTGCACAGGACAGTCCTTGCCCAAGCGAGCCTGCAGTCATATCAACTCCCGGGGTTCTTTTCATATCCACATGGCTTGGAAGATTAGTGCCTGGCTTATTGAGGGTTTTCAGCTCTTCAAGCGGGAAAAACCCTTCATTTGCAAGTGTTGCGTACAGAGCCGGACCCGCATGCCCTTTGGATAGCACAAGCCTGTCCCTTCCTTCCATTTTTGGATTGGAAGGATCTATTTTCATGATTCCGCTATAAAGCACAGTCAGCACATCAACCACGGAGAGCGCTCCACCTATATGGCCAACACCAAGTGTGGCGATACAGTCCATTGTCAGGTATCTTATGCGTTTTGCCTTCTTTTCCAGATAATCGCGCCTGTCCATTTCTTCCTCCTAAGCTACTGCTATTATTGTGCGAGACGATAATCACGCATGGCTACAGCAATGGCTACCGCTTCTTCTGCAACTTTAAGGGCAGAATTGGGTAAATCTATGCCAAACCGGAATTTCATCATCGCAATCTGCTGGTTGGCAAGCATGCCCATACCGTTCACTATCTTAAGACCACGTTCTTTTGCCCTGATGAGTATTGTTGTTCTTGGATATAGTACATCAGCTACCGTGGCATCATCAGGCAACTCATCAATAAAATCAACACTTTCATAATCCTCCGCTTGCCCGACTGCTCCCAGCGATGTACATTGTACTACAAGGTTGGATCTGCTGGCGAATTTTTTTAAATTTTTGTCAGTCATCTCGCCGCAATCTGTTTTTACGCCATACATGTCTGAGATTTTCTGCGCGATATATTCCGCCTTTTCTACCGTTCGGTTGAGTACGGATACGCTTCTGGCTCCCCTTTCGCAAAGATCTGCAGCTATTGGACCCGCTACCGCACCTGCCCCAAGTATCAATACATCTTTATCCTTGACCTGCGTGTTGCGTGCTATGGCCATGCCCATACCCACGCCGTCAAGCCCAACACCTATAAGCTTTCCATCTTCCCACTTTACGTGATTTACACACTTAAAGACCCGGCTTGATTCGTCACATTCGTCCAGATATTGTATAATGTTGGTCTTGTGTGGCATCGTGATATCGAAACCGATCATTTTCATTGTTTTGCTTGCATCGATAAATGCTGCCAATTCTCCTTCTTTGACTTCAACGTTAAGACATATTGCATTAACATTTGCAAAATCGTACATCGCATTGTGTACGTAGGCAGCACAGCTATAATCAAGCGGATAGCCGATCTGGCAGCAATATTTTGTATTAATATCATGCTTGACTCTCATCTGATTCCTCCTGTAAGTCACTGTTAATTTTTATCACACATTTTAAGGTATCAACTTTATTTAAGATGGAAGATTTAAATGCCTCTTCGGCATCTCCGAAATCGTAAGTATCCGTTACTAACGGTAAGAGGTTTACCTCTTTGCTGGCAACCATCGAGATAGCTTTCGGGAATGTATTACAATACCGATATATCGAACGTATCTCTATTTCCCTATGGTTTATGCTCCAGAAATTAAAGGTAACCGGATCATATATATTGCCTACCATCATAATAATGCCGCCAGATTTGCAAAGTCCAGGAGCCATAGTCAGAGTAGCCTTGCTTCCGGCTGCCTCGAATACTACATCTGCTCCAGCGCCGTCCGTAATCTCCATAACACGTTCAGCGCAGTCTTCTTTTGCAGAATTTATAATTTCGTCGGCTCCGAGACTTTTTGCTTTTTCAAGCCTTGAGTCATACAGGTCGACTGCAATAATTTTGCCGGCACCCATTGCTTTGGCAGCAAGCAATGTCATCATCCCGATGCACCCTGTGCCCAAAATTACCACCGTATCGCCCTTTTTTACTTCCGCCCTTTCAACAGCATACAGTCCTATCGCAAACGGCTCGATTAATGCGCCTTCAAGCAGCGAAACATTATCGGGCAATTTGAAACAACGCTCCGCGCTGTGAGCAACATAATTTCTCATTACGCCATGAAACGGCGGTACCGATTTAAACCTTACACTCTTGCAAAGATTGTAGCGCCCGCCCAGGCAATACTCGCATTGTCCGCATGTTTCTCCGGGCTCGACGGCTACATTGTCTCCGACAGCAAGATTTTTTACATCTTCACCTGCTGCGACCACAGTGCCCGCACACTCATGCCCCAAAATAAGCGGGTCAACTATAGGACCTTTGCTATAATTACCAGTTTCATAAAAGTGCATATCTGAACCGCAGATGCCCACATACCCCACTTTAATAACTACTTCATCGGGCTTTGGAACAGGCATAGGTGCTGTGTCAATCTTAATATTCTGCTTTCCAAGCAACCATACAGCTTTGTTTTCCATGTCTCTCTCCTATCCGTTTCCACCACGTAACTTTTGAAAAAACGGGCCTACAATGACCTTAATCGCACTGTAGGCCACAATTAATAAGCAATTTTCGTTGCTTAGTCTATTTGATAACGCCGTTGTCTCTGTGCATCTGGATATACTCGTCAACGTTTTCTTCCGTGATAAGCAAAGGTTCAAGCTCTACTTTTATAGGATCCATATCAGGATTCTCCACTAACTGCATGGCGACTTCCACGCCTTTTTTAGCCATAATAGCCGCATCCTGCAGTACCGTGGCATTCAGCTCACCGGCTTTTATCGAGAGGCAACCGTCGGCAAGCCCGTCAATACCAAAGAATTTCATCTCTCCGACATCACGGTTGTCTGCTTTTGCCGCCTCGATAGCTCCCAGGGCCATTCCGTCGTTCATTGACAGTATGCCGTCAATCTGGTCAAAACGCTGGCACCAGTCAGACATCACGTTAATAGCGATATCCTTGTTCCAGTTTTCAACATTCTGAGTATCCAGTATGGTAACATCAGGCCGTGATTTTAGTGCTTCGAGATATCCTTTTGAGCGTTCTTCGCTTGAGAACAGCGACGGTGTGGATTTAATCATGCACACCTTGGCATTTTGAGGCAAGATTTCGGCTGCATAATTGCCAATCATGTTGCCCATTACGAATTCCGGGAAAAACACGGAGCAGGAAACACCATCATCAACCTGGTTGTTTATAATGACTGTCCTAAGTCCCTTTTCAGCATACGACTGCAGTAAAGCATCCGTATCCTGGCTGCCGCTTACTTTCTGCATAATAACTACATCATAGCCTTCCAGTATCGCCTGATCATAGAAGCTTTCCGTATTGGCAGGATCGCCCTGCTGATCAAGAACAGTATACTCGACATCCGGATAGTCTTCTTTCAGATACTTTTCAGTCATGTCCATTAACCAGGTGCAGTATGGATCAGATAAGAGTTTTGCCAACACCATGACTTTCACAGGTTTTTCACCGGCAGTTCCTTCTGATGAAGTTTTATCTGTCTGCCCGGTAGTCCCCGTTCCTTCTGTCTGCTTATTACCGGATGTACATCCGACAAACAAACATAGAACCAATAGTAATGCGATCAGAATAACACTTGTTTTTTTCATTTTTTTCTCCTTTCTTTGCTGCTTTTGTTATCATTAAATGCTGCGTCCTTACGAAACAGAGGACCCTAGCATATTAATGCAATAATCATGCTTCCGCTTTCGTCTCTTCCTGGGTCAGCATCTGAGTATCAGCTTTTCTGACTTTGCGGGCTTTACCTAAAAGGTCGAAGCTAACAGCGAAAACAATGATGCAACCTTTTACAATCTGCTGTACATATGACTGAACACCTGTCAAGTTCAGAATATTACTGATTATACCGATAATAAATGCGCCCACCAGGGTACCGGCTGCCGTGCCAATACCCCCGGTAAAACTTGTGCCGCCAATAACTGCCGAGGCAATGGCATCAGCGTGATAGTTCATTGCTGTGTCAGGCAAACCCGAGTTCAACCGGGCCATCTGGAGTATACCTGCTATACCCACAAAAATTCCTGAGACTATAAATACCATTCTTCTTGTTCGTCCTACATTTATCCCGGAAGCCTCGGCTGCCTCAGCATTACCGCCGCTGGCATACAGGCTCCGCCCAAACCTGGTGTACCTGAGAATTATTAATGTAATAACTCCAACACCCAGCATTATAACAACAGGTAAAGGTAATATACCTGCAACGTATGTGGTGGATACCAGTCCCAGGTTTCCGATTTGGTAAATTGGGCTGCCGTCCGTGTATAAATACACGCTGCCTCGTGCGATGGTGTCCATTGCCATCGTTGCGATAAACGCCGGCAAACGCAGTTTGGTAATCATTGTACCGTTTATATATGCGCATATTACCGAGACTGTGCAAGACGCCACGAATGCCAGTATATATGAGCCTGAGGCAAGGTATGCATTTATACCCACCATACCCGCCAGCGCCAGCACCGAGCCCATTGAAAGGTCAATCATCCCTGAGATGATAAGCAGTGTCATGGCAAATGCCAGAACACCCGTTACACTTATCTGCTTTGACACACTAATAATATTCTTGGTAGTCAAAAACCTCGGGCTGATAATGCTTGAAACTATTACCAATAACACAAAAACAAAGTAAATGCCGTACTGGCTCAGCACCTGTTGAATTGTCCTTTTAAATTTCGGATTCATACCATTTCCTCTCTTATCTACTGTTGTTTTGCTGATGTTGCCAACTGCACAATTCTTGACTGTGTCAGCTCATCTCTGCTGAGTTCGCCTGTAATTCTGCCGTTATATAAAGTATAAGCCCTGTCACACATGCCGATGAGTTCAGGCAACTCTGAAGATATCATAATAATGCAGATGCCCGAGCGAGCCATCTCCACCATCAGTTTATAAATCTCATACTTGGCGCCCACATCAATACCGCGGGTGGGTTCATCCAAGATAAGTACCTTGGGGTTGGCGAGAAGCCACTTGGAAAGTACCACCTTTTGCTGGTTGCCACCGCTCAAAGTACTTGCCTTCACGAATATATTCGGAGCCTTCACTTTTAGCTTCTTTGATATTTCTTGCGTTTTCTCTTTTTCCTCGGCAAGTTTCATAAAGCCTAACCTGGAAAGCATTTTCAAATTGCTAAGAGCAATGTTTTCCTTGATGTCCCTGCACAATATCAACCCATAACGCCTTCTGTCCTCAGTCGCCATTGCAATGCCGGCTTTAACCGCGTCCGACACTCCGTTAATCTTGATTTTTTCACCATTCATGTATATTTCGCCACTGTCGAAAGGGTCAAGACCAAACAGCGCCCGCACCACCTCGGTACGCCCTGAACCCATGAGGCCGGCCAGCCCGAGTATTTCTCCTTTTCTTGCATGAAAACTAATATCATATATCCTTGAGGCATAAGATGTAAGATTCTTTACTTCAAGCACTGTTTCACCAATATCAACATCTTCTTTTGGATATACATTGCTAATCGTGCGGCCGACCATCATGCCAATCAGAGAATCTTGCGTGTATTCATCTGCAGGTGCGGTATTAATGTGCTGCCCATCACGCAGAACCGTTATATAGTCAGCAATTTTAAATATTTCATCAATCTTGTGGGAAATATAAAGTATGGTAACCCCTTGCTCCTTGAGTAATCCGATATTCTTAAACAAACGGTCTACCTCAGCCTCGGAAAGCGCAGACGTCGGTTCGTCCATGATAATAATGTCGCAGCCCGCCGTCTTGAGTACTTTGGTAATCTCTAACAACTGAATGTCAGAAACAGATAGCGAACGCATTACTGTTTTAGGGTTGTAATGCAAATTAGCTTCTTCCAGAGTTTTCTTAGCTTGATTGCTTACCTCTTTCCAGTTTATAAAACCATAACGCCCCGGTTCACGTCCCAGCATTAAATAACGCTCTACCGTAAGATCGGGGAAATACTGCAGCTCCTGGTAAATCATTCCGATACCGTGTCTCTCGGCATCACGAGGACTTGAAAACCTTACTTCTTTCCCGTCCAGCAGCATCTTGCCGCTTGTCTGGCTGAATACGCCACTGACAATCTTCATTAAAGTTGATTTTCCAGCTCCGTTTTCACCCATAATAACATGTATTGTTCCCTTTTTGATGCCAAAACTTACATTATTCAATGCCAATACACCGGGAAACGCTTTAGTAATATTCCTAAATTCCAGCTTATACTCTGCTCCCATTGGTTCCTCGCTTTCTACCTGACTGTGATGCAGTCTCGCTTAAAACAAAACCTTGACAATGACTAGTCATCAAGGGATAATTGAATTAACATATGATATATTTATGATATATTTATGATATATCTGTGATATATCATATTATACAATTGTAGAAGACTGCTGTCAATGCTTAAGTTTTTAATTTAACCAAAACAGTGCGGTTTTATTATGTAAAATATCATAAATACGTAAAAGTACTGTTTGAATGAGATACCGGTGCAAACCATTTGTGGAATAATCAATTTTATGTTGACTATTATTGACAAAATAAGTTCCAATTTTATAATATATTAGTTGTATGTTAATTTGAGGGGACAATGAACATGATAACCAAGAAAAAAGAAAGTTTATCCAGTATAGCATACGAGACAATTAAAGATATGATAATCACCAACCAGTTTGAGCCGGGTGAATTAATAACCGAAACACAGATACAGTCAATATTGAATATCGGTCGCACACCCATACGTGAAGCTTTTCTCAAGCTAAGTTACGAGAATCTTGTGACCATTATCCCGCGTAAGGGTATCGAAGTTTGCCGTATATCCCCACAAATAGTGAATGCGATTTTTGTCGCGCGCAAAATCATAGAGCCGACCGTTCTTCGTCAGTCAATTCAAAACCTTGACAAAGACTGGCTCAAGGATATGCGCTCAAAATTTATGAAAGTACATGATGATAATTTAATGAAGGAAAAGGACGGAATCATTGAATATCACCGTACGGATCTTTCTTTTCATTATACGCTTGTCGGCACCCTGGGAAATAAATATCTGAGCGATCTTGTCAACAATTATATGAGTCATTTAATGATGATCTGTATCGCCACCACCCAGAAATCTTCCCGTGCAGGGGTTGCAAACCTTGAACATATTTCTATCATTGATTACATACTTAAAAACGATACTGAAAATGCGTGCAATGCCCTCACAGAGCATATAGTGCTTTCACATAAGGAAGTTATCGACAACTACATCAATTCATAAAATCATACATGCATTAACCGGTGCCACGGGGTGGTTCAGAAAACCGTGGAAAAAAACAGCCTGCAGGCTGTTTTTTATATGTTTCTACTTATACAATTTTCCGTCGGCTATGTTTGCTTCCTGTCACTTTCCGCCTGCACTTCCCAACTATAGCATGCGTATAGTGACATTATCTCTGTCTTCTTGCCCGGATATATACCTTCTCAAGGTACTCCCCAGGAAAATTTTTTACCGGCGGTTCATGGGCATTATTATTTTATCGGCTTCTCTTCACCAAGAACCACCTTCAGTTCCAGGGTCTCGCCGTCGCGGTAAACCTCGATTACCACCTCGTCTCCCGGCTTATGCATATTCTTTTGTTTCTCAAGTTCATCAAAAGTAGTTACCTTCACGCCGTTGAACTTCAATATGATATCTCCCCTGTGAATACCTGCCTTGTAAGCGGCGGTAAGCGGCTGCACATCATACACAAGCAATCCAAACGGAACTCCATGCTGCTCGGCTATCCGCTTCCGTAAATGACCGGTCAATCACAACTCCAAGGTATGGAACTCCTTTTACATATCCATGTTCAATAAGACTTTCAGCAATCGAATTTGCTTCATTAATCGGGATGGCGAACCCAATCCCTTCCACATCCATTGAGGCAACCTTGACGGTATTTACGCCTATGACCTGCCCCCTGGAATTGACCAGGGCGCCCCCACTGTTGCCCGGGTTAATTGCCGCATCGGTCTGGATAAGTTTGAATTCACGGCCATCCAGCAACAGCGTCCTGTTTACGCCGCTGATAACGCCGGCCGTTACCGAGCCCATATATTCAAGTGCCTCCGGGATTACCGATAGCCACAGCCAATTCCCCGGGCTTTACCTCGTCCGAATTCCCCAACTCGGCAACAGGCAAATTCCTGACACCTATTTTAAGCACTGCGATATCGGTGTTGTCATCCCTGCCGACAATCTCCGCCGTATAAAGCTTATCCTTGTTGCTCGGTAAAACAACCTCGATCTTGGCATCTTTTAGAAGCCTGTTCGTACCCGTCTCCAAGGCATGTTCTATAACATGGTTGTTTGTCAATATATAGCCGTCTTCCCTGATAATAATCCCTGACGCATATCCTACGCCTTCCTGTCCCAGGTTAAAGAAAAAATTCGCTCCCTGCCGCTGCACGCTTATCTTTATCCCCACTATGGAAGGACTGACTTTCTCGGCAATTGCTTCTACGGGTGATGAACTCTGCTCTATCTCTATCTTTTTGTATATACCGTTATTCGCGTAAACTTCAGACGCTTCTTCACTGATTCCCAGCCATTCGTTAACCACCGGCCTGATTACCGGCGCAGCGAATATAGTGGCAGCAAACATAAGGCCGGCGCCAAGTACCGAGCTCAAAAGCGCGACCAGGATAAGCTGTCCTGTTCCGATTCTTTTATGTTTCGCTTTTTTTATATTCTCCGTGTAGAACGCCTGGCTTTTTGGCTGCTGCCCGCTTTGCCCTGAATCCTCCGCCTGTTCTTCCGGAAGCCGCGCATTTTGTTCCTGGCTTTCCGGACGGCTGGAACTATCCTTTGACTGCGAATCAACAATTATAAAATCTGCTGAACCTGAATCAGCTTGCTGTTCCGTGGCACCGGATTCGTCTACGGGAGCTGCCTGCTGTTCAGTGTCGGTGTTTTCATTTTTAATGTTTTTTGTATCGTTATCGTTGAAATCCATATATATAGCCTCCTTTAAAATCCGCTTGATGTGTTTATTGCAAAAAAGCCCTTTCCGTCTTTGTGCTCACCTTGCCGACGGACCCTATGGCTGTAATTATGCGTAAACCATGCCACACTACCTTTGTACCCTTATTTTATAAGGTTAATTTGAAAAAACTATGAATAAACTGTAAATTTGTTCAGTCCGCGTTGCCTGCCCATGCCAGCGTAAACGTAAACGCAGTGCCTGCACCGGGCTTGCTTTGAACGCTGATAGTTTGTCCATGTTCATTTATTATATTTCTTACTATAGCCAGTCCCAGCCCTGTACCTGTTTTATCCCTTCCCCTTGATTTGTCGGTCTTGTAAAACCTCTCCCAGACCATGTCCAACTCATTTTCATCGATCCCTATGCCATTATCGGCGACCGTGATTTCCACTTTATCCTTGTTTTTACGGGTAATAACCTTTATTCTCCCTCCACGGGGCGTAAACTTTGCGGCGTTATGCATCAGGTTGACCAACACTCTTTCTATGGCATCGGAGTCGCCTTTTGCCTTCATATCTTCCTCTTCAAAATCCGCGTCAACGGTTAAATCCTTTTCCAGGAACAAGGTCTCCAGTTTTATCACGCATTTCCTGATCAATTCATTTATATTTATGGTCGTAATATTTAGCTTCATTTCTCCGGCCTCCATTTTTGCCAGGTCAAGAAGATCATTTACCAGGCGGTTGAGCCGGTTTGTCTCGTCCCTTACAATGGCCAGGTACTGGTTTTGCCTCTCCGGGGGTATCGTGCCATCCAGGATGCCTTCAATAAAACCTCTGATAGACGTCATGGGAGTCCTGAGCTCATGAGAGACATTGGCGATAAAACCCCGCCGCATTTCTTCAATATTTTGAAGAGCGGCAGCCATCTGGTTGAACACTCTTGCCAGTTCTCCTATTTCGTCCCTTGTCCTTACATCCAGCCGTTTCTCAAATTCCCCGTTGGAAATCCTTACAGCCGCGTTCTTGATTTGTTTCAGCGGCCGCGAAATCTTTAATGAGAATATATATATAAGCAGCACCGCTATGCTTATTGCCACGCCGCCGGAAATAAGGAAGTATTGAAGAATCTTCATCCTTGATGCCTTCACTTCATCCACCGGCGTATGCATATAAACAATAATCATGGCGCTTCTGTCATTTTCCCCGGTATACCTGAACGAACGTCCAACCGTTAGCCAGACGTCCCCGAAACGCTTATAATTACTATCCCTGAAGAAACCGTTAAAATCACCTATTTCCCTGACTGTTGTTTCTTCGCGGGCTAGTTTCTCAAAATTCTTGTTATAAGGTATCTTTATATTGCCCGTTTCGTCGGTGTATTTATCCAGGATTGACTGGGGTATGCCCCAGTTTGTCATGAAGAGGTACCCTTTATCATTCACGATCCAGATATAAGAGCCGGTATAATTTCCATATTGGACGAGGGAATCCTTAAGGTATTTTTCCGCCCCTTCGATATTATAATTATACAGCATTAAGTAGCTTGCGAAATGCAAATTGACCCAGCTGCTGACAGTCTCAAGCGTACCGGCCTTTTCATCCGTCACGTAATCTTCCATGAACATGTTGAGCATAAACCCGGTAATGGTAAATGCGACAGCCAGGATCAGCAAAAATATAACTATCAGCCTGCTAAATATCGTCCTGAACATTATTTTACCTCGAATTTATAGCCAACGCCCCAAACCGTTTTCAATTGCCATGGCTGATCCGGCAAGTCTATCTTTTCCCTGAGCCTTTTGATATGCACGTCGACAGTCCTGCTGTCGCCGAAAAAATCATAGCCCCAGACATGCTCAAGGAGCTGCTCCCTGGTAAAAACCTTGTTAGGGTTGGATGCCAGGAAAAAAAGCAGCTCGAGTTCCTTCGGGGGCAGTTCCAGCTCCCTGCCGTTCAGCTTTACTGTATAGTTAGTCTTGTTTACGACCAGGTTCGGATATACTACTTCCTGCACGTCAAAGTCCTTGCGTTCAGACCTCCTGAGGACCGCCTTCACCCTGGCCACAAGCTCCTTTGGCTCAAAAGGCTTGACAATGTAGTCATCCGCGCCAAGCTCAAGTCCAAGCACCTTGTCAAAGGTTTCGCCCTTCGCCGTAAGCATGATAACCGGTATGTCGCTCACCTTGCGGATTTCCCTGCATACCTGCCAGCCGTCGATACCCGGCAGCATGATATCAAGTATGACTATGTTGGGGGCAAACCGGCCGAACGCTTCAAGCCCGCTTTTCCCGTTATACACGGTTTCTACCTCGTAACCTTCCTTTTCAAGGTAAAGCCTGAGCAGTTCGCATATGTTAACATCGTCGTCGACAACAAGCACTTTTGCCCTGTTCATACAAATCCCCTTCACCCTGGACGATATTCTCTAAATATGTTTATAGCAACGTACATGCAAGTCCGGCTTCCATGTATTAATCATAACATTAACCTGTTGCCGCAACAATATGATAAATATGAACAATTTGAAAATATCAGCGCAGGGTAAGCCAGGTCTGATAATAACCGGTAGTTATATTAAGGGTATTCAGATATTAGACAATAGCTGACTGCATGCTTATTGCGAGTTTACGACGAAGCAGAGCGCAAAATCTTCTTGATATTCTGGAATAATTTACTGATTTCACCTGCCACATTGAATCTGACAGCAATATAATAGATGCCTGTAGCTATCGCCGATATTACAACTACTTTGATAATAATCTTCAGCGGACTATGCCGCGTTTTAATCATGTAGTCCACGGTAGTCTTTCTTTTCTTGCTGCGTGACTCCATCAGCAGCTTTCGCTTAAGAACAGGATTGTGATACAGCGTATCTTTTCTTTTTATCATTTTACTGATTGCTTTTTTGAACACACTGTCCTTCTCATCGGAAAAATAACTCTGAGGAAGAACTTCCTTCAGCATGTCCTCAAATACGAACCCGCACTCAGCTGAAATGCTAAACGGGTTCGGATTATAGACCGCCTGATAGCTTGCCAACTTTTCCATATTATCTTTTATAAATTTAAAGCTGTCATCATCTGAAAAAGTAAACAGGTACTTGTATTTATGCGACCACTTTTCATCCTTAAGTATTTCTTCCACTAAAGGCATCTCCCAATCTTTTGCTCCGCACACTATTATTTTTTCATGCGCGCGATGAAATTCAGAAATATTGCAATCAAAATACGATCCCATATCAAGGATGATATATGCATAATCGCCGTGCAGCAGGTCAGCTATGCTTCTGTCCGGGTTGTAAGGATAAAAATCTATGCTTGCCAGTGAAAACATGTCTCCCTTTACTTCTATTTCGTCATAGGAATTTTGCATTGTCTGAAACGTATCACTGTTATGGAATTCGTAAACAGCCACACCAAAGTTATTATCGTGCAAAAACCTTGCCAATGATATCGCGGTATGGGTTGCCCCGGACCGATGCATAGCGCCTGCGACAGCAATAACTATCGAGCCGACTATTTTGTCCTTTATAGTTTTCTTTCCTTCACCCTGGATAAAATCAAGCGGCTCATCTCTTTTTGCCTTGACACGGAATTCTGCATCCCACTTAACAGCTTTCGCATATGTAGCAGGTGTTTCCAAGTGCTCAACCAGCGAAGGAAATATCGTTTTTGCGCCATATTCCCTATGCCCGATAATATCATAAACACCAATTGAAATTAGCGATGATACAACTTCACTGCCAGTAAATTTATCCGTGGCAATTATAATTACCCTTGCGTCGTTATTCCGCGACTTTAGTTTTCTGATAGCAGACGGTGTCCTTTTTATGTTGTCTATGCAGTTTATATCAAGAATGAGGTACCCTATAGGATAAATGGTTATGCGATCAACTTCCGTATCTATATCTATGTCAACGTCTATTCTCTTATAGACTATTTCCTGTTCAACTTTTTGTACCGCCTCATATATCTCTTTCCAATACCCGGGTCCTGATATTACAGCTACCAATTTAATCATCCTTTTCTTTATTGGTACAAAACGACAATCCGGTTAAATTATCGAAACCACGGCCTGGCTTACCTGTTGCCGCCGACCTTGTAGTCATCCGAGGATTTCTTGTTCGCATGGTAGAACACCACGTCGCCCGAATCCAACTGGAACGTCTTGCCGTGGGAATCTTTCTGCACATATTCGAACCCTTCATCCTCCCACCTGTTGTAGCTGCCGTGCCAGTATCCCAATACAGGCCCGTTTATCTTGCCGGCATCGTCAGCATGGTATGTCTCTATCCGGAAATTCACTATGATATAGCCATCCTTCAGCCAGAAGCTCTCCTTCCCGTTTATCCCGTCCCGCGACTCCGCATGGTTCGCTATGTCCAGCCCCGCAGGAGCAACGTACAGCTTGTCCGGAAGCTTGTATTCCCCGTACCAGCGCTGCACAGACTTCCATACACGCTTTTCCTCTGCCGAGCCCTTCGCGAACGGATGGCTGACCGTATTGCCGGTGAACAGTCTCAGGTCCTTTGTCAGCACTATCTCATCGTACGTACCTATGTCCACCTTCCTGCCCCTGAACTGCCTGTCGCTTATGCCTCTCAGTTCGCATGTCCTTTTTATGTCCGCCTCGGGCATGTTCCTGTATATGTCCGTGTTTACGATGACCTGCCTGTTCGTCCTGTCCTTGTCGCTCCCTATCTTGACCAGGATGTTTTCCCTGCCGGTGAAGTATTCGTTGTAATATATATCTACAGGCTTTCCGCTGCCGCCGTTCTTCCCTACATAATAAAAGGTCGGTATGATCCTGATATGATCCACGTCTGCGAAGTATTCTCCCACAGTGTCAAGCGTGAATTTGAAAGCATACCCGGTTTTCAGAACCCCCCGGTCGCCCTGCGTCGGGTGGCTGCCGTCCATGATGGGCAGCTTGTATACCGATGAAGCGCTGCCGACAGGATAGCTCCTGCCCGTGTGGGATGAACTGCCTGCCTTTGTCCTGAACACAGTCTCCCACAGCGGATAGTCATTGATATCCGTTATCCTGAAGTTTTCGACCCGCCCGACTACCCTGACCTTGCTGTCGCGGTAGGCGACGTAATTGTCCATGTCCTTGTTGGCCATGTACTCCTGCCTGCTGCCTGTATCCCCGGGAGCCTTGTTGAAACCCGCATCGCCGGGATCGTCGATGTCCCCGGGAGCATTTATCGCAACCGTTTTGAAGTTGACCGTGTAATTGCCCTCGTCCACCCATACAGGCACCCCTATATCTACAAACTCCTGTGACTTATCGACTGCGTGCCAGCTGTTTTTCGGGACAAACACCCATTCGTCCGAAATATCCTTTATGTATATGTCAAACGGGAACCTTACATACTTTTCCTTGACATACTTGGTGTAATCACTGTCTCCATAACCTTTTATGTCACGGTGCATATGATCTTTTGCCTGGAACTTTATCAAGCCGGCCCTGCCCAGTATCAGCTCCGCCCGGCCTTCTTCCCTTTCCCCGAGCTGCTGGCTCCTGGCATATTCATTCCTGACACCGGAGTTGCACACCACCGGTGTGTGTACCGTGATGGGGTTCAGGTCTTCTATTTCCACCTCAACCACTTCGTCCATGGCCGGGTCCAGGCTTGGAGACAGTCTCCTGTAGCTGACGTGCCCGGTTGTCTCATATGTCCCGTTGGGAGTCTCCCTTACCACGACCAGGTCTTTTTCGTACAACGCGTTGTCTTTTGTATACGGGCTTTCGGGAATACCGCCGGGAACAGGCCCCGAGCCATGGTTCCTCCTTTCGGCCTCCGTGTTGTCGCCGGGACCGGGTATGTATTCACCCTGTACTATCGTCACTTTATTGTCGATTATATTGCCGGATGTGCTTCTTTTCCTGAAATTTATCACCAGTGAATCGTTTCTTACCTTGAACTGGCCGATGGCGGCGTTTACCTGGGCTGACAGGTTGACAGAGTTCGGGACGTCGGAGCCGTAATATGCCTCCGAAGGCAGCCATAGTACTTTTTTCCCCTCCGAGGCGTCATATGTGAGCGCTTCTTCAAACGGGTCGATGATTATATGGTCCAGTGGATTATCACTATGTATGAATTCCACTATTTCGGGGCCGATGTAACTGCCCGGGTCGATATCTATGTCGACCCCGCCGCCCTCGAGCACGTCATTGTTGATCCCGGCGCCCTCCAGTTCATACAGGGCAAACCGGTCTATCACCCAGTACATGTAGTTCCTTGACACTGTATATTCCTGGGTTACCGTCTCAGGCACGTTGACATGCCAGGAACCCGATACTTCGACCTGGCCGCCGTGACAACCGGGTTCGGGACATTCCGACCATCCCTCCGGCTCCTCCGCATCGGCTGCCCTTCCGTTGTCGCAATTCGGGCAGTCCACGTAATAGTCCGGGTCCTGCCAGGTTTTATAGTATGTCTTTTTCACTGAAAAGGTTTCCGTCTTGGTGCCCGTCACCGCCCTGCATGCCAATTCGTGGAGGTACTCTTCTGCTTTTACCTGGGCATACAGCTCCTCCGTGGCCGGTATCCCGAGGGCGACATCAAATTTCTCGTTACCGCGGTCTTCAGCTTTCAACACGCCGGTGACCTGCTTTGGTTCTGCCGGCTCCGGCAGTTCAGGAGCTTCCTCCGGCTCGGATGTGATGGTTCCCTCCGCGGGAGGATCAGCCTCCACGCAAACCGTACCCACGCCCATGGAGTCATATATCTTGCCCCCAGGCTTCATTTCCTGCTTTATCTCCGCCCTGTCCCTCTCCTTTGTCGCAACATCATGGTGCACCAGGTATGGCCGGCCGTCATACAGGTTGGGCTTCATGTTCAGCGGGGCCAGCTCTTCCGATACAAGGTACGCCCTGTTCGCCAGGAATACGAACATCCTGTTGAGCCAATCCACTATTTTCCCGTCATAATAGTCTACTTCATTTGGTTTTTTTTGCTTCTTATCGGCATAGAATTCGTTATACCTTATGGCGTCCCTCAGGGAAAGGAACATGCCTTTATCGTCCACTACAGCGGATACCAGCGGCTCAAAGAAAATTTCATAGGTGCCGGTTAAAACTAATCCCTTATGATTATAAATGCCGTTTTTGAAATCTTCGGCCGATATTTCATGACCGCAGAGCTTTGAAACCTTTGGTATGTTTTCGTAATCATTGCCTGTAAACCATTCCTCCCAGTCCGACCTTTCCGAGTACAAAATATCCGGCATCGATTTTGAAACAGGGTCCGATGAGCTTATGTAATGGTACGGTTCTACACTTGCAAATTTTTGTATGTACTCTAGCCCAGCCCTGTTCATATAATCGAATACTGACATCCCGCTATAAACATCAACAACATAATCCGGGTATACCGAGTAATCGACTTCATGCTTGGCAAAATCGGTAGGATCGCCTATTGGGAATATCTGAGAATCCGGGTCGGCAAAATTCTCCTTTCCGCCCTCCACGAAATATATGCTTATCCTGACTCCCCTGCCTGCTGTGGTGTATTTCCACTTGACCGTCCCTTTTCCTGTTGAACCCCCGTAATCGCCCCCGCCGTAATTGACATCGGCCAATACTGTCGAAGACAGCATCGACAGTATCAATATTATTATTAAGCCTATATATATCTTCCTTCTATAATTCAACCTCATCATTTCACCCTGTTCTAACTAAATGCTTCTTTAGATTAAACCAACCACTCATCATGGACCTGTCCAGTACCACGATCTAACCTCTTCAAAATATACCGTCCAGTATCCGACTCTCTGCCCATCCTTGGGATTACTGACATCTAATGTTAGTTGCATTTCATAAGAACTAATTCTTTCCCAGTCATACCGGAAATGCCCCTCGCCTGTTTTCTCATCTACCCAATATGGCTGTCCCACATATGTCTTGTCGCCATTATACATGCTTCCTATGCCTCCATCTGTCAACAACTCGCCATTTGGATACGCCATCCCGCTGTACAGGTCCAGTCCCTGGCCGTAGCCTACCACTCCCGCTGTCTCCGTCAATACCGTCTCTTTCCCGTCCTTGTCTATGAAAATATCTCCTGCCATGGGTAGCGGCCTGTCGGGGTCGTCATACCTCAGCACCATCGGCTCCCTCTTCCTCGTGCCTGTTCCCTGGTTTGACGTACCCGGTTCCTTCACCACGACCACAGGCCTTTCGATGTAGTTCATCACCCTGCAGAATACCGTGGCTACCTCCGCCCTCGTAAGCGATTTCTTGGGATTGAACTTCCCGGTGTCGTCACCTGCCAGCAAGCCGTTCGAGTAGGCTTTCTCCACTGCTTCCTTCCTTATCGCCGCTATCTGGCCGTAATCGCCTATGTTGTTTTTGATGCCGCTTTTTACCTCTCAGCGTCTCCCCGTTGGCCTTCGCTATGTTGACAAGTATATATGCCATGTCCTCCCTGCTGATGGGAGAGTCCAGCCACGCGGCAGAACTGCCGAAATCACCGCTTTGGATAAGCCCGCTCTCCACTGCTGCATGGTAGTTCGCCTCCGCCCAGTGCTTCGCATTTGGTATTTCCTTTATATGCTCCTTTGCCACAAGCCTTGTGGATATGGCAAGGAACTGTCCCAGCGTCACTGTCCCCTGCGGGTCGTATTTCCCGACTCCGTTGACAGGCGTTGTCACCCCTTTTATGATTCCTTTGCTTGTCAGTATCATTACATCGTTATAGAACCACTGCCCCGGTTTCACGTCGCTGAACGATACCGCCGTTTCTTCACCATATACAGGCATGGCCATGGATAGAGCAATGGCGATGATGATAAGGCTGGTCAATATTTTTTTCACACAAATCCCTCCCGGAAATCGCTTATGTATTCGTATTATTTGTTGATATTTATAACAGTTGTATTTTATTATGGCAGACTAACCATAAGACTCAGTGTTGCTTTTCCGTCCCAGGTTGACACTTCAAGGGTCACTTCACCGGTTTTTATTCTCAACCATGCCGGTAATAATTACCCAATGTCGCTCATACGTTTCCGATCATCTTGTCTCTTTTTTTAAAGGAGCCGTATAATGCATCAACAGGGTTAAACACATTTAGCAGAGCAACAGATTTGTCTTTTTCATTTCCTGATAAACAGCATGTTTTATTGGATGATACGCGGAAAAACGGAAATAGTATCCTGCAAAATCAGAAATATGATGTATTCTCTTTTTAATTATGTGGTTGTAGTAGTTTTGGCTTTCTTACGCTTGTTTTTTATAACCGCAATCAACCACTGTATGCCGGTAAATAATAAAATGAAAAATATAACTGATACAGCAACAACATAAAAACGGCCTTCTGTTCCCAATCCCATTTCATACACAGTTGTAAAAGGAGAGTGCCTATCGACAAAAAAGCCGATCCCTGCATAGTGGCCGACCTCACCGCCTGTACCTAAGTATATTGACGGGAATGCCCAGCCTGTAATAAGGTATGAAACATAGCCTATCAATATAAATGCAGCAACAATCATCGCTGAAACCACAATATATCTTACCCATCTTTTCATTTCTGCTTTCTCCCCCTATTGTCCATATATTTAATGTTATGTGGCTCTTTTGTATATGTATGTTATAATATATTTACTAATAAAGGTATAATACCAAATCGAGGCTGTTAATGTCAATCACTTATGCGGTTTATCCAATAAACTGGTCATTATATCAGTTTTTGTTGCATCATATTTTTTGCCTTGATATAATCATGGCAAGTCATATAAGGAAATTATTATTATTTAAGGTTAATTATACTTATTTTAAGGAGTTTTTGTATGGCGAAAATCAAGGTAGAAACCAAAATACTTTCAGATTGCTCACAAAGGCTGATGAATCAGGCAAAAAGAATCAATACGTTACATTCCTCTCTTATAAAGGTTGCAAATGGAATTAAGGCATCAACTTCCCTTGAGCTTGCAAGCATTAATGTAAACAGGTTTGAGAAAGATATCCTGGCGCTCTCGGACAGTTTCAAATCTCTGAGTACTACTTTGAATGAAATTATCACAGAATACGAAAACCGCATATCTTGGAATAAATCAGATGTAAGTAGTCTGGAAACAGATATTACTGATGCGGGCATGCTATATATAGAGGAACTTGAATACAGGATAACAAACGCAGTAGAACCCTCGGCCAGAGAGCTATACAACAAATACAAAAATAAAATTAAAATAGCCAAAGATATGTATTATGATACAGCACATTACAATCCTTTTTTTAACTATATAAAATACAACATAGCACTGGACAGTATGAATCCGCAAGGTGCTGGCAGTGTGTACTTTCATGAGGTCGGACATCTGATAGACGACCGTTCGGACTGGTTTGGCGACAGGTCCACCGATCGATCATATGATTTTTATGACACGCTAAAATCCGATTTTGATAATTACGTCAAGAGTATTGGGTATGCAACATTTGAGGATGCAAAGGATGAAATAGATAAATGGTTATGGAACAATGGCGATATGAAAGCAGGAGTATCAGATATAATAAGGGGTCTATCAGGAACCGAAATTGGAAAATGGGGGCACGAGATGGATTATTATAATAAAAGCTCAATCGCCAATGAAGCATTTGCGCATTTCTTTGAGGCGGGCATGAGTGATACCAGTGTCAAATTGGATTATATAAAGGAGGTTTTCCCTAATGCTTATGAGATTTACCTGAAAATGGTCGAAGATGCTTTATAATATAAAAACATTCATTATGGAGGAATATGGATGAAAGCGCCAAATATAGCCCAGGAATTGCTGAATGATGTTTTGCAGGCTATCTCCGAGGATAAACCGTATGACGGAAAAAGCATAATGTGGGACGGGAGCAAAATACATGTCATCGAAGATGAACTTGATAGCAAGGATATACTTGACGGACGCTCCGGCCCTTTTATGATAGAAAGGATAGAGACATCACTTGGGATTGAACTGCGTTCCTTCTGCACGATGCATAACAGTGAACTTATATCCGGCTTGGAATTTCCCGATGTGGATAGTTCCGGGGAATATAGAATAGAAACCTTTGACCGTTACTTATCGTTAAAAAAATACGGAAAAGAGGAGTATGAATCATTATTGGAAGCGTTATCAAGGAATTCCGGGCTGATCGAAGCGGAAAACGGCATGACAATCGCCGGCAATAATTCGCACAAAACCTTTTCCGGTTTGATAGAAACAGAATCAGGCACAGTTATGATCGGGTACATACTGTTAGTCAAAGGATCCGGCGATAATGCTTATTCCCTGGCATATGCGGGTATAGGAAACTATTCCGACATACAAGTAGAGGCAAGTCAAATAATGAACAGCTTCCTGGATAGGAACAATATTTAAATATGTCTGCAGGGTATCTCACACTAGTCAGCTTTTTCCCTTGCAGCTTCAATAAATTCCCTTACCTTATGTTCATCCTTGACGCCGCCGCTCTCCACCCCGCTGCTCGTATCAACGGCATATGGTGAAACAGCAGCCACTGCCTGCCGTACGTTATCCGGGCGCAATCCGCCGGCAAGGATAACGGGCAGACTGGTAAGCCGTTTCAACTGCACTGCCAGTCTCCAGTCAAACGTCCTGCCGGTACCGCCCGGGCAGTCTGGAACAAACGTATCAAGAAGCAGCCTGTCGGCGCCCAAAGAAGCGAGTTTCACCGGGTCGAATATATCTTTTGCGCATGTACTTCTGCCACCAAGCCGTAGGGCTTTCCATATTTCCGTCCCCGGCTTCAGCAGCAGACGCAGTGTCCTGATGTACTCGCCATCCTCGCCCCCGTGCAGCTGAACTGCATCCAGGCCTGTTATCTCTGCTATTGCGGCGACCCGTCCAGGCCCCATATCGACAAAAACACCTGTCTTTTTTATGACAGGCGCAATATTCCGCGCCAACTCCAGCGCTTGTTCCGGAGTTACTTTATGCCTTCCTTCCGCAAAAACAAACCCCACATAATCAGGCAGATACTTGTTTAGAAATTCTGCTTCTCTTTTAGCCGTTATTCCGCAAATCTTGACCTTGATCATCCTGAACCTTATACCCCCATGCTTATGCTTCCGTACTTTACCCTTGCCAGGTTCCCGCTTTCCTGCTGCCCAGGCCTGCGGACTCTGTTTACCGGCAATCACGTCAATATATTGCTATGCCAGCATAAGCTCTTCTATCTTATCCGCCACAGACCCCGCCCGCATCAAGGATTCTCCGATTAAAACCGCATCCACCCCGAGATTCTTAAGGTATCTCATGTCATCTGCCGTTTTTATGCCGCTTTCGCTGACTACTATTTTATCTATGGGTACCTTGTTTATCAGCCTTTCGGTGGTCGTCAAATCAACTTCGAACGTCTTAAGGTTCCTGTTGTTTATGCCGATTATCTTTGCGCCGGCATTGAGCGCCCTTTCAAGTTCCGCCTCGTCATGCACCTCCACCAGGCAGTGCATGCCCAGTATATCGGCCACTATCATCATTTTTTTCAGCGTTTCGTTATCCAGGATCGAAACTATCAGCAAAATGGCATCCGCGCCGAGATACCTCGACTGATAAACCTGCCTGAGATCAATGATGAAATCTTTCCTGAGTACGGGTACGGGAACCGTCTGCCGGACTTTCACAAGGTCGCTGTCATCACCCATGAAAAAGTCTTTTTCGGTAAGCACTGAAATGGCCTGTACTCCTGACATGGCATATTCCGCCGCAACAGCCGCCGGGTCGAAACATTTCCGGATAATGCCCGCGGACGGGGAAGCCTTTTTTATTTCAGCTATAATGGCAAGCTTTTCACCGCGTTTCAACGCCTTTGCAAAATCAACGGGCTTATGCAGCCCGGCTCTCATTATTCTTTGCTTCCATGCTTCAATGCCGGTTCGCATTAATTCTTCCTGCAGCCTTTTCTTTTTCTTGCAGACAATATCATCAAGTATCATGCTGTAGCCTCCCCCATTCCGGCAGCAGCCGACCACGTATATTCGCAAAGCTCTTCAAGTTTTAAAGCCGCCTTGCCCGTATCTATAGTTTCTGCCGCAATTTTCAAACCTTCTTTTATGCTGTTTGCAATCTTGGCTACGTATAAAGCGGCCGCAGCGTTGACAAGCACAATATTTCTCCTGGGTCCCTGTTCTCCGGAAAGTACCGAGCGGATGATATCGGCATTTGCCGCAGCGTCCCCGCCTGCAAGCTCCGTCAGATCAGCCCTGGGTATGCCCATGTCCAAAGCATCAAGGAAATACTCCTTTACGGTTCCGTCCTTTAATTCCGCAATCTTCGTTTTTCCTGTTATCGTTATTTCATCAAGTCCGTCGCTCCCATGAACAACCAGGGCTCTTTCTGTGCCGAGCCTCATAAGGGCCTCTGCCATCAACAAGGCGCTGCTGCCGTCAAAAACGCCCAGGAGCTGCCCCTTTGCCCCGGCAGGATTGGTTAACGGGCCGAGTATGTTGAATACAGTCCTTATGCCAAGTTCCTTCCTTGCTCCCGCAGCGTGCTTCATTGACTGGTGGAACAGCTGCGCGAACATAAACCCTACTCCGACATGGTCAATACAACTGCCTACCTGCGAGGGATTCAAATTGATATTGATCCCAAGTGCCTCAAGCACGTCCGCACTGCCGCTCCTGCTGGACATTGCCCTGTTGCCGTGTTTTGCTGTTTTTGCGCCTGCCGCTGCAGCTACGAGCGATGCGGCGGTTGATATATTGAATGTCCCGGTTCCGTCGCCGCCGGTACCGCACGTGTCGATGCAGTATGGCTGCGCATGCGTTACTTTCGCCGCTTTCAGTCTCATTACTTTTGCAAAACCGACAATCTCCTCCACCGTTTCACCCTTGAACCTCAGCGCCGTCAGGAACCCGCCTATCTGCGAATCGGTTGCGCCCCCTTCCATAATGCAATTCATCGCATCCATTGCTTCCTGTTCCGTAAGGTTTTCCCCAAGCAACAGTTTTTTCAACACCGTTCTGATCATTTCCGATCCACTCTCCCCCTCTTCCCTGCTTTCTGCTCTTTTCTCTGCTCTGCATTACCCTGCCGCCGGTATCGGCGCGAAAGGTTAATAAAGTTTTCCAGTATCTTTTTTCCGCACGGCGTCAATATGGATTCCGGGTGGAATTGAACTCCAAAAACATTGTATTCCTTATGTTTTAGTCCCATTATCACACCATCGGCCGCAGTCGCCGTTATTTGCAGTACGTCAGGCAGTGTATGACGCTCGATTGCCAGCGAATAGTAATTCCCGCCGTCAATCCTTGAAGGAAGACCTTCAAAAAGAGCGCATTCAGTGAGCAAGTCGATCCCGGTAACTTTTCCGTGAACCAGCTTATCCGCACGTGCCACCCTGCCGCCATATGCCTCCGCTATCACCTGGTGTCCGAGACATATGCCAAGAATAGGCACACGCGCTCCCAGCCTCCTGACAACTTCGACTGATATACCGGCTGACACCGGGTAACCGGACCCTGACGAAATGATTATGCTCACCGGCTTTTTTGCAGCAACTTCCTCAACCGTCAGCGAATCGTTTCTGTATACCTCCACGTTCCCATGAACTTCGCCCGCGTACTGGCAAAGGTTATATGTAAAAGCGGCGTAATTGTCTATTACCAGGATCATTCCAGGCTTCCTCCTTCCTCAATGGCCCTGAACAGTGCAGCTGCCTTATTGACACATTCCTCATACTCCATCTCCGGCACGGAATCTGCGACAATACCCGCGCCTGCCTGGACGTACGCTTTTCCGCCTTTGAAAACAACCGTCCTTATGGCGATACAACTGTCGAGATTGCCGTCAAAGCCCAGATAGCCTATTGCGCCGCCGTATTGGCACCTTTTAACGCTCTCAAGTTCGTCTATTATCTCCATCGCCCTTTTTTTTGGCGCACCAGACAACGTACCCGCCGGTATCGCCGACGCCAGCGCGTCAAATGCCCCTATTCCGTCCGTAAGCTCACCGCTTACACTGCTGACAACGTGCATGACGTGTGAAAAACGCTCGATTTGCATCAGTGAATCAACCTTTACCGTGCCAAATCTTGATACCTTCCCTATATCGTTTCTTGCCAAATCAACAAGCATGATATGCTCGGCCCGTTCTTTCTCATCCGCCAGCAGTTCCTCTTCCAGTTTCTTATCTTCTTCAGCCGTTTTCCCGCGTTTCCTTGTTCCTGCTATAGGCCGGGTCTCCACTCTTCTTCCCTCCACTTTTACAAGCATCTCGGGAGAAGAGCCCACAATGGAGTACCCGTCGAAATCCAGGTAATACATGTATGGCCCCGGGTTTATAGCGCGAAGTGCCCTGTAGACATTGAAGGGGCTGCATGCGGTTTCCACGCTGAATCTCTGGGATAGCACAACCTGGAATACATCTCCGTTCTCAATGTATTCCTTTGCCCTCAATACATTTTCACAGAATTTTCCGCGATTAATATTGGCAGTTATCCTTATGCCCTCCCTGCCGGCCGGAAAAGCGGGCACTGCCGTACCGGACAGGGTCCGGGATGCAGCCTTCAGTTCGGTGTAAATTTCCTTTATCCTGTCGATAACGTTATTATATTTCCGCTCAAGATATTTCCGTTCGTTTTGTCCTGATACATGCAGGTTTACAATTATATGGAGCTTGTGCTTGAAATGATCAAACGCTATAATCTCATCCGCAAACATAAAATGAAGCTCGGGTATGCCTATGTCATCTGCAGGAATATTTGGCAATTTTTCAAAATATCGCACGGTGTCGTACGACAAAAAGCCTACAGCTCCCCCGGTGAAGCGTGGAAGTTGCTTTACGGGGGCACCCTTGTAGTTTGCCATCAATTCTTTCATCACTTCAAACGGGTTGTTTTCAACGATTTCTGTTCTGCCGTCCCTGTACTTCAATTCGGTAAGTCTCCCCGCGCCTTTTACCATCAGAAAAGGATTTTTACCGATAAACGAGTACCTGCCCCATTTTTCACCGACTTCGGCACTTTCAAGCAGAAAGCACTCACCATTCCCGCCAAGCTTCTTATATATGCCTATAGGTGTCTCAAGATCGGCATATGTTTCCCATGATACGGGTATGATGTTGTATGTTTCCGACAGTTTGTCAACCAGCTTGAAATCAGGATAATACAATACCTGCCACCTCTCCTTTTTGAGAAGCAGTCCGGGAAAAGAAAACAGGATATGAAAAAAACCGGGAAAGATCCCGGTAACCATTAACCAGCGTACCCGTCTCTTCTCCTCTGAAACTGTCCTTTTCTCGTCTCTTCTCTTCTCTTTTTGCCTTGTAATTGGCTATATTTTCTAGCAATTTTATGAAATTATAGCACAGTAAAACAATTGATGTCAATTAAAATATTAGTGGAGATGCGGGTGCGTAGATTGCAAGTTTAATTGCCTTGCATTTTTTAGCAGAACCTTGTTTTAAGCAACCATCACCTTAGCCATCATGTTTGCAGTTTGATAACCAAATATTCTTCCAGGGTAATTATTCATCCAGCGCTCTATCCTTTGTATTTCTCTATGTGTGAGCTTACCTATGTCTGTCCCTTTTGGAATAAATCGTCGAATAAGTTTATTGGCATTTTCATTCGAACCACGCTCCCATGAACTGTAAGGATGAGCATAATACAGCTTGAATCTTTTCTTATCAGGGTCAAGGGCAGATGTCTCCAACACTATACTGTCTAAAAATTCGGGGCCATTATCTACTGTAATCGTTTTAAAATGCTTCGAAAACTTCTTGCCATACTTCCGTTCCAGCTTATCTAGTTCTCTCTTCACCGAATCCTGGGTCCTATCAGGCATTTTGCGAATTATCTCCCGTCTCGTACTTCGTTCCGTCAGCACTAACAAGCTCGCCCCCTTTTCTCCTCCTTTACTAACTATACAATCCATTTCCCAATGCCCATATTCTTCCCGATCTTCTATATGCGCCGGCCGTTCCTCTATACTTGTTCCCCTTAAGTTTTTCTTAGCTATTCTGACTTTGCGATATTCCCTCTTCTTCTTATTACGCTTTATTGGCAGGTCTTTGTTGCTTATATTGGCAAATATCCCTTTGTCAATGTAGTTGTATAACGTTTTTGTGCAGATCATTGTTTCAAATTTTAATCCCTTGGCCTTTATTTCTCCTATCACTGCGTCCGGTGAATACTTGTCCTCGATTATCTTTTTTTCTATGTGATTTGCTAATTTATGATCGTGGCCAATTTTAAGACCCGCTCCTTTATTTGATCCCGCCTCCTCATATCTTCGTTGACCTACATCAGCACAATATTTCACAACATACGTCAGATCGCTGTTCATAAGCCTCACGCTCCCACGAGCTATTTCCCGCTCGATAGTGCGTCTATTCCTGCCCAATATTAAGGCTATCTCCTTTGGTTTCTTCCCATCCCTTATTAATATTTCGATTTGATACCTTTCTCTCTCATTTAGGTGTTTAAAGCTTCTTTGCTTCGTGGTATTATTAAGTTGACTCATTTCGGACCCTCCTATGTTTTTGGTTTGGTCACTTAAAACATTATCAGAGGTTCCGACTTGAGTCACTATTTTTTCTTCAGTTTGGGCAATTAATTTTACAACTTACCGTGGAGATGCGGGTGGGCAAGGTATGGATGGCATGGCGCAAATATAGGCATCATTGCGCAGAAACGGTTGCAGGGTGTTTTGGATGAATCTGGCGGATAGGGCGGCTTGCATGGGGTGCAGGGCAAGCTGTCCTATCCGCCAGATTCATCCGCGCCATGCTCCCATCGGTGTTGCAATGGCTTTTCCAATCATTTATAATTAACACTTGTCGGAATCAAATCAAAAAAGCGACAAGGAAGGTCTGATTGACATGAAACTTGGCATCGTAGGGCTGCCCAATGTAGGAAAAAGCACTCTTTTCAACGCGCTCACAAAAGCAGGAGCCGATGTTGCCAATTACCCGTTTTGCACCATTGACCCCAACGTCGGGATCGTCGCGGTGCCTGATGAAAGGCTTAAAACGTTGGCTGAAATGTACAACCCCGAAAGGGTTACCCCGGCCACTATTGAATTCGTCGATATCGCAGGCCTTGTAAAAGGCGCCAGCAAAGGCGAAGGGCTCGGCAACAAGTTCCTCGCTCACATACGCGAAGTCGACGCTATCATACATGTCGTACGCTGCTTCGAAGACAGCAATATAACGCACGTGGAAGGTTCCGTGGACCCCGTGCGGGACGTGGAAACGATCAGCCTTGAACTCATATTTGCCGACCTTGAAATGCTCGAAAAAAAAATTGAAAGAACGCAAAAAATGCTGAAGTCCGGGGATAAAAAATTCCAGGAAGAGCTTGCGCTCTATGAAAGGATAAAAGCGGGGCTTGAAAGCGGTATGCCCGTAAGGGCCATGAATTTCAGCAGCGATGAAAGCACGCTCGCGAACCAGCTATTCCTGCTGACATCAAAACCGGTGCTTTACGCAGCCAACATCTCTGAAGACGACCTCCATGCAGGCGAATCAAACCCACACCTTGACGCTCTTTACAAGATAGCCGAAAAAGAAGGCTCCGAAGTAATGGTAATCTGCGGTAAAATAGAAGAAGAAATTGCCCGGCTGGAAGAAGATGATAAAACCATGTTTCTTGAGGAGCTCGGCCTCAAAGAATCAGGGCTTGACAGGCTGATCAAGGCAAGCTACAAGCTGCTTGGCCTCATGAGTTTTTTAACGGCGGGTCCTAAGGAAGTCAGGGCATGGACCATGGCGACAGGCACAAAGGCCTCGCAGGCTGCGGGCAAGATACACAGCGACTTTGAGAGAGGCTTTATCAGGGCTGAAATCGTGTCATATGACGAGCTGGTAAAATGCGGCTCATACGCTGCGGCGCGGGAAAAAGGCCTCGTCAGGTCTGAGGGCCGGGAATACGTTATGCAGGACGGAGATGTGGCGTTTTTCCGCTTTAACGTTTAAGCCTTTTAATTTCTTTTTCATTTAAAACATTTTCAAGGTCAATTATGAATATCAGCTTGTCGTTCTTTTTCCCCACCCTCTTCAGGTAAGCCGACGCACCGGTTTTCTCCACGGCCGGGACCGGATCGACTTCGTCAGCGGCAAACTCGACAATCTCGGCAACGTCATTTACAATAAAGCCGACATACCTGTCTTCAATCTTGGCAACAAGTATCTTTGTCTTTTTCGTTATCGCGCTCTCGCCCAGGTTGAATCTCTTTACGAGATCTATTACCGGAAGGGCGGAATCCCTAAAGCTCAGAACGCCTTCAATGAACTTCGGCATCCTTGGCTCTTTCTCGGGTTCCTCGTACCTGATAATCTGCAAAACCTGTGAAGCTTCCGCGCCATACGGCTGTCCGTTAAGATCGAATACAAGCACCTGAAGTTCGCTCATTTAATAACCTCCCTGTTATCGCTCGGGCACTATAAACATTCCCTGTGCCCCGGGCCACCCGGCGAGGTAAAGACATCCTCTTTCCAAACCAGCATTGGCCCCTCTATAGAAGAAGCATATTCCTACATGTATATTCGACATTATGTTATAAAAAATCCTTCTTGACATTAAAAACTCCGCATGCTACTATAGAGTAAATTTACCTGTGAAAGGCAATGACAAGGGAAAGTACGCGGAATTTGCCGGTATTAAGCGAGCCGGGGACGGTGAGAGCCCGGTGGAGGCAAGCCGACGAAGTTCCCCTTTGAGCTGCAGGCTGAAAAGCGAAGTAGGCTGTGCCGGGAATCCGCCGTTAAAAGGATAGACGTATGTCAGTACGTTATTAAAGCGGGCTTTAAGCCAATTTGAGTGGTACCGCGTGGAGTTTGGCTCTTCGTCTCATAGCAGACGAAGAGCTTTTGTTTTGAAGGAGGTATTCATATGATTGTTGTAATGAGCAAAAACGCGAGTAAACAGGAAATTTATGATGTGGAACGCAAGCTGGCAGAACTGGGATTCAAGACCCACCCCATTTTCGGCGAAGTAAAAACGGTCATTGGCGCCATTGGCGACAAGCGGCTGCTAAGCACGCACGCCATCACGTCGATGCCCGGCGTGGAGACGCTGGTCCCTATCATGAAACCGTTCAAACTTGCCAGCAGGGAATTGAAGCATGAACCCACAATTGTCGATGTAGATGGTATAAAAATCGGCGGAAAAGAAATCGTAATAATAGCAGGGCCATGCGCCATAGAAAATGAAGAGACATTTATGGAAACTGCATATAAAGTGAAGGAGGCAGGTGTTACCGTGCTGAGGGGCGGTGCTTTCAAACCGCGCTCTTCCCCATACTCATTCCAGGGGTTGGAAGAGGACGGTCTGAAAATCATGGCTAAGGCACGTGAAGCCACCGGTTTAAAGATAGTAACGGAAGTAGTTGATACACGTGATGTCGCCATGATTGCCTCATATGCCGACATAATACAAATTGGCGCCAGGAACATGCAAAACTACAGGCTGCTGCACGAAGCAGGCCTGACCCGCAAGCCGGTGCTTCTTAAAAGAGGCCTGTCGGCTACAATAGAAGAATGGCTCATGGCCGCGGAGTACATTATGGCAGCCGGAAACCCCAATGTAATACTGTGTGAACGAGGTATACGCACGTATGAAACCTATACCAGGAATACAATTGATATGAGCGCGATACCTGTTGTAAAAGAGCTTTCACACTTACCAATAATTGTTGATCCGAGCCATGCGGCCGGCAACTGGAAATACGTAGGCGCATTATCCAAGGGGGCAATAGCGACAGGTGCGGACGGTTTAATAATAGAGGTTCACGTAGATCCGCCCAATGCCCTGAGCGACGGCCCGCAATCCCTGCGGCCGGTTAAATTTGCCCAGTTGATGGAGGAGCTGAAGCCCATAGCCGAAGCAACAGGCAGGAGTATTACCACCGCGGGCGGTAAATAAAGGGTGTGACAATGAAAGTACTTGTCATCATACCAGCCTATAATGAGGCGGAAAACCTTGTTTCATTGCTGGACAGGCTGAAAGAAACATGTCCGGGATATGACGCGGTCGTCGTAAATGATAATTCGACGGACAACACACTACAGGTATGCAAGGAACACGGAGCCGATGTCATAGACCTCCCGGCAAACCTTGGTATAGGCGGTGCCGTCCAGGCCGGCTACAGGTATGCCCTGCATATGGGTTACGAAGCGGCAGTCCAATTGGACGGGGACGGCCAGCATAACCCGGAATGTATCGACAAGTTGCTGACCTGTCTCAAAAACGGTTCAAACCTTTGCATAGGCTCAAGGTTTCTTTCAAGTGCGGGTTACAAATCCACCTGGCTGAGGCGTTTCGCGATACGGTACTTCAGCGCGCTAATCTATTTTTTTACCGGGTGCCGGGTAACAGACCCGACGTCCGGTTTCAGGGCATGCGACAGAACGGCTGTCAGGCTTTTTGCCGAAGATTACCCTGTTGATTATCCCGAGCCTGAATCGATAGTAAATGCCGCCGGGAAAAGGCTTAAGATTACCGAAGAGCCCGTCGTTATGAACAAACGCAAAGAGGGGAAGTCCACAATTACCGGGATAAAATCCCTTTATTACATGGTAAAGGTCAGCATGGCTATAATCATTTCATCTCTTTACGGGCAGGGATGCAGGGAGGTAAAACGATGAATAATAAGCTGCAGTTAATCATGATAACAGCATCATTGCTCTTTCTGTGCTACATCTTAATAATGCTTGGAAACAGGAAAATCGAACTGAAATACATGCTTACCTGGATATTCGCCGGTGCCTGCCTGTTGACGACAGCATTATTTCCGGGCATAGTCAGTTTTGTTTCAAAACTGCTCAATATAGTGGAACCGGTAAATACGCTTTTCCTCCTGGTCATTTTTTTCATGCTGTTGATTCTTTTTTCATTAACAATTACATTATCAAAAACGGCAGAGCGAACCAAAACTCTCACACAAGAAATCGGTATTATCAAATTGCAGCTGGATAAGCTGAAAAACAAGGATAATATAAAATGACAGGTATGGGAAATTACAGCCTGGCCTGGTCTTTTTCTATATCTTTTCTCTCAAGAGATATCTCGTCGTAAGTGACAACTATATTCTTACCTATTTCCTTCGCATGATAAAGAGCCCGGTCAGCTTTTTCTATAACTTCCTTTATGTTCGCAGAATGCGTGGGATACTGGGCTACACCACAGCTTACGGTAACTCTCTGCCTTTTCTCCGGACCTCCTATGTAGATGCGTTGTTTTTCCAACTGCCTCCTGATCCTGTCCCCGACGCTTTTTGCGATAATGAGGTCCATATCCCTGATTAAAATCAAGAATTCCTCGCCGCCGTACCGTACCGGGACATCCGTTTTTCTTACACATTGGCGTATAATATCCGCAAAAAGCATCAGCAGCTTGTCCCCGGAGGGATGGCCGTACGTATCATTGAAGGACTTGAAATTGTCAATGTCAAAAATCAGAACATTCAATACCGAGTCAATGCTTTTAACGAATTCAACTTCTTCCCTGACTTTCTGCTCCAGGTAGTGCCTGTTGGCAAGGCCTGTAAGCCTGTCGGTCCGCGCAAGCCTGAATTCTTTCTTGCGCATTTCGTCATACCTTTTCACCTCAAAACTAATCCTTGACAGCGCAAATGCAGCCAACAGCATCAATATGCACCGTATGACAAGCGTGGAATACAAAATGCCGTCTTTATACACTTTATCAGAAACAATACAGACCACCGCATACATTACCGCGCACGCAATCCCTGTATTCATGGCACTGGCAAGGTTTCCGTATATACCGCACAGACCGATTGTAAAAAACAGGAAAATAAATAAATCCGACTTGATACCGCCTGAAAATAAGACAAGCAGCAATAATACGAATATATCAGCGTAAGTGATGAGCCTGGCGTGCCTTCTCCCGCTGCGCAAAAACCAGGCTGTCGCCGCACCGTTATATACCGCCGCCACCGCAAGCGATTCCAGGACTGCGAATCCATGGGTGCCAAACCTGTCGCTTGTTATGCACAGCACTGCAGAAAACAAAAACAGCAACCAGCGGTATACAAGCGCTAACGTAACACGCCGGCTTTCACGAATGCCTCTGCCGCTAAAAGCTTTTGGAGCGCTTTTATTGGTTGGTTTTGCATCCAATATGCTCACCCTGTAAGTCTTATTCCCAAGTTCGCTTACGGGAATAAAAGCATTTATAGATCAACGCCTTCATAAGCGATCTGGTCGCCGGCAAAGCAAACTTTCACATGGCTGCGCCCGCCCGATACTGCCTCCATGTTTTCATCAGCCTTTATATATATATCGACATTTTTCCTAATATTGATGAATATCCTGTCAAAAATATCGCTTTGCATTATACGGATAATTGAATCGATATGCTCAAGTGGTGAGTGAGAAGTCTTGCTTTCGATTATAACGGGGATTTTAGCATTGCTGTCCGGGCTTAATATTTTTATATGGATGCTCCCGGGTTCAATACTATTATCGGTCGGGTACAACATATCTCTTTCGTAAAGAACTTCAAAATTCATGTAAGCCCCCTCCTGTAATTAGATAATAATTAATTTCTCACGTTCCTATCAAATTAAAATACCACTAAAATTCATTTTCGTAAAGTTTTTTATAAATACTAAAAGATTCCCTTACCTTTTTTACATAAGTTTTTGTCTCCCTGAAGGGAATAGCGTCCAGCGTCACCCCTGTCTTGCTGTACCTGCTGTCCGAAAGCCACCGCGAAACGTTGCCGCTGCCGGCGTTATACGCCGCAAGCGCTACGTCGATGTCCCCGAATTCCCTGTGCAGCATGGCCAGATACCAGCAGCCTATACGTATGTTTGTATCAGGGTCGAATAGTTTGTCATCGGAATAGTCCTTCAATTTAAGTTTTTCTGCAGCCCACTTCCCTGTTCCGGGCGTAATCTGCATCAGTCCCATTGCGTTTTTAGGCGATACCGCCTCAGACCTGAACATGCTTTCAACTCTAATCACGGACATCACCAGAAGCGGGTCAAGATCATACATTTCAGAGTACTTCCCGACCAACTCCCGGTACCTCAGAGGGTACATTAACCTGCACCCATAATGAATCGCAAGTATAGACGCAACTAATATCGCCAATAAAAAAATAACAAGCAACTGTTTTCTTCTGTATTGCCTAGCCAATTTATCACCCTATCGTTGCCATTCCTGCTTTTTTTGCAAAAACAGTCTTACCACCGTTTGTTCAAGCTCTTCCATGCTTTCGTTGTTATACAGGACTTCGTCGGCCAGCCTGATGTATTCCTCATCACTAAGCTGTGCGTCAATCCGTGCGGTTATCTCGTCATGTGAAAACCCGCTTCTTTCCATTACGCGTTTTATCCTGGAATCCTTGTCAGCCACGACCACCCACACCTCGTCCACCAAGTCCAGAAACCCCTTCTCCACGGGAATGGGAGCATCAATTACGGTTATGGCAAATTTGCCTGACTTTTTTATAGATTCAACCGTCTCCTGTATTTTCTCCGATATATATTTATGCGTAATACTGTTGAGCGCATTCAGCTTTTCAGCATCGGCAAATGCCAGTGACGCAAGCTTTTCCCTGTCCAGTTCCCCGTTTTCTTTTATTATTTCATTTCCGAAGTAACCAGCCAGTTCTTCTATGGCCGTTCCTCCTGCCTGGGTCACATTTTTTGCCACGGCGTCAGCATCAATAACCGCAGCCCCAAGATCCTTCAGTATCCTTGAAACCGTGCTTTTCCCGCTGCCAATGCCTCCCGTCACTCCGATGATTTTCATGGATTCACCTTCTCCTGTTTTACTGCCACTATCATTTTGTTTCATACCACGTGGAACCTGTTTTTACCTCCGCCACCAGCGGCACTTTAAGGTTGACCGCATTCTGCATGCATTCGCGCAACATACATATAACTTGCTCTTTTTCACTTGCATGGGTTTCTATTATCAGTTCGTCGTGCACCTGGAGAATCAGCCTGGATTTCATATTATGCTTTTTCAGCTCATAATATACCTTGACCATGGCAATTTTAATTATATCCGCAGCGCTTCCCTGTATAGGCATGTTCATCGCGACCCGCTCCCCGAACGACCTGGTATTGTAATTGGAAGATTTCAGCTCAGGGAGGTATCTTCTCCTTTTAAAAATGGTTTCGACATAACCGTTTTGCCTGCCTCTTTCCACGGTATCGCGCATATAAGCTTTGACGCCCGGATACCTTTCGAGGTAATCATCGATATACCTGCGGGCTTCCTTCCTTGTAATCCCCAAATCCTTTGCAAGGCCGAAATCGCTAATGCCATACACAATGCCGAAATTAACCGCCTTGGCCCTTGAACGGAGCAGCGGTGTCACCTGGTCCGCCGGCACATCGAAAACGCCCGACGCGGTAGCCGTATGAATATCCTCGTTGTTGAGGAAAGCTGCTATCATGTTCGTATCTCCCGATATATGGGCCAGTACTCTCAGTTCTATCTGAGAGTAATCGGCATCCGCCAGGAGGTACTCGTCATTTTCCGGTATGAAGACCTTCCTTATTTCCCTTCCCATCTCAAGCTTTACAGGTATATTCTGCAGATTCGGTTCCGTGCTGCTGATCCTGCCGGTAGCCGTAATGGTCTGGTTGAAGGTTGAATGAATGCGCCCGGTAGCCGGATTTACCACATTTAGCAGTCCCTCGGCATATGTGGATTTCAGCTTGACCATCTGCCGGTATTCAAGTATCTTTGAAACGATCTCATGCCTGGATGCAAGCTGTTCCAGCACTTCCGCATCGGTAGAGTAGCCTGTCTTGGTTTTTTTGAGGGGAGGAAGGCCAAGTTTTTCAAACAATATCGTTCCGAGCTGTTTTGGCGAATTTATATTAAAGTATTCTCCTGCCAGGGCATATATTTCTTCCGTAATGGAATTGATCCTGTCATCCAGTTTTGACGAAAAACTGGCCAGTTCCTCGCAATTAACCTTAAAGCCGCGGTATTCCATATCGGCAAGCACTTCGACCAGCGGCATTTCGATTTCATAGCAAAGCATGTCCTGGCCGTTTTTGCCGATCATCTCTTTTATTACTCCTGCAAACTCCATCACCGTCCTGCTATGGCGTACGGCCGTCGAAGCTGCCAGATCGGCAGGCAAATCGCAAAACGATGTAAACTCTCTTCCCTTTTTACACAATTCCTCGACCGACACAAAAGAATAGCCCAGGTATTCGCGCGAAAGCTCTGCAACGGTATATTGGCCGCGGGAAGCGTTTAATATGTAGGCACCAATCATGGTGTCAAAAACCGCGGCATTAAAAGAAATACCTCTCCATTTGAGGTATACTATCAGGTTTTTCAGGTCATGTCCTAAAACAGTAAACTCATTATCTGAAAACACCTGGCTGAAAAGCTGCAAAAACTGTTCCTCGCTTATACCTCCGCCAATCCTTATATATGTGTTCTTATCTCCCCATGAAACGGCAATCCCGGCCAGTTTCATCCCAAAATCACCGGTCCGGTCAATTAGCTGGTAAAATGCGGCCTCACCAGTCTCTTCCACCGATGCCGCGGTTTGAGCGAGAGTAATGGGATCGTCAATGATTTCAAAATGCAACTCCGATACATTGCCGCTTTGAGCAGAAGGCACATCGCCAAGGCCAAATTTATCAATCAGGCTTTTAAATTCAAGCCTGTTAAAAATCTCGTAAAGCCTTTCCCTGTCAAAATCGGAGCGTTCAAGCTCATCCAGCTTGCAAAGCTCGGGCATGTTCCTTTCTATCGTAGCCACGCGTTTGCTGAGAAACGCCAGTTCCATGTTTGATTCAAGCTTCTCCCGGAGGCTCTTTTTTTCAATACTCTCTATGTTTTCATAGACCCCTTCGAGGCTCCCGTATTCTTTTATAAGCTTAAATGCCGTTACTTTTCCGACTCCTGGGACACCCGGAATATTGTCGGATTTGTCGCCCATCAATCCCTTTACATCAATTAACTGGAGAGGTGTAACGCCATACGCGGCAATAACCGCATTTGCGTCGTATTCCTCGGTCACCGTTCTCCCCGCCCTGGTAACAGGCAGCAAAACCCTTGTTTTATCCGATACAAGCTGCAACGAATCCCTGTCTCCCGTCACGATGACAACCTGCATGTTTCTTTCTTCCGCACACTTTGATATGGAGCCTATGATGTCATCTGCCTCAAAACCCTCCATTTCCAAGCGTTTTATATTCATCGCGTCGAGGATGTCCTTCACGTAAGGCAATTGTTCCGCCAATTCCCGGGGCATTTCCTTCCTGGTCGCCTTGTATTCCTCGAATTCCTTGTGCCTGAACGTCGGAGCTTTTAAATCGAATGCAACGCACAGGTATTGGGGCTTTTCTTCTTCAAGGTACTTGTTCAGTATATTTAAGAAGCCATATATGGCATTTGTATGAAGGCCGTCGCTTGCAGACAGCATCTGCGCTCCCTGGAGCGCGTAAAAAGCCCTGTTTAGTATGCTGTTACCGTCAATGATCATTAATTTTCCTGTTTTCATATGGCACCTCCGACCAGTATATTCTACACAAAAAATCTCTCACCGTAAAGGCAGAGAGATATATAAAGAAGTATTTATGGAGATATATCTTAAATATGAAGTGCTCACTTATTGTTAATATTAACCGTAACAGTTACATAATCCGAGCCCAGCCTTATACTTTCTATCTGTCCGTCCACAATCTCTTTCTCTTTCCTAAGCTCGTCAATTTCCGAACTCCCGGCACTATTTCCTTTTTGCAGTTCCCATATGCTGTTGTCGATCCGCGCCGATTCGTTGATTAATTCATTCAGCGTATCCGTCAGATCTTCCGTTACCAATGCGCTAATCCGTACATTCGCCTCGCCGAATAATCCGCTGACAGCCTCGACGAATGCATCATAATTCATGCTTGGGAAAACAAACTTCATTTGCGCGGCTGCATCATCGCCGATACCCATCTCCGTTTCCAGGGAAAATCCTGCAACCGCCGACTCTGAAAACCTAAAGCCGGCAACACCGGCTTCTTTATCGCCGGCGAAAGCTTCTTCGCCGCTGTTTTCAAAAGCCAGTCTCCTGACTGTGTCAGCCGATGCCCGGGGATCTTCTACTAATATCGTTATTGTCGATGTCCTGTTAACGGCAATCTCCTCTTCAGTCATTCCGGGTGCTATGGCCTGAGTCCTTTCCCTGTCGGATATCGCTGCCGAACGGCCGTTATTAGGGCTTTCGGCCCCGTTAACTGCGTAATTCTTTATGCTTTTGGCGGAATATGCCTTACCGTCCGCCTGTATGTCGTATTGATGCTCTTCAACAGCCGCAGACATCGTGCTTTCAGCAGGAGCCGCATCCATCGTGACGCCGTACTGTTCACTGCTTTTTGCCGTCATCTTTGGAGAACGCAAGCTTAACCTTAAAATACCACCTATCATGAATACCAGGAGGATGCCGGCTGCAATGGAAGCATATGTCCTGATTGAGAAAAGCGTTTTACTTCGGCGACCAAACTTTATTAATTTATTCCGGCTGCTTGCAACCGCAAGAAGCTTTTCATGCAGTTCCGCTTTGAACCCGGACGGCAGCTCAAGCTGCGGAAGTTCGTTGCAGAGCCTGGTTATTCTTTTCATCTCTTCAAGTTCTCTTCTGCAATCCCTGCAATCCCGGATATGTTCCTCAAAGGACCGCCTTTCATCCGCGTCAAGCACGTTATCTATATAAGCGCATATGTTTTCTCTTGTATCAAAACAGCTTGCCATCTCCAACCCTCCTTTCACGTTAATTGACGTAATCCTCATTTAAAAGTTCCAGCTTGGAAGATAATACTTTTTTTAACGCCTGTCTTGCCCTGCTTATTCTCGATTTTACGGTTCCGTCCGGGCAATCCAGCACCTGTGCTATTTCACCATAACTGAGCCCCTGGATGTCCCTTAACGTTATTACAATCCTCTGTTCCTCGGGAAGCTTGTCAATCGCGTTTTTAACAAGGCTTCGCAATTCTTCCCTTTCAAAAACCTCGTCCGGCCCGGGATCTTCGTTCACTACCTGGCGTTTTAAATGCCCGTCGTCCACCTGGACCTCTTCGTCAAGGGAATACTCTTTCTTGTTTTTCCTTCTTCTGATTTCATCAAGGCAGACATTCGTGGTAATCCTGTAAATCCACGTGGAAAATGACGACTGCTCCTTGAAGCCGCCAATTGATTTGAATATCCTTATCAACGCTTCTTGTGCCAAATCGGCAGCGTCATCGTAATTGCCAATGATTCTGTAAGCATAGTTGAATATTTTTTTCTGATATGCTTCTATTAACTCTTCAAAAGCCTCAACATCACCAGCCTTTGATTTGCTAATAAGAAGCTTCTCATGCTGGCTCAAATACGATACCCCCTGCCATTCCATGAAGCGTTTATATAGGAAATACACTATTAAGATTATACATTATTAATCCGGCATAAACAATATAACGAACTGCGAACCGGGGTGGAACCGGGCAGGAACTGAGGGCCGCAGGAGTTGGAGTCAGCAGGAACCGGGGTCAGACTTGGGTCAACGGGGTCAGGCTTAAATTATTTCCTTACGTATCTGCGTCCGCATAAAAATAAGTAAATAATTCAAGCCTGACCCCATTAACACCATTGACTTAAGTGCCTAAACGGTAACGCACCCACCCGGGTGGCTAATAGTCACTTTGCCGCATCTTGCCAGCATCGGCCCAAGGAATATTATGGATGAGCGCATCTCGGCTGCCAGTTCCACCGGTATAAAGGTTTTATTAATAGCAGACGAATTCACGGTTATAACGTCGCCTTCCATATACGCACTGCAGCCTAACTTTTTTAATATCTCTATCATTACCTCCACGTCGCGCAATTTGGGACAGTTTTTTATGATACTTTCCCCGCCGTTAAGCAAAGATGCGGCCAATATAGGCAAAACAGCATTTTTGGAGCCCTCTATCGCAATTTCGCCCTTTAGCCTGGCGCCTCCCGCAACTACCAACTTGCTCATAAAAACACCTCGCACCAATTTATTTTATGCGGGGAAAATACAATGTGTTCAGATTCTTTCGTACTTGGAATAGCGCGATATGTTCAGCAGTATGCCTACTTCGAACATGAAAAGAACAAGAGAAGTGCCCCCGGAACTGAAAAAGGGCAACGATACGCCTGTCGGCGGAACAGTATTAGTTACAACCGCAACATTGAAAAGGCTTTGCACCGCAATCAGCGCCGTTATACCGGTCGCCAGGAGGCTGCCGTACGTATCAGGTGCATGAACTGCTATTTTGATACCTCTCCAGATAAAAACCAGGTAAAGCAGAAGCACCGTCATCACACCGACAAATCCGAGTTCCTCGGCTAGTATGGCAAAAATATAATCGTTATGCGGTTCGGAAACATAAAGGAATTTTTGCAGACTTTGTCCCAGCCCACGCCCGAAAAGCCCGCCGGATCCGATCGCATAAAGCGATTGTATTGTCTGCCATCCTTCATCTTTCGGATAACTCCAGGGGTGAATAAAAGAATTGATACGAAGTGTCATATAGTCGGTAAACATGATCACTGCCGCAAGACCTGCGCATACAGGAGCTGCCAGAGCCATAAAATGCCTTATTTTCGCTCCTGCGGCAAACAAAATGATCATAGCCAGCGACAGCATTATAATAGTTGCGCTAAGGTGCGGCTCCCGCAGCAACAGCAGCGAAATAATACCTATGACAAAAAGGTAGGGCAAAAGGTCTCTGAAAAAAGAATCCAATGGCTTTTTTCGCTTCGACAGGAAATACGAATAAAATATTATGATAGCCAGCTTCGCAAGCTCTGAAGGCTGAAACTGGAAAGAGCTTACGTAAATCCACCTCCGGGAGCCGTTAATCTCCACCCCGATACCTGGCACCAGCACCAGTACCAACAGCAAAATGGAGAAACCCATCAATGCAATCGCTATTTTCCTGCCATACTTGTGATAATCGTAATTTGCCGCCACCATCATCAGCACCATGCCAAGCACAGCAAATCTCAACTGCTTCTTTATAAAAAAGTATATGTCATTGTATTTCTTTTCAGCTATCGGCGCGCTTGCGCTGAAAACCATGATCAGGCCCAATGAAAGAAGCATCAGAACTATTATAAACAGCAGGAAATCAAACGGTTTTTTATCTTTCATTAAGCACCTCCGGAGTTTAGTACTAACATGTTCAATAAAGCTGACGCACCGTTCCCGCGACAAAAGCGGCCGGGTGCCTGGCTAGAAAAATTTAAGCTGCAGCGTTGCAAAGCCAATAATGCACAATATTATTGTTATGCTCCAGAATACTGCAACCACCTTCGTCTCTTTCCAGCCCGACAATTCAAAATGATGGTGTATTGGAGCCATTTTAAACACCCTCTTGCCCTTGAGCTTAAAGGAAACCACCTGTATGAATACTGACAAGCTTTCAACCGCATAAATGGCACCAACCACAAGCAGTATCCACGGGATTTTCATTATTACGGCAGCCGCTCCCACGACGCCGCCCAGGGCAAGTGAACCGGTATCCCCCATGAAGACTTTTGCCGGGTAAATATTGAACACGAGAAACCCGAGGCATCCTCCCGCCGTGATGGAGCAAAGGAGCTTGACCTGGTCCGAATCACCTCTCAGCATGGCTGCAATGGTAAAAAATACGGTTACTATCAGCGTCACTCCGGCTGCCAGGCCATCTACCCCGTCTGTCATGTTTACCGAGTTTGTAATCAAATACATAACCACGATAACCAGCGCGATATGCATCCAGTGAGGCAGTTCAACCACAGCTTCACTCCCTGAAAACGGCAAAATCATACCCGTTCCCAGCTGTGGATTATACGCGGTGTAAAATGCAAACATGGTCGATACCGCTAAAATGAGAAAAGATTTTTGCCTGGGGCTCAAACCGTCATTATTTCTTCTTACCACTTTTAGCATATCGTCAATAAAGCCTACGACTGCAAATCCCGCCGTTACGAGCAGCATCGGCAGAAGGCCGGGATACCGCGGCAGGAAAAACAGCGAAGTAATAAACATTGGAACAAGAAAAATCAAGCCGCCGATAGTAGGTATGCCCGTCTTTTTCAAGTGAGTGGCAGGCCCGTCGCTCCTCACGGTTTGTCTGAATTTAAGCCGCCTGAGCAGCGGTATGAATATCGGCCCCGCTATGAGCGCCATGATAAAAGTCGCTACAAACGCGACTACTTCTGCAGATTTTAGCAAGCTAAATTCCATGTTCATCCTCCGTACCTCCGCTCACCGCTCTTCTCCTGTCAATGCCAGGACAATTTCCTCCATTTTCATGCCCCTTGATCCCTTAACCAGTATGGCATCACCAGGACGAATCACTCTTTTCAAGTAATCCAGCGCCTCCGCATTACTCATGAAAGAAGCTGTCTTCTCAGGCGCAAACCCTGCTTCAACTGCACCACCGGCTATATCCAGGGCACGCCGACCTACCGTAACAATATAGTCCAGCTTTTTCCCGGCTGCATATCCTCCCGTTTCCTTGTGAGCTGAAGAAGACCATTCGCCAAGCTCCAGCATGTCTCCCAGCACTGCTATCTTTCGTTCGGCAGCCAGTTCTCCCAGTACTTCAAGAGCGGCCTTTACGGAATGCGGACTAGCATTGTATGCATCGTTTATCACCGTAAAACCGCCTGTTTTAATAATATTCAGCCTCATTTCCCCCGGCCTGTAACATGCTATGCCTGAAGCCAGCTCCTTTACCGGGACTCCGAGCTCGCGGCCGGCCGCAATCGCCGCAAGCGCATTATAGACATTATGGATACCCGGCGCAGGCACGTGTATGCAGTACTCGACCCCTTCATCCATTATGTCAAACTTAACGCCGTTTTCTCCGTATGAACGTATATTATATGCCATGTAATCCACGCCTTCACCAAGCCCGTAGGTAACCGTACGGCAATCCAGCAAACTTTGTGCCCCGCTTAGCATGATGTCATCACCGTTTAATACCAGGAGGCCTCCCGGCTGCAGCCCTTCAAGTATTTCCAGCTTTGCTTTCAGGATATTGCTGCGGGAGCCCATCTTCTCGATATGCGACATGCCAATATTCGTTATTATTCCCACCCTGGGCCTGACAATAGCGGACAACACCCTGATTTCTCCGGGAGCGCTCATCCCCATTTCAACCACCGCAGCCTCATGACTGCCGTCAAGCCTGAACATGGTCAGCGGAACGCCTATTTCATTATTCAGGTTACCCTCGTTTTTAAGGACATTGTACCTTGCTCCAATGGCGCATGCAACCATTTCCTTCGTGCTTGTTTTCCCGACGCTGCCCGTTACGCCAATAAAGGGAATGTCAAAGCTCTTCCTGTAACAGGCCGCCAGGTCCTGCAGCGCCTTGAGCGTATCGTTCACCAGGATGACGGTTTTCCCCGGGAAATTAACCGACTTCCTGTGCGTCAGCGATGCGGCGGCTCCTTTTTCAAACGCGTCGCCTATAAAATCGTGCCCGTCAAAGTTCTCTCCAATGAGCGGTATGAAAATATCTCCAGGCCTGATCGTTCTCGAATCAGTCGAAACTCCCGTAATGACGGCGCCGCCCGCATCCCCTGTGTATTTGCCGCCGATTGCCTCAATAATCTCATCCAGCATTATTTGAAACATGTTTTTAGCTCCTTCATCCCAGTTAGTATTTCTATTTATAACGCCTCCGAAACCATTCGGCGGAATTATTGTCCATACTCCTCCAGTATATCACGTACAACTTCCCTTTCGTCAAAATGGATTGTTCTGTCTGCGAATACCTGGTACGTCTCATGCCCCTTTCCTGCCAATATCACGACATCTCCGGGCTTTGCACATGCCACCGCGTGCTTTATGGCATCACGGCGGTCGCATATGCAGGTATATATACCTCCGGTCGTTTTTATTCCTTCCTCTATATCCCTGATAATTAATTCCGGGTCCTCAGTCCTGGGGTTGTCGGACGTGATAACGGTATAATCGGCAATTCTCCCGGATATCGCGCCCATCAAAGGCCGCTTGGCCCTGTCCCTGTCACCTCCGCAGCCAAAGACACATATAACCTTTCCCGCAGCATAATCTTTTACGGTATGCAGAATATTCTCGAGGCTGTCCGGAGTGTGGGCATAATCTATAATGACGCTGAAATCCCTCCCGGTATGGACCAGTTCTGCCCTCCCCGGCACCTGTACCCTTTCGAGACCGGCTTTTACTGCATCCCGCGGAATTCCACCGAGTCCGCTTACGCCTGCTGCCGCCAGGGCATTGTATATGCTAAATTTCCCTGGTATGTTGACCTTAAGCCTTCCTCCGTACCATGGAGATACTATGTCAAACTCGACGCTTTTTGGCAGTTTTTTAATATTCACCGCCCGTATATCCGCGTCGTTGTCAATTCCATATGTCAATACCCTGCATTTCGATTCGCCGGCAACATGTTCCGCATATTTGCTGTCCGCATTGACCAGCCCTTTTTTGCAGATCTTGAAAAGCATACATTTGGCTGCCAGGTATTCGTCCATGGAAGCGTGTTCGGAAGGGCTGATATGGTCCCGCGACAGGTTTGTAAATACCCCGGTATCAAACTCGCAGAAACTCACCCTCTTAAGCGCCAGCCCCTGGGAAGACACTTCCATAATCACATCGTCCACACCCTCTTCCACCATCTGGATGAACAATTCCTGCAAATCCAGCGATTCGGGCGTGGTCCTCTCCGTATACATAATCCGGTCCCCAATCCTCGTGCCCAGTGTCCCTATAAGCCCTACCTTTCGTACGGAAGCCTCAAGGATTGACTTGACCATGAATGTGGTAGTGGTTTTCCCCTTTGTCCCGGTAATTCCTGTCAACCTGAACCTGCTTGATAAATGCCCGTAAAATTTATCGGAAACATATGCCAATGCTTTTCTCGTATCATTTGTCCTGACGACGGGTATGCCGTCCGGCAGTGCAAGCTCCTTTTGCGCTATAAATGCCGCAGCCCCGTTATCCAGGGCCTGGGCGGCATATTCGTGTCCATCCGCGGCCGTGCCGTCGATGCATATGAAAACGTACCGCTTTTTTACTTTTCTTGAGTCATAAGCTATACCATCTATGTCAATAAGGATGTCCCCCCTTGTTTCCAGGACATCCAGGCCGGCGATAAGCTCAGTCAACAACATGGCGATTCCCCTTTACTCCTTGTTATCCATGTTTCTGAATTCCACCGAGACAACCTGCCCCGCCTCGACAATGGCCCCCGGTTTGTACTGCTGGCGGAAGGCAATCCCGTTACCGATAATTTTTATATTGAGGTTGGCACGGTTCATTGCCTCTATTGCCTCGGATACGGTTTTGCCCGACAAATCAGGCATTTGTACCGTTTGCTGTTTTTCCGGCTTGTATACGTACAGCAGTACGACCGAGTTTTCAGGCACCACTGCATCCGGCTTTGGCATCTGTTCCACAACTTCGCTCATATTGCCGCCGTCACCTTCTACCTTATACTTCAGCCCCGCCGCCCTGAGGTCTTTTACGGCGTCCTCCACGGTTTTCCCCCTCACTTCCGGGACATAAACCTCCTCGGTCATTGTGCGAAGGTCTTCCTCGGTATATTTCTTTTCCACCTGCATGTAATTTAAGATGTCCTCGATTATTTTACCCGCCACAGGTGCCGCTACGACACCCCCCATGTAGGAATCGCCTTTAGGGTCGAACAGCACAACCAGTACAATGATGGACGGGTTATCCGCAGGAGCGAAACCGCAGAAGGAAGCGATATGCACATCCTGGTCGGTTGTCTGTGAAGTTCCTGTTTTCCCTCCTATCCTGTAGCCTTTGACATAAGCGTTATTACCGGTCCCGTTTGGGGTTGATACCACGCCCTCAAGAATATCTTTAACGGTGTCCGACGTTTTCTTTGATATGACCGTCCTTACGGCTTCCGGCTCAAATCTTTTTACGATATTTCCATCAGAATCAGTTAATTCCTTAATTAGTCTCGGTTTCATCAGCTTACCGCCGTTCACGATGGCCGTATAACCTGTTATAAGCTGTAAAGGCGTTATCGTGAATCTCTGTCCAAAGGAAGCAACCGCCATATCAATTTCCTTCGGTTTCTCCTGGAACAGCCCCTTTCCCTCGCCCAATAGTTCAATGCCGGTTTTATCCTTGAAACCGAACGCCTTCACGTAGTTGTAAAACCTCTGCATGCCCAAGGCCTCTGCGCTACCTTGACAAATGCCGGGTTGCAGGAATTGTGTACGGCCTCCCTGAAAGTTTCCGTCCCGTGCGGCCTGCCTACTCTCCAGCAATTTATGGGCTTTGGCCATCCGGTCACTTTTATCGGCAGGTCATTGGTAATAGTGTCCGGCGTAACAACGCCCTCCTCAATACCGGCCGCCGCCGTAAAGCTTTTGAACGTTGAACCCGGTTCATAAGTGTCTGATATGGCCTTGTTTCTCCATACCGTTCTGCTAAGGATATTAACCGTCTCAACACTTCTCTCCACCCAGTCGGACGGATCAAGCGTTTCCCCGTCTATCCCGCCTATTGTCATGCTTTTCATGCTTTCAGGAAATGAAAACGGGACTGTTCAAGATCGTAATCCGGCTTTGGAAACAAGAGCGAGAATATCGCCATTATTGGGGTCCATAACTATGGCTGCCGCCCCTTGCTTGAGCTTGTAATCGTCAATCGCCTTTTCGAGAGATTTGGATACGAGGTATTGTATGGTTTCGTCAATCGTCAGGACCACATTAAGCCCGTCCTGCGCATCAATGCGCTTTTCTGTGGTTGAAGGTATGGCATTGTTCAGGGCGTCCACTTCGCTTAAGATCTTGCCGGGCGTACCTTTCAGGTATTTGTCCATAACCTCTTCAATGCCGCCCATGAGTCCCTGGTTGTCGTCGCCGGTAAACCCCAGCACATGGCACATCAGGTTGCCGTTAGGATAGTATCTTTTCGCGTCTTCGTCTATAGTAATGCCTTTCACCTTGTTGACAGATATCCACGCTTCTTACCTTTTTCTCGGTTTCCCTGTCTACTTTCCGCTTTATCAATACGTAACTGACGTCTTTTGTGATAAGGCGGTATATATCATCCCTGTCCATGCCCAATATCGGGGCAAGTCCGTCGGCTATTTCGTCCGCAGTTATATTCCTGCTGTTGCTTCGTACTTCACTTGGCCTGCAGCCGATTGTAGCCGCCTGTACGCTGATAGCGAGCTTTTTGCCGTTCCTGTCGTATATGGCGCCCCTTATAGGGCTTATGATCCTGCCGGCGTTCTGCTGGTCAAAAGCCTTTTTTTGCAGCTCTTCAGCCTGGACAAACTGTATATATGCCAGCCTGCCGATGAGAACGGCAACAATCACCGTAAATACAACAAGCAGCGTGACCTGGCGCTTTTTTACGGTCAAGCCCGGAACCGCCAACTAAATTCCCCCCATGGTTTCTTGTCTTAAAAAAAAGACTATAGACCGTGCAAAATTTAATTTTACACTCATCCACAGTCTATATTTTTACTGTTTTTCCGGTCATATTATAATTACCGCGCCGTCCTGGACTATTCAAAAAGCTTTACCAACCCTGCCGCCTTGCCGGCAAGCTTGCCGAGAAAACTGCCGTTATCCTGCTCATCGCTTCTTTTCATCCATAACCACGGTATAATCTTTTCTTGGTACTTTTATATATACAACCTGGCTTTTATCCGGCATCTGCATACCAAGCCTTGTTGCCGCCGTTTCCTTGATTTCGGCCAGGTAGGTCTCCGTTTCAATATCTACCCTCAGCATTGCGTTTTCATTTCTCAAATCGTTATACTCTTTCTCTTTCTGGCCTATGTCATAGCTGATTTTTGTAATTGCGGCATACCTGTACATTACGGTGAGGCCTGCAAAGAAGACGGCCATTACCGACATCACGAACCGGAGCTTGACTTTCCTGTTGCTCCTGTAGCGTTTTTTCTCCCTGAGCACCTTGTTTTCTTCATATACATCAGTATAGCTTCATAACCATCATAAGCATCGTACTGGAGCTGCCTTGCGGCCGAACCCTGCACATATTCATAATTGTCCCGTAACAATTCTATTCACCTCGCCGATGTTTTATGCAAAACAGCATAACGCAGGGTACATGAAAGTAATACCGAGGACTGGCTTTTATGACAGCCCTCGGTTGTTCTTGTCTTTTGTAACTGAGCTTTTGTACTTCTTAAGTTTTCTTTAGTTCATTTTGAAAACGCTTATCCTTCGATCTTTTTTCTTATCGTCTTTGTGTATTTCAGCCGTTTTGTCTCCCGTGTATTTTAATAACTGCTTGTCCAATGTATCTTAACACGTTATCCTTTGTATCGCCTGTGCGCGTTATATTTTTTGTGCCGTCCTGAGCTTTGCGCTGTGTGATCTTCGATTAGCTCTCCAGTTCTTCCTTTGACGGCAGTATCGGCTTTTTAGTCAATACTTTCAACTCGGGTTTTCTGCCGCACACGCACACCGGAAACGACGGCGGGCATGTACAGGGACTTCTCCCTGGAATGAAATTCATTCTTTACTATCCTGTCCTCAAGCGAATGAAATGTAATTACGCTTATTCTTCCTCCCGGTTTCAGTATTTTCACGGCGCCGCCGATCGCGTCCTTAAGCGCCCCCAGTTCATCGTTCACCGCTATTCTCAATGCCTGAAACGTTCTCTTTGCCGGATGCGGCCCTTTTCTTCTCGCATGTGCCGGTATTGCCGCTTTTATTATTTCCACAAGCTGCCCGGTTGTTTCTATCCTGCGCTTCTTTCGGGCATTTACTATAAATGACGCAATCCTGCCGGCCCATTTTTCTTCCCCGAATTCCCTTATTATGTCCCTGATAGCTTTTTCATCATATGTATTTACTATGCAAGCGGCGTCAAGCGCCCGAGCTCCTGTCCATCCTCATGTCCAGCGGAGCGTCATGCCGGTAGCTGAAACCTCTCTCAGCCTCATCCAGTTGATGTGACGACACCCCTATATCGAGCAATACGCCGTCCACTTCCTTATTCCCTGCCGGGCAAGCAATTGCTCCAGGTTTCTGAAGTTTCCCTTGATCAATATAACCGACGCATTCCCTTGCGCCTGCCTTAGTCTTTCTTCAGAAACCCTGATTGCGGTCTCGTCCTGATCAATTCCTACCAGAGTACCCTTGTCCAGTCTTTTCAGAATCTCCACCGCGTGTCCGGCTCCACCCAGCGTTCCATCAACGTAAATTCCGTCGCTTTTTATATCAAGGCTTTCTATGCTTTCTTCCAGCAAAACCGGTTTGTGAGTAAAATCCATCGTATTTCTCCCGGAAGCGGTCATTCAAGGCCTATATGCCCAGCATTGAAAATGTCTCGGCTATGCTGTCCGGGGTAAGGTTGTCGCTTTTAATGTATTCTTCCCACTTGTCCTTGCTCCATACTTCCACCCTTGTCCCGACGCCAATTATGCAAATATCCTTTTCCAGCCCCGCATGGGCTCCGAAGTTCCTGCGGGACAAGAATGCGGTAATTCTTATCCGGCACGGCATTCTGCCGCGCTTGAGAAAAAAAACCGGCTGAAGCCCCGGGCGTGGTTGTTTGAAAGCGGCAACGACTGCAGCTTGTTCATCAGGGTGTTCCATTCGGGCATAGAGAAAATAAACAGGCATCCCTCCAGTCCCTTTCGTAATCATGAACTTATCCTCAAGTTCTTTCCTGAAGGCTGATGGTATGATTATCCTGCCCTTCGGGTCTATAGTGTGTTGAAATTCACCATAGAACAACCATTTCACCCCTGGTTTTGGTATATTCAAACCACTTTAAACCACTTCGCCCCACTTGGTTACTATTTTACGCCATATTTTAATAATAATCAATAGTTAAAAGTGAATTTTTTAAAAAAATAGGTATAAAGACCTACACTGGAAGCATAAAGATAAGTACTTATGAATACATATGTTTGAAATTATTGCTAATATACGGGATAATTTGATGGATTGGAGATGGGCAGGGAGAAAGGGCGGATTATATACGGGTACACGTTGCATCAGGCTCCCAATTTCCGGCATCGGACTTCCGGCTTCCGGCTTTTGAATTTCAAGCCGTACTTTCCGTCTTTATTGGGAAGCATTAAAAATAGTCTTCTTTCGACGCATTGACACGCTCAGCAATATGCCAACGTTCAGGAAATTGGCTAAAAGCGAACTGTTACCTTGGCTTACAAACGGAAGAGGTATGCCTGTGACCGGCATAACGCCGATACTCATACCTATATTTTCGATGAAATGAAATCCGAGCATTGATATAATACATACCACCATGAATGAACCGTAGTCATCCCTGGCATTCATGGCAATATAAATGCCCCTCATCAATATAAAGAAAATGATTGCTATTACGATAACCGAACCGACAAAACCCAGTTCTTCGCCAATGACCGAAAAAATAAAATCGTTTACCTTCTTCGGTACATAGATGCTGCTGGAAACCGTGCTTCCATCCTGCGCCCTGAGGCCATGGAAAAGCCCTTTCCCAAAGATTTGCCCCGACCCTATCGCCATCTTGGAACGGTATACCTGGAGACCGGCGCCTGACAAATCTGTTTCGGGATTGAGAAAGGTTATGATCCTGTTCCTGATATAAGAATTTTGAGGAATGACAAAAATCCACAAAAGCGGCACCGATACGGCAAGCACTCCAAAAGAAACCAGGAAATACCTGTATGGTATGCCGTAAATGAAGAGCATTACAACAAATGCAAAAATAAAAACCAATGCCGTTCCAATATCCGGTTGCAGCAGTATCAGTATGATTGGAAGCATGGAATAGAATAAAAGCTTTACAACATTTTTCCCTATTTCCTTACCTTCCTTAAGCCGTTCTAAAAACACCGGAACCACAACCGCAAAAGCAACCTTGGCAAGCTCGGAAGGCTGAAATTCAAAGCCTGCGATTGGAACCTGAAGCCAGCTTTGGCTGCCTCCATGCTTCACCCCGATACCAGGCACCAGCACCAATACAAGCATGATAACGCTTGCAATATACAGCATGATCCCCAGTATCTTAAAATCCTTATAATCTATCATGCTTATAAAAACCGCAATAACAACGCCTATGGCAAGGCAAATAGCCTGTTTCAGCCACATTCCCGTAACACGCGGAACGCCTATCGCGCTTCTTAATACCAATATGCCGATAAATGATAAAAGCAGGACAGCCACAAAAAGCGGATAGTCAAATTGCTTTAAGTAATTAATTTCTTTTGTCTTCTCAACAAAATACATTTTATCCACCTTTGGCGTCTTCACGTTTGCTTTTGCATCCGGTACGGCCGACTGACGAAAACTATGCATATCAGGCGAATTTGCCGGACTGGACCTTGTATAAAGCAACAATGAGCTTGTCCAATTCAACGCTTATCTTATAAATTTCACTGGAGCTTGCCCCCATATCAATAAGCCTTCCCATTTCACTTCTCAACTCTTCAATTTCTGCTTTTAAAACCAGCGGATCCAACTCTCTTACTCCTTTATTTCTGTCTGATACTCCGTTGCGCGGATTTACTTGTAATTTATCAAATCTTCTTTTTTCTTTTTTCAAGATTTAGATTATCGCTCCTGATATTCTTTTTCACTGGCATCCCCGTGGTCCTGCCGTACCAGCTGACCGCCTTCCTCCTGGACTTGCTGTCCCTCCGGCCCGGTGTCTCCAAGTTCTCCCCGCGCCTGTTCTTCCTGTACCTGTCCCTCTTGCGCCTGTTCCTCTTGCGCCTGCTCTTCCTGCTCCTGTTCTTTCATTTGCATCAGGAGCGACCCATAACTGCTCTGTCCCAGGACGACCTGTTCATTTTCGACCTCCCTGGATTTTCTTGCTCTCCTGTAAATAAACAACGGAACAAACACGATAACCAAAATGGCCGAAAGCAGCTGCGATACCCGGAAAGGTCCAAGCCAAAGGCTGTCTGTCCTCAACCCTTCGATCATGAATCTGCCGGCGCCGTATAGAACAAAGTACAGAGAAAGCACCTCGCCGTCCAGCTTTTTTTTCTTCCTGAAATATATGAGAAAAAAGAATATCGCCAAATCCAGCAATGATTCATATAAAAATGTCGGATGTACACCAAACTTACTTATATCAACGGCTTCAGGCAGGCTGTTGAGGTATTTGTCAGGCTCGGTTCCATTCATTCGCCATGGAAGGTCCGTTTTTGTTCCGAAGGCTTCCTGGTTCACAAAATTCCCCCAGCGGCCTATAGCCTGCCCCAGTACCAGGTATGGAACACAGAAATCAGCGATTTGCAGAAATGAAATCTTCTTTTTCCTGGTATAAAGCCAGGCTGCCAGCAAAGCGCCGATAACCGCCCCGTATATGGCAAGGCCGCCGTCCCTGATTTTGAAAACGTCAATAAGGTTATCTTTATACTGGTCCCAACTGAATATCACATAGTATATCCTGGCAAAAACAATCGCCACCGGCGCGGCGATCAGAACCATATCCAATATCGTATCCGGTTCTATCCGGTATTTTTTGCTGCTTCCAAGCGCCAGCAACACAGCCGTTAAAAAAGCCAGCGAAATCAGTATTCCATACCAGTAAATCGGAAAGCCGAAAATCTTAAACGGCCACCTGCTCAGTTCAAATTCCAGTCCAAGACCCGGGAACCTGACATTCATAAAATCCTCCGTTAAACAGGCCTGACCACCGACATTGCGAGGTTGTCAGGCTTGAAATGCTCTTCAAATATTTCATTCACGTATTTCAGTGTTATTTTATCATAAACTTCTAAATAGTCAAACACATTAACACCTTTAAAATGAACTGAAATAAATAAATGCGAGATTCTTTCAACCGAGTTGAATTTTCTCATGTGCCTGCCAATGGCAGACTTTAAAAGCCTTTCATAAGCATCTGCGTCAAGTCCTGTTTTTCTCATATTACCCACGGCTTGGCAAAACCTGTCTCTGACCTTCGCCGGGTCGGGCGATTCACCGCCCAGCACCGAAAAAGCATAACCTTTTTCAATGGTAAAATCAGTTTCAAACGTAGCATTCAGCAAGCCTTCCTCGTACAATTGTTCATAAAGGGCCGAGCTCCTCCCAACCAACATATCAAGCAGAAGTTTTACCGCAACCTCATGCATCAGCATGTCTGTACCGTCGCCGGAAAGCCGGCTGTCCTTGTAACCCATCTGGAAAATTGGCATGGATACGGCCAATGACTGCTCAACATAATCCCTATTGATCTTTTCGGGCTCATCGGGAAATATCCTTTGAATTTCCGGCTTTGCGTCTTTTTTTATTAAGGAAGCCTCGACCATGCTGAAAACACTGTGAGGATCGACATCCCCGACGGCAAGGATGCCCATGTTTGACGGATGGTAAAACGTGTTATAGCACTTGTACAACGTATCCTTGTTGATTTTTGAAATGCTCTCTATCGTACCGGCAATATCCGTCCTTACCGGATGTTTGCTGTAAAGAGCTCCCAGCAGGTTGAAAAACGCCCTCCAGCCCGGGTTGTCCTGGTACATTTTGATTTCCTGGCCTATTATCCCCTTTTCCTTTTCCACGCTCTCTTCCGTAATATAGGGATTTTGCACATAGTTTAGCAATAGCCTGAAGTTATCTTCAAACCGGTCGGTGCAGGAGAAATGATACACCGTCTGGTTAAACCCCGTATAGGCATTCGGACTGGACCCGAGCCTGGAGAATTTGTCCATCACGTTCCCGTCTTCCTGCTCAAACAGCTTATGCTCAAGAAAATGTGCGATTCCGTCCGGCACACGCGTAGGCTTTTTTTCGCCAGGGACAATGAACTCGTTATCTATGGACCCGTAATTGGCCGCGAAAGCCGCATATTTTTTGGAGTATCCTTTTTTTGGCAACACAAAAGCCTTAAGCCCGCTTGAGTGTTCATAGCGGTAAAGCGTCTCGCCCGCCTTGTCATATTCAATCTTATCAATAACCATCGGAACATCTCCTTCTTTAATCTTGCTGATACTATGTCACGTCACCATACGGAAAACAGAGTTTTCATGACGACGTGAGAAAGTAGATGGTTTCAAGTACAATATTGTCAGCTGTCCGGACAACATCTTCTTTCGTAACTTTTTTAACATTTTCAATTATATCTTCAAAATTATCTGCATTGCCGGCAACCGCCTGACCAAGGTAAAATTCGACAATGCCGGCCTGGCTGTCCGCCAATGATTTGATCCCGGTCTCAATACTTTTTGCCGAGGCTTCAATTTCATACTCGGTTATGGCGCCTTTTTTGATTTCCTCGACTTGTTTTTGAATTATATCAAGCGCTTTATCCTTGTTCCCTGTTTCTATGCCGCTGCTTACAACCATCAGCCCTTTGAATCTTTCAAGGCGGGAATATGCGTAATATGCCATGCTCGCCTTCTCCCTGACATTTTGGAACAGTTTTGAATGTATTCCTCCTCCAAGTATGCTGTTATAGACCATCAGGTTGTAAAAATCGCTGCCGCCGGGCGCCGTATTGGTCCTGAATCCAAGGCAGAGTTTTCCCTGCGTCACGTTCATGGCTTCAGTCACGTGCCTTGGTTCAACTCTCCGTTTCTGTGTAAACCCGTCCCTTAACTGTACCAGGTTTTTGCGTTCAAGCCCGGAAAGGCCGGTGATGACCATTTCCGTCTCCCGGTCCGTTATGTCTCCAACCAGGTAAACGTTAAGCGGATACGATTCCAGCATAACCCTGTAGCGATTGGTCAGCTCTTCGGCGCTTATCGGGTCAAGGTCGCCTGTAAAACCATATTCGTAAATGCTGTAGGGTTCGGTCCTGCAGACTTCTTCCAGGCACCTGTCAACGCTGTACTGCATTTTGTTGTTAACCCTGCTTTCAATCAGCATTCTTAGCTTGTCTTTCTCCTGACTTAAGTATTTTTCGCTGAACCGGCCATTTTCCAGTACCGGCTTCGAGATAATCCCGTATAAAAGGTCGAATCCCGCAGCAAACGGATCGCTGTTGCCAGGTGTATACTTTTTTGAAAGAAACTCCGTATAAAAATGGATCAGGTGCCTTTCGCCCTTTTTTGAAACACCGCAATCGAAACTTGCCCCATAAAGCTCTTCCAGCCTCATGGCAATATCCCTGGACGTAGGATAGTCTTCGCTGCCGCGCCTTAAAACCGCAGGAAGAAGAGCATTTTTTGTCACGTTTTCCCTCGCCAGGTTATCCTGGAAATAAAAATGAATACTGCTCGTTTTAAATTTTTCCGATCGTATTACGTAGACATCTATACCATTAAAAGAAGCCGCTTTAACGGCCTGTTCGGCACTTAATGCTTTCTCCATCATTTACCTCCCTTTCCTGTCCGCCCCGACCGGCTCAATACGGACAATACGCCTGACATCCGCCGCCGGAGTCGCATCCGACGCTTGCCGCCGGCGGCATATCAGCCGTGTAGCGCTAACTAATAGTATAATAAATAAATGTTATAATATTCAATACGTGGAATCAAATATTATTTCGAAGCGACAGCAGAACCGTAGATTGCAAGTTTAATTGCCTTACATTTTTTAGCAGAACCTTGTTTTAAGCAACCATCACCTTAGCCATCATGTTTGCAGTTTGATAACCAAATATTCTTCCAGGGTAATTATTCATCCAGCGCTCTATCCTTTGTATTTCTCTATGTGTGAGCTTACCTATGTCTGTCCCTTTTGGAATAAATCGTCGAATAAGTTTATTGGCATTTTCATTCGAACCACGCTCCCATGAACTGTAAGGATGAGCATAATACAGCTTGAATCTTTTCTTATCAGGGTCAAGGTCTTATCAGGGTCAAGGGCAGATGTCTCCAACACTATACTGTCTAAAAATTCGGGCCATTATCTACTGTAATCGTTTGAAAATGCTTCGAAAACTTCTTGCCATACTTCCGTTCCAGCTTATCTAGTTCTCTCTTCACCGAATCCTGGGTCCTATCAGGCATTTTGCGAATTATCTCCCGTCTCGTACTTCGTTCCGTCAGCACTAACAAGCTCGCCCCCTTTTCTCCTCCTTTACTAACTATACAATCCATTTCCCAATGCCCATATTCTTCCCGATCTTCTATATGCGCCGGCCGTTCCTCTATACTTGTTCCCCTTAAGTTTTTCTTAGCTATTCTGACTTTGCGATATTCCCTCTTCTTCTTATTACGCTTTATTGGCAGGTCTTTGTTGCCTATATTGGCAAATATCCCTTTGTCAATGTAGTTGTATAACGTTTTTGTGCAGATCATTGTTTCAAATTTTAATCCCTTGGCCTTTATTTCTCCTATCACTGCGTCCGGTGAATACTTGTCCTCGATTATCTTTTTTTCTATGTGATTTGCTAATTTATGATCGTGGCCAATTTTAAGACCCGCTCCTTTATTTGATCCCGCCTCCTCATATCTTCGTTGACCTACATCAGCACAATATTTCACAACATACGTCAGATCGCTGTTCATAAGCCTCACGCTCCCACGAGCTATTTCCCGCTCGATAGTGCGTCTATTCCTGCCCAATATTAAGGCTATCTCCTTTGGTTTCTTCCCATCCCTTATTAATATTTCGATTTGATACCTTTCTCTCTCATTAGGTGTTTAAAGCTTCTTTGCTTCGTGGTATTATTAAGTTGACTCATTTCGGACCCTCCTATGTTTTTGGTTTGGTCACTTAAAACATTATCAGAGGTTCCGACTTGAGTCACTATTTTTTCTTCAGTTTGGGCAATTAATTTTACAACTTACCAAGCGACAGCAGAACATGCGCGGGACTGCCGAAACAGCGCAAACATATGAAAATAGCCCTCTGTCTTGCCGAAAGAGCAGACTTCGGGCTATCGCTCCAGTAATGCAGGTTTTTCCGTATCCCGTAATCATCAAGCGTTTTTTTGCCTGTTGATACGCCAGGAAATACGCGTTTTAACTAATCCATGGCATTGTAGAGCCTAATCATGGTAATATATGCCTGCTGCCTTGTGTAATACCCTTTAGGGGAAAAGTTGCCGTTTCCGGTGCCGCCCATTACTCTATTTCCATTGGTTCTGTCCATCGCTGACGAAGCAAAGGAAATACCGTTAACCGCCCAACTTGAGAATTTATTGCTGTCGTTGAAATACTGCGGAGATCCGTTAGGCTCGGTAAACCCTAAAACTATCGCTGTCCTGTGAAGCATAACGGCAGCTTCTTCCCTTGTAATATATCCTTCGGGGTCAAATATGCGGTTACCCTTTCCATTAACAATGCCCAATTCATAGGCACAATAAACATTCTCATCAACTGTATCGGAAAATGTGGCGATTAATTTGCTGACTTTATATTCCTTGCGAATTTATGTTAATTTTATTCGCCATGCTGGCGGAATCATTGTATTCTTTCTCAAAGCCGCTGCCAGGCTCAGGAGTATATAAAGCCGTAACAGTATAATCAGCATTGGAAAAATTGGAATACGTGCTGCTGCATTCAACCTGAATATAGTAATCGCCGGCAGGCAGCCTGGTCTTATCCAGGTACATGACTTTTGTTGCATAAATAGAATCGCTTAAATCCGTATTCGAAGAGTATTGGAGCATATCAATTTTACCATTGTTGTCGGCTCCGTTCAGGCTTACGCCCCAGGTATAAGTCCTGGCATCCGAAGGATACTCAAATTTGACTTGCACACTGCCCGGTTCTTTGAGGGTAAAGTGGAAAATATCCTTTTCGGACCTGCTCGAGAGATTGTCCGTCACTGATAAATTAACCGGTATTATCATATTTGTTCCCGTTTCTGCATAAGCAAAAAAAAAGGTATTAAAAAAAGAGATAACAATAAAACAACTTGAACAAGGTACAGCTTTTTTATCATATGGCATTTCTCCCTGAAAAAAATAACACTATTATGCCAGATTCTTATCTGTTGGCATATTTTTCGTCATATTGATTATGTAACCATAAAAAGTTACTGTCAAATGTCACTAAATATTATTCTGGCATGCTCCATGAAAATGAAAATGTATTGAAAATCATAACGAAAATGCAAGCACGCCTGAATTCCAGCGGCATGTCATATATTGGCGGTTTGCGGGAATAATAGGATAAAAGCCGCAAAGAGCGGCAACATTCTGGATAATAAACGGAGGTTTTATATGCGCTATACCAGTGCAAGGGAATACCCTATTACGAAAATTAAAAAATGCGGCAAGGCCGGACGCACCGACTTCGTACTGGACATTAGCCTTGGAATGGCCGCCGGAATACTTGGCATTGTTTTCCTCAAAGGATTTTTTTGGGGATATTGCCTGGGGAAAAAGCGGGTATGTTGGTGAACGGTCCGGGCGGCGCCTCCAAGAAAATCAAGCTTTGCAAGCGCGATGCACAAGTTGGTTCAGGCTAGCGGCACGGTACCGACACTCGCTTGCGGCTTTCGGTGCACAATCATACGCCCGGAAGCCGCAAGCGAAAAACGCCGGTGCAAGAGCATACGGTTCATATACGCGGGCGTGTGGCCATGGCTGGCGGGGATGCGCGGCTTAGACCGGCAATAGCAAACGCCATTAAGATAAGGCCGTTGAAGATAAACACCCCGGCAAACGAAAACTTTCCGGTAATTACGGCCGTGCAGCCCATGGCTGCCAGCTTGCCGGCGCTTGTCACAATATCGTTAACGCTTGATACCCTTGCCATGTATCTCCTGTCAGTTGCCGCCTGCAACCTGGCAGCCAGTATTATGCCGCACAAGGCAATCAGCGTGCCTTCCGTGAATTGGAGAAGCAACACCGCGGCATAGTTCTTTGTAAAGGCGTAAAGCATCCACGCGGCAGCCACTATACCCATGCTCAGGTAAAAAAACTTCCCCTCGATATTTCCAAGCCGCGTCCCGGCATATTTTACAATCGCCATGGCGGAAAGGCTTGCCCCGTAGTAGACGGTTATCAGCAGGCTCCAGCCCCTGGCGGTAACCTTTATCACATCGAACGCGTAAGGGTAAAACGACAAATTAACGGAAATAACGCAAAAGCCAATCATCATATCTACAAAAAGCAATCCACGGATGACAGGCGAAGCCTGGCAGTATTTAACCGCTTCCTTGAAATCGGCCGTCCCGCCCTGGCATACCCTCGGCATACGCAGTTTCCCGTGTCCGCCAGTTGCAACGGACAACAACGTCATTACCGCGGAGACAAGACAGCAGATGCTTGCGGCAATAATTGCACAAGCATGTCCCCTCCCTTCGATGAGAAAACCCGCCAGCAACGGGCCTAAAATATAGGCCGCCCCTGCCACACCAGCTAATTGCGAATTCGCTTCCAGCGCCCCTTGCTTCCCGGTCAATCCAAGCACATACTTTCTTCTTGACGGCCCATAGAAAACATCAAGAACAGACGTTGCCACCAGCAGCAGGTATAATTGCGCCGTGTTGCCGGCATAAAGGAACAATGCCGTAGTAATAAACCTCATAATATCAGTCAGGACAACCACCCTGCTCTCATAAATCCTGTCGCCCAGCACACCGGCAAAAGGGGACGCGATAATACCCGGCAGCGCCGATAAGGCTACGCCCGCAGCGGCAGAAATACCGGAACCCGCGATTTTATAAATAAGCGTTGTCACCGCAATAAACCTGACGGATTCCCCCAAGCCCAGTATACCCTGGCCGGCCAGGAAAAGCAGGAAAGCGCCCGGCAATTTTTTCCGCATGGCAGGTTCTCCTTAAAATCATCTTTAATGATATTATTCAGCAACACCAGGTTTATGCATGGTGTACATGGTTCATATGGTGTACATGGTGTGCATGGTGTGCGTGGCATGCATGGACTGCATGTTTTCTCAGGGACCTTTTTCGTTTATAAAAGGCATTGGCTTATAGCTGCTGACGCCCATATACTTGGTCTCCATGCTATTGCTGGTACTAATGGTAACCCATGATTTGACCACCGCGCCGTCCATTCCTTCCAATATAATCTTTTCCTCGCCTGGCGCCAGTTCATGGTTGATTTTATATTGCACCGGGGCTTTTCTTATTTCCACCACTTCATGTATCCACTTTACCTCCGGCCCTGGCTGGGTGCCGTAGATTGCCATGTACAGCACATTCCCCACGCCTTTGGCCCATATCATGATATCCGACTTCGTATCATTCATAAATTTTATATCTTTAGAGCCGTACGATACCGTCGCGTCCTGCCCGTATGGGACATAAGGCACCGGCATGCCGTGGTTGTGCCTTTCGACTATTTTAAGATTCGCAAGCACTGCGACATTATAAAGAGTAGACGCTATTTTACACACACCGCCGCCTATTGTCTCAGTAAGCGTCGTACCAATATACGTAGGCCCTTTTTCGAACCCCTTTTCTTCGGTATACGGTCCTATCGAAGCATTTTGGGAAAATATATCTCCAGGTTTTACTACTGTGCCGGCTAATAGGCTTGCAGCCAGATGTACATTATATTCTTCCCCCGGAAGCGGATCCTTCAACACCGTCCTGTAGCCTCCCAACAGTACATTGGTGCCGTTTCTGAGCCTGGCCTTGATGAACTCGTCGTCATTTTCCCAGGGCATCTCGTCGGCAGGACCCGAAACCAGGTCCGTACTAATACCCTCCTCAATTACATCTTCAGTACTGTAAAGTTCCCGCCATGAAAATGCTGCAGGTATGCATTCTGCTTCCATAGAAGAAATACCCCTTGCAGATTCAGCCGGCACAAGTGCTGCAGTAAACACAGACCCTGCGGATACAGCAGGTGTAAACCTGTCGAATGCCACAGGTTCATGCCCGGAAAGCACAGCATGCACAGATCCTGAACAAACAACATACATATTTCCTGTATGCATGTTCGTCGTTTGCATTGCCGTATGGGTTGCTGTAAAAGTAGTTAACAAAAATATACTTATTGCTTTTATGAGTTTCATCATGATGATATTTTTGTCCGTCTGCCTTAAAAAAAACCGATTAATATATTCCAGTAATAATATAAAGTTTATTTTCATATTGTCATTTGTGAAAGGATAGTAAAAAATGGCATGCAAAAACGGAGGTCCTAAAAAAATGGTTGTGCTTATTTCACTGTTCGGCATGATTTGCTGGGGTGTTGCGCCTGTCTTTGCAAAAGCCGCGCTAAAAAACATTGACCCGGCAGCCGGGCTGGTACTCCGCACCATATTTGCAGCCAGCGTTGTATCCGGATGGGTTATCATAAGCGGCAGCTTCTCAAAAATTAACAGCATTCCGGCAGGCACATGGTGGCTGATTGGGACGGAAGCACTTCTCGCAACCCTGGTAGGGGACCTGGCATATTACGCCGCCTTGAAAAAAGGCGACGTATCGCTTGTCACGATCATCATGTCAAGTTCGCCTCTTATTACCATATTATGCTCCGCAGCGTTTTTCGGGGAACAAATAACAGCTGGCAGGCTGGCCGGCGCAATCCTGGTTGTTATAGGGATTATTTTAATTGTATAAAATAAAAACCATATCACCGGGGGTTTTCCCCTGATTACTCATACCTGAGCGATTCGATCGGATCCAGGTCAGCGGCCCGTTTCGCCGGGTAAACTCCGAAGATAATGCCCAGGACAACCGACCCCAGGAAAGCAAGTATAATTACCGGCAGGTCCACAACCGGAGGTATTTTTATCATCGCGGATATAATACCGCCCGCGATAATTCCCAGAAAAATGCCTATAATGCCGCTGATACCGGTCATTATGATTGATTCCGTGAGAAATTGGAGAACTATGTCCTTTTTCTGTGCGCCCAGCGCCTTTCTTATCCCGATTTCCCTTATTCTTTCGGTCACGGAGACAAGCAATATGTTAACAATTCCAATACCGCCGACAACAAGCGTTATAAGCGCAATTACAAGCAATATCGATGAGACCACTCCCAGCACGTCGCCAACCGCTTTTTGTATGTCGGCCGAGTTTTGCGCTAAGTAAATGTCCTTGCCGCCATGCTTCAACTCAAGATATTTGACAATCCTGTCTCCGACTTCGCGCAGCTTATCTTTTTCCACCAGCGTGACATCAATTGAGGCCAGCCTTTCACTGTTAGGATATATGGACTGGAATGTCGTAATAGGCATGAATATTATCGCAGGTATCAAGTCACTGCTGAGCATGCCTTCAAATACATCGTCACCGCTACTCATCACGCCGATTACCTTAAGAGAAACGGTGTTCCCGGAAGAGGTCTTCAGTTGTATCATTTCACCGACTATATCCTGCCCTTCGTTGTAGAACTTTTTAACGAAAAGCTCATCCACAACTACCACCTTGCTCCTCCTGGATACGTCAAATTCGTTTATAAAACGCCCGTATACCATCTCGATAAGGCCGAAATTCTTGAACTGGGACGACACGCCCATAACAGCGGCATCTTTTGTTTTATCACCGATTCTCAGTACGCCGCTTTTTTGTATGTATGTGGAGATGTTTTTTATTTCGGGCGCGATTTCCCTAACGTAATCCATGTCCTTCAGCGTCAGCCATTCCTTTTTTTCAACGGTGCGATTCTTATAAGTGATACTGATGGTATTTGCCCCTATCTTTTCAAACTGAACGTTCATGTATCCCTGCGTGGCGCTGCTGAGGGCCATGATGGTAATAATGGAGAATACACCCATCACTATTCCGAGCATTGTTAAAAATGAACGGAGTTTATTTACTTTCAGGCTGTCAAAAGCCTGCTTGAAACATTCGGAAAAATTCATGCCTGTACCCCTCTTTTTTTCGTGCTGTAAAAATCCGGCTGTTTACTCCTTAACCTTTACACGCATCCCGTCCCTGTAGCTTGGCTGCGGATCAATCACTACAAGGTCGCCTTCATTAAGCCCGTCAAGTATCTCGACATACATATCCGAATTAATGCCGACGTTAACTTGCCTTTTGTTCATGGTCAGCTTGTCTTCATCGATTACGAATACCATGAAGTTATTATCCTTGTCAGGCGTAATCGCCTCCATTGGCGCCAGCATGACATCTTTCCTCGTTATAGCCGCTATCTCGCAAGTCACGTTCAAACCGGGCTTTAGCACGTCGCCTGCCCCGTCAATATCTATAACCACTTCGACGACCGTTTCGTTTCCGCTTGCCGTCATATTTGTCACCGCCACCGGGGAAACGCTTTTCACGCTTCCGGTTACTTCGGTATCCTCGCTTATTGCATCTCCGGTTATCCTGACCAGCTGTCCTTTGGCAATATTTTTAATATCATACTCATTAATCCTGGCTCTTACCTGGAGCTTATCCGGATTAATCACCTTGTAAGCAGGCTGCATGCTGGTTGTAAAGGCTCCTTCCTGTACGTTGACATTAGCTATCACCCCGTCAATAGGGCTTTTGCATTCATTTTCAATCGTGGCGATTTTCTTCTCCAGGTTGGATATCTGTATATCCAATACTTTAATGCTGTCTTCCGCCGATTTTATAGAATTTTTTCTATTTTCAACCGCAGCGGCATATGCTATTCTGGCATTTTTTAAACCGTTTACACCCGATTCCGCCTCTTTAAAATTCTTTTCCGACATTTCCAATTCCGCCTTGGATATTGCGTTCGCTTCGTATAACACCTTGTTATCTTCATAAGCCTTTTTCGCATCTTCATAATTGCGCTCTGCAGCTTTCAGATTGTTATACGCTCTTTCCACCTCGGCATCAAGCACCTTTGATTCAAGTGACATCTGCTTGGTGTTCCTGTTCACTTTCGAAGCCTCCAGCTCCGAATACAAAGCGCTCAAATCCAATTCTAGTATCTGCTGTCCCTTCGATACTTTTTGCCCTTCCTCCGCGAGTACTTTTAATACTTTTAGCGGCGTATCGAAAAAGATCTCGGCTTTTTCAACTTCTTCAACAACCCCGTCCGAGGATATGGTCGACGAAATCTCTCCCTTTTCAATTCTTGCTGCTCCAACCTGCACGGCATTGCCGGAAGAACCGGCCGCCCTTATGATACCCGTGATTATAAGGGCCGCTGCAGATATGCCTGCGATCCCCCCGATAATTACCTTTCTTTTCATCGTAAAACCTCCGCAAAATGTCTTCTCTCTGTATATATTAGTCTAATGCCTGCATCGCCGCCTGAATCACCGGCTTTATTGCAAGACCGCCACACCGGCCACGTTTAAAATCATGCCGATTACGAATATTCCTGCCACCACACTATATACGTATTCCTTTTTCAATTTGCTAACCTCGGCGAGCCCGATTGCCAAAACGGCATAACTCCATATGGCTACGATGTCAAGACAGGCCAATAAGGTATAAAGAGCGGTGCCGCCCATATCGGCAGGCGCTAGCATCGCCAGGCTGGTAAGGCGGACATCGTCATGCAGGCTTCCCGTAACATATGATATCGGTATGCAAAGCAGTGTATATAATACTATTATCAAATTGGCATGGACCACGACTGAAAGGTATGCTTTAAATTTACCCTGCCCGCCCATCAATTTCAATATGACAAAGAAAACAAGAGCTGTAATTAACATCGATAATGCCATCGTCAGCGGAGTACCAATCAACCCCGCTCTAACTGATGTCGGCAGGGTCGCCTCAACCATTTCGGGCGTCATCTCAAGCCCAAAGCTCTTGTAAAACCCGGAATCCATCTGGCTAAGCACTGCCTCCCGAAGCATATCGGTATACAGGGGCAGTCTTGTCAAATACAATATTAGCTTCGCCAGGGCAACGGCTATCAATCCGAAAAGCACCCTCGGCCTTTCAGCCAACTCCGCCGCCAACCTGCCCGGTGAAGTGAATACCCACAACAATCTTTTGAAAAAGCCCGGCTTTTTATACTCAATTGCCTCGTTAACGTTTTCAGCCCGGATATCAGACATGCCATCAACCTCTTTCCTCGTTTTATTTTCGGTGATAAAACCCTCCAGGTACTTGGTATCACCTTATAATATATCTCAGCTAACTGCCTGCGATTTTAATTTCTTTATGATTTCCCTTGCATCGACCGGATTGTCAACCTTCTCGTCACTTATTATCAAACCGTCCCTAAACCTTATGATTCTATTTGTATGCTCGGCTATATCCGGCTCGTGGGTCACGACAATTATCGTAACACCTTCCCTGTTCAACTCCTGGAATACTGCCATGATATCCTCCCCCGAAGCAGTATCCAGGTTGCCAGTGGGTTCGTCCGCCAGTATAATAGCCGGATTGTTAACCAGGGCTCTTGCTATCGCAACCCTTTGCTTTTGCCCGCCTGACAGTTCATTCGGTTTATGGTCCATCCTGTCTGTAAGGTTGACCCTCTCCAGAGCTTCAATTGCCTTTGCCCTGCGTTCTTTCCTGCCCAGTCCGGCGTAAACAAGGGGTATTTCAACATTTTGCAGTGCCGTTATCCTTGGAAGCAGGTTAAAAGACTGAAATACAAAGCCAATCTTTTTGTTTCGTATCCTGGCAAGCTGGACATCGTCCATTTTTGAAATATTTATGCCTTCAAGCTCATAATGGCCGCTTGTCGCCCTGTCAAGGCACCCGATTATATTCATGAGGGTTGATTTTCCGGAGCCTGAAGGCCCCATGATGGAAACAAGTTCACCATTATCAATATCCAGGTTGACATTTTTCAAGGCTTCAACCTGGATTTTCCCTGTGTCATATATCTTTCCTATATCCCTCATTTTTATAATCATGGGACTCCCATCCTTTTACTTTAGTTTTTCCAAAATGCCTGTAATGCATTGCTTGCACTTTGCAAACAAAACACCATAATTATTTACGACTAATATTTGAAAATGTCTTTTTTTTAGAAAGTTTTTTCGCTACCCATATTAAAATATTCCGTGGCCGCCCGAATATCCCTGACAATCTGTTCCGACAGTTCACTGGCGCTTTTAAATTTCTTTTCGTTGCGCAGCTTGGTGAGAAAAAACACTTCAATATCTGATTTATAAATATCCTTATCGAAATTTAAAATGTGTGTTTCGACACTAATTCTTGATTCGCCCCCGAATGTCGGCTTCACCCCGATATTTGTCAAACTACCGTAAAACTCACCGTTATACAGCGTCCTGGTTATATATACTCCATTGCCGGGCATGATAAGGTATTCCTCCGGGTACAGGTTTGCCGTGGGAAAACCGATCCGCCTGCCAATGCGTGTCCCGTCGGTAACTTTCCCGGTAATGGAATAATGCCTTCCCAAAAGCTTAAAAACCCCCTCCATGTCTCCCCTGGCCACGTATTTCCGTATTGCCGTGCTGCTGACTATTTCATTATCCACCTTTACTGGAGGAATAATAATCACTTTAAATTTATACCTTTTACCCATTTCCTCAAGCAAGTTTACATCTCCCTGCCCCTTGTAGCCAAACCTGTAGTTGAAACCGGCCACGGCTATTCTCGCCCTGAGTTTGCCAAGCAGGATTTCCCTGACAAAATTTTCAGGGCTTGTCCTGGAAAAGTTTTCGTCAAACTCATCAAAATAAACATAGTCCAGCGCTGTTTCGCCCAAAAGCCGGATTCTTTTGCTTGTGGTCGTCAAGAGGCTGTTAAACAGCTTCTTCCTTAGAATATTTCCGGGATGGCTGGTAAAAGTGTAAATTACCGACTTCAGGTTATGTATCCTGGCTTCGGATATCAATGTATTAATAAGTGCCATATGCCCGACATGCAGCCCGTCAAAGCTGCCAAGGCCAACAGCTGTGGCTTGTTCGTCAAAAGTTTTGTTTTTGTTCCCAAATATTGCTATCAATTTACTGACCCCGCTCAGGCTGCCATTTTGGCCTTTTTATATTCATTGCCATTGCTGACAGCTAGAAAAATTTCCTTACTTTTAAAAACATGCCCTTCCTTGTTTTTTGCACGGTTCCTATCGCGATAAATTCCCCTCCGGCACCATATACCCGGAGCAAAGAACCTGCACTGGACGGTACGTTGTCAATTCTCACGCTCATCCCGTTCCTGAACTTTTTTTCCAGTCCTTCATCAAGCGCGTACGAAGCAAAATCCGGGAATACCGAATCCAAAGGTATAAAAGCGTTCTCTTCCTTCCCTTCATCTTTTAACCGCGCCAGTTCCTCCAGTGTAATGGAGCCGTTAATGTCAAACGGGCCTGCCCGCTTTCTCAGCAAAAACGACATATGTCCGCCGCAGCCCAGCCTCTCTCCGATATCGGCGCATAATGTTCTTATATACGTTCCTTTCGAACAATGCACGTCCATCAGGACCCTTACACCGTCCGACCTGTCAATATCAACAATTTCGGCCGAGTATATCTCTACCTTCCTTGGCGGACGATCTACTTTCCTGCCTTCCCTGGCGAGTTCGTACAGCTTTTTCCCGCCGATTTTCAACGCTGAGTACATTGGCGGCGTCTGCATATACTTGCCGACAAATGACCGCACCGCCGATTCAATCTCCGAATCGGAGCATTCCGGCATATCCTTCGAAAGAATTTCTCCCGAAACATCCTGCGTATCCGTTGTAATACCAAGCGTAAGCTCTGTGCGGTAATGTTTGTCCTTTTCTATGAGAAATTCGACCGCTCCTGTTGCTTTTCCAACACAGACCGGCAAAACGCCGGCCGCCATCGGGTCCAATGTTCCTGCATGACCGATCCTCTTTATGCCCAGGAGCCTTCGCAAATAGGCAACCACATCAAAAGACGTCATGCCGGGAGGCTTTAAGATATTAATTATCCCGTTCATTTACGAGCGCTTCCTTCAAATCCTTTATCAGCATTTCCTTCACCTGCACAAGGCTCCCGCCGGTAGTGAAACCGGCTGCGCATTTATGCCCGCCGCCTGAGTACTTTCCGGCAATAGCCGATACGTCCACGTGCGAATTGGAACGAAGGTTGACCTTTATAGCGTCTTTGTCTGTCTGCCTGAGCATGGCTGCCACTTCGACGCCCCTGATATTTTTTGCCGTATTGATAATCCCGTCGCTGTCAGCCTCCGACGCTCCCGTATTTATGATATCTTCGCCGGAAATAGCCATAATGGCTATCTTGCCGTTTTCCAGCAATTCCAGGGACTGAATGGCGGCCCCCATAAGTTTCACCTTGCCGCTGGATGTGCTGTCAAACACCTTCTGAGATATGCCGGCAAAATCAATGCCGGTTTCAAGCAGTTCAGCGGCAATCCTGTGGGTCAGCGGAGTAGTGTTTCCGTACCTGAATCCGCCCGTGTCCGTCGATATGGCTACGTAAAGGCATTCGGCAGTATTCTTATCAGGCTTTTGACCCAGGCGTTTCATCAGTTCATATATTATTTCTCCCGTTGCAGATGAATTGACGTCTACGTAATTTAAGTCCGCAAATTGCGTGTTTGTAAGATGATGGTCGATATTGACGGACTTAGGCGCACGGCTGAATATTTCATTCCTCGAACCCAGCCTTTCCAGGTCCCCGCAATCCAATGCCACTGCCAGGTCAAAGCCGCATTTTTCATCAACGCTTGCGCAGCATAATTCTCTTCCCGGCAAAAATTCATATATGTAAGGGATCTCCTCTTCCATCAGCACCTTTGCCTTTTTACCCATGCGGCTCAAAACAAGCGCAAGCGCAAAAGAAGATCCTATCGCGTCTCCGTCCGCCGCTTCATGGGGCAATATCACTATGCTTTCCGATGTTTTCAATTCCGAAACTATCCTGTCCAGCAAAAGCGTTTCCTCCTATTTGCCCTGTAGCGTATCATCAATCAGTTTTGTAATATACATTCCGCGCTCTATTGAATTATCCAGTTCAAAAATGACCTCCGGCGTATATCTTAGCTGAAGCCTTTGTCCTATTTCACGCCGGACAAAACCGGCTGCGTTTTTCAGGGCCTGAAGGGCACTTTTTTTATCATCATCCGTTCCCAGCACGCTTACATATACCTTTGCGTAACGCAAATCTCTCGTTACTTCGGCTTCCGTTACGCTTATCATTTGAGGCAGCCTCGGATCTTTCAGCTCGTTTTGAATTATATCGCTCACTTCTTTTTTCACTTGTTCCGATATCCTACCAATCCTGTCCACTACTATCACTCCCGCCGACTTTCTCTGCCTGTGCAAGAAGCCGGGCGGACATGCGAGCCTCCGTCCGGCCTCTTGTCAGGTAAACTCCCTGTTTTTTCGATATAAAATCCGTTTGTCCGGAGTTTTGTCTACTCTTCCACTTCTTCCATGGTAAAAGCCTCTATGATATCCTGCATCTTGATATCATTAAACTTTTCTATGGATAAACCGCATTCATACCCTTGCAGCACTTCTTTGACATCATCCTTAAAGCGCTTAAGCGATGCAAGCTTTCCTTCATAAATAACAACACCGTCCCTTACAACCCTGATGTCACTATTCCTGGTGATTTTTCCGTCAAGCACATAGCATCCCGCCACTGTTCCGATGCCTGATATCTTGAAGATCTGCCTGACTTCAGTATGCCCTAATACGACTTCTTTAAACTTCGGTTCAAGCATACCCTTCATGGCGGCTTCCACGTCTTCTATCGCGTCATAAATAACCCTGTAAAGCCGTATATCCACCCCGGCGCTTTTCGCCATATCAGTCACATTTGCGCCAGGCCTTACGTTAAAGCCGATAATAATGGCATTTGAAACATCAGCCAGCGTAACATCCGATTCCGTTATCGCTCCCACTCCGCCATGTATGACTTTTATCCTGACTTCTTCATTGGACAGCTTTTCAAGCGACTGCTCCACCGCCTCAACGGAGCCCTGGACATCCGCTTTCACAATTACGTTCAACTCTTTTACCTCGCCTTTTTGTATCTGGTTGAACAGTTCATCCAGCGAGACTTTCGGAGCGGCGTTCAGCTGCTGTTCCTTCAGCTTCATCCTTCTCTTTTCCACAAGTTGCTTTGCGGTTTTCTCATCTTCTATCGCGTAAAACACTTCCCCGGCTTCCGGCACTTCCGGAAGGCCCAGTATTTCAACCGGCGTGGAAGGTCCGGCGTTCTTCACCTGGACTCCCCTGTCATTTATCATTGCCCTTATTCTGCCTACCGTGGTGCCGGTTACAATGGAATCACCGACTTTCAGTGTTCCTCTCTGGACCATGACCGTGGCCAGGGGACCCCTGTTTTTGTCGAGCTTGGCTTCTATAACTGTGCCCTTTGCCTGCCTGTCCGGGTTGGCTTTCAGTTCAAGAATGTCTGCGGTCAGAAGCACCATTTCAAGCAGCTGGTCAATGTTTTCCCTCTTCTTGGCCGATACGTTCACACAAATGACATCTCCGCCCCATTCTTCGGGAACAAGGCCGTGCTGCATCAGTTCCTGTTTTACTTTATCCGGGTTTGCCCCCGGTTTGTCTATTTTATTTATAGCCACTATTATAGATACATTGGCCGCTTTAGCATGGTTGATCGCTTCTACGGTTTGCGGCATGACCCCGTCATCCGCCGCTACTACCAGTATTGCGATATCCGTAACCTGCGCTCCCCTGGCTCTCATAGCCGTAAAGGCTTCATGGCCGGGAGTATCCAGGAACGTTATATTCCTGTTCTTGACTTTGACCATGTATGCCCCGATATGCTGTGTTATGCCACCGGCTTCACTTTCAATGACATTTGTAGACCTGATGGCGTCGAGCAATGATGTTTTTCCATGATCCACATGCCCCATAACAACTACTACCGGAGGCCTCGGAACCAATTTGTCAGGATCGTCCTGCTCTGAATCATCGAAAAGAATATCCTCTTCAGTAATTACAACTTCTTTTTCCGCTTTTACACCAAACTCGTCTGCGATAATGGCAGCCGTATCATAGTCTATCTCCTGGTTGAGGGTGGCCATCACACCATAACCCATCAGCTTTTTAATGACTTCCGACGAAGTCTTTTTCAGCGCTTCGGCCAGTTCTTTGACCGTTATGCTTTCAGGTATTTTTATAGATGTAAGCACGGCTTTAGGCGGAATGTGCTTTTGCGGCTGTGACTTCCCTTTCCTGGGTCTGCCGGGCCTTTTTTTCTTCAATTCCGTTTCTTCATATAACTCATTGAAAATGAAATCTTCGGAAAGAATCTCGGAAACGCCTTTTTTCCCAGCCAGGCCGATATTCGTCGGTTTTATCTTCTTACTGGGCTTGCCTTGCTGTGTCCTCGAAATCTCTTTCTTCTGTTCCCTTCTTGCATCTCTTTCCAGGCCTTTGCCGGCATATTCCCTCCTGCTTTCGCTCCGCTCTTCCTTTTGAACTATTGCCGGATCAGGCTTGGGAATATCAAGCGGTTTGACGGTTTGACGATACCCCTGTCCGCCCTGAGGCCTTCCTGCCCCTTGCTGCTGCGGCTTGCCAGCCTGCGGTTTGGCGCTCTTGAGTTTCTCTTCCTGCACCACGTCCTCACGGGGTTTTTCTTCCTGCAACCTGGCGGTTTTTGTTTCTGCGCTCGGTTGCTTTGCAGCCACTTTTCGTTCTTCGGCACCGCCCGCCGGCTTTGCTGCAACCTGTTCCCGTGCTGCTTCCTTCTTTTCATCTTTTTTTGCTGCGTCCGTTGCAGCGGTAGAAACTTTAGGCTCTTTCAAAGGTTCCGTCCTGACTTTTTCCGCCTGTACCTTAGCTGTTTCTTTAACAGCCGGTTCGCGGGCTTCACCTTTTACAGCCGGCTTTTTAGCGGAATCAGTTGCCGAAGGCGTACCGCCCTCTTTTGCGGGTGTTTCCGCTGCTTTCTTTTTACGCTCTTGTTTTTTTATCTCGTTTATATTTATCATATAATCGGGTTTGGTTTTTCTTACAAACCCGGCAAGAAGACCGGTATTTGCATCGGCGGTCCTGACGTATTCGCTTTTCCTGTCATACCTGTCTCCGCGCACATCACCTTTACGGTAACCATCCCTTGGCGAATCCCTTCCTTCGTCCCGGGTGTTTATAATTATTTCCGTAGTCCTGATTATACGGGGGGCTTTTCTCGCATTTTTCTTCACTTCAGGCCTGGGCGGCGCAGGAATTGCCGGGGCAGCTTTCTTTTCCTCGGCATCATCAGCCTTGTCATCGTGCCTGATAACACCGATATGGTTATACAACGCCTCCAGTTCCTGCTTATCAAGAAGGCTCATATGGTTTTTTACATTAATATTGATCTCCGCAAGCTTTTCCATCAACCTCTTGCTTGTTGTGTTCAGCTCTTTTGCCAATTCATATACTCTAACTTTTTCCAAATCTATACACCCCCATGCTCTTTGCCACGGTCTGCGATCATTGCCTTGAGTCGCTCCGCAAACCCCTGGTCTTTGATTGCGATAACAGTTCGCAAATTCCCCCCTGCAAATTTACCCAGTAATTCTTTTTCGCCGAAACGCATCATGTCTATACTCCTGTAAACGCAAGCGTTCTGAAACTTTTTCACGGTATTCGCCGAGGCGTCTTCAGATACAATCAAAAGGGACACCTTTCCCAGCTTTAACGCCCTTTCGCAGGCTTCCTCGCCGGCAACCAGCAGTCCTGCCTTTTTGGCCAGGCTAATAAAAGAGTAAATTCTATCAGCCATCGCTTTCCTCCAATTCAAGTCTCAATATATCATAAACGCTGGCGTCAATGTTTGTTTCAAATGCTTTTTCCAGTTTTCTGCCTTTTTTAGCCTTGTCAAAGCACTGCTTATCCCTGCAGATATACGCGCCCCTTCCAGCCTTTTTTCCGGTAGGGTCCACAAACATTTCCCCTTCCTTGTTTCTTACTATCCTTAACAATTCCTTTTTGGGTTTCATCTCCTGGCACCCGAGGCACATGCGTAATGGCACCTTTCTGCGCTTCAAGATCACTCACCCCTATTCACCGTGCTCGATAGGCTCTCCGGCATCAAGTGCATTTTCTGCATTTTCATATACCATGTCTTTATCATTGTCATCCCCGGCATCCTCGCCGTTCTCACCGGTAATATCAACATCCTCCCCGGCGGCATCGGTGTCTTCCACGGCAACATCCGTGTCTTCCCCTACGATCCCGACGTCCCCTTCGGCAACATCGGCGTCCCCGATATTTTCCGCGGCGTCCTCAACGTATTCTTCTTCATATTCATATTCCGCGCCTGGATCTTCATCCTCGTAATCATAATCATTGCTGTCCGGGTCATAATCATCGTCATTGTCTATATTGAACATCTGCCTTTCGATAGCCTCCCTCAGCTGCGATTCGCTCTTTATATCTATCTTCCAGCCGGTAAGCTTTGCTGCCAGCCTTGCGTTCTGACCTTCCTTTCCTATGGCGAGGGACAGCTGAAAATCAGGCACGATAACCCTGGCCGACCTTTCTTCCTCATTGATGTCGACCCTTATAACTTTCGCGGGACTCAGGCTGCTGGAAATATACTCCTCAATATTGCTGCTCCATTTAATTATATCGATTTTTTCGCCCCTGAGTTCATCAACAATAGCCTGGACCCTGGTACCTTTTTGCCCTACGCAGGCACCCACGGGATCGACATTCGGGTCTTTCGAATAAACCGCAATCTTTGTCCTTGAGCCGGCCTCCCTGGAAATACTTTTGATCTCGACCGTCCCGTCATGGATTTCCGGCACCTCAAGTTCAAAAAGCCTTTTAACCAGCCCCGGATGAGTCCTGGAAACCATAACCTGGGGCCCTTTTGTCGTTTTCTTCACTTCTACTATATATGTTTTTATCCTGTCGTTAAACCTGTATTCCTCACTGGCTACCTGCTCGGACGGAATCATGACGGCCTCCGTTCTGCCCAGGTCAACGATTACATTCTTCCTGTCGCTTCTCTGGATTATCCCGGTTACAATATCGCCTTCTTTATTATAGAATTCATCATAAATTATGGATCGCTCAGCCTCGCGAATCCTCTGCATGACAACCTGTTTCGCCGTCTGGGCGGCAATCCTTCCAAACTTTCTTGGAGTAACTTCTATTTCGGCAATATCGTCCTCCTCGTATTTGCTGTCTATCTTTTTCGCGTCCTCGACAGATATCTCTCCGCTGTCATTTCCAGGCGCGGATGTGACCTTTTTAAGTGCAAATACTTTCACCTCGCCACTTTCAGGATCAATGGTAATCTTAACATTCTGCGTAGAACCGAAGTTCTTTTTGTAAGCCGAAACCAACGCGGCTTCAATTGCTTCAATTAATGTTGCCTTATCAATACCTCTTTCTTTTTCCAGTTGATCCAGTGCCTGAATCAATTCCGCGCTCATATTTTTACCTCCTATATCCCATTACCGGAAATATTCGCATAAATCCCGATAATAACATCCTATGACTTCACAAAACGGTTTTAAATATTCAAAGCATTGCTGCGCATTGCTGCTCAAAGCCTGATAATCCTCCTGACGATGGCGGCGTCTTTTCTTTCAAAGCCCATTTCAATACCGTCATCAGTCTTTATTTCTATAATATCCCCATTCAAACCCAACAACTCGCCCTCGAATACTTTCTTGCCGTTAATTGGCTGATACAGTTTTACTTCTACCGTTTCTCCCTTGAACCGTTCAAAGTGGCGTTCGTTTTTTAAAGGCATTTCGCCCGGGGACGAAACCTCCAGTATATAGCTTTGCCTGATTGGATCAGCTTCGTCCAGCTTGACGCTCAACTGTTCGCTGACAGCCTGGCAATCGTCGATGGTAATTCCGCCGGGCTTATCAATGTACACTCTCAGGTACCAGTTGGCGCCCTCTTTCAGGAACTCCACACCCACCAGTTCAAACGACAGCGAATCTACAATAGGCTGCGCAAGCTCCTCAGTTATATCCACCACGCTTTTTCTCGCCATAGGGCTGCTCGCTCCATTCACTATATTTAATAACGTAAAGACAAAGAGTGGGGTTGGCCCACTCTTCGCCAAAATCAATATGCTTAACCGATAGTATTATAACACGATATATTTTTTTTATCAATGATTTTATTTCGGCGGCAGTTCCGGCGGGTTCTGAAGGAACTAGAACAAGCTTACCTGGCTGCTTTCCGGGATACCGTCCAGGCATCCGTTTTCCTGCAAAATCTCGATAACAGTTTTGCTGACCCTGGCGCGTATCTTCAAGTCGTCAACCGAAACAAACCTGCCCTGGGAACGCGCTTCCGCGATCGATGCCGCCGCGGTTGCCCCAAGCCCTGGCAGCGACATGAGCGGCGGCCTGATACGATCCTCTTCTATCAGGAATTTAACAGCGTCCGATTTATACAGGTCGACGGGTAAAAACCCGATACCCCTGGCATACATTTCATTCACGACTTCCAGGATCGTCAGGATGTTCCTTTCCCTGGCAGAAACGTTATTGCCCGCTTTTTCAAGCTGTTCAATCAGTCTCTCGACCTTTTCTTTTCCGTGTATCATCAGCGCGGCATCAAATTCATCCGCCCTGACGGTGAAATAAGCCGCATAAAATTCCTTCGGGTAATAAACCTTGAACCATCCTATCCTTATCGCATTCAGCACATATGCCGCCGCATGCGCCTTTGGAAACATGTACTTGATCTTTTTACAGGATTCTATATACCATTCCGGGACAGAGTGTTTCCTCATTTCTTCCTCGTACTCCTGCTTAAGGCCTCTGCCCTTCCTTACATCCTCCATTATCTTAAACGCAACATTCGGTTCAAGCCCCTTGTACACAAGGTAAACCATGATATTGTCCCTTGTCCCTATAACTTCCGATATGCTGCAAACACCGTTTTTAACCAGATCCTGCGCATTGTTGAGCCAGACGTCCGTGCCGTGCGACAGGCCGCTTATCTGCAGAAGGTCCGAAAATGTAGCCGGCTTGGTATCAAGAAGCATCTGCCTGACAAATTTTGTCCCAAACTCGGGCAAAGCAATCGTGCCTACCTCGCAGCCGATATCCTCCGGGGTCACTCCAAGCGGCTCGGTGGACAAAAACAACTGCATCACTTTTTCGTCATTGACAGGAACGTCGCTTATGTCAACGCCGGTCAGGTCCCCCAGCATCTTTATCATGGTCGGGTCGTCATGCCCTAGGATGTCCAGCTTAAGTATCGTATCATGAAGCGAATGGAAGTCGAAATGGGTAGTTATAATATCGGATTCCGTATCATCCGCAGGCCTCTGTATCGGTGTGAAATCATACACTTCCTTCCCGTCCGGAATAACAATGATGCCGCCGGGATGCTGTCCGGTCGTCCTTTTAACACCGGTACAACCCCTCACCAGCCTGTTGATCTCGGCATTGGTGGTAACAATACCCTTTTCATCGATATACTTTTTTACAAAACCGTACGCGGTTTTCTCCGCTATTGACGCAATTGTTCCTGCCCTGAACACATTTCCTTTTCCGAAAAGCACTTCCATGTATTTATGCGCGTGCGGCTGATACTCGCCAGAAAAATTCAGGTCGATATCAGGAGCCTTTTCTCCCTCGAACCCAAGAAACGTTTCAAATGGTATGTTTTGCCCATCTCCTTTAAGCGGCGCGCCGCACTTCGGGCAATCCTTGGCGGGCAGGTCAAAACCCGACCCTGCCGAACCGTCGGTTATAAACTCGGAGTATTGGCATTTCCCGCAAATGTAATGGGGCGGAAGCGGGTTAACCTCTGTTATTCCTGACATTGTAGCCACGAGAGAAGAGCCGACGGAGCCCCGGGAGCCTACGATATAGCCGCTTTCATTGGACTTTGCAACCAATTTCTGCGCTACAACATACATTACGGCAAAGCCGTTTTTTATGATTGAAGTCAGTTCCTTTTCAAGCCTTGCGGACACTATTTCCGGGAGCGGATTACCGTATACTTCATGGGCTTTCTTATATGCAAGCGTCTCGATTTCCTGCTCCGCCCCTTCAATTTTCGGCGGATAGGTCCCCGGCGGTATTGGCGATATCTCTTCCACCATGTCTGCAATTATATTTGTGTTTTTTACAACAACTTCATAGGCCTTTTCTTCACCAAGATAGGCGAACTCTTCAAGCATCTCGTCAGTCGTCCGGAAATATAACGGAGCCTGCCTGTCTGCGTCTTCATAACCCTGTCCGAACATGAGTATCCGCCTGAATGCTTCATTGTGCGGGTCCATGAAATGAACATCGCACGTGGCAACAACAGGTTTCCCGAGTTTTTCTCCAAGCCTTACAATTCTCATGTTAAGTTCCTTCAGTTGCTCCAGGTCACGTACTGCTCCTTCTTCTATCAGGAACTCGTTATTGCCCAGAGGCTGTATCTCAAGGTAATCATAAAACGTGGCTATTTTTTCGATATCTTCGTCGCTCATACCGCCAATCATCGCCCTGAACAATTCTCCCGACTGGCATGCGCTTCCCACGATAATCCCTTCACGGTATTCATTAAGAAGGGCTTTGGGGACCCTCGGTCTTTTATAGAAGTATTTAAGGTGAGATTCCGATATGATCCTGTATAGGTTTTTCAAACCGGTACCGTTTTTAACAAGCAATATTGCATGGTATGATTCGCCTCTTTGATTATAAAAACGCCCGGACAATACCTTATCAATATCATTAAGGCTTGACACCGTTTTTTCGCGAAGTATCGCAAAACATTTCACAAGTATCGAAGCCGTGGCCATGGCATCGTCTACAGCCCTGTGATGCCTTGCAAGCTTGACGCCGAGATGCCGCGCAACATTGTCAAGCCTGTGCCTGTCCAGTTCCGGGAACAGTTTTCTGCTCAACTCAAGCGTATCAACGATAATATTGTCAAACTTCATGCCAAGAGCCTGCAACCCGTATTTTATAAACCCGGTGTCAAATGACGCGTTGTGTGCTGCCACCGGTGAATCCCCAACAAATTCAAGAAAACCGGCAAGTGCTTGTTCGATGGAGGGCGCGTCAGTAACCATCGAATCGTTTATTCCTGTCAGCCTTGTTATATGTGCCGGTATCGGAATGCCTGGATTTACAAAAGTACTGAAAGTATCGCCAATCTCCCCGTTTATCACCTTGACGGCGCCAATCTCGATGATTTTATCCCTTATGGCGTGCAATCCGGTAGTCTCTATGTCGAATACGACAAACTCCCCGTCAAGCGGGTAGTCATCCTGCTTTTCGCCGCCCCTGGCTACAACCTGGGGCTCGTCATTCATGAGGTAACACTCGACCCCGTATATTATTTTAACCCCGAACTTTTTGCCTGCACTACAGGCATCCGGAAAAGCCTGCACCACACCATGGTCCGTGATGGCAACAGCCTTGTGTCCCCACTGCCCGGCCCGTTCCACGAGCTTCTCCACCGGTGTGACGGCATCCATGGCGCTCATTTGCGTATGCAGATGCAGTTCAACCCTTTTGTTTTCTGCTTCATCAGTCCTGGTCCATGGTTCAGACCTGAGTATGTCTGACGCCATAACAACCGGTTCCTGCGCATACCTGTCAAACCGGACCTCACCCTTCACCTTGAAAAACAGGCCTTCTTTTATTTGCCCGCACCTGGTTTCGTATTCTTTTGCCGGTATAAAAAACTTTACGGTGAGGGAGCTGGTGTAATCGGTTATATCAAAAGCGCACAAGTAACGGTTCCCGCGAATCTCCCTGAATACAACGTTGAAGATTTCTCCCTGTATCGCGATTTTGCCGGAATCCTGCGTTACCTCGTTCATTTTCACAATGGCGTCACTAAATTCCTTGCCCAGTACTATTTCAAGCGTCCTTGAACCCTCTCCGCCGGACTCTTTTCTTCGCTTTCTCCCGGCGCTCTTTTTCCGGACAGGTGACGCATCCTCCGCCGTAACAGGTTTGAGTATGCGCGCTTCCTCGTTTTCTTTGAATTCGGCGTATTCCTCCCTGTAATCCTGGTCAATCTCGCAATCCGAAAAACTTACGCTTATTTTAGTATCAAAAGCATTCCGCAGGATCTCCCCGATCATTTTGTCGCACCCATGAGACCTCAGCACTGCGCTTCCGCCGTTCGAAAGTCTCACATCAAGGCGTCCGCCCGAGAACTCCCAGCCGCAATTGTCAAGTATGCCCCGGCTCGATGCGACATTAGCGTTTACAATATATACGATACTATCCCAATAGCTTTTTATTATTTCAGCCAAAGGCAAATCAACTTTAAACTTGAGGTCGATTTCAACAGCAATTAAAAAAGCCGTCGAAAGCGCCGACTCAACGCGTTCAACAGCCCGGGCGGGTATGATTTTCCCCGAAACGGCCTTGATTACCAGTTTCTTTGCCTTTTTATACAGCCTCAGTTTTTTTATTTCGACCCCTTCAAAAAATTCCTGCGCTTCGTTGTAAAGCTTTGACCCGAATGCTTCGAGAAAGCTTTTACCGGCTGCAGTTTCCAACATTTGTGCATTCCCTTTCTAAACGGTTTTTTCTTTCTGTGTAAACTAACCTTTTCTATATGGGTTTGACTTCTCCTTCATGGTTGACTTCTTTTTGCGCCTTTACCTTCAGCTTCTCTATTTCTGCAAGCAATTCGTCAATTACCTTGTCTTCGCGTATCTTTCGTATTATGCTTCCTTTTTTGAACAGCAAGGCTTCACCGTCACCGCCGGCAATGCCAATATCAGCCTCACGTGCCTCTCCCGGCCCATTCACGGCGCATCCCATCACGGCTACACGCAGCTGCTTTTTGCAGCCGGAAAGACGCCGTTCCAACTCGTTTGCTATTTTTACTATGTTTATTTTTGTCCGCCCGCAGGTGGGGCATGAAACAATTTCCACGCCCGGCTTTCCAAGCCCCAGGGCTTTCAGCAGCTCTATGCCGACCCGCACCTCTTCCAGCGGATCACCGGTAAGCGATACCCTTATCGTATCGCCTATTCCTTCCGCCAGGAGACAACCGATACCTGCCGCTGACTTAATCGTACCTGCAAATATCGTTCCCGCCTCGGTCACACCCAAATGCAGCGGGTAATCCGTCTTCCTTGATACCATACGGTATGCCTCGATAGTCATCGGCACATCCGAAGCTTTGAGCGAAAGTACTATATCCTCGCATCCGAGTTCCTCAAGCATGCGCACATGTCCCAGGGCGCTTTCAACCATGCCCTCTGGTGTTACGCCGCCATACTTCTCCAATATGTCCTTCTCAAGCGAGCCAGCGTTTACGCCGACTCTTACCGGTATGCCCCTGCGGCGCACCGCTTCAATAACCTTGGCGACCTTTTCCCTGCCGCCGATATTACCAGGGTTTATACGTATTTTGTCTGCGCCGTTTTCCACGCACGCAACAGCAATCCTGTAATCAAAATGAATATCGGCAACCAGCGGGATACCGGCAACCTTTTTTATCTCCTTAAAGGCGGCGGCAGCCTCCATATCGGGCACCGCAATCCTTGCAATATCGCAGCCCGCCTCCTCCAGCTGCTTTAACTGGCTTGCCGTGGCAGCAATATCCCTGGTGTCCGTATTGGTCATCGACTGCACGGTTATAGGCGCGTCGCCGCCTATATATATGTTCCCCACGCGTATTTTCCTGGTTTTCATCCTGGCCGTGTGAAGTCCCTGCCCGGTCATCCCGTCACCAGCCTGATTATATCATTGTACGCCACAAACAAGCCCAGCAGAATAATCAATGTGAACCCCACCATTGAAATAAACGCTTCCTTTTCCTGGCTCAGCGGTTTTCCCCTGACAGCTTCGACAAGGAGCATGACAATGCGTCCGCCGTCAAGAACCGGGAACGGTATAAGGTTTGTGGCGCCAAGTGCGATGCTGAAAAGGGCGGTAGTATTCAGAAGCTCAAGCAGCATGTCATAGATGCTCGGCGCTTGCCTGACTGCGGCACTTATGGTGCTGACCATACCTATCGGGCCTATCAGTTCGCTCACGCTTGCTTTTCCCGTAATCAGCCAAACAAGGCTGTAGCCGGTGCTTCTGATAATAGTAAAGGTATAGGTGGCCGCCTGCGCTAGCGATTTGAAAAATCCTCCCTTTACAGGCATGAACAGTATGCCTGCGTCGTACCATTCTTCGGACTTCGCTTCAACGGGAGTCAGTGTTACGTTAATCTCTGCGCCGTCTCTCAAAACCTTTACTTCTATCGGTTTAAAACCGTTTTGGTTGAGAAAAGCAATAATTTCCTCGGCTGTATTTACTTCCGTGCCGTTTAAGGCTACAATCCTGTCTCCCGCCTTAAGCCCCATTTCCTCCGCCGGCAGGTCCGGCGCCAATCCCGATATGACATTGGAATCGGCTTCTCCTTTGCCGCCAAGCGTAACTCCTATCTTCGGGGAAACAGACGCCGGATGCAAAACAGGCTCAATCGTCCCCGAAAAACGTTTGCCTTCCCTTTCGTACTCTATTTCCGCCGGAGCGCCCTTGGAAATATAAATAAACTGTATCACATCAATAGGCAGGTATGTCCTTTTCCCATCATAAGATACTATTTTGTCGCCCTTCCTGATGCCAGCCGCCTCTGCCGGTGAATTCTCTGCCACATACCCGATTTCGGTCGTTGCAAATCCGCTTATACTAAATACAGCCGTCAGGATAATAACGGCAAGCATAAGGTTGGCCAGCGGGCCGCTTACTATCGTAATCATGCGTGCGGTTAAAGATTTGTTTCTGAAAGCCGCCGGACTGTCCGAATCATCTTCCTCGCCTTCCATTTTGACATAAGCTATCAGCGGAATAAGCCTCAGCGTGTAGGTGGTATCACCGCGCTGGATGCTGATTATTTTCGGACCAATGAAGAGCGAGAATTCCAGTACCTTAATACCCATTTTTTTCGCGGCGATGAAATGCCCCAATTCATGGACAATTATTATTATATTTAATGCGAGTATCGCAATAATTATGCTCATATGCTACCTCCGACCAAACGTTTAGCCCATTTGTCCACTTCTATTATATCATCAAGCCCGGGATTTGTATTCACCATATGTGCGTTCATTGCTTTTTCAACGAGGCGTGGTATGTCGCAAAAGCCGATTTTTTTCTCCAGAAACAGCTCAACGGCAGCTTCATTTGCACCGTTTAAAACCGCAGGCATCGTGCCCCCGGCTTTTAATGCCTCGTATGCCAGGCTCAGGCATGGAAACGCGGTGGTATCCGGCTCCTCAAAAGTCAGGGCGCCGCATTTGAGCACGTCCAGCCTCGAAAAACCGTTTTCCATCCGTTCCGGCCATGTAAGGGCAAGCTGTATCGGGATGCGCATGTCAGGCGGACCAAGCTGCGCAATAACCGATCCGTCCACGAATTCCACCATCGAGTGAATAATGCTCTGCGGATGAATCACAACATCTATCATGTCCGGGCCAAAGCCAAACAACCACCTGGCTTCTATTATCTCGAGGCCTTTATTCATAAGCGTGGCGGAATCGACGGTAATTTTCTTGCCCATCTTCCAGTTCGGGTGATTTAGCGCCTGTTCCACTTTCACGCTTTCAAGATCGCTTTTCTTTTTACCCCTGAAAGGTCCTCCCGACGCGGTAAGGATCAGGCGTGCCACATCTTGTTTCCTGTTTGCGGCCAGGCACTGGAATATCGCGGAATGCTCGCTGTCTATCGGAATTATATCAACATTATGGACAGCCGCTTCCGCCATGACAATGCTGCCCGCGGCAACAAGCGTCTCCTTGTTGGCCAGTGTTATGTTCTTGCCTTTGCGTATTGCTTCCACTGTGGGTACCAGGCCATCAATGCCCACCACGGACGTTACTACCGTATCAATATCGTCCAGTGAAACTGCGGCCTTCATTCCTTCAAGGCCGTAATACACTTCGATTCCAAGCCCGGAAAGCCTTCTTTCAAGCTCCAGCGCAAGCCTTTCGTCTCCCGCGGAAACCAAGCGCGGCATGAATTTCCTGGCCTGTTTTTCAATAAGATCTATATTTTTATTCGCTGTCAATGCTGCAACGCGAATCCCAAGGTTCTCGGCCGCTTCGAGCGTCTGGACACCGATCGAGCCGGTGGACCCCAATACTGCTATGTTTCTTGTCATGTCGGAACTCCCGTGATAAATATGTTTATATAGAAATATACTGCCGGGGCGGTAAAAAGTATGCTGTCCAGCCTGTCGAGCACACCGCCGTGGCCGGGCATTATATTCCCGTAATCCTTTAAGCCCGCAGCTCTCTTTACGGCAGACGCCGACCAATCGCTCAGCTGTGATACCACTCCGCAAATTAACCCTAACACAGCCAGGTGAACCACCGGCACCTGGAGCGCATCGTTAAACAACCGCCCGAAAGCCACCATGGCCAACATGCATCCCAGGACACCGCCTATGCTGCCTTCAAGCGTTTTTTTCGGGCTTATCGACGGGACTACCTTTGTTTTTCCGATCGTTATTCCTGTAAAGAAAGCAAAAGTATCTGTCGCCCAGGCACCGATAAATATAAACCATATGTACAGGTATCCTTTATCCATGCTCCTGGTAAGCGTGACAAAAGAGAGCAGGAAAACAACATAAAATATGCCCAGGAGCGTAACCGCAGCATCGGCGATTTTATACCTGCCGCCTGAAAACATGACAAAGCATGACGCCAGGACAACCAGCACGAATAAACCCAGCACGGCAACATCCGAATACTTGCCGTCCATCGTGGCTATGACCTGCCATGGCATTAAACTCGAAACAGCCAGGTACAGCAATGGAAGGCATGACAAGTAACTTAAAATATAAACCGGCTTGAAGCCTGCTTTTTCCAATGCCTTGTTAAATTCGCGGACACCTGCGGCAGCCAGTGCAAATACGGCCAGTCCAATCGCCGTCTCACCCATATACACTATAACCGCCAGCAGTAAAATTGCTACAACCGCACTGACAACCCTTACCTTCATAATTTACAAACCTCCAAACCGTCTATCTCTTTGCTGGTATGCCTCTATTGCCTCCAGCAGGTTTTTCTTTGTAAAATCCGGCCATAAAATATCCGAATACCAAAACTCTGAATAGGAAGACTGCCACAGGAGGAAATTGCTGAGCCTGTTCTCGCCGCTGGGCCTTATAACCAGGTCGGGATCGGGTATGCCCGCCGTATAAAGGTAACCGGAAAACATCTCCTCGTTAATGTCTTCAGCCCGTATTCGCCCTTCCTTAACGTCGGTCGCAATCCTGGCAGCCGCGCGGGCTATTTCCGTCCGGCTTCCATAATTTAGCGCGATTATCAGGTTCAACCCTGTGTTTTCGGCAGTATTCTGCATCACCCTGGCAATTTCCCGCCTTATTTCCTCAGACAGGCGGTCTGTCTCCCCTATCACGCTTATCCTGATATTTTTACCGGCCAGCTCCTTATCCGCGTTCCTGAGAAACTCAAGCAGAAGCGACATCAGAGCGTCGACTTCTTCTTTCGGCCTGTTCCAGTTTTCAGTCGAGAACGCAAAAGCGGTCAAGTACTTGATTCCCAAAGCATCACACTCTTTGACAATCCTTTTTAACGTATTTGCGCCCTCCCTGTGGCCGACACTGCGCGGGAGGCCTCTCCTCTCCGCCCAGCGCCTGTTTCCGTCCATGATTATCGCTATATGTACGGGCAGTTTTTCCTGGACTTTAGCCGCAGCCTTTTTCTTTTTTCTCATGCCCGCAAACACAACCAATTACCTCCCATGTTAAAAGGGACATTCCGCCTTCCATGCCTGCCGGATCTCACCCCGCGGATATGCCCCTCCATTTCGTGCTGCGGAAGCAGCCTGACTATTCTATATTCGTATTGCATACCAGGAGTTCAATATTACCGCCGTCCAATAGTTTTTGCGCGACGACCCTGGCATCACTCCCGCTATCCGAATCTTTCAGCTTTGGGGGAGCAGTCCTGCGGACCGTCACGCTTTTAACCCCGGAGGATTCCAGTATTTTCAGCGCTCGTTCAAGCCTGAAACAGGAAACGTCCGGTATCCGTGTATTTCCATCCTGTGCCTGCATCAGGGATTTACAGCTATACCTCCATGATTTCCTTTTCTTTCTTTTCTACAGTTTTGTCGATTTCATCAATGAACTTGTCGGTTATTTCCTGGATGTCCTTTTCTGCCACTTTCAGGTCGTCTTCGGTAATCTCGCTTGCCTTTTTCTGCTGCTTGAAACGGTCAATCGCTTCTCTCCTCACAGCCCGCACGGCAATCTTTGCATCCTCCCCGTACTTTTTCACTGCCTTGGTCAGTTCTTTTCTTCTTTCTTCGGTAAGCACGGGAAATACCAGCCTGATGACTTTGCCGTCGTTGATCGGATTAATGCCGATATCTGATTTCTGAATGGCTTTTTCAATGTCCTTCAATATTTTTTCATCCCACGGTTGGATAACTATGACGCGGGCCTCCGGGACAGAAATACTTCCCAGCTGGTTTATAGGAGTCGGCACCCCATAATAATCGACATTTATCCTGTCCAGTATGGCCGGGTTGGCCCTGCCTGCCCTCAATGTCGACAGTTGCTCCCTGAGGACATTTATCGCCCTGGTCATCTTGTCTTCATATTCTTTGTATGAATCATCCGCCATTTTCCATACCTCCTATACTTATTGTTTTCCTGTGTGATAGTTATCCTCCTTAATAGCTATCCTAATATAACATCTGTCCGTTGTAAATACCGTTTTAATATAAAGTTGTCCCGATATTTTCGCCCCTGATTACACGGAGTATGTTATCAGGATCGCAAAGGTTGAAAACTACCAGGGGAATCTTGTTGTCCATGCAAAATGACATCGCTGTGGAATCCATGACCCCAAGCCTTTTATTCAGAGCATCCGCAAAAGTGATGGTATCATACCTGACCGCGCTGGCATTCTCTTTCGGATCACTGTCGTACACCCCGTCCACGGTCGTCGCCTTTAGAATGACATCGGCGTCAATCTCAGCCGCCCTGAGCGCTGCGGCAGTGTCGGTGGAAAAATAAGGGCTGCCCAGCCCGCATGCAAAAATCACGATCCGCTTTTTCTCAAGGTGCCTTATCGCCCTTCTCCTTATGTAAGGTTCTGCAATTTGCCTCATCTCAATCGCGGTCTGCACTCTCGTGGGAACGCCCCTTGACTCCAGCGCATCCTGCAGCGCAAGCGCGTTTATGACGGTAGCCAGCATGCCCATATGGTCAGCGGTGGTCCTGTCCATGCCAATACCGCTTCTTCCTCTCCAAAAATTGCCTCCGCCTACGACAATGGAGATTTCAACTCCCATCCTGTAAGCTTCGCAAATCCTCTCGGAAATGGCTCCAAGCGTCTCAGTGTCAATTCCTGTCTTACGGCTTCCTGCCAGCGCTTCCCCGCTGAGTTTAAGCAATATCCTTTTGTATTTTGACGTCATGTTGGCAATAACCCCCGCTCCGCATTAATTGTTCTGTAAAAAAACATTCAAACCCTTCCGGCGATACTATTAAAAAGGGAACATATTTTATATGCTCCCTTTTTGTTAACCACCGATCTGCTTCGCCACCTCTTCGGCGAAGTTTTCCTCTCTCTTCGCCAGCCCTTCCCCTCTTTCAAACCTCGCAAATCTCCTGACATTGATATTTTCGCCTATAACAGCTATCTTCTCGGTAACAAGCTGTCCGATTGTCTTATCCGGGTCCCTGATCCAGGGCTGCTCCATGAGGCAAACCTCTTTATAGAATTTCTCCATCCTGCCTTCAACCATCTTGTCGATTACTTTCTCAGGCTTTCCTTCGTTCCTTGCCTGTGCCCTGAGAATATTCTTTTCCTTTTCAATAACATCAGCCGGTACGTCTTCCCTTCTGACGTATTCGGGCTTTGCTGCCGCAATTTGCATCGCAATGTCCTTGACAAGGCTGCTTGAACTCTTCATTGGCCGCCGCAAAATCGGTTTCGATATTTACCTCAACCAGCACGCCGATTCTGCCGTTCCCATGTATATATGCATCGACCAGTCCTTCGGCTGCTATTCTCCCCGCTTTTTTGGCTGCAGCCGCAAGGCCCTTTTCCCGTCAATATTTCTATAGCTTTTTCCATATCTCCGCCGCTTTCCGACCAGGCTGTTCTTACAGTCCATCATCCCGGCGCCTGTTCTCTCACGGAGCTGTTTTACCATCTCAGCAGTAATCATCCATATTCCTCCAAACAGTAAATATTATTGCCATAAACCTGGCTCTTATTCAATACAGCGTGATACGGCACCCGGTCCGTTTGCGGCCCGGGCGCCTGGATTTTCGCTTTCTACTGGTTATCGGCCGCTTCTTCATTTTCTGCCGCTTCCGTTTGTGCTGTTTCCGCTGCAGTTTCCGCTCGTGGCCACTTCCTCTGAGGCTGCTGCCGTAGCCTTCCGGCGTTTCAGCTCCGCTTCCTTCCGGGGCTGCTTCAGCTGGTTTCCGCTGCAACCGCTTCCTCCGGGGCTCCGCTTCCGCAGCATCTGCCTTGGCCACTTCTTCCGCGAGCCGCTGCCGTAGCTTCCGCTGTCAGCTCCTCCGTGTCAGTCAGCCGCTTCCATTCTCGTTTTTTTCACGGAAGCATCTCTGTCTCTGGCTGTTTTCTTCGCTTTTTTGCTTGCCTTTTCCGCCGGTGTGACTTCTTCCGCTATTTCCTCTTTAGCTTCTTTCGCAGTCTCTACCGGGCTCTTCCTGGTTTTCACGGCAGTGTCTTTCTTGCTTCTTTTCTTCGGCTTTTCCGCCTTGACTTCTGCCGCAGCCTCTTCCGTCTTTGCCTCTGGAGCAGTCGCTTCCGCCGTGGGTTCCTCTGTCCTGGCCTCCGCCGCGGTCGCTTCCGGCTTAGCTTCTGCCACAGCCTCTGCCGCCTTTGGCTCTGTCACGGTTCTTTCCGCCGCGCCTTCGCCCGCTGCTTCCACGGTGATCGGTTCACCCGAGGCAGCTTCCACATGTCCCTCACCACTGTCTTCCGCCGTCTGTTCGCCCTGGCGGCCTTCGATCACGGCGTCCGCCATCTTGGACGCAATCAGCTTGACCGCTCTTATCGCGTCGTCGTTTCCGGGGATGACGTAATCCACTTCATCGGGATCACAGTTGGTATCAACAATAGCTACAATAGGAATACCCAGTTTCCTTGCCTCGAGTATGGCATTTCTTTCTTTCCTGGGATCAACGATAAACACGGCTCCCGGCAGCTTTGTCATTTCCTTGATGCCGCCCAGGTATTTTTCCAGCCTTTCCATCTCGCCTCTAAGCTTTATAACTTCCTTCTTCGGCAGCACTTCAAATACTCCGCCCTGTTCCATGGCTTCAAGCTGGTGCAGCCTGTCGATCCTCTTGCGGATGGTTTTAAAGTTGGTCAGCATTCCGCCGAGCCATCTCGCATTCACATAGTACTGCCCGCATCTTTCGGCTTCTTCCCTGATCGAATCCTGCGCCTGCTTCTTCGTACCGACGAAAAGCAAGTCCTCGCCGTTCATCGAAATTTCCCTGACGAAGAAATATGCTTCCTCTATCTTTTTTACCGTCTTCTGAAGATCAATGATGTAGATTCCGTTTCTTTCGGTAAAGATATATTCGGCCATTTTGGGGTTCCATCTCCTGGTCTGGTGGCCGAAATGAACGCCTGCTTCCAGGAGCTGTTTCATAGAAATAACTGACATTAATTTATCCTCCTTAAGTTTACACCACCACGGCTTCATCCGGCCGGAATACCCGAAGGCACTTAACCGCCCGTCGTACCGTGTGCGTATTTTTATCGTTATGTAGTATAACACATGGATAATAAATTAGCAAACAAAAATTTGAACAAATTTATGAAAATTTCATGCGCCTGCACAGCGGGACAGGCAATTAATCCCATGGGCGCTCATATACTTATATGGTGACCTATTTTCCGGGGGGAGGTGCTTTGCTTGCTGCACTTCTTATTCACCATATTGAATGAGGTCCTTGGCAGCGTGTTTTTTCAATTAGGTTACGTATCCAACGCCAACTCTTTTCCACAACCATTAACGGCGGAAGAAGAACAAAAATACATCGAGGAATACAAAGAAGGCAGCGAAGACGCCAGAAATACACTAATAGAGAGAAATCTGAGACTTGTAGCCCACATAGTTAAAAAATACAGTTCATACAGCAGCGATAGCGACGACCTGATCTCGATCGGTACAATAGGCTTGATCAAGGCAATATCAACCTTCGACCAGTCCAAGGGAACACGGCTTGCGACATACGCAGCCCGCTGTATCGAAAACGAGATTTTGATGCAAATAAGATCCACGAAAAAAATACAGAGCGAAGTATCTCTCCACGACCCGATCGGTGTTGACCGTGAGGGCAACGAAATTACCCTTATTGACGTAATCGGCAACGAGAACGAATCTGTTATTGATGAAGTGGAACTGAAAATCCAGGTAAAACGCCTTTATAATAAAATGAAAGCGGTTTTGAAAAAGCGTGAGAAGACCGTGCTGGAACTGAGGTACGGACTTGTTAACGGAACAAGCAAGACACAGCGGGAAATCGCAAGCATGCTCGGGATATCCCGTTCCTATGTATCGCGGATCGAAAAAAAGGCTATTAAAAAACTGAGCAAAGAACTGGAACCTGACAACTGCAATTAAGGAATGGCATTAGCGGCATTTTCGGGACGTTTTAAAGCGCGGATTGGGCAAAAACAAGGTCAAGATTTACATTTCGATTATATTTTAACCAATTTGACGGCCGCTTCGATATAATTCTGAAGCGGCTCATTTTTTACGCCCGCTATGCTGATATTGCACTTGCTTACCGGTACAAGCACCTTTTTCGCCGGGCTCTCCGCAATCGCCGCCGCCATGGCCGGAGTAAGCTCGCCAAGCATGGAATTAGCCGCAATAATGCCTATAGGGCCTATTATCACGTCTACCCTGGCAGAATTGTAAACAATGGCATTTTCACCCGTCGCTCCCTCATTCGCGCCCGCCTTTATCATTGCGGATGTGGCAAGCGAATTTGTTCCTATGGCAATGATTTCGATTGAATCTTTAAACTCACTCCTGAGCTTTTCCACCAGCGTCTTCCCCATTCCGCCGCCCTGTCCGTCTATAACCGCTATGCGCATGATTTCCTCCCTGCTTTGCATTATCCTTGTTATTATCCGAATTGTATAATAAAACTACTGCACTGTTTTCTCTGTTGCTTTATGTTATCCAATCCGATTCTATCAGAAATACCGGGAATAGAAAAGCATCCGGATTGATTTATAGAGCTATTTCCAACAACTGCTATTAGTTTTTCATATTATTCTTTCTGATGCGTTCTATTATGAGAGGCGGAATAATCACACTTAAAGTAAGGATAGATGTAAGACATTTGAAAGGAAAATCATATTTTCCATCCCAATACCTGTTAGAATTAGATAATTGAAGTAAAAAAATAACAAACGTAATGATACATATTATAGATACAATCATTGCGATGTAACATATAATATTCCTTTATTTGTTTTTCCTTTTTTCATATTACTTTTTACTACTGCCTTATACAGTATTTCTGGCAGAAATCGTGAGCATCAGTAAAAGACAAACTCCAATACTCGCTATCATTCCATTTATATAGCTGTTCCACGGCATTTTTATCTCCAGTCCAATCCGCCGCAATATAGGTTTTAGTTCTGTAAGCCATAGCTAAATAACTCCTTTCATTTCATAAATATTTATTTCTTGCATAATATCCTTAGTTAGCAGGATAGTTATAGGTTGGTTAATGTTTTCACCGCTTGTCTTTAGGGTGCAAAGCATACATTTTAAAAAATCAAAATTTGATTTTTTAGGAACGTCGATAAAGCGTGTTATTCCAGAGCCCAGCAGCGGTAAATTTATTGGCTTATTCGCATATGTACGTGAAATCTCTTTCCACATTCTCATCAAGCATTGCTCATAATCAACTTTTGTTAGATAAGCCATATTCTGTTCATTAAAGTGAGTGAAAGCTAAAATCATGAAGCTTTTATATGTCTTAATACATCCGAGCGGATATTTCTTACGACCTTTTGATTCTATTGGCGTTAAAGGGCTACTGTTATCCGCTTCTAAAGTACTTCTAAACTCATCAATATCTTCTATATATTTGTCTATAATTATCCCATTTAATGTATTATGAACGATTATTTTATCGTCCACCGTGGTATCGAAATACTCATTAAATGGTATTACTTTCCAGCCAACTGCCTTAAAAAGATCACCTTGGTGATTTTAGCTGGTTGGTTATTCTGCTTGCTTATATGGTCTCAAATACATTCCTTCTGTGCAAACTATTTTTTCTACTAAAGCCTTCTTCTCCAAATTTACCATATAGAGTAATACAATTAAACCATTTATCCATGCAACAATTTCCAAATCAGAAAATACAAAACATGATTCCACTCTGTCTCTCAGACCCAATTCAAGAAGAGTATCCAAATGATCGACATTCTCAACAGTAAATAATTCTTCTCCTGCCATTTTCCTTAATTCTTCAACAAAAGGCATTTTGCTGGCATCAATTACTTTGGTTATCTTTTCATCTTCTATAAAAGCTAAGTTTGTTTCGACTTCAAGAAAGCTATATAGCCATAGCTTTTTGAGTATATTTTTAATTTTTTCCTCCTCTTTTAAATAGATTTCTGCACAAAGGTCTCCATTTAGCACTGAATCATAAAATACTTCAAGCTGCGAGTATTTGTTAAAACTTTCTACCCTAATGGGAAATCTATCAATAAAAAAGCAGTTGTCTGGATTCGTAGAACATAATTGCTCAAATACAAAATCATCATTTGGCACATCAATTACATTCCAGCTATTCAATAATTCCTTCAATGTCATAATGTATCCTCGACTTTCAAGTATTTATCTACCTAATATTGTACCATCAGCTGCTAAAGAAGCAATTCTTTCTCCTGCCCAATCAAATAGTTTCCAATATCTTCCTCCATGACCTGCCATGTCTCTTTGTATGTACCATCCATCAGGTCCAATCCAAGTAGGTGGCCCATCTCCAGGCTTTTTCTGATTGAATTTGCCAATATCGACTTTGTCACCATTTTTCATTTTGCTAGGAATTTTTAAGGAAACATAAGCTATTTCAATCTTCAAAGCAATATCCGCAAATGCGTTTGCTATGTTACTAGCCATTGATGAAAAAGCTTTTTTAAATGCATTAACTATTCCATCCCATTTAGCAGAAATGTCATCCCAATAATAAGCAAGGATAGCTACACCACCAATAGCAACTATTGCCCGTCAACGGGTGCAGTTTTGTCGAACTCAACACAATAAGGGGACTTTCAAAACAAAGAACCTATCAGGATCTGGTCGAGAATATCAATTCAGTGGGAATTACTCAACTGTCAGAGACTATATCAATAAAAAATCTGTCTACAAAAAAATATAACGATCTCAAGCAACTTAAAATTAAAGTGTTTCACTTTAGATTTCTGCCCCATTTGCGGGAATTAAACCCCTCAATACCCCTTCTCAATCATATTCCTTGCGATTTCGGCGAATACCGGGGCCGCTATCTTGCCGCCGTACTTACCGTTTTCAGCGAATACGGCGATGGAATACCTGGGGTTTCTCGCCGGAAAATAGCCTGCAAACCATGCGTGTACCACATCGGGATTGCCGGTTTCCGCGCTGCCGGTCTTCCCCCCTGCGCCGCCGTAATACCCTGCCACCGCATCGGTCCCGGTCCCATAGGAAGAAGTTGCAGCCTCCATCAGGTCCCTTATCGTATCGGCGGTTTCCTTTGAAATGATTCGCCGGCCCTCTTTTACCCTCAGGTTTTTTACAATGTTGCCGTTACTGTCGACAATCGAGTCTGCAATGTTAACCCTGTTCCTGATACCGCCGTTCGCAACAGTCGCTACCATGTCGGCTACCTGCAAAGGCGTTGCCAGCAATGCTCCCTGTCCTATGGAAAGGTTTGCGATATCGGCCTGGCTGTAATAAGAATCAACCGGCGGCAGGCTTCCCGGGGCTTCAGCAATGCCCTGGCCGGCGATGCCCGTCACTTCCCCCAGGCCAAATTTCCGCGCCATCTCAATGAGCTTCCGGTAACCGGTTTTGAGGCTCAAATTTATAAAATACGAATTGCAGGATACGGCAAAAGCCTTTTCCATATCGAGATATCCATGCCCGCCTTCAAAATACGAATGGCACCTGAATATGAGGCCGTTGACATTTACCGCTCCTTCGCAGTAATACTGCCAGTTCCGGGTGTAGATATCGTACGGTCCATATGGGTATAGACTATATGAGTATGTATTGCCGGGAGAAACAGGCGTATTGTAATAAAAACCGTCTCCCGCCACATGGCCTCCGTTCGTGATTCCACCCGACGTATCCTGGTTTTCAAGAAAAGCAGCCACATCGACAATCTTGAAAACGGAGCCGAGGTTGTATGCTGCAACCGCCTTATTGAACAATTCGTTGCCGTCACTGTCCAGGTAGTTTTCGACGGCTTCCTGGTCGAAATCAGGCCTGCTTGCCATGGCAAGTATATCACCGGTCAGGACATCCTCCACTACCACCGCTCCTGATATGCCGTTATTGTCCATCGCTTCTTCCACAATCTTTTGCACATGGTAATCGAGAGTCAGCCTGACATTTAGCATCTCACCCGTATCCATGCCTTTTATCCTGTATCCCAGCCCCTTTATTGGATTCTTTGTCGCATCTGTCACTGTTCCGATTATATATGCCGGACCGTTCTTTAATACATTTTCATATGCCTTTTCAATCCCGGCCTGCCCTACCCTGTCTTTCTTGCTGAGATAGCCCACTACATGCTTAGCCAGTCCATCTTTTCCGTACCTGTCAAGAGAGTTCAGTATTGTGACCCAATCCACTCCCATTTGCCTTATTGCGCCAGCGGCTTCCTCATCGATTTCGAACAGCGACGGTTTACCCGATGCCACCAGGCTGTCCATCATGCTTACGTCCATGTCCAATATTTCGCAGACCTTCTCCCTTTCAAGGCCCGGTTCCGGCATATCGGCCGTCTTTATGAAAGCCAGGTACTTCCTGTCCCTGTTCGTAAACGGAATTCCATTGCGGTCAAGTATATTGCCCCGAATCCTTTCCACATTTATATTTGACAGTCTCTGTTTAAACGCCGAACCGGCAAGCTTCTGAGCATTAAACAGTTGTATATGTAAAAATCTTCCGATCAACAGGAAAAACAGCGATGTTATTATCCCGCCCAACAATAATACCCTCTTGGCATGCAAAAGGCAAAATCTCCTTTCAGATTATCATAATAAGATTCTTGCCATTGCATAAAAAGCATATTCAGGGCTTTTGACATCCCCGGTACAGTATAAACATCCCTGCTATATAGGGGAACAATTTTCCAGCAAATTTAGTCTATACAAAGCAGCTAACCATTTGCAAATAACAAAAATTATCGTTATAAAAAAGGATGACGGTCTTCATGAAAAACCAAAAAACAAAAATAATAATGATAGCGCTGATTCTTGCTTTACTTTGCGGGTGCGGGCAAGGCGGCATCGCGGATCAACCCGGAAAAACTGAAAATTTATCAATCGGCGATTCTTCAGAAACAGTAGCAGAAACAGTAACGGAAACAGAAACAGAAAAAGAAAAAGAAGCAGAAACGGAAAAAGAAAAAGGAACCGGAACTATAGCTGAAACTAAAACTGAAACTAAAACTGAAACCGGGACGGATAATACTAATACCGGCAGTATCCCCACCCCCGGCAAAGAAAAAGAATTAGAAAAGTCTAATGACGAACATGCCGTCATTTCAACACCGGATGCCGGGGAATCCGGTCAGGTTTTTTATGAAGCGGAGCCGGAGGCTCTGCTGAAATTAGTCCGGAAATCCGGCGAGGAGATTATTATATGCGATAATATGCCCTCTCCCCCTTCTATATCGCCCGACGGCAAAATGATCGCATACCTGTCCCCGTACGAATGGGAAGTATTGAGTGACGTTTTCATCTACCATTTGGATAAAAACAGGAACGAGAATGTCCTGAACGGGGAGAAATTGGCTGCAAATAAAAATATCAGGGAGCATTTTACTCCCAAAAAAGCCGTATGGCTTGACAACCGGCACCTCCTGGTGATAATCCAATATGCTTACGGCACGGTGGCGCAAGGCGGTGATCTCTTTGTGTACGATACCATGGAAGACAACCTGCGGCTCCTGATAAAGACAGATCAGGATGAACAGGTAACCGACATGAGGGTTGAGGATGGCACATTATACCTTGATGTCATCTATTTCATGGATGAATCCATGCGTGAATATCAGGAAATGGAGTTGTTTATAGAAGCCGGACGTATTTATGAGGCGATGAGGTACAAAAATATTCTTTATGATTATGATTTGCACTTTGGCGCAGCCAGGGAAGATGCACTAAATACGGACGAAAAACTAAATAATTATCCCTTTTATGAAGACCAGCCCTATGAAGAGATTTCCGCCGACCTGGACGGTGACGGAAAGTATGACACCGTAAAATACCAGCGGGTAGGAGAAAGTGATTATATATTCGTGCTTAAGGTAAATGACAAGGAAATCACGGGCTTTGGAGACAACCTTGACGTTAAGCCGTACCTGGTTGACATTGATGAAAATGACGGTTTGAAAGAAATAGCAATCCAGGAGTTCGGACCAAGCAACGACGAAAAAACGCATTTTTATTGCTATACGGGCGGCGAAATAAAGTATATGGGCAGCGTAGACGGTTTATGCACCGAAAAAGGCCGCATAACCGGAAACGGAAGGGTCATCGCACGAATCAGGCCTCCAATACTGCAAACCTGGTTCGTCAGAAAGGAATACAAGCTTGACAACAACCATCTTCTCGAAGGAATCGAAAGCGAGTTGTATCCTGCCGATCATGAGGCTGAACCTCTTATACTGAAAACGAACCTAACTCTTTATGATAAGCCGAAAAGCAAAAATGCGGCATCCGTGCTGAAGCCCGGCGACACGCTGAAGCTGCTTGGCTGCGACGGGATAGAGTGGTGCCTTGGCCAAACCGGGTCGGGAAGTACCGGGTGGTTTGCCGTGGACGGCTTTACCGTAAGAGAGAATAATCTATATGTTGAAGATGTATTTGAAGGTTTATGCTTCGCTGATTAGGGCTTATTTATGCTTTGCCAGTTAAGTTTTATGCTTCGCCGGTTAACAGATTAATATATCAATCCTGAATATCACTCCAGGCTTTTCCGCCTGAGCATCGTAAAAGGCTCGACCGGCCGGTCCATGGGCATGTAAACCGTCATCTGCGGGTGTGGTGCGGCTTCTATTTCCTCGCCTTCGTCATTTTTCATCGAAACGACCTTTTGAACAAAAAACGGACCGCGAGGACCGACAACCTCAAGTTCATCACCAATGGCAAACTTGTTCCTCTGTTCGATCTCGGCAATGCCCGATGAAGAATCGTACGACCTGACAAGACCAACGAAATCGTATTCTCTTATGTACGAGCTTGACTTGTAATTATGTGCGTCACCCGATGGTTTGCCAAGGAAAAATCCCGTGGTATATTCCCGGTGACTGGCCTTGGATATTTCCGACATGAGGTTTTCGTCAAAGCGGTAATGCCCGGGGTCCGCCAAATAAGCGTCAATTGCTTCACGAAAGGCTTTTACCACGGTTGCCGTATAATATGAGCTTTTCATGCGGCCTTCTATTTTAAGGTGCAAAACACCGCTTTCAATAATTTCCGGCAGGTACTCGATAAGGCAGAGGTCTTTTGAATTGAGAATATAGGCGCCGCGGTCGTCTTCATAAACCGGCATGTACTTTCCCGGCCTTGTTTCCTCCATCAAGTAGTACTTCCACCTGCAGGGATGGGCGCAAAGCCCGCGGTTTGAGTCGCGCCCCGTCATGTAATTGCTTAGGAGGCATCTTCCCGAGTATGAAACGCACATTGCGCCATGAACGAATATCTCGAGTTCCAGTTCCCTGGGCGTATTTTTACGTATTTCCCTGATTTCATCCAGCGACAGCTCCCTGGCCAGGATAATGCGTTTAACACCCAGCCTGTGCCAGAACAGGGCGCTTCTCCAGTTTGTATTGTTTGCCTGTGTGCTCAGGTGCAGTTCCATATCCGGGGCTTCCCGCCTGATGAGGTCAAATACCCCGGGATCAGAAAATATTATCGCATCCACGCCTGCGTTCCTTACCGTGCGGATATATTCGGGCATGCCTTCAAAGTCTTCATTATGCGGTATAATATTCATTGTGAGATAGACTTTTTTACCCCTTGAATGTGCAAAATCGATACCCTCTTTTAAATCCCCGAGGCTGAAATTTCCCGCATAAGCCCTGAGGCCGAATTGTTCCCCTCCCAGGTAGACAGCATCGGCGCCGTACATGATTGCCATTTTCAGTTTTTCAAGGTTGCCTGCCGGTGCAAGCAGTTCCACCGCGGCGTCAGTCTTTCCCGAGCCCTGATTGTTCATATTGCTGTTCCCCATTTTATTAATAATTTATTGCTCCATTTCTTCTTCCAAAAGCTTGTACGCCACCGCGACACCGTCACCTGCCGGCACGATGCACGTCTCAAGCTCCGGATTATTTCTCAGGTCTTCCAGGAAAGCCCGCATCCGGTTTACTATTGTCCTGTGCTTTCTTGCCGGCGTATCATCGCCTGCTACCAGGCCCTTGTAAAGAACATTGTCCGCGACCAGGAGCCCGCCCCTTTTCAACAGCCTCAGGCAATCCGGCAGCAGTTCCGGGTACTGCCCCTTGGCCGCATCCAGAAAAACCATGTCATATTGCTTGTCCAGGCATTTGAGAACCTCTGTCGCATCCCCGGCTATAATACCGATAACATCCCCGAGCCCTGCCTTCCTGATATTTTCGCGCGCCATAAGCAGCATTTCTTCATCCCGTTCAATGGTGTCGATCCTGCCCCCCGGTGCCAATATACGGGCCAGCAAAATCGAGGAATAGCCGATAGCGGTGCCGATTTCCAGTATGCGCAATGGTTTTGCCAGCCTTCCCAACACAGTAAGAAGGCAGGCCGTTTCCCTGGTTATTATAGGCACATTACGCTCCCTTGCGGTTTGTTCCAGTTCCCCGAGCAAGCCCTGGTCATGATTGAATGTATTACGGATGCAATTGCAGACAAACTCACTTCTATTCATTATTTCGCCGCATATTTCTGCCTGTTTGCCTGGTGTTCCTTGTACGTCCTGGCGAACGCATGCTGCCCGGTGCCGTCACCCTTGGCAACATAGTACAGGTAAGGAGTCTCATCCGGGTTAACCGCGGCCTTGATTGCAGCTTCACCGGGACAGCATATCGGTCCGGGCGGCAGGCCTTCGTAAATATATGTATTGTAAGGGTCGTCTATCTCGAGGTCTTCATACAGTACCCTGTCCTTGTAGGTGCCGGTATTTTTCAGCATTATGTATTGAATAGTGGCATCCACCTGCAGTTTCCGCAGGGTCTTGTCCTTGTTTTTCAGCCTGTTGTACATCACTCCCGCGATCAGGTGGCGTTCATCGGGGTCTTTCGCTTCCCTCTCGATTAATGAAGCCATGATGACTACTTTGTCCAGGTCCATCTCGACGGGAAGGTACTCAATCATATCCCTGTATGTTTGCTTGAATTTTTTGTCGAAGTTGTCAAGCATTTTTATTATTATTTCCCGCTCACTGGCATTATAGTCATATTCATATGTATCGGGGAAAAGATATCCCTCAAGCCTGTACTCCCTTTCAGGCAGGTTCTCCAGGAAATCATAGTCAAACTTATCCGTATTGGCAACCTCTATGAATTTTTTCTTGTCTTTTATTATTTTCTTTTCATACAGTATGTCAACGATTTGCAGGAACGTCTTGCCTTCCGGTATCATTACCGTCCTTGTGGCAGGTTCGGACGACAGGACGCGCATCATCTCATCGTAGCTCAAGGTTTCGCTGACCAGGTGCGTGCCGGATTTATACGTGCCGTCATAACCATTGACCTTGGACAAGATCTTGAATATCGATTCGTTTTTTATCAATCCCTGCTCCTTCAGCCTCTTTGCAATCTGTGAGGTGCTGGCTCCCCTCTCGACAATAAATTCGACAGCTTCCCTTTCATCCACTATAACCGGTTCACTGTCCTCTGATATTATTAAATTTTTCAAAACGTAATCATAAGAAACCGCGCCACTTACCACCGCCACGCAAAGAAGAAACAGAAACAACAGCAGCCATTTTAAAAGCCTGTTTTTTTTCTTTTTCTTCTTGCTCTTGCTTTTATTATTGCTTTTTGAAGCCTTGATATTCGTATTTTGATTTACCATTAAGCCACCTCCCTGTCAGGGATTAATTAATCGTTCATGAAGGTTTGCTCTTAGCTTTTGCCCTCATTTCGGCATCCAGTATTCTCTTTCTCAGCCTGATGCTGCCTGGAGTTATTTCTACCAATTCATCATCCGAGATAAATTCAAGAGCCTGCTCCAGGCTCAAAAGCCTTGGAGGCGTCAACCTCAACGCATCATCGGAACCGGCTGCCCTTATGTTGGTAACGTGCTTCTTTTTGCACACATTCACCACAATGTCCTCACTCCGGGCATTCTCTCCTACAACCATACCTTTGTACACCCTGGCGCCCGGCGATATGAAAAGCTGCCCTCTCTCCTGTGCATTATAAAGACCGTATGCCACGGCCTCACCATCCTCGGATGCCACCAGCGAACCCCTTTGTCTGCCGGGTATATCGCCCTTATACGGCTCATATCCATAAAATACATGATTCATTATACCATTGCCCTTTGTATCGGTCAAAAACTCCGAACGGTACCCAATAAGGCCTCTTGCCGGTATTTTAAACTCCAGCCGCATGTAACCCTCGGAGGCTGAATGCATGCCTACCATTTCAGCTTTCCTTGCACCAAGCTTTTCAATAACCGCCCCCATAAATTCCTCCGGAACGTCTATCATTAAAAGCTCGACCGGTTCGTAAACCGCACCGTCCGTCTCCTTCATGATTACCTTCGGCTTTGAGACCTGGAATTCATATCCCTGCCTTCTCATGGTCTCAATAAGTATGGAAAGGTGCAGTTCCCCCCTGCCCGATACCTTGAAAGAATCCGGGCTGTCAGTTTCCTCCACCCTCAGGCTCACATCGGTCTCCATTTCTTTAAACAGCCTGTCGCGCAAATGCCTTGATGTCACGCACGTGCCTTCCCTGCCTGCAAAAGGGCTGTTGTTGACACTAAATGCCATGCTGACAGTTGGCTCGTCAATATTGACAAAAGGCAACGGCTCCGGTACTTCGGGATCGCAAATGGTCTCGCCTATGTTTATTTCGCCGATGCCGGAAACCGCAACAATGTCCCCTGCCGATACCTCTGCCGCCTCGACTCTTTTCAGCCCTTCAAACACATATATCCTGCTGGCCTTTACCGGCACCACGCTGCCGTCCCTCCTGCAAATAACTACTTGCTGGCCTGATTTCACGGTACCCCTGTCGATTCTCCCTACTGCAATCCTTCCGACATATTCGTCATAATCAATGCTCGATACCAATAGCTGCAGCGGTTTGCCGGCCTCGCCGCGCGGCGGGGGAACTTCATCTATAATGGCGTCCAGCAGCGGCTGCAGGTCCCTTTTCTCGTCGCCAAGGTCCCGTACCGCGTATCCTTCCCTGGAGGATGCGTATATTACGGGGAATTCTATCTGGTCATCGCTGGCTCCTAACTCTATGAAGAGCTCAAGTATTTCATCAACCACTTCAACAGGCCTTGCGCCAGGCCTGTCAATCTTGTTGACCACGACAAGCGGCTTTAAATCAAGCTTAAGCGCCTTGCTCAAAACAAACCTTGTTTGCGGCATCGGCCCGTCGAAAGCGTCTACAAGCAGCAGGACCCCGTCCACCATTTTGAGGACCCGTTCCACTTCACCCCCAAAATCGGCATGTCCGGGTGTATCCACAATGTTAATCTTTGTCCCTTTATAATTCACCGCGGTATTTTTCGCAAGTATTGTGATTCCACGCTCTCTTTCGAGATCGTTTGAATCCAGCACTCTCTCCCGCACCTGCTCGTTTTCCCTGAAAATTCCGTTCTGGCGGAGCATTCCGTCCACCAGCGTGGTTTTTCCGTGGTCTACATGCGCTATTATTGCTATATTTCTGATGTCTTCTCTTCTGTCTGTCACTGTTTTCTCCCTCGGTGCTCGTAAACTTTAACTATATATATTTATCATACTTATAAATATATTGCAAAAAATAACATGCCCTTATATTTGATAATTTTTACGTCCTGGTTTGAATGGATACTGTATAGACTTAAAATCTGTTAATTTTGTTGCATTAATATCATATCCTGCTCATTCGCGCACGGCTGCCGTTTCCTTCAGCATTTCAATGTTTTTACACCTGTACTCAAGCAAAATCGGGAAAAGAAAGCTGTACATCCATATGCGGTAAATCCTTTACCTTCGCTATTTCAACTGGACTATGGTCACGCCGGTCTCTCCTTCACCATACCTGCCGAGCCTGAAACTCTTTACATGCGCATTTGCTTTCAAAAACTGGTGAACACCGCTCCTGAGGGCACCGGTACCTTTCCCGTGCACGATAGTGACTTCCGAAAGCCCTGCAATAGCGGCGTCGTCAAGATACTTGCCCAGCACCTGTACGGCTTCATCTACGTTCATGCCCCTGATATCTGTACGCGCGGCTACGTTCATTGCCTTTGAGATGCCCAGCTTTCCAATGCCTGTCCTATTAATCTCTTCGGCCTGGTCGTCGATTAATTTCAGGTTGGTTACGTGAACATTTATTTTCATGACGCCGGCCTGGATTATCGCTTCTCCGTCCTTATCGGGCGGCTCCACGACGGTTCCCTTTTGGTTAAGGTTGACAATCAGGACGCTGTCACCCGGTTTCAGGTTTTCCGGCGGTTTCACATATCCCCGCCGGGGGAACGCGCTCTCGGAAATGTCACCTTCCAGGCTGCTTACCCTGTTTCTCAGCCTGGCACGTATTTCTTCCGCAGCCTTGTTCCTTTCAGATTCCTCCCTTTCCCTGGCGGCACGTTTCATTTCGTCAATCATGCTTTCTACTTCCTGCTTTGCATCCAAAAGGATTCTCCTGGCTTCTTCGCGCGCTTCATTAAGCAGTCTTTCCTTTTGCATACGCAGTTTCATTTTCTGCTCTTCAAGCTCTTTTTTCAGGCTCTCAGCCTCCAGCCGGAAGCTCTCCGCCCTAAGCCTTTCTTTCTCAGATTCGCTGCGGTTTTCCTCAATCTTTACGAGGATATCTTCAAATTCAATCTCTTCGCGCGATAAAAATTCCATGGCCCTGTCAAGTATTTCATCATTAAGCCCGAGCCTTCGCGATATGGCAAACGCGTTACTTTTGCCGGGCACTCCGATCAAGAGGTTGTAGGTGGGCCTCAATGTCTCGACGTCAAATTCGCAGCAGGCGTTTTCCACTCCCTCGGTGGTCAGAGCGTATACCTTCAGTTCACTGTAATGCGTGGTCGCAACTGTTATTGCCCCGATTTCATGGAGCTTTTCCAGTATGGCCATTGCCAGTGCGGACCCTTCCGTCGGGTCTGTTCCGGCGCCAAGCTCGTCAAACAGCACCAATGAATCCCCGTCTGCTTCCGCCAGGATACGGACTATGTTCTTCATATGGGACGAAAACGTGCTCAGGCTCTGCTCGATGCTTTGCTCGTCCCCGATGTCGGCGAATACCTTTTTAAAGACACACATTTCGGTGCCTTCCGCCGCAGGGACATGGAGGCCTGACTGTGCCATAAGGGCAAAAAGCCCCAGCGTCTTCAACGTCACGGTTTTGCCGCCCGTGTTTGGGCCCGTCACAACCAGCGTGCTAAAGCCGTCTCCTATCCATAAATTTATCGGAACAACGGTTTGGGCATCCAGCAGCGGATGCCTTCCCTTTTTTATATTGACCCTTTTTTCCTGGTTCAGCCTGGGACATACACACTTTAAGTCGAGGCTCAGCTTAGCCTTTGCAAAGGCGAAATCCAACTCGGCAAATACCGACATGTTCGCTTTCAGCGGCTCAAGTATCTGCTCAACATCGGCGGTAAGCTCCCTGAGTATCCGCTCGATTTCCAGCTGTTCCTTTATTTTAAGCTGCTTTATGCTATTATTTGCTTCGACCACGGCCATGGGTTCAATAAAGATGGTAGCTCCGCTTGCGGATGAATCATGCACGAGGCCGGGCACTTCGCTCCTGAACTCGGCCTTTACGGGAACAACATACCTGTCGCCCCTCATTGTGACTATGGATTCCTGCATGATGGTCCGGTACCTGGGCGACCTGATCATACTGTTGAGCCTGTCCTTTATCGAGCTTTGCAGATCCTTGATCTGCCTCCTGATACTTGACAGCGCCGGGCTGGCATTGTCGGAAATTTCTTCCTCGTTCAAAATAGCCAGGCCTATCTTGTCTTCCACCCGTTTATTCGGTGTCAGCGAAGAAATAAGGTTGCCGATATAATTTGATTCTTCGCCGTTTTTTCCCCCGCCGTCCTCAGAGTAGTTCTTCAGGCTGCGCACTGCGCGAAGCGTGTCCGAAATCCTCAGAAGTTCGCCGGGATTCAGCGTTGACCCTATCTCAACCCTTTTGAGACTGTCCCTTATATCGTGCAATCCTCCAAGCGGGGGATTGCCCCTGCGCAGGATAAAATCAACCGAATCGGTTGTCTCTTTCAGCATCCGGTCTACGGAAGAAAAATCACTTTGAGGCACAAGCCTGTCAGCGATTTCCCTGCCCAGCTCTGACGCACACAGCTTTGAAAGCCTGTAACGTATTTTGTCAAATTCCAGCAATCCCAATACTTTTTCATCCATGGCAATATCCAAAAGCGGCCAGGAAGCGTCGTTTTATAAAGACAGGCCGCAAAACATTTGCTGCCCGTTATAATTTCAGCTTCGGCCGCAGTTTCTCCTTGTAATAATTAATAAATAGCGTAAAAACAAAATCGTATATTAAGAATACTATTTCAAGAACCACCACCATGATCCACCATTGCAGCCTGACCTCCGCAGCCATGACGAATTCCCTGGCAATGAGAAATACTATTCCCAGGCACGCATTAAAATACGCATATTTAATAACATACTCGATTACAATGCGTCCTGTTTTCTCAATGTAATACTTGGCGATTCCATAAAAGCCGAAAAAAGCAATATAAGGCACCAACGCCAGCTTTTCAGGAACTACAATGAACCCCGCCAGGCTTGTCGCCGCATAAAAAAGCCAACCCGCCCTTATTCCGCTTTCCATGATGGAGGCTGCTATAAAAAAGGAGCTTAGCGCATATAACGATATCCTCCCGGTCGGCATGACTGTTGCAAGCAGAAGGCATATTACGGCGAGCGCTCCCAGGATGCCGTTTAGCGCAATAGTCTTAGCTTTCATGGCATGCTTGCTCATATATATCACCCACGGACGTCAGCAACAGCTTATCAGGTCGCCGCCGGCGCATTCGCAGCAGCAGTCGGCGCACCACAAAAACTGGCACATGGTGCACACGTCTACGTTTTGGCTGGTGTAATTCATATTGAAAGGATTCGTTCTGTATGCGTTGTGGGCAGTATGCATCCTGTTGAGCGCACTCCTGTATTCATAATTTGACGGGTCCATTTGAACAGCCCTCTGTATATGCGTATAAGCCTCGTTATACCAGCCCCTGCGCATAAAAATCAAACCTTTCAGGTAATACCACGCGGCAGTCCTGTTGGCAGTGCTATCCAGCATATCTTCCGCCAGTTTTACATTCCCTGTGTTAATGTGAGACCTGACCTGGTTGAAAAACTCGTTGTCATTACGGCTCTCCCATTTCCTGCCGCCGGTCTGGTAAGATTCGCGCCTGAAATTCGCGTTTTTCATGAGGTAATCGTAAGCCTCGTTTATTTCCCTCAGCTTTTCTTCGGCAAGCTTTGACAACGGGTTATCCGCATACTGGTCGGGGTGGTATTTCTTAACAAGTTCCCTATACGCCTTTTTTATTTCATCCTCACTAGCGCCTTCTTTGATTCCAAGGACTTCATACGGATTTTTCAAGTTTGCTGCAACTCCCTATACCTAGAATATTTTCAGTTTTTCTCAGCATGCCTATATATATTATATTTTGAAGTATTCCTTCATTCATTTTAACATCAAGCAGTTCAAACCCACGTGAAACCTCGTTTAACGAATAAGTCAGGTTAAATTCCGCCTTCTCACGGATTTCTTTCTTAAAACCGGCGACATCCCCTCCGCCGTATTCAAATTGATAAACCAGGGGATTGTACCTTTCATCCGCTATATCCTCTTCAATATCATCATAAGCATCCAGCAGGTAAATCCATTTTCCGAGGTTATAACCAATCCACCTTAACGCCTGTTCGTTATTCTCCGTGCACAGCGGCTCATACGCAACGACTTCCTCCATAAGTTTTGCAAAAGGCTCCGCTGCCTCATCCATTAATGCGCATTTCCTCTTTTCCAGTTCAACAAGATCGTTTAGTCTTTCTTCCATGGTATGGACCTTTTTCGGGTATTTTTTCTTTATTTTTTCATAAGCCCTTTTAAAGAACACCATGGCAGCGGAAGAGATAACCGAGCCGTTGTCACGTTTTTTATCCTCCAGGCTATAATACGCCAGCAGGACGTTAATGTCTGACACATAATCAATAATGCCGCTGTTGACGGCCATATGCCTTTTATGCACAGGGTGGGCAACACAGCGCTTCATAACCAGTTTTACGCGTTCATTGGCCACCGCTGAGAGCAGAACTGCTAAAAATGCGGAGTCATACCTTAAGGTCAGCCTTTTTAGCTGACCGTATCTTTTTCCTATTGATTTGCATATTCCGCAGTAATAAGCCCTGAAAAACTCATATTCTCTTATTTTCATTTCCGGTTTCTCCGGAACAATATATCCAAACATAAGTTATCCAATCCGACCCTATTTAGCTTTTCCTTCTTTTCGCCGCTTAATTTTGAAAAACGAGCCAATATACATGAAAAAAGCAAACAAAGCGACCAATACCGCTATTACAAAAAACAACCTGTTAAACTCTATGCCGAGGGCAGTTTTAAATCCGAATACATTGTCAAAGAGCAGCATAATGACTGCCAGATAAAAAAATACCGTGGCCATCTTCCCGTACCAGTTGGCTGATACAACATGGTCATTCCGCTTGTACAGGACTATCGCGCCAATTCCTATGAAAACTTCCTTAAGAAGCATAATAACGAACAGCTCTACTGGAATTACTTTCAAGTATAACGACAATATAACCATCGCTGTTATCTGCATAAGCTTGTCGGCAAGAGGATCAGCAATCTTCCCCCACGATGTAACCAGGTCGTATTTCCTTGCAATATATCCGTCCAGCACGTCCGTCAATCCGCCGGCAAGAAATATCGCAGCGGCGGTAATATAATGACGGGTGCTGAGAAAATATGCAAATATGGGTATCAGTATGAAACGCAATATCGTCAGTATATTTGGAACGTTCATAATCCACCATCCAAACATTAATGTATTATATAAGTTTATCATATTAAAACAATATTGTGAAATGTACCGGCGAGAAAAACGCACTAGCAGGAAAAATCACGGACATGCAGCGGCTTTTTCAATCAGTTTGAATACTTCGGGCTTGTGTTTTTTAATGTTGACAGGTTTAAGATCCTGGTTTGTCCAGCAGTGCAGCGTTTCACCCTCGGCGATTGGCTTTTCATCGCCCGTTCTCAATATTTCATAATGAAAGCGCAGCCTGGTGCCTGTATATTCTTTAATGCAGGTTTTCACCACGATTTCGTCCTCGTATTTCGCAAAGCTTTTATACGTGCATTTCAATTCCAGGAGAGGAAGCATTGCGCCGCTTTCTTCTATTGCCGAATAAGGCAGCCCCATTTTTCTTATAAAATCGGTCCTGCCGGCTTCAAACCATACGGGATAATTGGAATGGTGAACCACTCCCATCTGGTCCGTTTCGGCATACCTTACCGTAAATTTTGTATATGATGCGGTCATAAAAAGCCTCCGTCATTTATTACTTATTTATAAAATACTAAGCCCGTGCATTTATACACGGGTTTTAATCAGTATCATATATTACAACAGGTTTTTCCATCAGTATCCCTTTTCAATTATAACGCTATGCGCCTCTTCAACCTCAGCCTCCGGCACAAGCACTTCAAAATAATTGTCGGTATTGTCACGGTTTTTGCTGATGGGCCTCAATTTAACCAGAATACCTTCTTTCGTGAGCAGTTCCTGCAAACTGGTGGCAATTTCTTTGCTTTGAGCCATATATACGACTGTCCACATTTTTACACGCCCCTTTTCGGATTAATCGCCGGATAAAACTTCACCGTGGCGGCACAGGATCTTGGCTTTTCCCCTTACTTTAATAGCTGAAGTATTCTCCGTAAACTGAGCTAAAAGCACCTCTCCCTTGTCAAGTTTTTCAGTGTGGTGAAATCGGGTATCTTTTCCCCTGGTCAGACCTATAACATTTACTCCGTTTTCTTCTGCCCTGACAACTATAAACTCTCCAAACATCTTATCCAGTTCGCAATCCAACAAAACCACCTCTTTAGTCTAACTATATATTATTTCACCTGAAAAATCAACACAATGTGTCTGCAAAACAGCCAAAACCCTTTAATTATCCGCGCTTTGAGACAATCTTCACATTTTCTTCGCCGAAACGTTCAATAAGCTCCCTATGCAGTGTATCACAGAGTTTTACACGATATTCTCCCGTTTGCATCTTGGAAATATTTCCCATATCATCTGTTTTGTAAAAACATACAGGCAAATCCCCGCTGAAAAACTTAAGCAGTGAAACCGCCGCTTTCATTTTCTTGCTGTCAGGAGGCTCCGTTGTCCTGATACATAGTTTTCCCGGCAGTTGGCAGCCATTTTCCAAGTCTCGCGCCGGGCCCGGGTTTTGCATCTCCTTCCCGCCGGTATCGCCGCCGGCGCGTTTTTCACGGTTTACCGCATTGCTTTCCCTTTTTTTTATCGGCCGCACGGTATCACATATTATTTTCGGCTGCTCCTCTTCTTTCATGCTGATCCGCCCGTCGATAAACACAAGGCTTTCTTCCGCCAGCAAGGCGCCGTACCTGCTCAGGACAGTGGGAAATACAATAATCTCCATGCTTCCGTACATGTCCTCCAGTGTGACAAAAGCCATGAGGTTATTGCTCCTGGTAGTTTTTGTTTTCTTTCCGGTTATTATTCCTCCCACGGTTACCAGCATTCCATCATGGAGCATCCTGCCCGCAGGCGCGATTTCACTTCCGGCACGCCCCGGTGCTGCTTCTTCTCCCGATTCAGCCAGCTCTGAACTGTTTATTGAAACCTGCTCACGTATTTCATCCTCGTATTCCTGGAGCGGGTGGCCGGTTACGTACAGGCCGAGCATCTCCTTTTCCATCGCCAGCATCATTTTTGGAGGAAACTCTTTCAGTTCGGGATAGCTTTCTTCGATTTCCATGTTTTTCGCCTCGCCATGTGTTTCAAAAAGGGAGAGCTGTCCCTCCATCCTGCTTCTCTTGCTTTGCTGCGCCCCTTCAAGCAGCTTTTCATAAACCGCCATCATCCTGGAGCGGTATACACCGAATGAATCAAATGCGCCGCACTTTATCAGGCTTTCGACGCATCTTTTGTTAACATCTTTCCCTCCCATGCGTATGCAAAAGTCCCCGAAACTCTTGAACGGGCCTTTCTCCGTTCTCTCCCTGATTAATTCACCCGCTGCGGCCTCTCCCACATTCTTGACAGCCGCCATGCCGAACCTTATTTTCCCGTTTATCACGGTAAACCTTACATCGCTTTCATTAATATCGGGAGGCAATACTTCAATGCCCATGTGCCTGCATTCGCGCACGTAGTGCGAGATTTTGCCGGTGTTGTCAAGGAAACTGTTCAACAAAGCAGCCATAAATTCGACCGGGTAATATAATTTGAGCCACGCGGTCTGGTATGCTATTACAGCATATGCGGCAGCATGGGACTTGTTGAATGCATAGCTTGCGAAATCAATCATCTGGTCAAATATTCGGTTCGCCGTTTTCTCGTCAATCCCGTTCCTGATAGCGCCTTTTACAAGTACTTCGCCATTTTCGCCGACAATTCCGTATATAAAATTCTCACGCTCTTTTTCCATGACATCATGCTTTTTCTTTGACATCGCGCGCCTGACGAGATCCGATCTGCCGTACGAATAGCCGCCCAGTTCGCGTACTATCTGCATGACCTGCTCCTGGTAAACAATGCACCCGTAGGTGACATTCAATATGTTTTCAAGCAGTGGATGCTCATATGTTATCTCCCCAGGGAAATTTTTATTCCTGATATACCTCGGTATGGATTCCATTGGACCGGGCCGGTATAAAGCTATTCCCGCTATAATATCTTCAAACGAGGCGGGCTGCAATTCCTTCATGAACTGTGTCATACCCGCGCTTTCCAACTGGAATATGCCGGCCGTCCTGCCTTCGCTTATCAATTTATACACGCCCGGATCATCCATACTAATGCCGTCAATATCAATACGGATTCCCTTGCCTTTTAATACCAGGTCTGCCGTATCCCTTATTACCGTCAGTGTCCTCAGCCCCAGGAAATCCATTTTCAGCAGGCCGAGTTCTTCCAGCAAACCCATTGTAAACTGCGTTGTAACGCTGTCATCATTTTTTTGCAGCGGCACATGCTCCGTAATCGGGTCACCGGAAATCACGACACCGGCCGCATGGGTGCTGGCATGGCGCGGCATGCCTTCCAGCAGGCGCGCGGTATCTATAAGCTCCGCCACCTTCGGATCTTCAATATACCTGTTTTTCAGCTCGGGATTAAGCTCTATGGCCTTTTCTATAGTCATCCCGATCTGAAACGGTATCATTTTGGCAATCTGGTCAACTTCAGCGTAAGGTATGTCAAGCGCCCGGCCGACATCCCTTATTACCGCCCTTGCAGCCATGGTACCGAAAGTTATGATTTGTGCGACCCTGTCCTCGCCATATTTTCGGATTACGTAATCAATAACTTCCTGCCGCCTTTCATAGCAAAAATCGATATCTATATCCGGCATAGTCACTCTTTCCGGGTTTAAGAACCTTTCAAAGAGCAGGTTGTATTTTATAGGATCAATGCCGGTTATGCCCAGGCAATAAGCAACCAGGCTGCCCGCTGCCGATCCTCTTCCGGGCCCTACCATTATGCCGTTGTCCTTTGCAAACCTGATAAAGTCCCAGACAATGAGGAAATAATCAACGTAACCCATTTGCCTGATTACATTAAGTTCATATTCCAGCCTTTCAATATACTCCCTTTCCTTTTCAGGCTCAATGACCCCTGCGAACAGCCGGCTGTAACCGTCCATGCAAAGGCTTTTAAGGTGCTCAAACGGCTCCCTGTTTTCAGGGACCTTGAACTTAGGCAGGTTAAGCTTGTTGAACTCAATTTCGACATTACAGCTTTCCGCGATTTTCACCGTATTTTCCAGCGCTTCCGGGATGTTTGCAAATGCCCTGTACATTTCCTCAGGCGACTTTAGGTAGAATTCATCGGTACCGAATCTCATCCTGTCTTCGTCCGTTATTTTTTTCCCTGTCTGGATACAGAGTAATACCTCATGAGCCTTCGCGTCTCCGCGTTTCAGGTAATGCACGTCATTTGTCGCTACCAGCGGAATACCCGTTTCCCTCGAAAGCTTTATCAGCCCCTGGTTGGCAAGGCTCTGCCCTTCAACGCCGTTGTACTGCAGTTCAAGGTAAAAATTGCCCTGTCCGAATATTTCATTCAAAGCCAATGCCCTGCGCTTTGCCTTTTCGTAATCCCCCTCGAGGATGGCGGAAGGCACGTCTCCCGACAGACACGCACTCAGGGCGGTAATACCGGCTGAATATCTCCTCAGCACATCAAGGTCGACCCGCGGTTTGTAATAAAACCCTTCCGTGAATCCTGCCGATACTATTTTCATCAGGTTCTTATAACCCTCGTTGTTTCTTGCAAGAAGCACGAGATGGCCCTGGTCGGCATCAATTCCGGGCTGTTTGTCGAATCGCGAGCGCCTTGCGGTATAGACTTCGCATCCCAGGATAGGTTTGATACCTTGCTTCACTGCTTCTTTATAAAAATCAATAACGCCGTACATAACCCCGTGGTCCGTGATAGCGATTCTATCCATGCCGAGCGCCGCTGCACTCGATATAAGGTCGGGTATCCTGTTGGCGCCGTCAAGCAGGCTGTACTCAGTATGGACATGCAGGTGGACAAAACCATTGGACAACGCAGCCGTTCCGGCCATATTCAACACCCCTGGCTGTTATTTTTTCAATAGAACCATTATTCATTACAATCAAATGAATTGCTTGGACCTGGCAATATTATAACTCACAAGTGTCAATTATGAAAATGCTGGACTCCTTGGAAAGGTCGATTTCTTTAAATATAGCCTTCTTTTTCATTCTTTCGTCATAAATAATCCGTACAACCGGCCTTGTCGGAAAATTCCGGTTGTTCCTGACCACAACAGCCCGCTCCCTGGTATTGAGCAATACTCCGGTTCCGGCAGGATAAACGGTGACATACCGGACAAAGCTTTCAACAACCCTCGGGTCAAAATGATGAACGCCTAAAGATGTTATATAGTCGTAAACCTCGTGTGGTTTTAATCTCTTCCTGTAGACGCGGTCCGATGTCAATGCATCGTATACGTCCGCAATAGCCACAATCCTGGAATATAACTGTATGTTTTCTTTTTTAAGCTGCAAAGGGTAGCCGCTTCCGTCATATCTTTCATGGTGCCCGAAAGCAATATAAGAAGCCGCCAGGCTGATATTCCCGCTTTTTTTGAGTATCTCATATCCCAGGTAGGTATGTTTCTTTATTTCTTCGAATTCCTCCACAGTAAGCTGGGAAGGTTTCTTTAGAATTTCCCTTGGTATGCACAGTTTGCCTATATCATGCAGTATGGCTCCCGTGCCGAGGTCTCTCAGGTTATTGATATCAAAACCCAAGCCTATGCCTGTAATCAGCGAGAGGATACATACATTTACCGAATGTTCAAATGTGTAGTCATCAACGTGCTTAATCTCTGAAAGGCTGTAGAGAATGTCTTCATTTTCCAAAAGCTCGTCAAGTATCTTGTTCACCATTTTTTTTACTTTTGCAACGTCCACTGATGAAGAAAAATGGTAGTTGTTCATCATGTTTTTTATAAGTATAACAGCTTCATTTCTTGTTTCATCTTTCATTACATCGTCTACTTCAATTCCTTCAGAAATTTCTTCGTCCAGGTAAAGAGCGTTTATCCCGTGTTTCTTCAGCCTCTCCAGGTGGTATTCCTTCAGCTCGACTCCTGCTGTCAGCAGTACGCCTCCGTTTTCGCCGAATATGGTTCGGCCAAGCCTGGCGCCTTCGCGGACAGAGTCTATTTTAACTCTGTGCATCTTCTCCTCCAGGGTGTTTTTTCATTAGTAACACATAAGTATTCGACAAATACAAGCAAAATCCTTCAATATACAGAAAAATTTGATTATTGCCTGGGTATGGGTAATACATGCTTGTAATGTATTTTTATGGTAATATAGTATAATAAATACATATACATCAGGGCCAGACCAACTGTAATCCATGGATTTAAGGAGCAGGTATAAATGCAATTTATAAACTTGCTGGCATCCGATCAGGCAGCGAAGATTTTTTCAGCAATAAAGAACTTCATAAGAACCTTGCCTTCCAGGGCTATCTGTATCATCCCCGAAGATACGCGGTACAAGTGGCATATTATCAAGGATTACATGCCCGGGTTGTATCACAGGCATATAATCGAAAACAAAGCAAGTTGCCTGTTCTGCGCAAACCTGGTGAGAGGCGGATGCCACAAGCACTGCCTTAAATGCAGTATCGGCACGCATATAAAATGCGGCCCCTCTCTCCCCGGAGCGATATATAAAATGCCCTTGTACCTGGATGAAGCCGGATATACCGCCATTCCCTGGTTTTATAGAAAGCCGTGCGGCGATTTCAAAAGGCTTCCGCCGTATTTGTATTTTAAAAACCTTTATCCCATACTGGGTATGGCCGGCACATGCAACCTGGAAATACTTGAAGGGCTTCTGGAAGGATTGTCCTCCGGGATACGGCCGTGCCACGTGTGCGCTTCCGTGGACTACGGGCTGTATAAAAAATGTTTGTCCGGGGAGTGTTTTGACGAAAACACTCCCTGCAGCAAAATATGTTCCGAAATAGAAGCGTACTACAAAAGCCTGAGCGCAAAAAGGGATGGATAGGGCGGCCTGAGGCTGTATTGTCCTGCCTCGCTTCAACGCGGGCGCTTGTCATTCGCCGTCCGCAGCCCAGGACAAGCGGCTTTGGCGCGCAGCCTGTCCCCGTGTCCCCTTGTCAGCACAACTGTTCAGGCAAGAGCAACTATAAATCTGCCTGAAGAGTTTTTTACCCGAAAAGCGCGAGCAATATGCCTGCCGCAACTGCCGAACCAATTACTCCAGCAACGTTGGGTCCCATGGCATGCATCAGCAAATAGTTGCCTGGATTGGCTTTCTGCCCCTCAATCTGGGATACTCTTGCCGCCATCGGCACGGCAGACACTCCTGCAGACCCTATCAGGGGATTTACCTTGCCCTTTGTCACAAAGCACATAAATTTCCCGATAAGAAGGCCTCCTATGGTGCTGAAAATAAAAGCCGTAAGTCCCAGCCCGATAATCATGAGAGTTTGAGGGCGAAGGAATTTTTCCGCATCAGTTGTAGCACCAACAGTCAAGCCTAAAAATATGGTAACTATATTTATTAATGCATTTTGAGCAGTATGTGATAAGCGTTCCACCACACCCGACTCTTTAAAGATATTACCCAACATAAGCATTCCAATTAACGGGGCAACAGACGGCAAAAGAAGAATGCAAAAAACCGTAACTATAATTGGGAAGCATATTTTCTCCAGCTTGGATACTTCTCGGAGCTGCTCCATTTTGATTTCTCTTTCCTTTTTCGTGGTAAGAGCTCTCATAATAGGAGGCTGTATAAGCGGTATCAAAGCCATATAGGAATATGCCGCAATAGCAATTGCAGGAAGCAATTCCGGCGCAAGTTTTGATGTAAGATAAATCGCGGTAGGTCCGTCCGCACCGCCTATAATCCCTATAGATGATGCTTCTTGCGGTGTGAAACCTAAAATTGTGGCAAACAAGAAAGCGACCACGATACCTACTTGGGCGCCCGCACCCATTAGCAGGTTGGAAGGGCGTGCAATTAACGGCCCGAAATCCGTCATCGCACCGACGCCCATAAAAATAAGCGAAGGGTATATTCCCAGCTTTACTCCCAAATACAGATAATAAAGCAACCCACCAGCTTCAGATACAGTCGGTTCACCCATCAGGCCCGAACGAGGCAAGTTTACAAGCAGCATCCCAAAGGCGATCGGCAACAGAAGCAACGGTTCAAACTTTTTGGCAATAGCCAGGTAGATTAGTACGCAGGCTATGGCAATCATAACAAGATATTGAAAATTCAAAGCTGCAAAACCTGAATCTTCCCAAATGGTTCTTAAAGCGTTTATAAACATTCCTTTTCTCCTTTGTCCTTAATTATTCATACAGTATTTGCAATCCGAAACTAGAGCCGATTCCATGCTTATTTCACGGATTGGCGCTTGTTCTCAAGCCATACGAATATTACAGACGACAGTTTCATTAATAAATAAATACAAAATAACAACACGAATACCATTGACGCGGTAAATACTGCGGTCATAAGGCTATCCCAAAAAGACATCATTCAGCCTCCTTAGTCCTGTTGATTATTATATTGCATTCTTTTAACAATTTTATTGTATAAAAAAAGTCATAACAAGACATCAGGAATCATTATACGATTAGCATTACAAATAAGTCAATATTTATTACCGGTCGGGTGAAGTTATGAAGCATCCGGCGATTTCCCCGGCTCCTTAAAAAACTTGCCGGACCGATTGCCAACAGTAACCGGACCGGCAAGCTAAGTTACAGGATAATACAGATTAGTCCGCCGCTGCCCTCGTTGATTATCCGTTGCAGGGTTTCCTGCAGTTTGAGCTGAGCGTCTTCGGGCATTCTGCTGAGCTTGTTATGTAGTCCCTCGCTGACCAATTCATGCAGTGATTTTCCGAAAATATTCGAATCCCAGATTTTGCCCGGTTCGTTTTCAAATTCCTTAAGCAGATAATTGACAAGCTCTTCGGATTGCTTCTCGGTACCTACCAGCGGCGCAATCTCTGTTTCGATATCAGCCCTTATCATATGCACCGAAGGAGCACTTGCCCTCAGTTTCACGCCGAAACGGCTGCCTTGCTTGATTATCTCCGGTTCATCCAGCGTCATCTCTTCCATCTGTGGGGTAACAATGCCATACCCCTTTACTTTTACCTCATGCAAGGCATATTCGACCCGCTCGTATTCTTTTTTTATTCTCGCCAGCTCCTTCATCAATCCGATAAGCCTGTGTTCGCCGTCAACCTGAAGACCCGTGGCGTCGCTTAGAACCTTGTAGAAGAGATTATCCGGCATCTCGATGTTCAGCAGCATCTTCCCGGTGCCTGCACAAATCTCGGCCAGGTTGGCTTTCTTGATAAAATCATAGTCCGAGAAACACGTAATCGAATCTTTCGCCTCGCGCAATTTTCTGACTCCGCTGAACGTATCCCTGACCGCCTGCAGCATCCCGGCCTTGAGCCAGTGATCACGGTCCAGGTTTTCAACCCATTTCGGTATGTTGATACCGATACTGCATATGGGAAACTCGTACAGGATCCGCTCCATAATGCCTGCAATGTCTTCGTTTTGCATTGTGGCACAGTTAACGCAAAGAACAGGTACGCCATATTTTTCCTCCAGTTCCTGCCTCAATTTCTGCGTATCTTCATCATACGGTATGACTGAATTAAGCACGATCACAAACGGTTTATCAATCGCTTTCAGTTCATTTACGACCCTCTTTTCAGCCTCGACATATTCCTCCCTTGGAATATCCGTGATGGTTCCGTCGGTTGTCACAACAAGGCCTATCGTGGAGTGGTCGTTGATTACTTTTTTTGTGCCCAGCTCCGCCGCCTGCTCAAACGGTACCTGGTAGTCAAACCACGGAGTGGAAACCATCCTGGGCATATTATTTTCAAGGTAACCTAGTGCTCCCTGGACCAGGTAACCTACGCAATCCACCATTCTTACCTTAAGTTTCAAAGCTTCATCCAGTACAATCTCCACGGCTTCATTAGGCACAAACTTAGGTTCCGTCGTCATTATCGTCCGTCCTGCCGCGCCTTGCGGAAGCTCATCTTTTGCCCTTTCGCGGTTGTAAACATTTTCTATGTTCGGAATCACAACCAAATCCATGAATCTCCTGATAAAAGTCGATTTTCCGGTCCTGACAGGCCCGACAACACCTATATAAATATCGCCTTGCGTCCTCTCAGCAATCTGCTGATATATTCCGTACTTTTCCACTCGCTAACCCTCCTTAATCAATAGGCAAAGCGCAACTTGGAGAAGAGGGCGGCAGCCTAAGGAGCGCGCGTCCTCTTTCCAGATTTACAATATAAATATATGTCCGTAATATGTTATTATTACAAAAAAAAGAAGAAGGGAACGAGCCTGATTCACTTAACAAATACTTTCAGGACCTGCTTGATGAATTGAACTGATATTGGCAGTGTCTTCCATTTCTCTCCGTCAACGCTCAGGTGAAAACTGGTGTCTCCTTCAATGGTACAATTTTTAGCCCTCAGCCATTTTACGTTTTTATCGTTGATAAAGTCATTGTTCAGTACCTTGAAGAAAAGGCCTGCCATTTCAATATGCAGGCAATTTTTAAGCAGCAGGATATCCATGTAACCGTCAGAAAAGTCAGCCTCTCCGACAAGGTTTGAAAAGCCCGCCGCATGCTTCCCGTTCAGTATAAGGAATAGCAGGAACTCTCCTTCGACAGTCTCATCATCTGTTGTCAGTTTCAGGTTTATGGTTTTTAGCGCCGTTACTTCCCCAAGAGCTGTCAGGTAATATGCCAGGGGCCCGAAATTCTTTTTCAGTTCGTCACTCGTATTGTACGATACGTCTACAAACTCGCCGCCTGCACAGGTATTGAGACAGTATTTCTCGCCGTTTATCAGCCCCGCGTCAACCTTGACGATATTGCCTGCCAGTATGATATCGAGGCTTTTTTTCAAGTCGACGGGGATATTAAGGCTTCTCGCAAAATCATTGCAGGTGCCTCCCGGTATGATGCCCAGCGGCAGGTCAAGCCCGGCTGCCAGCATGGCGCTCGCAACCATGTTTATCGTGCCGTCTCCCCCTGAAACCACTACACTGCTGTATTCATCCATGGAAAGTATCTTTTCAAACTCTGCCCCGTTTTCCCCGTCCAGGCGGAAGGGAACGGCAAGTATATCATTCTCAAGAAAGCGACCAATTATATAATCCAGTTTTTTAGGCACAACCCTGTTGCCGGAAAGCGGGTTGTATGCAAAAAGCGCCTTTTTCATATGCAATCCTCCAAAAGCCTTTACAACGCGCTGCACCGAATGCAGCTTATCATACATTATATCAAAACCGGAATTCAATTACAATTGAACCCGGTACGTCACCGTGCGGCATAACAGGCACGTCAGTGCGACAGTCAGTGCCAGCGTATGGCCTTTCGTTTTCATCAAATACCGTAATCCTTTTAACGACCAATCTGGCAAGTCCTGGTGTCAATTTACGGTTTAAGAATACTGAAGCCGCTTCGTCAGCAAGGCTTCGTACGTTCACCGGCACGGGCGGGTTCTTTTCCAGGCTTTTTGCTTCATTTTCAAGGTGTTTTATCCTCCGCTCGCACTCTTCATTCATCCTGTCAAAAAGCTGCCTGGATATTATGCCGTCAAGCCTGTCTCTATAAATCATTTCCTGCCGGCGGCGATTTATTTCCATTTGCCGCCGGATATCGCCCATGCGTTTTTCGTATAGTTCGTTACCGGCGAAAATGCCTTTAAACATTTCCTGCTCATGGGTATAATCGCTTTCCCTGAATATTTTTGCCACCTCTTCGCAAATACTTTCAACAATCGGCCATTCGCGGACATAATGACTGGAACAGGCATTTCTCCCGTTTCTTAAGTAGTTTCCGCACACAAATGCAACACCCCCCGGCTTTTTCCTTGCATACATGACGCTTCCGCAGCCTCCGCACCATATAATGCCGCCTAAGACATGCCCCGCTCCCCTTCGCGTTCCACCTCTTGCTTTCCTGCTTTCCCTTATTTTCTGCGTTTCCTGGAATTCTTCCCTTGAGATAATACCTTCATGCGTGCATTCCGTGATAACCCATTCTTCCTGCGGCAGCCGCCTGGTTTTTTTGCTTTTGAAGCTGACTTTCTCGCTGACTCCCTGGACAGTATCGCCGATATATACCCTTGAGCAAAGAATCCGCCTTACGGTAATCCTGTTCCATCCTGCCCCTTTTGGAGCCTTTAAGCCCTTTTCATTCAGCGCTTTTGCTATGGACGAATAACCGAGGCCCGACCGGTAAAGCTTGAAGATAAGCCTTACTGTATCGGCTTCATCCTCAACCACTACAAGCTTGTTTTTCTCGGTGCTGGACTTCCTGTATCCGAAAGGCGCATTACCCAGGTATTCTCCCCTTTGTATCTTAAACCGGAGACACGAACGGATTTTCCTTGAAATATCACGTATATACCGTTCGTTTACCCAGGTTTCTATACCGACCGTATCGTTATCCACAAGGCTGTCGTACCTGCCATCGCTGGTCAGGATGCGTATCCCGTACTCTTCCAGGAAATCTATCCACTGCAGCGTTTTGGCATTATTCCTGCCAAGCCTGGACAAATCCTTCATGAGGACCATGTTGATTCTGGCATTAAGCACATCCTCCTTTAAGCTCATAAGCCCTTTCCGCTCGAATGCCGAACCGGATACATTGTCATCGATATATACGGCGTAAACCTGTCCCAGCTGGTGCTTCTTTACGTAATCAAGGAGCAATCCCTTCTGGTTCTCAATCGTTTCATAGTTGTCGCCATTTTCATCCCTGCTTATCCTCACATAGACCCCTATGCTGTTTTTTCCTGCCGCATCCATCCGGTAAAGCGCACCCCCTTTTATGTTCCGCTATCATTTTTATTATTTTAGCTCTGGCTTCTGCTTCGGAATACTCACCCGCATGTTTTATTATGATTTCCCTGGGTATCCTGCGTCTTCCGCTCACTGGGGCATTTCCTCCCGCGATGTGTTCATATTATTTATATTTCAAAGGTTTTGTCCCTTATCATCCGGAAAACTGTTTTATTGCACCGCGAAAGTAGTATAATAGATTATGCTGGAAGGAGGATGGCTTTATGTCAAGGGAAATCCCCGATAAGCTGGCGGTGTTTTTGAAAACTGCCCTGGATGACGTGGACGACGGATTTGAATATGCTTCCGAATTAAGAAGGATTTTAAACTCGGACGAGTGCCAGTCTTCGCTTTCCCCGAAGGAAATAGACGCTCTGCGGGAATATGCCGATGAAGTGAAAAAAGTAGGAGAAATAAACTACTATTCGAAGGAGCGTATACTGGAGATCGAAAGGGAGCATTTCGGCTCAAGGGGTATCCTCGGGTACCTGAAGGGAGACCCCGGTAAGCCTGAAAAACCCGTCTGGCCATTTTAGTCCAGGTCTTGCAGGCGTGTAAGAATCAGCGGACAGGGCGGCTTGAACCGCCCTGTCTGCTGGTTTATCAATCTACATGCTGAAGAAATCACTTAACTCAAACACTCCCCACCTGCACTGGAGATACTTGCCATTTATGGCCTTGTCAAGTATCGATTCATGTATGGATATGGAAGATGCAAAAGAAGACTTGTCAAGGATTTTCATCGCTTTCGGCCCGCTTCTGAAGAATTCTTCCTCGCAATCACACAATTTGCGGGCTATGTTAAAAATAATATTACCCCTTTGTTCAAGGCATTTTATAAGCCAGGCAGCATTATTAAGCTGTTCCCGGAAACCAGCATTACCAGCGTTGCCGCATGAAGATTTGCCCGATATGAAGCTTTCCGATATCACGATATCGGGAAACGCTTCCTCGTTAAAAATTACCTGCAAGCTATTGCCGTTATCCTTTATAAAAATATCGGGTATAACGGGATTTTCCATCCTGTTAACGTAGTATTCCCGCCCGGGCCTTGGTTCAAGGCTTCTCACTTTCTCAAAGATTCTTTTTACTTTCTCCGCCGGCATCCCGGTGGCTTTCGCCACTGAATCAGCATCGTCGCTTGCCAGCGCGTCCAGGAATTTATCAACAACCAGCACGGCCTCATCATCAGGCTCTTCCATCTGCGACAACTGGAGCAACAGGCATTCACGCAGGTTCCTGGCGCAAATACCGGGCGGGTCCAGCGCCTGAAGTTTCTCAAGCACCCTCATCACCATTTCCTCAGGAACTCCCAGGTGCTCAGCCACTTCAAGCGTATCAACCTGCAAATAACCGTTGTCGTCCGTATTGTCTACCAGGTATTCCCCGATCGCATAGCTCATCTTATCAGGACAAACCGACTCAAGCCGGATTAAAAGGTGATCCTTAAGGGAAAACTCGCCGCCATGCATACCTGTTATTCGCTCATTTGTGTCAAATACGCCGTTTTCATGCATGACGTCATCCTCGGAAAAGTAAGCGCGGATTCCGTCGTCCGCCATCTGCCCGGCGGAATGGCCGGCCTCCTCAAGCGCCGGGTTTATCTCCAACTGGCTTCCAATATATTGGAACAACTCGCGGGAATCCATTTCAAGTATTTCAATAGCCTGTTTCAGCTGGGGAATAAGAAGAAGCTTCTGTGAACGGACAAGGTTGAAATCAAAGTTGAGGTCCAAAGTGGGCTCACCTCTTAAAAAGGTTATACAGTAATATTATATAACCTGCGGGCAGACTTTAGTAATTAAGCCAAGCACAAATTCCGCGGCTTTTCAGGCGCCGTATATTTTTTTTGCGGCAATTGACAAAACAAATAAAATAACGGTAAAAATATAAAGCAAGATTACCAGGACAATAGGCCAATGAGTGAATACCGCCCTTATGTCCTGCCTTATGCCGGAAATGCGCGGATTGACCGCAGACTTGCCCCTTGTCACAATTGTAAACGCGTACATGAGGACCAGGACAACAAAAAGACTGCCAAGGCCCAGGATTATGCTTGCCTTAAATTCCGCACCTGATAAATCAACTGTCTCTTTTACATATCGCCGGGTCAGGAACCGCAGCACCACCGCTATTGCATTATTCATAAAATGAGCCAGCATGCCGGCAAATATTGAATTTGTCCTTACAACGTAATACCCGATGATAAGCCCCAGAAATATCGGTCCCAGCAAGTTTGTAATATCAAAATGGAAAAGCCCGAAAAGTATGGCGGTAAAGACTATCGCCTTGTATGAGCCACGCCTTTCGTAAGCTTTCAGCATGAGACCCCTGTGCATTATCTCCTCGCAGACAGCAGGCATCACGCCTATTACCACAATACCGGCCATAAGCTGCTGCAGGCTGTCGGGTGTCGGTATGCTTTGCACCGGGATATCTCCTATGAATTGCAAAAGGTATATTAGAAGGCTGTTGAACATACCCGCTGCATAAGTCGCGGGAAGCGACGCCGCTATTATCAGCAGCGCCGGCACAATCCCAAGCTTGTTAAGCCGGAATGTCTCCTTCAGGTTTAGCTTTTTTGCAATACTATAAACCAGTACGGATAAAGCTATCAAAACCTCGTTTGCAATAATAATGATATATATGTGCTCGTTTAGCGACGATCCAAGCAGCATTCCCAGTATTAGCTGGTATGCCAGGAATATGGCAGTAAATACAAAGAACATTTTATTTGCGCCGGTTAACGTTGGTTTATTATTCATCTGGTTCATCCTTTCAATAATGAACGGTTTATTTTTTACTGTTTCAGGCCTCTGCCTGCCGGGATATATCCTTGTTGCCCCGCTATATTACCCGGTGTTCCGTTATGACAAGGTCCATCGGTATGTCATGGCTTTCCGCGGGAATTTTTTCAACCACCTGCATTTCATACGCCAGTCCCGCCTTCAGGCAACCTGGCTTAAGCCGTGGCAGGAAACCGTCATAGCAGCCTGCGCCGTAACCGATCCTGTACCTGCTGAAATCAAACGCGATTCCTGGTACAACAACCAGGTCGATATCATCCGGATCAAGCTTTTTCAGCACGGCCGCGTCGGGCTCGGGAATATTCATGCACCCTTTTATCAAATCCTTCCCCGGTTCTCTAATAACATACGCTTCCAGCTTTCGCCGCCCGGAAGGTCCTCCTTTTTCCACCTTCGGAATTGCCACAAGCTTTCCGTCAAGCATGCAGCGCTTTATGAAAAAATCGGTGCGCACTTCATTCCTCACCGACATGTATGCCATTATTGTCACGGCATTCACGTATTCCTTCAGTGAGCAAAGCCGTTCTACAATCGCGGCGCTTTTTTCAGAAACCGCATCGGCATCCAGCATGTCTCTTTCTTCAAGTATCCTTTTTCGTATTTCAGATTTTGTTTCCATTATCAAAACCTCTGGCCCATCTAATAAATTTAAGGCTCCTTCTAATTAGGCTCCTTTAAATTCAAAGCTCCTTTACCCGTTTAAAGTCCCTTCACCCGGCAATCAGAATATCTTTCAGCGGATGAAGCACAAGCGATGAAAGCAGGTATAATGCTGCCAGCACAAGCACCGTACCTGAAAATGACAGCAAGTAAATTTTCCCGCGTTCAAACCGTCTTGTCCGTGCTAATATTGTATATAAAACCCTCACCAGCAAAAACAACAGGCCGGCTAAAAATATTGAGCTTGCCACCAGGTAAGGCACAACGCCTTTCAAAAGCAGCATGCAAACCAAAACCCCTGTTCCGTAAACAGGAATAAGCTCGGCGACGCTTTTTAGCACGGGTTTATCATTTGAGCCGTATGCATTGTAGTACGCTGCCGGTACCAGGAAAAAGGGCAGCGCCAGGCCGAAAAGCAATTCGGTATATAGCCTTTTGGCATTGTCCGTGTCTATCAAACCGGCGTAAGAAAGTGTCCCGTCCAGGATCATCGGCAGCATCAGGATGCAAAGAAGTACCGACACTGCTATCCCTGGCGGTTTTTGGGCTTTAAGCCTACGGAACGCAGCCAGGTAAAGCATAGAGATAAAGATGCCGGAATAAATCCCCGTGTCCCTGGCACATACCGGCAATTTCATCATCCCCGCATATAACGATCTGGAAGGAAGCTGGTGGCAGACGAGCGATCCCGCCAGGTCGAAGAAGTCGGCAAGAAAGTCGGTAATCAAGGCCAGCTATACATCGACTGGGTAGCAATCGAGATTATAAAACAGCCTATACATGACAGCACGAACATGGCCACGCAGGCAATCAGAAGCGCGGCGCCAAAAGACCTCCTGTCGCTGTCTCCCTCGGAACTCATAAAGACAATGGCAGTTATTATTCCGGCCAACTGCCCTATACCCGGAAATAATGTAAACACTACGGTAAGGAATACCTTCATTCCATTGCTTAACGGGGTTCTGCCATGCCCCGGCTGCGGAGCGTAACGGTATTGATGACCCTGTTCCGTCCAAGGCCCTGTTCCCGCATGTAATCCACTCGTTTTCCCGGTTTCCCCGGAAGTTGCTTGTCCCTGGCTTTCACTTGCGGGCATATCCTGACCGGCCGCCGGTTCTTGCACGTGATCTCCGGCTCCGCCCCCTCCGGGTCCTGTATATTCCTGTTTGCCGCCCTCATCTTTCTCCGTCTCTATTTTTTAACTGTCGTCAACAGGCACTTCAAGCACACTTGCGCAATAAGGGCAACGACCGGCTTTGGCCGGGATGCTCTCTCCGCAAAAGGCGCATTTTTTTGTATGTTATTGTACAAAAGCATACCTCCTCAATCTTACTGCCTACAGTTATATGTATTCGCTTAATGAGGTGAAAATCCTTTTCTAGAATAGCATATTATCTACATATTTTTCAGTAAAAAAAGCTGATGCCGATAATTCGACATATTTTACGCTTTGTGCGATACTCTCGGAAAGCTTCAGCATGTTACGGGATAAAAGACCTTCTGAAGCCCCTGTCCCCGATGCGTTTCCTACAGCTTCCACCCTGTCTTTCAGAACACCCGGCAGCAACCCGATTCTTACGGCGGTGTCTATTTTGATATTACTGCCAAATCCTCCGGCCAGGTATACCTTTTGTATATCGTCCGGTTTTATACCCGCCTCGTTTGCCAGTGTTTCAATTCCTGCCGCTATTGCAGCTTTCGCGTTCTGTATCTCCCTGATATCCCCCTGGGTGACAGCTATCGGGCTGTCCTTGCCGTCTGCAATCAGGAACGCCCTCTCACCGTCCATCATAAAGAGCCTTTTGCCGATACCGTGCCCAAATTGCCCGGCATCGTCCTCGCCGGCCATTCTGCCTGTCTCATCAACTATCCCGGAATCAAGAAGTCTCGCCGTCACGTCTATTATACCCGATCCGCATATGCCGACCGGCTTTGCGTTGCCAATTGTCGTAAATTCAAAACCGGGGCCCGGTCCTACCGTATTAATAGCCCCAACGACGCTTCCCATGCCATTGCGGATATTGGCGCCTTCAAAAGCCGGACCGGCGGCAGTGGAGCATGCCATAAGCCACTTCGCGCCTCCCAGCACAATCTCGCCGTTGGTACCGATATCCACAAGCAGCGAAATTTCGTCCCTTTCATACATGCCGCTGGACAATATGGCGGCAACGGTATCACCGCCCACGTATGCCGATACGCCCGGGAATGCCGCTCCGATTCCGGATTTGTTCATATTAAGCCCAAGCTCTTCCGGAGAAAAATATGTAAGTGCTGTAGTAACGGGTATAAAAGGTGAAACCGCAATATCGGCAGTGTCAAGGCCTAAAAGGAAATGCAGCATTGTCGTGTTTCCCGCAAAAACTGCGGAATATACCGCACTCGTGTTTATTCCGGCCTCAAGGGCAAGTCTTTCAATAAGCTCATTTATGCAGGCAACAATAAGGCTCTGCATTTCAGTTCCTTTGTTCCTTGCCCCGGCGGCATAATTAATCCTTGATATAACATCTGCTCCATACTTTCGCTGCGGGTTGAGCATTGAGCCGGCCGCGGCCTGCCTGCCCGAACTTAAGTCATATAAATAAGCCGCCACGGTAGTGGTGCCTATATCAAAGGCAACGCCATAAAAGCTTCCCGTGCTGTCGCCCGGCTCCACCGCCGCCAGCCTGCCGTCGATACTCACCAGCGTCGCTTTATAACCGCTTTTCTTAAGTATGCCCGGAAGCTCCTGAAGAAGCGACAGGCTTTGCAACCGGGCACTTCCCTTCTCAGACCATTCGCTACGGGAGCCAAGTACCTTTTCCAAGTATGGAGCCTGGTTCCCGAGCGAGGGCGGTTCCAGCTCCACGTACCGTTTTGATATAATCGGTTCAACCGTTATGCTGCGTGATTTGCCGCCGATTACAATTGATGCTTCCGCCTCCTCGGCATCCGGGTATACATCCAGCCGTGAAGAAACCACAACCCGGCAGGCCAGCCTGAATCCCTTTCTTATCCTGTCCTTGCCCAGCAGCTTTTTTTCACTATCGGAGACTTCATCCGTCAGCCCTTCTATCTTAACGGCACATTTACCGCAAATACCCTTGCCGCCGCAAGGTGCATCCATGAATATACCGCTTTTTACCATGAGTTCCAGCAGGTTAGCTCCCTTTTCGGCAATTATGGTGCGTATCCCGTCTTTATCGTGTATATTTACTTCGTATTGCATTCCCGCCTCCTGTTATCCCGTCCCTGGCCGGACGGAAATTGTTGTATGCCGGTTGTATCAATACGCTGCAGGTTAAACGCGTTTGAGCAAAAACCAGCGACATATGCCTGGCCGGACTACGAAAGCGGCTTGTACTGCTCAATACCGGCGTCATCAAAAGTACCCATCTTTTTATACGCTGTAAGGGCTGCATCAATTATATGAAAAGCAAGCGCGCAGCCTGTTCCTTCACCAAGCCTCATGCCGAGGGACAGGAGAGGCTCAAGCCCCAGCATTTCCAATACCGCTTTGCTGCCGGGCTCTGCAGAACCGTGTGAAGCAATCATGAAGTTTCTTGTCTCAGCGTTCAATTGCGTGGCTATCAATGCCGCAACGGATGAAATATACCCGTCGATTAGAATGGGCTTCCTGCAAACGGCGGCTCCTATAAAACAACCTGCCAGCCCGGCTATATCAAATCCGCCAAGCTTTGATAGAACGTCAAGCGGATCTGACGGCTCCGGCTTGTTTACTTCAATTGCCTTTTTGATTACATATATCTTGTTTTCCAGTCCTTCATCAGTCAGTCCCGCGCCCCTGCCGGTAAGCGTTTCGACAGGCTTGCCCGTGAGCACAGCCGCCACCGCGCTGCTGGTAGTTGTATTACCTACACCCATTTCTCCTGTTCCGAATATATCTACGCCCTCGGCGGATAGATCGCATACTATATCAATGCCTGTTTCTATAGCCTTTATTGCTTCTTCCCGAGTCATGGCAGGGCCTTCAGCAATATTCCATGTCCCGCGCCGGATTTTCCTGTTTATGATCCCGTTCTCACCGATGTCTCCATCCACCCCGATATCGACGACTGTTATGCCGGCCCCGGCATGGGACCCGAGGACGTTTACACCTGTTATGCCCTTCGTGAAATTAACGGTAACAGATGCCGTAACGGTTTTGGGACATGAACTGACCCCTTCTTCCACGACGCCGTTATCGGCACACATGACCACTATCATTTTTTTGTCAGTACTTGGACTTGTTTTCCCGGTTATTCCAGCTATCCGTCTTACCAGCTCCTCGAGCCTGCCAAGGCTTCCGAGCGGCTTTGTAAGGGAGTCCAGGCGCGCTTGTGCGATAGCCTGCGCTTTTTCATCAAGCCCCCTTATTTTTTGCAATGCATCTTCCAGTTTCATTCTTTTTCTCCCTGAATAATTCGTCAAGTGTTTTCCTCTTGTTTTTCTTCATTCTCTTCCTGTTTCTCCGGGGTTTTCGGTTCCGGGACTTCTTGTTTCTTTCCGCACTTGTGACAGTATTCCATACTTATATCGAGCACCATACCGCAGTTGGGGCATGCTTTGACGTTTTTAAGCTCGAGAATCTTCTCCCTCATTTCATCAATATTTGCTATTATTTCATCTATCTTCATGCATTTCTCCAAAAGCTTCCCATCTATGGCCTTGCCCTCGCAATATTCCTCGTACAATTGCTTTCCCATTTCCGTGTACAGCTTTTTTATCTTTTCTTCTTCTGCATTAATGCTCATATTCAGCCTGGTAACCTCGACAACGCTGCTTGATTTTTTTGCCGCAGCCTTAGCCGTATCCGTCACTTTCCTGGTTATATTATCCAGTACCGACATCGCTTAACTCTCCTTTCAAAAGAACAACCTTTTTATATCGCTTTTTACATTAATAATATATTATTCCATCCGCACCCTAAATACAATAGCCAAATTATCGCGGGCTTTGGAAAACACAGCGCAGTAAAACACCTGCTTGCCTGCCAAATGCATTTTGCCCTGTTTCTTGACTTATATAATAGTAAATACTATAATCAAAAGAAAAATTCATGCAGTTTTGTTGACATTCTTAGCTCCAATGGAGGTGCGACATATGGCGGGAGAAGTCAGAACGCGGTTTGCGCCCAGTCCGACAGGCTATATGCATATCGGTAACTTGCGCACGGCTCTTTATGAATACTTGATCGCAAAGAAATACGGCGGAAAGTTCATACTCAGAATAGAAGACACGGACAAGGACAGGTATGTCGAAGGCGCTGCTGATGTTATCTTCAGCACCCTTGAAAAAGCCGGCCTCAAACACGATGAAGGCCCCGATATCGGCGGGCCGTACGGTCCGTATGTTCAGAGCCTGCGGAAAGACATTTACATGGAGTATGCCAAAAAGCTTGTTGATATGGGAGGAGCATATTACTGCTTCTGTTCAAAAGAACGTATTGCTGCAGAGAAAGAAAGGCTCGAGAAAGAAGGCCTGGTCTACAGGTACGACAGGTTCTGCCGTGACCTCGACAAACGGGAGGCCGAGCGCAGGCTGGCTGCCGGTGAACCGTTCGTAATCCGGCAGAGGATGCCCGACAGCGGCAGTACCAGTTTTGAAGATGCCGTTTACGGCACGATTACCGTTGACAACAGTGAGCTTGAAGACCAGGTGCTGATCAAGTCAGATGGCCTGCCGACCTACAACTTCGCCAATGTCGTGGATGATCACCTTATGCGCATAACACATGTCGTCAGGGGGAATGAATACCTTTCTTCCACGCCGAAATACAACCTGCTCTACCAGGCTTTCGGATGGGAGATACCGACTTATATCCATGTATCGACGATAATAAAGCCCGACGGCAAAAAGATGTCAAAGCGAAGCGGTGATCCGTCCTTTGAGGATCTTATCTCGCAGGGGTATCTCGTGGAAGCCGTCGTGAATTACATTGCCCTGCTTGGCTGGAGTCCGGGAACGACGCAGGAGCTATTCTCACTGAAAGAACTGGAGCAGGCTTTCGATATACGGGGCATCAGCAAAGCTCCCGCCGTATTTGACATAAACAAGCTCAACTGGATGAACGGGGAATATATACGCAAAATGCCGCCCGAGGATTTTCATAAAGTCGCAAGCCCGTATTACAGCAAGGCTTTGCTTGATGCAGGGATAGACACGTTCAGGTTAAGCAGGCTGCTTCAGCCAAGGACCGATGTCTTGTCGTCCATACCGGATGCGATTGACTTCCTGTTGGAACTGCCTGAATATGACATATCCTTGTATGAACACAAAAAAATGAAGACCGATGCGGTAATAGCGCTTAAAAGTCTCAAGGCGGCACTGCCGGTGCTGGAGGATGCCGAGCCATGGGAAAACAGCGTAATATATGAAGTTCTTACAGATCTTGCCGCGCAGCTCGGTATAAAAAACAGTCAGGTGCTCTGGCCTGTACGCACTGCGCTTTCGGGCAAAAAAGCGACCCCCGGGGGAGCTTCGGAATTGGCTGAACTCCTCGGCAAAAGCGAATCTCTTCGCAGGATTGAAACAGGTATCGAAAAACTGGAGGAATGAAACCATGGAAACGGATGCAACACGCAATGAAGCGACAGATTTAGGTTCAAATTTCATATATGACATTATTGACGAAGATATCCGCAGCGGAAGGGTCGATAAGGATTCAATAGTCACACGCTTCCCGCCGGAGCCGAACGGTTACCTTCATATAGGGCATGCAAAGGCATTATGCATAGATTTCCTTACTGCCAGGAAGTACAACGGACGCTGCTATCTCCGTTATGACGATACTAACCCGATCAAGGAAAGCGAGGAATATGCCAGGTCCATACAGGAAGATATCAAGTGGCTGGGATTCCAATGGGACGCTCTTTATTACGCCTCTGACTATTTTGATATAATGTACGAATGCGCGGTAAGGCTGATAAAGAAAGGCCTCGCGTACGTCTGTGACCTAAGCGCGGACGAAATAAGGGAGTACAGGGGCACGCTGACCTCGCCCGGGAAAGAAAGCCCCTACAGGAACCGTTCCGTTGAAGAAAACCTTGACTTGTTTGAACGCATGAAGGCAGGAGAATTTGAAGAAGGTTCCAGGGTTTTGCGGGCAAAAATAGACATGGCTTCCCCGAATATAAACATGAGGGATCCCGTTATTTACCGTATTATGAAGGTGCAGCACTACCGGGTAGGTGACAAATGGTGCATTTACCCGATGTACGATTTTGCCCACCCGATTGAAGACATGATAGAAAACATCACGCATTCGTTATGTTCGCTCGAGTATGAAGATCACAGGCCGCTTTACGATTGGGTCGTAAACAATGCGGGACTTGACGCAAGGCCGCGCCAGATAGAGTTTGCAAGGCTGAACCTCTCCTACACGGTAATGAGCAAGAGAAAGCTGTTGCAGCTGGTCGACGAGGGTATCGTTTCAGGCTGGGATGATCCGAGGATGCCGACATTGTCGGGGCTTAGGAGAAGAGGATATACTCCCGCCTCCATCCGGGATTTTTGCAGCCGAATAGGTGTGGCCAAAACAAACAGTATCGTCGATTATGCATTGCTTGAACACTGTATCCGCGAAGATCTGAATCCGACCGCCCCGAGGGTAATGGCAGTGCTAAGGCCATTGAAAGTTGTCCTGGACAATTACCCGGAAGGACAGGTAGAGTGGTTTGACGTGGAAATCAACCCGGAAAATCCTGATATGGGAACAAGAAAAGTCCCGTTCACGCGTGAGTTGTACATCGAGCAGGATGATTTCATGGAAAATCCGCCGAAAAAATACTTCAGGCTGTACCCCGGCAATGAAGTAAGGCTGAAAAGTGCATATATAATCAAGTGCGAGTATGCCGTCAAGGACGACAAAGGAAATATTACGGAGCTCCACTGCACGTACGATCCCGAATCAAGAGGAGGCAACGCACCCGACGGCCGCAAGATCAGGGGAACTCTCCACTGGGTGTCTGCGGCGCATGCGCTTGATGCAGAAGTGCGCCTGTACGATCACCTGTTTACCCACCCTGACCCCGGCTCCGTAGAGGATTTGCACTCAGTAATCAACCCAAGTTCACTGGAAGTGCTTACTGGCTGCAAAATTGAGCCGAGCCTTGCCTCTGCGAAGCCCGGCGATCATTACCAGTTCCTCCGGATGGGTTATTTCTGCGCCGATACGGAATGCGCTCCCGGCAAGCCGGTGTTCAATCGTACAGCAGGCCTTAAAGATACCTGGGCAAAGGAAATGAAGAAGGTATAAAATCATCACCTTAGCATTTCGATAAGTTGATCTTCAGTTATTATGTTTATGCCAAGTTCCTTGGCTTTTTTATTTTTGCTTGATCCCGACGTGATATCGTTATTCACAAGGTAAGTTGTTTTTGAAGATACGGAGCCGGACACCTTGCCGCCATTCTCCTCTATGACGGCAACAAGTTCATCCCTGTTTTTGAAATGCTTAAGGGAGCCGGTAATGACAAAGGTCATGTTTTCAAACCTCAAATTGCCTGCCGGAGCCTGTACCGGCTCAAATTCAATTTCCTCAAGGATATCAGCAACCATTTTCCTGTTTTGCTCATCACTGAAGAAACTTACATAAGCGTTAGCCATGATTTCTCCTATGCCGTTTATATCTATCAATTCCGAATATGACGCGTTTTGTATTTTATCCCAGTCGTAGCCGAATTCACGGCATATGAGCTTCGCGTTTGACAGTCCGATATTCGGTATCCCCAGGCCATAAAGGAGCCTTACCGTATTAGTCTCCCTCGCCCTCTCAATCGCGTCAACAAGCCTTGCAAAAGACTTTTCTCCGAATCCTTCCATAGCAATGATTTTTTCCTTGTAATTCCCCAGCCTGAATATATCGGCCGGCTCTTTTATCAGCCCTTCCGCGATAAATTTTTCCAGTGTCGCCTCGGACAGCCCTTCTATGTTCATTGCGTCCCTGCTCGTAAACAGGCAGAACATCTTCAGCTTTTTTGCAGGGCACAGGCGATTGACACAGTAGAGGTATTTTACATCGATATTCTGCCGGATTTGCGCCGCGCCGCCGCACACCGGGCAAGCCTCAGGGATTTCCACCTGTCCGCTTCTTGTCAGGTTTTCCGAAATCTGCGGGATGATCATGTTGGCCTTGTAAACCCTGACGGTGTCGCCAATACCGATTTCCAGATCCTCCATAATGCTTATGTTGTGCAGGCTAGCCCTGCTGACCGTCGTACCCTCCAGTTCAACCGGCTCGAATACGGCAATGGGGTTTATCAAGCCCGTCCGCGATGCGCTCCATTCGATTTTAAGCAATTTTGTTTCTTTTACTTCATCACGCCATTTAAAAGCAATTGAATCCCTGGGAAATTTCGCAGTTGCGCCGAGGGATTCCCCGTATTTCACGTCGTCATACGTTAAAACCAGGCCGTCCGAAGGAAAATCATTTTTCCCGATTTGCTTCTCAAACCAGGATATTGCATCTTCGAGCCCGGCTGAGTCCACCCTTCTAAACTCAACAACATCAAATCCCAGCGATGCAAGCCACTCAAGCTGGGCCGCGCGTGATCCGGCAATACCTCCATCATCTGCTTTTACCAGCGAAAACGCAAAGAAATGAACATTCCTTTCCGCGGTGACCTTGTTGTTTAGCTGCCTTACCGTTCCGCTGCACAAGTTCCTGGGGTTTTTATACTTAATGCTTTCGTCGCCGATTTCACTGTTGATTCTTTCAAATTCCGAATAACTGATTACGGCTTCCCCTCTCAAAACCAGCGTACCCTTGTATGGGATGACAAGCGGAACGTTTTTAAATACTCTCACATTATTCGTAACGACTTCGCCAATCTCGCCGTTCCCCCTTGTCACGGCCTTGTCAAGCCTTCCCTCGGAATACGTCAGGACAATGGTAATCCCATCAAGTTTCCAGGACAACACGCCTGCCTGGTTGCCCAGCCAGGCTTTCAAAGCCGCCGGGTCCTTTGTTTTATCCAGCGACAGCATGGGCTTTTCATGGCGTTCTTTAGGCAGTCCGGACAACAGTTCATATCCAACGCGGTTGGTTGGGCTGTCGGAAAAAACTATTCCTGTTTGTCTTTCCAATTCCTGCAGTTCGTCGTAAAGCCTGTCGTACTCCAGGTTGGTCATTATTTCCCTGTCTTCCTGGTAATAAGCCTTGGCTGCCTTATTGAGCAAATCTATCTTTTCTTTCATTAATTTAAGCTTATCCATACGTGCATGTCCCTCCTGCCGTTCTCTCATGCTATGCCCTGCTGTTTTCACTTAGTTAGGCTTTTCTCCTGCCGCTCCTTGACGCGGTTGTCCTTTTACCACCGATTATAGTGGAATATACCGCGGCACATGCTGTCACAAGCCATATAATGCCCCATACTACTGCCGGTATCCGTGTCATTTCCTCAAGCAGCATCGCGTCTGTAACAGGCTGGTGTGTCCATAATCCCTGTACCAGGTTCAATTTCATGTTTATATGCAGCAGAATCGTATCGACAAAAGTATCATACACGGCATAAGCCACACTTGCCACGCCTATAATGTCGACAACCCAGTCATAAAGCTTATCGTTACGGAACATGTACAGCAGAAGTACAAAGCCGGAAAATATTGCAGCATATACAATAGTAAATACGGACTTGCCATAAGCAATTGAAACACCCAGCAGCAGTATCGCGGCAACTCCCATTATCGACTTTTTAGCCTCCGTTCTTTTCAGCCGAAGTATCAAAAGCGCAAACAGTACGCTGCCCAAGTATCCCCCGTTGGCAATCATAAACGCGGAAAACTCATTTTTGGGCAAAGTTAACGCATAACCGCTTTCATCAAGGTTTATCCTGAACCCCTGTATCCCGTTGCCAAATATGACAGCCATAAGGGAATGCCCCAGTTCGTGGAGGAACACCGCGAAAATTTTCAACGGTTTTATAACCTTGGTGTTCCAGAGTGCCACAACCAGTGCCAGTATTACAAAATATCTTCCTCTTTGCTTCATGACATCTCTGGTAAACCTTTCAGCGCCTTATCCACTTTTTCCATCCACGTGCTGATTTCTATCCCCTGCGGGCATTTGTCTTCACAAACCTTGCAGCCGACACATTCGCTGGCACGTTTTGATTCACTGAAGATCCCATTGTAGATGACCTTTGCGCCCTTGATGTCTTCATGGATAATGCCGTTGTTATAGATATCAAAGTTTTTCGGTATGTCTACATCATTCGGACATGGCATGCAATAGCTGCACCCGGTGCACGGAATCACCGCTCTCTCCCTGTACTTGTTGCGCACACGGTCGATGATTTCCATGACTTCGGGACTTAACAAGCCAACCTTTGAATTTTTAGCGCTTTCCAGGTTTTCCTCAACCTGCTGCATGGTGCTCATACCACTTAATACCACAGTAACCTCGGGCTGGCTCCAAAGCCACTGCAATGCAAGATCGACAGGAGATCTGTCCACACCGTTTTCTTCCAGCATGGCCTCGATATATTTAGGAGGGTTGGCAAGCCTTCCGCCAAGCAGCGGTTCCATCACGACTACGGCCAGTCCTTTTGAGGCCGCATATTTTAAACCTTTTGTTCCTGCCTGGTAGTCTATATCCATGTAATTATACTGGATCTGGCAGAAATCCCATTTGTCATAACTATCTACAATCTTTACGAAAACATCATATTCGTCATGGAACGAGAAACCCAGATACTTAAATTTCCCCGCTTTTTGGGCGGCTTCGGCGCGCTGTATCAGGTCAAACTTAAGAACTTTGTTTTCCCACAAATCAAGGTTTAGCGAATGAAGCAGATAAAAATCCAGGTATTCCGTCTGAAGCTTTTTCAGCTGTTCATCAAGGATCCTGTCAAAGTCCTCCGGCTTCTCGACCAACCACACCGGCGACTTCGTTGCCAGCATGACCTTGTCCCTGTACCCGTCCTTCAGGGCTTTTCCCGTGAGTGTTTCGCTTCTTTTTTCATGATATCCGTATGCGGTATCAATATAATTGACGCCATGGTCGATTGCATGACGCAGCATGCGAATAGCTTCGTCTTCAACAATTTTCCCGCTTAACCTGTTGCCGTGATCGATATCTCCTTCAGTAGGAAGACGCATTGTACCAAATCCGAGAGCTGAAACTTCAAAATCGTACCTGCCAAATTTCCTATACTGCATAGCTATTCCCCCCTATAATCATATAATATTTATACCCTATCGGGCCGCATAAATCAACTTATATCATTAGGATGCAGCAGTGCAGCAGCGTGGTAAGGGCAATGGGGTCAGGCTTGAATTATTCACTTGTTCTAATGCGGGTGCTGATCAGAATCAAGCCTGACCAGACCGCCTTGAGACCCCATTACCTTGCCCCCACTACTGCCACTGCTAATTTACGTACCTGTTAACGTCGTCAAGAGTTATGCCTTGATGGAGAGCTATATTCAGGCCATTTGCAATAACTTTTGCCACCCTCCTCACTACCTCGTCAATTTCCTTTGGCGTAACCACCAGGTTTCCTGCGTACGGCTCCAGCACCTCCCGTATCATCATATGTTTTTCGTCCCTGTCTATGGTTTTCAGCATTTTGTAGAAATCCGTACCCTCAGGTGCTTGCTCGATCATGCTGTCCAGCACCAGGTCGATCGCGTCGTTTGCCATCGTTGCCGCGTCAACCACCGTGGGGACGCCTATTGCAATCACCGGAATACGCCAACGTTGCCATCGAAAGCTCCATCCGCTTGTTTCCGACGCCGGAACCGGGCGATATGCCGGTATCGGCGATTTGGATCGTCGTGTTGACTCTCTCTATTTTCCGTGAAGCCAGCGCGTCAATAGCTATTATATAATCCGGCCTGATGCGTTCAGCTATGCCTTTTACGATTTCACCCGTTTCAATACCGGTTATACCCAGCACACCGGGCGCTACAGCGCATACCGGCCTCACGCCTTCATCCACCTGTTCCGGGAGGTATTCCAGCAGATGCCTCGTAACCATCATGCTTGAGACAACTTTCGGTCCGAGCGCATCCGGCGTTACATTCCAGTTGCCCAGGCCTACGACCAGTGTCAGCGTTTTCTCGCCGAGTTTCAATACTTGCGCCAGTTCCTTCGCCAGCGCCTTGCATGTTTTTTCATAAAGAACCTGGTCATTTTCCTTCAACCCCGGTACTTCCAGCGTAATGTAATTTCCCATGGGTTTTCCTATGGCTTTTTCGCCTGCCGGTGTAACGACACGCACCCTGGTGATTTTTATATCGTTGTCACCGTCATTTTCCACGCTGACACCGGGAATATCCCGCTGCCCGCCTTTCTCCTTCAGTGCCTGCTCCCTGAGCAGTTCATGAGCCTCCAGTGTCAAATCAGTTCTTACGCTTTTCATCCCTGCCATTGTCCAACCTTTCATTCCAGCAATTGTGCAATTCTTTTCTTTCATTGCCCGGATATATCTTTCCACACAACAGGCGAAAAAAATAAGCATAAGTTTTGACGGTTTTTATCCGTGTCCCCCGCTACCCTATTTGAAAAATAGGCTTATACGGAATATAGTGCACGGGAATCCCCGGAAATTTATCCCGGAGTCTGACGGCAAAATACTCTATGCCCGGCACTTCGCTTTCCGCGTGTCCCAATACTATTAAAGCCTTGTTTCTTCCCTGGTATGCCGCATCCCGGACGTATTCGGGGATCTCCCACTCCGGCCCTTCCCCGTAGATTACCAGGTCCAGGTTTTCTTGTTTAGAATAGGTATCACGGTATCGCCCGAGCCGCTGTATCCCGCAAATACCCAACCCGCCTGCAAGGCGTCGCCGGATCCCCTGTAAAACGCACGTACGGCAGGCAAAGCCGGTTTTTTACCGTTGAAACGATTTCCTTCATGGTTGTTTCCGGTATTTCCAGTATCGAAGCATCCGGCAGGCTTTCAACTTCGCAGCCCGTCCACCCTAAAGATTCCACCAATCCCTGTGTAATGGCGTCCGGCTGATAACGGTGAATACTGTCGTGGAAACGGAATACAGCCATACCGCATTCTTCAAGAAGCCTGCGTTTTTCCTCAAAAACAGGATCTCCCTTCAGTATTTCCCTCCTGTCATGATGACTGAAAAAGATACCTTCATGGGAGATAAGAAGGTTTACGCCCAGGTTTTTCGCTTTTTCAATGATTTCATGCGTCGCCAGAAAGGTAATGGCAATTCCCTTTACTATCGTTTCCGGCCTTCCGGTCTCGAGCTTGTCAACCGTCGGCGTGACAGGTTCTGCATCCGCTGTCAGCGTATCAATTACTTCCTTTATTTTTACCGCCATATCATCACTTCTCCCCCGTCATTCTTCTGATGAGTTTATTTAATTCTTTAGTTTCCAAGAATATATTACACTACTATTAAAAATTTACAAATATTTAATTTTATAGCTTTGCAATCACATGCCTGTCATTCTCGGCCCGATATAAACTCCGGGTCCGGTCAGTAGACAATTCCACATTTTTTCATGCGTCCTCTTTTATTTTCCTTGCTTTTTAAAAATTTTCATGCTAGAATATCTGGTGTTAATTAGCCAAATTCAATCGCAGGAGGTGATATGTTTGCCAAATGTAAAATCCGCAATAAAAAAAGTAAAAGTCGCAAGGGCAAAGACTTTGCAAAATACGGCCCAAAAGTCTGCGCTTAAGACAGCCATAAAAAAATGCAAAGAAGCAATTAATCAAAATGACGAAAACGTATTGGTCATATTTAACGAGACCATGAAAATTATCGATAAAGCGGCTGCTAAACACGTAATTCACAAAAACACCGCTGCGAGGAAAAAATCGAAGTTGGCAAAAGCCCTTAGCGCCGTTAGCAAATAGTATGCGTGTAACAATCGCAAAACCTGGCGAAAATAATGCAAAAAACTGATATCCGATTCAAAAAACAAGGCCGCCATCAGGTAGCGGCTTATTGTTTTTTGTATCATTAATATATGCCGGGCTCTGATTCTCCTATTGTCAAGCATATTGCCGCTGCACGGGAATTCGTCGCATTCCCGGCATCCGTTGATATTTCTTGCCTTGCAGCATTGTAGGTTTTTACACGCTTCCTTATCCTTGCAGCCATCATTTCCGCAGCTGACACAAACACTGTTTTGCTGTACACGGCGCATGCAAGCCCGCGAAATGCTATGCCTTTCTGCCTGTCCATAATTTGCCTCCTCTAATTTAAATGAAAAGGCAGGAGTTTATATTATCAAATCTAACCTGACAACCGCCTGTCATGTTTTTTCATATGCTTCGCAGATGCTCTTTGCCATGTTTTTTATTTTGTCCCGTAGTTCCGCAGGCTCCAAAACCTCAATCTTGTCTCCGTACCCTAATAAAAAGCCATACAGCCATGTAGTTACATGCATTTGGAAAGTTACTTTCAACCTACCGTCCCCGGCAATTTCATAGTTATCCATGCCAAAAATATCATTTACGGAATATTCCATGGATTTGTCAAACAAAACAACTATGTTTGCCTGCTTATCCCGTCATATTTCTCGTCCCATTCCACTTTGTCAAGTGAAAATTCCCTGGTGTCAAAGCTGGTACCGGTGATTTTCAAGCCGCTCATCCTTCTCAGCTTAAACAGCCTGAAGTCCCTTCTCAAAAGGCAATAGGCATAAAGATACCAGTTCGTATCCTTGAAAACGATAACGTATGGTTCCGCTTTTCTTTTTGTAAGCTTTTCATTGCTATAGTATGTAAATTCAATAATTTTCCGGTTCCTGACGGCCTTTCTTAATTCCTGTATTCTAAACCCAACTGATCATTTTTGTTCCAGGGGGATAAATCAATCATAATTTCATTGCCTGTCGCAATATAATCGGACTTATTTGCCAGGCCGGTGAGTTTTTCTATCAAAAGCTTTATTTTAATATCCTCATTGATGCTGTTAAGCCCTTTCAGACCTGCAACTATATTTAAGATCTCCTCGCTCGTAAGAACATTCTTATCAAGTTTATATCCCTCAACAATGCCTATTCCTCCATTCGCACCCTGAAAAGTGGTTATGGGGATTCCTGCCTGTGAAATCGCATCTATATCCCTGTATATCGTGCGTACGGAGACTTCAAATTTATCCGCCAATTCCTGCGCCTTCACCTTTTGATGGTTTACCAGGTATGTTATTATGGATAGCATCCGTTCCAGTTTCATGGTCCAGTTCCTTCAAATGGTTCATAATACATCACCATAATACCATAAAAACCTGACATATGCATGTCAGGTTTTTATGGTATTACCATTACAAGTATATATTCATGCTTCTGTGCTTTGTTATACTGCCCTTATACTTCTGTTACGCGTCCGATAGCAGCCTTTTTTCTCCTGTGATCTCCTGTATGGTTTAATATTCTGCGTTACCTCCAAGACTCCCAGGAACTCGCCTTTTTCATTTTTCACGGCAAAATACCGGATATATACGTAGATGTCTCCCATCCTGATCCAGAAATCCTCGTGGTCCTTCTTTCCCGATTTCAGATCTTCTACAATCTTCTCCACGATGTGGACGCTTGCAGGCGGATGACAGTTTTGCACTTCTCTGCCGATAATCGTCTTTGTTCTGGCAAATATTCTTTCTTTCCCCTGGGAAAAGTACTTCACGGTACCATCCTTGCCAACAAAGGTGATATCTACAGGCAGAGTATTAAAAATGGCGCTGATTTCCTCCGGCGAAAGGATGCCGGTATCAAATTTTACAAATCCGTTATTTGAAGGCTGTTCCCCCTGGGCCGCCATCTTTTCCTCCAAATTTACCCTGGCAGGTGCCCATTTTCCTGCAGGTCCGGTGAGGCAGTAACCTATCTCATCGCTCTCCTGCTCTATTTCTATCCATTCATCCTCGGTCAATGTTTCCAACGCCATTGGAAACAGGATGCTCTCCTCCTTGAAAATCATTTCGGTCACCTTGTTTACCGCCTCTTCGGCCTTCCCTGCTGCTTCATCGCTGTTGCCGTCATAATTGGAGAGAAGTTTGCGTGTTTCCTTGATAGCGTCCCTGATCTCGTCATCCACGCCCCACATTACCTTTGGCGGCGCCGTTATGCCGTACTTTTCCATAAAGGGGAACAACAGGTTTTCCTTTCTTGAATAATGCCTGTCGATTTCCCAGAGGGCAGCAAAATCTTCTGCGAGGATATTGGCATTTTCCAGGCTGTCATTACTCCGGAGAGCTTCAATGTGAGGTTTTATCCTGTCGTTTATCAGCTTCTCAAGCTCCCTGTTTTCAAGCTTGAAAGTGTGAATGGGATGCCCTGGTTCATCTTCCGGTCTCTGCGGCCTGTGGATTTCTTCAATAGAGCCCTTGAAAAGCGCCGCATGAACATCACAGAGCCTTTGTATATCCTCCACCGGCATGCCTTCCATTATGAGCGCTTGTTCCATTTCAGATATCTCGCTGGGAGATATGCCCTCGATCAGCTTTTCAAACCGTGGTTTGACTTCTTCGACACTTTTGCCGTTATGCAGCTCCAAAATAATCTCCTTCAGTACCTTTTGCCTGTATTCGCGGTTGTTGATGAATTCGCTCATAAATATCCTCCTTATTCCCTGATTCTATATCCTCTTCTTGTAAATTCATCTTTTATCTTTTCCATTTGTATTCCTTTTATTGCAGCTCCTCTTGGGATTGTCATGAAACGGCCCGCCGTATTCAGCATGGCAGGATTTGCGATATTTTCAAACCCCAGGTTGGTCATGATTTGCACAATCTCCGGATCATCACGGCAAATCTCGTATATTGTCCTGGTAAAGTCGACAGTTTTGCCCATATCACCACCTCACAACAGAAACTGTAACTTAAACATCATACGTACAAATGCTTATCTAATAATTACCCGTTTGAATCCATGCAGAAACACATTAAAAGGGATTAAAAGAAGAGCGTTACAAGGGCTGTTAGACATGTTATGGACCAAAATATCGTTGACAGGAAAACACTAAAAAATAAAAACCCCCTGCCGGATCGGTCGGGGGGGAGTGTTTATTCGCGTTTAAACCGGTCACCTTGCTTTATAGGCCTCAAGTTCGTCTAAATAGACTTCCTTGTTCAATTTAGACGATTCCAGCGCGGCAAGGGCAAACTTCAATACCTCTCTGCCTTCTTCTCCGGTTAGCCTGGGCTCCGTATTGTTTTTAATAGAACTGATAAAGTCATTTGTTGAATCAATAAAGGAATCCGCCCAGTCGTCCCTGAGCCCTTCATAAGATATTGTACGCCCATCCTTGTATACAATCAGGGTTGGTATCTGAAGCATTTTGGCAGTACACCTTGTCACCCAGAGAACACCCTTGGTGCCGGTTACTTCAACCCTTTCATCGCAAACGTAATAATCGGTATTAATATACAGGTCCTTGGAGAAAGTGACATCCATGAAGCCATATTTCTTGCTGTCTTTATATTTCCATGCTATCATCGCAGGCGCATCTTCATAAAATACGCCGGGTATTACATCTGTCCTGTCTATCCATGCAAAAACCTTTTCAACATCACCCATGAGGTATTTCGCTATTGAAAACTTGTGGTAACCGTCATCAAATACCAATGGGCCTCCTCCGCAGGTTTCTTCCTTCATTCTCCATGACCATGTGGATTCCTCCACGTGCCAGCCCAGGTTCTGTCTTCCCGCGTTCAGCTTTATCCTGATCGAAATGGGCTCCCCAATTTCTCCGTTGTCTATCAATTCCTTGGCTTTAACGTACGGAGGATAAAACACGAAATTCTCATATACCTTAAACTTGACGCCTGCTTTTTTGGCAGCCTCTATCATCATGTCAGCTTCCTCAAGGCTCATAGCCATGGGTTTCTGTAAAGAAACATGCTTTCCCGCCTCACATGCCTGAATGGTCATCTTGCAGTGCAAGTGGTGAGGTACAAGCAGTTCGACGGCATCAATTTCGGGGTCCTTAAGAGCTTCCTCGTAGTTTATATAGATCTTTTCAGCACCCCATTCCGACGCTTTTTCCTTTGCCCTGGCCTCATTCAGGTCACAAACCGCATAAATCTCAGCATCCGGATGGTTCTTGTATGCAAGAGATTGAAGTGTGGATATCCTGCCGCAGCCGACAATACATACCTTAATCTTATTCATTCCAACATCCCCTTTACAGTGTAATCTAATCCCTATGCCCTGCCGGTTCTCTTTCTGTCTATCAACACGGCGATTATTATAATTAAACCCTTGACAATCTGCTTGTAAAAAGCATCCACTCCTAAAAGATCCATGCCATTGTTTATTGTGCCGATAATTGTTGCCCCAAGCACTGCACTCCACGCATTTCCCAGCCCGCCGGTAAAACTGATGCCGCCGATGATGCATCCCGCAATGGCATCAAGCTCGTAGCCTGCCCCCAGCGCCGGCGCCGCCGATTTCAGCCTGGAAGCCATCAAAGTGCCTGCAAATCCCAATAGCGCGCCATTAAGAAGATAAGCCTTTATTTTTACCGCGTCGACATTGATGCCCGCTGCCCTTGCAGCTTCTTCATTGCCCCCGACAGCATAAATGTGCCTGCCGAACGGACGCTTTTTTAATACAAAGTCGATAAGCAGGATAACCAGCACATATATAACCACCGTCCAGGGAACCAACTTCCACGGGTCGATGAAACTGGTCCCCAGGTAGTTAAATTCATCTGTAAAGTTCCCCACCGGCATGCCATGGGCAAGTATCAGCGCCAATCCTCTTGCTATTGACATTGTACCCATGGTTACGATAAAGGGTGGAATCTTTCCCTTGGCAATTATTATGCCGTTGAATGCCCCGAAAGCAACACCGGTAGCTATGCCTACCGCATATGCAAGTATTGCGGGCATTCCCTTGCCTGTCGCCGTCGTGGATACCATCAGACCTGCGCAAACACCTGTCAGCGCAAACATTGAACCCACCGAAAGATCAATGGCATTCATTATTATCAGCATGCCGACGCCCAGTGAAGCTATACCGATACATGAAACCTGTCTCAGAATGATCAGGAAGTTCTGGAGCTCAAAAAAGTTATCCGCCGTAACGGAAAATATGATAAACATCAGCACGAACCCTATAATTATCCCATAATTCTGCATTATGTGCCGTAAATCAATATTGCCGTTTATCTTTCTTGTTTTAATTATGTTCATTTTTTTCACCCCTATATTATTGATGTCCTACAGCATACCGCATTATAGTTTTTTGGTCGGCTTCCTCACGCTTTAATTCGCCTGTCACCCGGCCTTCGTGCAAAACTATTATCCTGTCGCTCATACCCAGTATCTCCGGAAGTTCGGAGGATATCATGATTATGGCCTTGCCCTGCCGGGCAAGCTGCGACATAAGCCTGTGAACATCAGATTTGGTCTTGACATCTATTCCTCGGGTCGGTTCATCAAGTATGATGATTTGAGGATCAGCGTTCAGCACTCTTGAGATGACAACTTTTTGTTGATTCCCTCCGCTGAGATTTGCACAAACCTGGTTATACCCGCTTGTTTTTATCTCCAGCAGCTCTATGTATTTACTTACGTATTTTTTCTCTAGATTCTTTCTTATACTACCGGTTTTTACGCACCTTTCAACCGAAGACATCAGAATATTATTCTTAATCGACAGCTTTAAAACAAGCCCATTCTTTTTCCTGTCCTCAGGCACCAGAACAATTCCTCTTCTCACGGCGTCTTTAGGTTGTTTGATTGCTATCTTACTGCCGTTTAGATATATTTCACCGCTATCAAGTTTTCTCATTCCAACTATACTTTCAGCAATTTCTGTCCTGCCTGCGCCCATAAGCCCTGCCAATCCCAGTATCTCTCCCTTGTGAAGCTTAAAGCTTACGTTTTCAAATTCACCACGGCGACAGAGGTTTTTCACCTCTAGTACAACTTCACCTATTTCAGCCTTGTATTTCGGGAACATCTCGGTTATTTCCCTGTCCACCATCATCTTGATAAGATCGTTTATTCCAATGCTGGCTACCATGTCCGATCCGATAAAATATCCATCCCTCAGCACCGTTACCCGGTCGCATACCCCGTATATTTCTTCCAGCTTGTGGGAAATAAATACAATCGCTTTGCCTTCATCCCTGAGATTTCGTACAATCCTCATAAGATTCTCAATTTCGGTGTCGCTTAAGGCAGAAGTGGGCTCATCCATAATAATTATGTCCGAATTGAAGGAGATAGCCTTTACAATCTCCACCAACTGAATTTTTGCCACGGTCAGATCGAAAACCCTTTTTCTCGGATCTATGTCGACTTCCAATTTGTCAAGTATTTCCTTGGTATCAGCATACATCTTTTTATAATCAACCTGTTTCAGCCTTGTCATCGGCTCTCTGCCAAGATAAACATTCTCCATGACCGTCATATACTTTACCTGGTTGAATTCCTGGAAAATCATACTGATACCTGCTTTTTGCGCATCCTTTACCGACCTGAACACAACTTTTTCACCGTTTAGGACTATCTCGCCCTGATCCGGCTGATAAAGACCCGCAAGAATTTTCATCAGTGTAGATTTTCCTGCGCCGTTTTCACCAACCAGCGCATGGACTTCCCCCCTGCGAAGTGTAAAGGATACGTCGTTTAAAGCATATACGCCCTGAAACCTCTTATGGATATTTTTCATTTCAAGAATAATCTCACCGGCCATTACACTCTCTCCCACCCCTTCAGAGAAAATTATGCACCGGCAAAAGCGCCGGCAAAAACATTTTAGCTTGTTGCAAAGCGGGTATTTCTACCCGCTTCACAACACCCCCTATGAAGAAAGATTAGAAATACTGCTTGGCAAGGTCATCCCTTTCAGCAGCTAACTTTCTGTAGTGGTCAAGATTATCTTTTGTGCAGACTTCATAGGGAATCATATAATCCGATATTTCTTTACCGTTTGCAGCGTCGATAGCCAGCCTTATGGAGTGTTCACCCTGGCCTACACCGTCCTGCCATATTGAGCTGTCAACCTTTCCTTCTTCAATGGCATCCAATACCTCGTTAACGCAGTCCATACCTGATAACTTGATTTTCCCAATCATGCCGGCATTCTCTACTGCGGTTATAACGCCCAGCAACTGACAGTCAGCCTGGCAGGCAATAGCATCAATTTGCTTTCCGCTTTGCAGCCAGTTCTCAACCAGCTTCAAAGCCTCATCAGCAGACCAGTTGGCCGTGTCAACGGCGACCAGTTCGACCGACGGATTGGCTTCAAGTATTTCCTTGTAGCCTATTTCACGGAATACCTGTGCAGAGTGGCCAAGCACAGCATTCACATATGCAACTTTTGCGTCCTTACCGCACACATCTATCAGGCGCTGCATCTGCAATCTGCCGGCTTCAATATCATCAGAACCTACATGGGCAGTTACATTTTTGCTGTCCGAAATAGTATTAACTGTTATGACCGGAATGCCTGCTTCTGCAGCAGCGTCAACAGCCGCAGCAGACTGAATCTTGTCAACGGGGTTCAGGACGATGGCATCTACCTTCTTGGAGATAAATGTCTCAATCTGGCTCACTTGCTTCGCAGCATCATCATCTGCAAAAACCACGTCCAGGGTTACATTTGGAGCGTTTTCCTTCTGGTACTTCCACATACCGGCGGCAATGTACTGTATAAATGTGCTCTGATTGCCTTGCATTGCACATCCAATTACCAGTTTGTCTTTAGCAGGTTCACCAGTCTTATCAGTAGTTTTGTCAGTAGTCCCGGAAGCAGGTGTCTCGGTCTTGGCAGGAGCCTTGGAACCGCAGCCTCCCAATACTGCTATTGCAAAGAATATTATAAGCAGCAGGGAAACCATTCTTAACATTTTTGCCATTGTTTTTACCTCCTTAATCATTTTTATATTATGTACGAAGCACTCGTACAGGCTTAGCTGACACTACTGTTCCACCGGTGTGGAAATCACAGTCTTTGTCCTGTTTTTATGCCTGAAAAGCATTGTTTTTGATCTATCCGATGTACTCTTCTTTCCTGCCCGTATCATACTTTTTGTACTGTTCATCGATATAATGCGGTACAGGTACATCCCACCACCCTGTCGCGCATCCGCCTGAATAAGGATACTTGTTGTTGACGATAACTTCTATGAAAGACGGTACTTTACTCTGTATGGCCTTTCTCAATGCGTCTTCCGCCTGTTCCAGTTTCGTAACCTTCTGCGAGAATAATCCGAAATTTTCCGCTATCGCGGCAAAGTCAGGTGAATATGGCTTGCCGTCCGGCGTGGTAAAATCATTGCCAAATGCATAGCGCCGGCCATATACATCCATTTGAAGGTCCTTTATTGCCAGCCATCCGAAATTGTTCAGGACCACCGTGATTACGGGAATGTTGTACTGTACGGCAGTACTCATTTCCTGCATTGTCATCATAAAGTCCCCGTCCCCTATCAAAGCCAGAACAGGAACGTCAGGCCTTGCGAGCTTTACACCCAATGCTGCCGTCATTCCAAACCCCATTGTTGAGAAACCGCCTGTTGTAATATGCGTTCCCGGAACCTTGAAGCAGTATTCCTGGAGCACCTGCGCCTGTGAATTTCCTGAAGATGTTACTATTATCCCTTCCTTGGGGAATACTCCGTTCAGTACCTTTATAAACTGGGAAATTGTCAGCTCTCCGACTGCAGACGTCCTTATCTTATCAAGCTTTTTAAACCACTCTTTTTTAACCCTCTGAATATCTTTAAAGTATTCCGTTTTTTCAAAATCAACACTGTATTTATCCGCTTCAAACTGTTCAAGCAGTTGATTTATAACAGCTTTTACATCACCCAGTATTCCTATGTCACAGGGATAGTTTTTCCCGATTTCCCCGGCATCCAGATCCACCTGGATGAGCTTTGTATCCGGGAAATTATAAGTAATGCCCTTTCTGTACGAAGAAGTGGTTTCATCCGCAAACCTGCAGCCCAATGAAAGTATTACGTCCGCGGTTCTGCAAAGGTAGTTGCCTGCATCGGTTCCTTTTGAGCCTCCATGCCAGCCATACAGGGGATGGTCTTCCGGAAATGCGCTCTTGCCGGCCATTGTTGTAATGACTGCGGCCCCCCACCTTTCAGCAAGCTTTTGAAGTTCTTCATAAGCACGTGAGTAAAACAGCCCGCCTCCCGCAACTATTACAGGGCGCTTTGCGGTTTTCATCAATTTAAAGGCCTTCCTGATGTATTCCTTATCTGCGTATGCACGACTGCCGGCTTTTGTTGTTTCGGGCTCAGGCAGTTCCACGTCCAGGGATTGCGCCTGGACATCCATGGGCATACTGATAAGTACGGGGCCTTTTCTTCCTGTCAGCATATAATTAAAAGCCCTTTGCATTATCTTGGGAAGCTGGTATATATTTTCGACTCTCCAGCATCTCTTTGTGATAGGCCTGAAACAACTTAAAATATCAGAATCATGCTTTCTCTCTATTTCCTGTAAAACTCCCACACCTCTCATGTGTGTATGAACATCGCCTGTAAGTACAAGTACTGACGTAGAATCGGCGCATGCCGTCCCAAGGCCTATGGCCGTATTGAGGGCGCCGGCGCCGATAGACGTAAAGACTGCCAACGGTTTTCCTGCAGCCCTGAAATAGCCATCGGCCATATGGACACCGCTCATTTCCTGCTTGACTTGAATGTAGTTTATCTGCCCCTTTTCAACCCTGTCCCTTAAAGCATCAAAGAAAGCAAGACAACCATGCCCTGGTATACCTATAACATATTCTACTCCTGCTTTTACCAAGTAATCTACAATGATTTCTCCGCCGGTTCTTACCATTAAAATCACTCCATTCCCGTAAGATTAATATCAATTGTGTTTTACGCATTATAAAGACAATATGATCCGTTAATAACGGGTACTTCCCGGTTTCAAATGCTGTTGCAGCCGCAAACTTAATATGGGATTCTCAATACTTCGCACTTTTTTTCCAGCACACTTTTTACTGGCTTGTTGTCAATACCAGGAATGTTAATTATTTCTGTTACTCCAGGGAATCTTAAGACTTTTTCAAGTATCTCGTCATCAGTTTTTTCTAATATTAATTCAAAAGACAGGTGAAAGCGCTTTGACATTTCGCATAGTATTTCCCGGCTTTTTCTTTGGGACTCTTTTCTGTGCTCCGGGTACCCAACCCCATACCCGACACTGAACATCTTCTCAAAGATAAATTTAAGATTCACGTCTCCTGCCCAGCCGTACCCTTTGTTTAAGGCAAGTGAAATACAGTTGCCTCCGTTTATCTGTCGGAAAAGCCATGCGTCCAGAGGTTCCGATATAAGGCCGCAAAAAACATTCGGGTACTGCATAACAGCGTTAAGAAAGCCTTGCCCTGTACCGCATCCGCCCACTACCAGGTCCACCCTTCCGATATTGAGAAGGATGGCTCCCAGAAGCGCGGTTTCTATATAAGTAAGTTCAGGGTCGCCGCCTGATTTTTTCATCCCCGCATTAATGACCTCATGCCCGAAGCCTTCAAGCGCATTCATAATATCCTTGTTTTTGTCGCCTGCGCTTGTTTCATTGATAACAGCAATTCTCACCCTGTATACCACCTTTTCCCGGAAATTTATACTTTAATTTCTTTAGTGTTGCTCTGTGTGCAACAGCGTTTTATATTTCTAAATATATATTCTACAAAAAATTAAAAATTCCTCTTTTATTTTTTGATTTTTTATAAATTAATTATTTTTCATAGTATTGAATAATGGCCTAAATAGCAGAGCAAGCCGATATAAGGACTTTTCCCTATGCCGGATCAGATTATCGATTGATTGGACTGGATTGATTGAATTGATTGAGTTTGTTCCGTATTATGCAACGATGTTTCCATGAATAGGTCGATTGTGTCTATTAGATGTTTTTTGAAAATTTCTTCTAAATTATTGGAATTTAAAAAAATCAACGGATTTGATAGCTTTCTTATTATAAGGCTATAGATCTGAAATCTTGTACGACTATAGATCCGAGATCCGTTTCATTACGATTTGTATCCTAACCGCTTTGAAATCTTTGCCGCAATGTCTTTAACCGCCGTGGCATATTTTTCAATACCGCCGATCTGGATCCTGCTTGCCGGACCTGACACTCCCACGGATGCGACAACTTTTCCTCTGAAATTCCTTACCGGGGCAGCCACACACCTCACGCCATTGTATATTTCTTCATCGTCAACCGCGTACCCCTGTTCACGTATTCTCTCCAGGTGGGCTTTAAGGACTTGCCTCGAAGTTATGGTGCGCATTGTAAAAGGTTCAAACTCCAAGGCATCCAGGATTTTCTCCAATTCATCTTCAGGCAGGAAAGCGATAAGGTTTTTGCCGACGGCGGAGCAATATACAGGCTCTTCATCGCCTATTTTCGCAGAGATGCTGATTATTTCGGAGCTTTTTTTCTGCCCGACAAAAACCGCCTTGTTTCCTGACAATATACATAAATGAGCAGTCTCCTGTGTAATGTCAACCAATTCTTCCAGGTATGGATCAGCTATCTTCGTAATTTCCATGCTTTCCAATATACTTGTGCTATATTTCAAAAAGCCTAACCCAAGCTTATACTTCTTGGTTTCTCCGTCTTGTTCCACCAATTCCTTTGCTTCAAGAGTGGCAAGTATCCTGTGGGCCGTACTCTTGTTTACCCCGATCATATTCGCTATTTGCGTAACTCCGGCTACTCTTTCTTTTTCCAGAACATCGAGTATTGTCAAAGCCTTTTCTACCGCTTTTATCATAATTAACCTCCTGTAACCATAATACTACTTTGCTCAACCGGAAAACGATACCTTCGAAAAAACCCGTTTTTAATTGCAACTTGGCAAAGTAGTACTAACCTAAATTTTCAAACATTATATTTTATTATAAGACAGGGTTCCGTACTATGCAACAGATATTTTCTCGAGTGGGATTCTTCAAGAATTTTTGCAATCCTGATACTCCAAACTACTTCACATAAATAATAAGTTAAAAAGCCCGTCTTGTATCCCGGAAAAAATAATCAAGGGCAATCGGGAAAAGTTCCCTTGATTACCCTTGATTACACCTGATTGGCTCAGGCATATTTTAATTCCAGCTCATCAGGTTCCCCTTCCCTATCCTGCATGATGAGCTCCAGCATGTCTTCCCCTAAACGCTCCAGGGTCCTGCCTTCTTTTCGCAGATCGCGCCCTAAAGCGGCAGATGCTATATTAATTAGTGCTGAGCAAACAGGGGTCTCTACTTTGAGCTTGTGTCCCAGGCTCTCAAGAAGCACAAGCCCCTGCGGCACATCCTCCGAAATATACCTGGAATCAACTACAACAGGCCCCTTTGCGCGTGTAGGCATAGAGGCATACCAGAAGAAAACCTCCTTGGCATCCCGGGTATCATCCAGGGTGTTGCGATATTTACAAGCTTCTGCATAGGGAACGCGGTCGCATCCCAATTTCTCCATCACATTCATTTTTTCGTGATCAAGTGCTTCAAGAATACGCCAGACACTGGGAGTGAAGACCTCGTGATACATGCAATAATCGCCCTTGGTTTTTTCTATGCGGGGAATGCTCATAATTGCCCCGACCGTATGCACAATTAAATTAGGATTATGAAGCCCGGCTTCAATTACAGATGGAAGGTAAGTAAAAGGAAAACCCATCCGATCCAAAATCTCCCTGCCCTCTTCCATCCGCCTTACAGGGTATATGCCAAGCGGATTGCGAACGTTACGAAAACCAATCCTTATCGTCCCCGGTTCACCGATCCTGCAGTCCAGGAAAGAACTCTGCGCTTCGCATATGATAAGATCAATATCGGAGCAATGCTTTAGCACATAAGCGGTGGAAAGGTAACCAGGGTTTATCAGGAGAACCTGGCCGTCACGAAGATAAGGTTTTATCCGCTTGATCAGGTCTTCATGATAATTTGTCTGTATATAGATAATAACAACTTCACTTTCACCAAGATAAGACAGTTCCCTGGTCACGCGTTTAATCCTGGCCGTTGCGGTTTTCCCGTTTTCAATAAGATTAACCCTGCCATCGTTTTTTAAAAGATACTCGAAATTCCGGTCATGCATCGTATTGGACGTCTTAATCAGTGTCACCTCGTGGCCTTTCAGGCTTAATTCCGCAGCCACGGCAGTACCGCCATTACCGGCGCCTAAGATAGAAATGTTCATTATATCATCCTTTCATGGTATATTTTAGTAGATTAATTTGCAAACTCCGGTTTGTCCATAAATATTGTATCCAGTACTTGTTCCGTCAGACTCCCGAAAAGCGGTCCGCAGCTTATCTGGTTCATTGCGGGACCGCCGTTGTACTCAATAAATACCGGATCTCCATCTTCGTCGATTGAAAAATCCCATCCCACGATACGAAAGTGAGGAACGTCCCTGTGGGCTCTTCGAACTGCCGCCAGAACCCGCTCGTATGAAGGTATTTTTATCCCGGCAAAAACAGCCCCGCCGGGATGACTTGTTATCCGCTGTAAATGCCTGTTTATCGCCTCTTTGGCAAGCCTTCCGCCAGCAAGAACCGGGCATGCGAGACCACCCGCAGAAACATTGTCCAGGCGTGACTTTCCCACACCCATGCGCAAGATGGATGAAGAAATGTGAACTTCTCCTTGAAATAAAAACGATATTACACGTATTGTATTTAGAGATTCCGGGTGTATGGATGCCAGGATTTCATGCTGGGCTACAACCTCCTGGACAACATAGTCGGAGCCGTAGGACTTCATTAAGCTATGAATATCCAGGTCATGATTATCCTTTTTTTCATAGAAGAATATATCAACTCCTTCGCCACTATATATCGAAGGCTTAATGACAAACCTGTCCTCAGATTCCAGGAGGGATTTTGCCTGGGCAAAACTGATTATCCTGCCTGAGCTGTCAAAAAAACAATTGTTACTGTTTCTAAGAATCGTACGAGGCTGTTTCAGGTAAGGAAACAGCTGACCGTAGAAGCATTTGTCCGTATATGCCCGGCGAAAGGAAGGCCTGTTAAATGCCGGGTATATTTTTCTCCAATAGATGTCTTCCGGTATATAGCGCGGGTCATATTTCCCATCCTTGAAACAATAGAGGTCATACCACATCTTTTCAGGTTTAATGCCGTATTTGCTCCAAAAGGGCAATACCTGTGACCTAAAAAGGCGAATGCTGCCATTGTATCCTCCATTAACAGCCGCCAGTTGACGCCTGCAAGTTTTTCGCGCCCTTCTGGCCTCGCCAAACAAATCAACTTTTTGATAAACAGAGCTGCAAAACCTCTCCCACCGACCGGCTTGATTAATTCTCATTTGTATGTTTCCTCCAACTTGTATGCTGAATATTTTCTCAAAATAATCTTTTTCGCCGTATCAATGTTTTGATATAAACTTGGAACGCTATTCATGACAATAAATGAAATTTTTCATGTCATTGTGACATGGATAGCATGTTTAAACCAATGACTCTACAATTGTCCCGGAATAACCTTTATTTATATTCTATTCCAGTATAAGGAGTTATACGACCCGTTATGTCAAAAGTCCTGCCATTAAATTGCCTGCCTGGCAAAACCTATCCCAAGGATGCATATAATAGTTTATAATTTAAACTATTCTGGATATAAAGAATAGCACTTCCGAATGGTATTATACCACGAAATGAGTAAATTTTCATCCCCTGCGGAAAAAAGAAGTCAGCTGCCACCCGCAACGATATGTTATCTCTCCGGTCTTTTAATAAAATCCATGAAATGGCTGCTGTACAGTTGGCTGCCGTCCGGCATCACCCACATCGCCTCCACGCCCGGAAGGCTCTCGATAAATTTGAGACCCTGCTCATACGGCATGTTGAGAACGGCTGTCGAAAGCGCATCCGCCATGCCCGAATCTTTGCATACTATGCTGACTGCAACAAAATACTCGGACGGATACAATGTTTCCGGGTTAATAATATGGTGGTAATTCTTGCCGTCAACCGTATAATACCGTTCGTAAGACCCGCTTGTAACAAGCGACATATCGACCAGGTTCAGGATATGGAGTTCAGGCTTTTTTTCATCGTTAAAAGGGTTTTTTATACCGACACTCCACGGTGTCAAGTCTTTGTCTTTCGCTACTTTTGATACTTTTGCTCCTATTGCCCGCACATTGCCCCCGACACTGATCAGCCCTGATGTAAACCCGTTTCTTTCCGCAATGCCGGCTACCTGCTCGACAGCGTATCCTTTTGCAATCGCGCCGACATCCAGGCGCATTTCGGGGTCCTGAAGAAATACGGTCGACGCTTCCCTGTCCACAATAACCTTGCTGAAATCCATATGTTGCGACGCATCCTTCAATTTATCGATTGGAGGCAGCTTTGCTTCTTCGGGATTTTCAGCGCCTGCCTTGCGGTAATCGTGCCATATTTTAAGCACCGCTCCCATAGCGATATTGATCCTGCCGTCGGTTTTTTCATACCATGTTCTTGCATAGTCAATAAGGTCAATAATTCTCCTGTCCACTTTCACCGGAGAGATACCCGCTTTGTCATTTATGGTCTTTATATTGTTTATACCTTCATAATCGTTGTATATGTCGTAAAGCCTGTGATATTCCTCAAGCTTGCCACGAATCAGTTCCGCCTGCCTGGTAAACTCTTCCCTGCTGTCTGTATAAGCGACTATAGTTGTTAAAGTATCAAAAAGATTAATAAATTGCGCTTCATACCTTGATATTTTTTCACCGCCGCAAGATGACAAGCTAACCGCAAGCAGAAACACAAGAATAACTGCAGTAATTTTTACAGCCAATTCCTTCTTCAAACCACGCACCCCGCTAAAGTTTATGCGATGCTCCCGCCGCCGGGCTGCCATCCGGTAAACGGCGTCATGCTGTATTCCGGCATATGGCTTTATACTGAAACCGGGGAAGCACAATTGCTGCCTCCCCGGTAAATCATAACACAAGCCGGTTTCTTTTTCCATGCTCTACTTGTTTTATTCCTGCCGGCGTTCAATTCCGCCGTATTCCGGTCATGACGCTATTTCGCATTAGCGGCCGCCTTTTCAATAACCTGGATAAAATCCGTAATACTGATAGTCACCGAAGCTGTCAGATCCGATCCGGCCGGAACGCCGGCTTCGCTGACCGCTATTCCCTTTACCTCTTTAATGGACTTGCCCTTTACATAGTCAGCAAATGCCGCGGCCTGCTCGTTCCATTCTTTTTGTATACCCGACACTTTTTTCATTCCGTATTCGTCTCCAATCTCGTTCTTTGTTTTCTGCTCGGAATTCAGGTCGGTTGTAATTTCCCCTGATGCGTTAAAATTCACGTTAGACTGCGACGAGTCAATTATGCAGCTGGTAATCTTGCCGTCCGGCCCAAATGTAGCGGCGGTATATGTCGAATATGCCTGGGCAAGCCCTTCCTTGTCCGCCCCGGCATCCGTCGATTTGTCTATTGTAGTTACGATTCCCAGTCCAAGCTTGTCACCTGCATTTGCACCAAGATCTTTTGCGTTATTAACCGCTTTCTCAATAGCCGCTATAAAATCCGTAACATGAATGGTTACAGATGATGTCAGCTCGCTGCCGGTCGGTGCTCCTCCCTCGTTTACCGCTATTCCTTTTACCTCGGTTAAAGTTTTTCCCTCGACGTATTTGGCGAATGCGTTTGCCTGCTCATTCCATTCCTTTTTAATGCCGGAGACATTTCCCATTCCGTAATCAGCCCCAAGTTCCTGCTTCGTCTGGAAAACAGTGTCAAGCGGAGTTGTAATCTTGCCATCCGGCGAAAAATTTATCCTTGTTTGGGCTGCGTCAATCACGCATTTGACAATTTTCCCGGTATTGTCCACCGTAACCGCCACAACGGTTGAATCGGCCTGCGCAAGCCCTTCATTTTCTCCAGTATCGGCCGATTTGTTCAACGACGTAACAACAGCAAGTCCGGTTTTCACCTTTCCGTCCGCTGTTTCAGCCTGCTTGCCGCATCCCGCAAAAATTACCACAATCAAAGCAGTACACACTGCCATTGTGATTATCTTTTTCATAAAGTCATCCTCCTTGTCTATTCTATATTCTTTTATAAAGTAGATATGTTATACCGGTTGGTTTTATGGGAAGGCAAGTGTCTCAGAACAGGTTTAGCCTGTCAAGGACCGGAATTACAACCCTTAGAAGCGAAGCCGTCACTATGCCCGCTGCCGCGCCGGAAACAAGCAGCAGCGGCAGATACGCCCACAGGTTCATGCCTGAATATATTATTGCAATTGCCGCGAATTGCCCGATATTGTGGGCAACTGCTCCTGATATGCTTATTGTTGCAATGGATGGCTTTTTGCCAAAAGCCCTGAATAAAATCAGCATGACCGTCAGTGACAGGATTCCGCCTGAAAGGCTAAGTATTCCGGCTGTCATCCCACGCGTTGCCGTTACAAAAACGGATTTTAGCACGGCGATGGAGTAAGCCTGCCTAGCCGAAAGGAAAAACAGCGCATACATGACCGCTATATTTGAAAGGCCGAATTTAACGCCCGGCACCGGTAACGGAAGCGGCGGAAAAGCATTTTCCACGGCCGAGAGAATAATGGCCAGCGCAAATATCAGTCCCGTCAGGACAAGTCTCTTTGTACGCATCTTGTTTTCCTTGCATTTTGTTTCGCTTCCTGCTTGAACACGGTCTCCCGTACCGTAAATCATTTGCCATCCCCGCTTTACTTTCCCGGGCAGGAATACCCTGTTTTTTTACCTGATAATGTCCGCTTCCCCGCTTTCCCCGTCCGCAGCAACAATCTTTACAACGATTCCGTTGGGCAGGCAGGCTGCGTATTGGCCCGGAACGCGTATTTTCCCGGTATTTATACATACCTTGTCGGGACAATCCGACTTGATAAATTGTATATTACCCTTTCCATCAAGAAATAAAACAACATTTTCATTTTGTGGTATTGAAAAGTATCTCCCATTCCCTTCACCAAGGTCGATAGTCTCGACCAGTTCCGAATAGTAATATACTTCCGCCCTGGCCGCCACTCCCGAATACATACTCCTGTTAATCAGCCAGATCACCGCGCTCACTGCCGCTATCAGGGCGATCAGTATAATATCCGCCCTGCTGAAAAGCCTCAACCTTTTTTTTATTTTACTCCCCTGCCTTGCCAAGTTTTTTTGCCCCATCATGCCGCCGGACCTCTTAAGAGTGCACCGGCAAAAATCAGCAATGTTATCGTTGCCATTATTATTATGTAATTTATAATTGAAGTCAAGAAAGTGGAAGCTTTATCCTGGCGCTCCATGAACCTTTTAATATTCTTATGGACGGGTATTATCGTAAGCAAGAACAGCAGGCAGACCGGCGGCAGAATTTTTAAAAACGTCATTGCTGCAACAGCCGCATAGATCGTGTAGTATAGCCCTGCAAAAAGGTACAGTGACTTGTTTCCTATGTAGTACGGAAGCGTATACCGCCTGACAGCCGCATCTCTATCGACGTCACATATGTTATTTGCCAGCATGATGTTTGCGGTTGCGCAAGCCGGAACCACCGACAACAGCATCACTTCAACCACCGGCCATACCATTATGTCAAGGCTGATCATGTTCCATCCGGCATTCAGCCTCAAAAATGTTCCCGGCGGCGTGTTTATGTACAGCATCAAAAACGGTATGAAAAAGCCGTAAAATACACCAGACAGGATTTCTCCCAGCGGCTGGCGGGAAAACGGCACCGGTCCGTACGTATAAAGTACGCCTGTAATAAAGCATATACCGCCCAGGATAAGCACAACTATGTCGGTTATATGGGCAAGGTACAATCCAGTTGCCGTGCTCGCAGCAAAGAGGACATAAATGACAGCCAATGCCGCTTTTCGACTGAACTGCAGCGGTTGCCCGTTTGTCCTGGTATCAATATAATTGTTTATGGCGGTCGTTGTCAGGTCAAACAAGAACATTGAAAGAAAAAACACAAGCGTTCTGAGCCAGTTTATACGCTGCTCCCTGTAGACCAGGAAAGCCAGCGCCATCAAAAAAGCGAACAGGCTTGTAATCTTGGTCTTTATCTCAACATAGCTTAAAAATCTGCGTATCATGCCCTCCGCTCTCCTCTTGAAAACCCGGAACGATTTATCAAGCAGCTCCTTCAGGATTTTTTTCTTGCACCCGGCGGCCGGCAGCGCGTCCAGCAGCTTTATATACTTGTCGTAATACTTTTTTGCCACCGAGCGCGTATAATCGAGACTTGCCGCAGCCCTTACGGCCTCCGAGCATTTCATTCGCAGAAATCCCGCCTCTCAAGGCTTTATCTTTGAGGCCGGCGACTTTCCGGAAGGCGTGAATGACGGGCAGTGTCATCACATCTTTTTCAAAATCGGACCGCACGGGCTTTCCGACATCATCCTCGGCAGCTTCAAAATCCAGGCAGTCGTCCGTCAGCTGGAATATCATCCCGAGATAATGCGGCCCAGCCTCCTGTACGCATTTCTTTCCGGACGGTCGCATCCTGACAGGTACGCCCCGGCAAAGAACGACGCCTCGAAAAGCGCCGCTGTTTTGCCCGATATGATTTTAAGGTATTTGTAAGTCGACAGGCTCGAAATTCCCGGTGTTGACATGCTGCATCAGCTCTCCCGGAGCATATCTTCATTATATAATCCGGCATTTCGATACCTGAGAATGTTTTTCCCTTTCCAACGGACGCCGCCATCTTCAAGGCGATGCACAGCAGGTAATCCCCGCAAATGACAGCCGTTCTTTTCCCGAATTTCTTCTGCAGCGTGGGAAGCCCTCTGCGCATGTCGGCATCATCAATTACGTCATCGTGAACAAGCGTCGCAAGGTGAAGTATCTCAACGGCTGCTGCGAGGTGCACGGCATCAGGATGCACCAGGTCATCGTCATTCATTGCGCAAGCCAGCAGGGAGGCAGCCCTGATGTACTTGCCCCGGGATTTGGCAAGATGCTCCATGTATTTGCGCACCACCCCGGGAGATGAAGTTAATCTCTCTATTGTCAGATCTATCGCCCGCTGCAGGGCCTTATCAAATGTAAAATACTGTACGTCTTCCTTGTCGGTTCACAGCTTTTAATCATGATACAGGTACCACTTTCTGACCCACTTTACTTTTTTCCATTTGTTTTTTAGAAAAGGCATTACATAATAATCAAGCCCGAGCGTTCTGCCGCCGCCGATCAGTACGGCTGCCCCCGCGAATACCATCCAGAATGTCGAAAGGTACAGGCCGGTAGTTGTGACAAACATTGCCTGCAGCACCAGTGAAGCCGCCGAGGCGAGCGTCGTGAAAAGCCCGCCGATAAGCGCCAGGCCTATTATTATCTCGGCCAGCACTATCAGGATCTGCATAGCCTGTTGGACCGTATTGTCGGGCAGGATCAGCCTTTCTATAAATTTGTTCACGAGGGGAACATCAAGCTTGAAGGCAAAATCGCTCAGTGACGATTGCACGAGATCTTTTCCGCTTACAAAGATCGTCCTGAACAACCCCAGGAAGTCAATGTCGAATATTACCGTCCCGGCACTCCTTGCGGCTTCCGCCGCTCCCTCGACAGCCGCAGTCGCCGAATTTACCGCGTCAGGCGCCTGTTGCGCGGCTGTTGCCGCACTCACCGCATCCACCACTTGCTGCGTCGATAAACTAACCGCGCCCGGCGTTGCTGTGCTTGCCCCATCAGGCGCACCGCCCCCGGTCGCGTTTAAAATGCTGTCGTACCAGCTTTTCGCGCCGTTGAAAAAGCCGGTCAGTTTAGGTGATAAAAACCAGCCTTCAAGTATTTTTTTGACCCCTTCAAACACCCAGACAGCGCCCAGCCAGACCCGAAGAGGGACAAAAAGGAAACTGGGAGTCCTGTTTGAGAAATGACCGCCCAGGAAGCTTCTCCTGTTCCTTATGGTGAAAAATTCATGCTTGACATAGCTGAAGACCTTGTTCCACCCGAGCACCTGGAGAAAATATACTATATTTATAAAATGCTTGACAAACATTGCGAAAAATGAGGGCAGCGAAACTTTCCTTTTTTCCGTACCCACGTATGCAACGCCATAACGTCCGCCGATGCTGACCATGAGCCCGTGAAATGCCGGCCTGTATTTTTTCATTTCGCCCCTGCCGGTAATTGCGCATGTAATGTTATGCGCAATGACGCCCGAGCATTGCTCGCAGTTTTCCACCACCTGCGGCACCGGTCGCTATCTTCGCCCTCCGGCACGAAAAACATGTTGTCGCCCGCAACATACACCCTTTCATCGTCAAGCGAGCGCAGACACGGAGTCAAGCTTGATTCGTCCCCCCCCGTTCGACTGCAGTGTGGCGGCGGCTTTTTTTGTTACATCCGCCGCTTCTATTCCTGCAGCCCAGATAACCGTACCCGTCTTTTCGCTGATAAGATTTCCATTGTCCCTATATTCGATGGTGTCGCTCCCTATCCTCACAACACTTGTATTCAGGAGAACCCTGACCCCCATCCTGGCAAGCCGCCTTTCGGCCTTTGCCGAAAGTTTCTCCGGCAGGCCAGGCACTACTCGGGAAAGCATATCCATAACCGTAATTGAAACCAATTCCCTGTCTATTTCATGCTTGTCGCACAAAATCGGAACATATTCCGCGAGCTCCCCTGCCATTTCAACCCCTGTGAAACCTCGCGCCCACGATATGGAACGTGAGCAGGCGCTTCCTCTCGGCGGCATCGGGTTCAACCGCCGCTTTCCTGAAAACTTCGCGAATGCGCTCTTTCAGTTTTATCGCGTCTTCATAAGACCATAGACCCGAACGAATTCTCCTTCGCGCCCGGAATGCCCCAATACGTGTGCTTGGAACCTGCTGCGATGACAAGGTAATCATACGGATATTGCCCCTGCTTTCCCCAGGACCGTCCGTTTTCCGAAATCTATCGACTCCACCGTGTCCAGCCTGACATCGACATTGCGGCCCGCAAATATTCTTTTCAGGCTTAACCTTATACTATCCTCGTCAACACGCGCCGCCGCCACCTCGTGAAGCTCGGTCAGCATTGTATGGAACGGGTTTTTGTCAATTATTGTGATCGACACATTACTGTTTTTCTTCAGCCTCTTTTCCAGCTTCTTTGCCGTCAGCACGCCCGCATAGCCGGCACCGACAATAACGATTCTCATGCTCACACGCTCCCGTTTTGTATTGTCGACTTTATAGCTCAATCATTTGGCAGTTCTCCTGGTTGAACCGCTTAACCATTCGTTTGTCTGCAGCTAATTAACAATTTGATGTGCACACTATACACCTTTTTCCCCTTTTTCCTGCTTCTAAACACGAAAAATGCGTCCACCGTCTGTTTCATATAACCCATGAAACCGTATCCCTTTTTTGCCCTCCATTACAAGCCTCATTTTAGCTTAACCTCTTTTTTGATTTTGAAACATCGCCATTTTTAATATAGAATACCTATTGACAAAATGGAAATGATATGTAACATTAGTTGAAACATGTGAAGAATTTTGGCAATCAATAAAGGGGAGTTGACGTATGAGGGAATTAGTTTTTAAAGGTACGCCACGGTTGGAGACGGAAAGATTGGTATTGAGAAAACTTAAGCCCCAGGATGAAAACGATATTTTTGAGTATGCTTCAGATGATGAAGTAACACGGTTTTTGACCTGGCCTTCGCACAAGTCTGTTGAGAATTCCCGGAGCTTCATCAGCTTTACGCTCGGAAGATATGAAAAGGATGAGGCTGGAGAATGGGGTATTGTTTTGAAGGAAACCGGAAAACTGATAGGATCAATTGGCGTGGTATCGTGCGATATGAATAACAGGCGTGCCGAAATTGGGTACGTTCTGTCGAGAAATTATTGGGGACGCGGTATCATGCCGGAAGCTGTAAGCCGGGTTGTAAAGTTTGCGTTTGAAGAGATGAAATTAAACAGGATTGAATGCTGCCATTTTTTGCTGAATGAGAAGTCAGGAAGAGTGATGCAGAAGGTCGGTATGAGTTTTGAAGGCGTGGCCAGGGAAAAAATATTCGCCAAAAACAGGTACTGGGATGTAAAGCAGTATGCAATCCTCCGGTCGGATTGGATCAAAAGGCAGAGCCATAATAAAAGTTAATTTGCATTTTCATCCTCATCTCCACCTTCACCTGCTGTTTCAAGCAAGCGCGGGCTTTCGGTTTCGTCGAGTTCTTCGATGTTGCGCAGGGTCCTGTTTATGGCTCTCGTCCGTCTTCGGACAATTTCTTCCAAGGTCTTGTCGACTGTTTGTATTTGTTTGTGGGCTTTGTCCAGGATTTCACCGAACTTGATGAATTCAGACTTAACCGCCCGCAGCGTATCCCAAACCTCCTGGGACCGTTTTTCAATGGCAAGCGTCTTAAAACCCATCTGGAGTGAGCTTAAAAATGCAGAAAGAGTGGTCGCCCCCACTGCCGTTACTTTATACTTGCTGCGCAGTTCCTCAAAAAGGGCCGTATTCTGGACAACCTCGGCGTACAATCCCTCGGTCGGAAGGAACATGATGGCAAAGTCCGTGGTTTTTGGCGGCATGATATACTTGTCATAAATATCTTTGGCAAAGATTCGTATCTTCTGTGCCAAAGACCGTCTTGCTTCTTCGATTGCAGCCTTATCTTCCGCATCAAGCAAACGGTTGTAATCCTCTATCGGGAATTTTGAGTCAATCGGCAGGTAAACCGGGGTATCATCGTTTCCAGGCAGCTTTATTGCAAACTCAACCCGCTTGTTATGGCCAATCTCCACGTTCATTTCATACTGGCTCGGCGCGAGTATATCGGAAAGCAGCTTCTCAAGCCGGACCTCGCCGTAAGTACCGCGCTCCTTGACATTAACAAGCGCGTTCCTGAGACTCCTGGCATCGGCCGCAAGGTTTTTCATTTCTCCCAATCCTTGCTGCACACTGTCAAGCTGCTTGCTGACCAGTTCAAAAGACTGGGCAAGCCGCGCCTCGAGGGTCTTCTGTAGTTTTTCGTCCACCACGGCCTGCATTTGCTCCAGGCGCTTTTCGTTGCTTTCCTGGAGCGACTTTATCTTGTTCTCCAGCGTGGCATTGACCTTTTCCATGTTCTCCGTATTGCTGCGCTGGATCGAGGACAGCCGTGAGTCAACCTGCTCCCTGAAATCAAGGAACTGCTTGCTTAGTTCCTCCCTGTTTGCCTGCAAGGTTTTCTGAATGCTGTCCTGTATAAACCCAAAACGCCGGAACTGCTCTGTCGTGCCTTCCGATATCTGCTTTGTCACGCTGTCGCGCATCTCGTCGCTGCTGCGCTTCAGAACCGTGACGATTTCACCTGTGTCCGGCTTGCGCCTTAAGATAAGCAGAGCGATAACAACTATCATCAGAACGGTAAACACAATGTTAAAAATTATTTGAACTCCCATGGCCAACTCCTCCGCTTGCATGGCAAGCATTTTATAATTTCCGGATAAACCACCCGTCCAGGATAAATTATACCATACGCACTGGGCGGCGCTGTCTCGCTTTAGGCAATGATCATTGATTATCTGCGGCATTTCAAGGTTCATTTGAATGATATCGATGAACTGATAAACAGCAAATAGTATCGTCCACTTTATGACACTTCCCTATTTATTCATTTCATCGACTATCTCCCGCGGTTTTGCCGACATCTCCGCCCATGTGGGATATCCCTGGCCGATTGCTCCATGGCGACCATCAATATTTCCTTGTTTGTCAGCATTGTTTATTATACTAACCTGATTATGTATAATCAACTGAATCATTCCATGTCTTGCCAGGGGATATACAGCAAAATATATAATGCACATCCCTCGCTGATAAGCAACAGCTTAGGCGAGGGATGTGCATTATTCTATGCGTTATAATTTAGAAGGTCATGTATCAGTATTTGATAAATTTACTCCCCGGCACGCCGCAAATGCTGCATTTTTCCGGAACAGACTTTTCAATATTCCCGCAGACCGGGCAAAGGTAATAGAACACTTCTTCTGTCTGATCAAGGTTCTCCAGCGCTTCCTTGTAAAGCCTTGCATGAACTTCTTCCGCCTTCATTGCAAAAGTAAAGGCCATCACTGCCGCTTTGTTTCCTTCGGCTTCAGCTTCCTTTATAAACGGAGGATACATCTGCGTATATTCATAGGTTTCGCCTTCAATAGCATCTTTCAGGTTGTCAACAGTCGAACCGATTTTTCCTGCCACCTCAAATTCTTTTAAAGCATGTAAAGTTTCAGCATCAGTTGCTGCCCTGAACAATTTGGCTGCATTAAGCTTTCCTTCTGCCTCAGCTTTCCTGGCATATGCCGTATATTTTCTGTTGGCCTGGGCTTCCCCGGCAAACGCTTCCATCAGATTAGCAAGGGTTTTGTTTTCACTCATAGTTTCTTCCTCCTTATTTTTATTTAAAGATTCTATTAGTTTTTCCGCTGCTTCTCGCGGAAAACCATCCGGATTTTTATCATGCAGTGCCTTTAAAAGATTCTTTGTGTTTTGACTTTGCGGAAGCATATATCCTGCTTCACGGATAATATCCTCTGCCATAATGCGGTTGGACTTTTCAATGGCGGCAGCCAATTTGCCAGGCAAGCCGGCGGCTATGTTCTCCTGTTCCGATTTGCTGCGTAGAAGTGCATTCATCATGCTGACAACCGGTTCGGTTTTAAGCTGCTGCGGCGGATACTCAAACGGCACCATTGAAATCGCACCTGACGGGCATGCATCAGCGCAATCTCCACAGCCGGTACATTTTGATACATCAATAATGCTGTTCTCGGTATCCGTTGCTCCAGTAGGGCATACATAGAGACACAAGCAGTCCTTAGTACACAAACGTATATTTCTCACTGCATATTTCTTAGCCATTCTCATTACCTCCCCTCAACCTTCTCAAATTTCCAGTTTGGCACCTTGCAAACCGGACAAATTTCTGGAAGATTATCCCCTATAAAGACAAAGCCGCATATGGTACAAACATATACACCCGTATTTTCGAGCATTGCGTCGCCTTCTTTCTGATATCTGGCCAGAAGCGACTTTAAAATACGGGTAACCTTCTCGCCCCACATCAGGGCGCGAAGCGCACCCCGATCTTTCGCATCAGTTGCTGCGGCTTTTGCATTTGGGAAACCTTCCTCAAGGTCTTTTTCGATTAAGGCAATCAGCTTGTCAAAACCCGGATCTTTGGAAGGTGCCGATGCCTTCTTGAAATACTCTGCCAGTTCATTAAAAAGAGCTGCTTCTTCAGGCTTGTACTGTTTTTCACATCCGCGCGCCAGGTTCGTACAAAGTGCACTGATCTCCAGCGGAGATAATTCTTTCATGTCCGCTGACGGCTCAATTGCAGCTATTGCTTTCTTCGCTTCGGAAGCAGACTCACCCTGTTTGCTAAATTCACTTTTCCCGGCTCCGCAGAGAGGGCAAATCCAATCCTCCGGCAAATCCTCCCATGCCGTCCCTGGTGCGATGCCTGCTTCAGGAATCCCTTTGGTTTCGTTGTAGATGTACCCGCAGACAGAACATACATAACTTGCCATGTCTTTACCTCCTTCTTTTGCCATATCATTTACCTCCTTCATTTGGTTCTGTTTATACTGGGAAGGCATCTTGGACAGAATCCTTTAAAATATATATTTCTGTCATTTAACATAAATTCGCTCAAATCTGAAGGGATCAAAGAATCAATATCGACAGGAAAACCAAGTATTGTAAGCCTTTGAAATGACAGGCTGATATTTTTTGTTTTCAGTAGCTGCTTTATTTGTTCAAATACAAGATTCATTGGCCCTCCGACTGATTCATCGTACGCATCTCTGTTTTGTACTTTATACAACGCTGTAATTATTGCATTTTCTTTAATAATACTCCATTCAAACATAAAAAGCAATAATTCCAGCTTCAACCATCTCTTTTATGAAAAGGCTGTCGGAAGAATGTCCAGTTAACCCGTTATGGTCCTGCAAAGCAAAAAGGTGCATGGCGAATATATCCATGCACCAATAATCCCGGCAAGGATTACTTGTTCTTCACAGGCATGAAGTGCTTAACCCTTGTAGTTGGTTTTAGTGAAGGAGAATCAATAACAAACTCTTCCATAAACGGTCTGTTGTCAAAATCGTATTTCTTGCTCATTTTGACCCAGTCAATCAACTGATACCATCTCCTGGCATTATTCTCCCACTCCGCTTCCTCGTATGCATATTGACCCCCTTCGAAAATCTCAAAGCGGAGCCTGTCGTCCTTGATATCAAATTCATCTTTAACTGTTACATGAACCTTGCACCAGAAATCTTTTTTACCTGCCCTTTCGTGATTATAGTAGCAAAAGAACCTCCGCTTTTCGCGCGAAAAACCGTCTCCCGGTTTCCCCGCGAACTCATACATGAAGGCAAGCGCCTCATCATAAGCGTTTTCACCGTTGAAGGTTATTGTCACGGTATTCACGGGCTCGATGAAAACAACTTCCTTGTCAATCACGGAAAGACTCTCTCTTTGTGCGACAGGCATGTATAGGTCCATGCCCCCGGTGTGCTCAAATTCATCATTGAAATATAAATGTTCTTCAAGCCACTGGTGGTCTCCATGAACATACTTGCTCTCATTAAGCCACCTGTCGAATCTTTGCCAGGTGTCATGTATTTCTGGGCCTCCCTTGCCCGGAGCCAGGTTTTTAACCCCGCATACTGCATAAAGCCCGCCTTGAAAGATTTTTGTCTTGACAAGACTGTCATTTACAACTACATCGTCGCCTATTGTTACCCATACCTCATAGCCGTACTCAGTCTGGTCCGGACCGGCGGGACCCGGATTATTGAAGCCGAATATGCGCAGTTTGTCTTTTTCGAAATTTAAACCGCTCCTTTTCAGCCAGTCGCTCATTACCGAAAATGCCCCTTTTTCAGGCTCCGGGCCATAACAGCAATAATATGCGACTCTGAACGGCCCCAACTCTTTTAGCACTTTAATGTCAGGGTACTTTTCAAGAAGCTCCTTGTCTTGAATATCAAAATACTTTTCCAAAATATTCACCCTTTCAAAACTAAAATTCAGGTTGCTATTTCTGAACGCACTCGGAGGATATCCCGTGATACGCCTGAAAGCTCTTGTAAACGCTTCATTGCTCTCAAATCCATAATTCAGGGCTATTTCGAGGATACTGGCATCCGTTTTCTTTATGTCCCTGATCGCTTCGCTTATTCTCCTGTGACGGATATATTCCTTGACCGAATAGCCGGTTAATGCAAAGAATATGCGATAGTAGTTTGAACAGGACATGAAGGCTTCCCGTGCCGCTTTTTCAATATCAATATTGTCATTAAGCCTGCTATTCAATGTAGTCGATGGATTTCTGAATGCGTTCATAATAGTTCATTCGGAGTACTCCCTGGTATCTTAAGATAGTAATATTTTATCATGCTGCTATCCTGCTCTCTTGATTTTTTCTCCAAAAAAATTTCCAGGCAACCTGGATAAAGCTTTTGTGTCCAAACCCGGATTATTGCCTCCGGTAACGCTTTATCATTAATCGCGGATAAATGGCCGCTTTTCATTATTTGACCGATTTCATCGCTGCTCAGTGCCCGGTCATAAATCCGGACTTCATCCATCAATCCCTCGAAGCTGTCCCTCCAGGGATTTCGTCCGATTATTATGGCCCGGCTGGAATCCCTTTTTATCCTGCCTTTACATTCAATGCGTGAACATTCTTTCCCGTCGATATATATCACTATATATGCCCCATCATAGGTGACGGCATAATGATGCCAGCCGGTATCGTTAACAGCCCCTTTGACGCTGAAATTCTTCTGCCCGGCATCATCAGTGTATATGTAACCGCTTATCCCGTTCTCCGTTAATTTGACCGTATACACCGTGTGCTTATGAATAACTGTTTCTGCCTCTCCTTTAGTGTTTTTCTTTGCATAAAAAGCTACTGTGATTTCATCCATCCCATCCAGGTAATTGTTGTGGGCAACGGTTACCGCCCTGCTTTTGCTGTTATTGAACCGTATTGCCTTCCCTAATATTGATTTCTCCAGGATAGCGCTGTCGCCGCCGGTCACCGTCATATCCTTGCCTGACATATCCGTGACATTCCCCTCAAACGGGAGATACAAATACAGGTTTGGATACCTTGACGGGAGTATGTCGAATTTCCGGCTGGCAGTATGCTTTTCCCCCGTGTTGTCCGTGACGGTCAGTTTCACGGTATGCTTTCCTTCCTTAAATATATGATTTACACGAGCCCTCGAGCCGGTGCTTCCATCGCCGAAATCCCATTCATACGAAACAATGTTCCTGCCTTCGGGAGCATATGAACTTGTGCCGTCAAAAGCAACCTTGAACGGCTCATACCCGGAGTTCTTGTTTACAATATTAGAAAATTGGATATATGCGACCGGCCGGTCGCTGCCCTGGTACTCATAAGGCCCGATATCGCATCCCTCTCCGGAAGGTCTCTTATTTCCGGCAAAATCATGTCCAATACCAAAATCAGTTCCGCGGTCAACGGCCGGACTGTTGGGATGCAGCGAAAAATCATTATTATCGGCATCTGTAAACAGCGGGTCCGCATTAACAATATCATTCGGAAAATCCTGCTGTTTATATTTCTGATTGTTATCCGTATCGAAAAGGAGATTATTGGAGGCATGCTTGCTTTCAATGCCGAAATAACAGTTTCTTGCGTTATAGAAAATATTGTTCCGGACTTCGCCCGTGGCAGGCTGGCTGTCTGTCCCGCTGAACCCGACGCCGTGCGTATTCATATTGATGAAAAGGTTGTTGCAGACTTTGACATCCTTCAGTTGCGAAATGCATAATCCCCATGCAGCCGCATCCTTAAACACATTGTTACGGAAGGTTATATCATAAGAGTGGTAATAATGGCTGCCCGAACCCATAAAACCCTGGTGATAGAAATCTTCTGTGAAGTTTCCCTCAATGATGATGTGACGGGCATACTCGCCATTATTGTCAAAGGTTTGAAAGCCATCCACATGGGCCTTTCCAATCTCTTCTTTCCTCGTCCCGTGCATGTAGTTTCCGCGGATGACATGGCCTTCGCCGAAAAACCGGAAATAGTCCGCATCGCCTTGCTTGAAAATCAGCCGTTCTATTTCATTGTTTTCAACAAGCATGTTCCTGCCTGAAACAATAATTCCGAAGCAACATTTATAAATATAGTTGCCGGCGACCCTGCCGTTTATCCCTGCCGCCCTGACGCCTGCGCCCGCATCATGGATGTAATTGTTAATAACCTCTACACCGGTGCTGCCGTTCACATCGACAGGCTGGCCGTTTATTTCAAACCCGTCCAGTACCACATAATCGCCGTATTTCAGATTAATGCCGTTCAATATGGCCTTATGCCTGTTGCGCGACTTTATGACAAGCTTGTTTTCTTTTTCACCATATATACGGCTTTGCACAAATTTTACCTGTCCCTCATATAGCCCGTCTTCTACAGTAATTTCATCACCGGGAAATGAACTCTCAACCGCCTTGCTGATAGTTTTGAACGGCTGTTTTTCCGTACCGTCATAACTGTCGTCTCCCTTTTCGCTTACATACAGTTTGGCAGGCTCCCTCGGCAATGATGCCTGAAGCTTGCCTTTAGTAACAAGGATATTATCAAAATTAACCCAGAAACGGCTTGTTGATTCATCAACCCTGGCCAGCTTGATCCTGCCGCCGGTAAAGCGCTTGACAGCGACAGGATTTCGATCTGTGTATGTAAATTCGTAATCTTTTCTGTTATCATACCCGTCACGATCGACTGAAATAGTAATTGAACCGCCGTCATTGCAGAAATAGATCTTGTAGTGATTTACCGAGGGACTAAGCCTGGGAGAGCTTATCAGCCTTCTCACACTATCGGTCCCCAGTTCTTCTTCAACGCCGTCCAGGCAACGATATACCTGTCCCGTGGCAGGACTGAAAGAATAGTAATTACTTTCATCCCTGTACGCAACCATTGCCCTGGCGGCGGTATTATACCAATTTATAATGGTGAAGGAAACCGTATACTCAGGCTGGTTTATCACCTGGTTGGAAAGAATGTACGCACCTGCATTCATTCTTATGATTTTGCCATCGTAGCCTTTAACTGTTCCCGTTTCCAGTGTGCCCTTTGCCTTCCAGGTCATGCCGTTTTCCAATCCGGGGCTGGATGCGGCCAGGTCTCCGTCTTCAAAATCTTCCTGGAATAATATGCTGGCACGAACCAAGCCATCAGCCTGGTCCTTTTGCACGGCATACGAGGGGCATGGCAGGCTTGTTGCAGAGAATATCAATAAAAATAATGAGAATGCGATATGCCTCTTTACCCTTCTTTCTTTAATCAATGCAGTACCCATTACATTCTCTTCCTCCATAAAATGTAATTTCCCATAGTATATCAAATGAAAATATGGAATGTATATATGTTATCAAAATGTAATTAAACCATAATAAACCAGTAAGAATGCGCCTAAATCTTATAACAAGGCACATGTACAGATTACGTTAATTTATTTTGACTCGTGCAAATGATTCCAGGTTTGCACCCTTTAGTTTTGCTGCCGGAGGAGAAACGCCATGGAACTTGGTGAACGCACGGGTAAAACTGTCAGGAGAATCATAACCATACTTTATTGCAGCGTCAATTACCCTGGCATCCGCTCTGAAAGCTCCTGCGCTGCCATACTATTTTGAAACAGGATAGAGCAGCCAGTCCAATAATATTGACTAGTCTGTTTTTGATAATTTTGCATATTCTTCAGCTCTGCAAACCGAAGTTTGAAGATTTTTTTTTATAATAACAACGTCTGTCAAAATACAAAACAAAATATAAGATAACCAGCCCAGCACATAAATAATAAGAGAATTGCCCAATTGAGGAGTAGGGCTGAAAGTCCACCAATGACCTCCTGCTATTCCCTGAACGCCATTAAATATGCAAGAAATAGGAATAAGGCTTAAAAACCAGACATTGACCATCCAAAAATTAAATGACGCTATTTTTTTATTTCTGCCAACATATTGACCAATCGCAAAAACCATGCATCCAAATGCCATGATAATGAGACCTGCAGCTACCGAAAAAGGTGTCTGTTTTTCCTGCCATATTATAACAGCCACAATTAATCCTATAAAATTAAAGACACCGCCTGCCATGGAAAAAATCCGTGCATCGGCTTTTCCCTTTGTAATATCCGGAGTTGGTTCTGTCCCTTTTAATATGTAGTCAGTTGTCACACCAAAGTAATCACTTAGCAATATAATTCTTTCAATATCCGGTAGGCTCTGTTCACTTTCCCATTTTGATATCGCCTGTCTTGATACACCGATTTTATCGGCCAGTTCTTCCTGCGATATTCCTCTGTTTTTTCTTAAGCATTTTATTCTCTCAGCTATGCTTATATTGGACACCACCTTGCTTTTTTAATGGATATTCTATCAGGAATAGCGGTTGCAATGCCACCATTACTGCATTGCATAATGTCAACTATATGTTGCAATCCTGCATATTTGTTTTATTTAACAGGAAATGCCTGTACTGTCAAGCCAATTCACCGCGTCAAACTATATCTTTCCTGGCTGCAATAAACCACCATATAAAAGGTACCAGTGAAAAAAATACCAATTGCATCAGGCTGTACTAGAATTTCTTCTATCTTTGACCTCGGAAACGGATTGCAAACTTACATCAGAAGTATTCTTATTAGCCTGTTTGTTCTCATACATCAACATGTCAATGTGTTTTAAAAATTCTTTTGCACTCTTATGCGACTGGCAGTCATACATCGCATAACCCATGCTGAACTCAAGCTTGTAAAGATTGGAACCGGACTCATTATGCATTTCGAAACAGTTATTAATTCTGCAAACTAATGCCTCCAAATCGTTCTTGTCTGATATGTCCAGAAGATACAAAATTCATCGCCGCCGTACCTGGCAATAAAATCACCGCTTCGCAGGCAGCTTTTCAGCAAGTTTGCCGATGTTTCCAGCGCATTGTCCCCCATGTTGTGTCCATATGTATCGTTAATATATTTAAAGTTGTTTATATCTATCAGAATAGCGGCAAAAGCCTTTTCTCTGGTGCTCAGGCTGATCTTTTCCTTCAGGTACGCATCAAGTTTCTTTCGGTTGCTTATTCCTGTCAAATGGTCAGTGTGCATGCTGTGATTCTGGATGTTTAAAAATACCACCAACAGGGATAGAACAACACTGTTTAGCACGATTGATATTCCATAGAATATTAATTGCAATATAATGCCGATAAACGGGTGAACAGCAAAAAAGATAAGCGAGATGAAACTCTTTTCTCCCAGTTTTCCGTGGTTTTTAACAATTATTACAAAAGCCGCAAGCATTAACATAACTGCAATAATAACCGGGATAAAAAAGAATGGGCCTCTATGGTACACGTTATTCGAATCGATGTGATAAAACCATCCGAAAAATTGTGATAGTATCAGCGCGACGGCATTAATTGCATTAATGATCCAGAGAGGATAAAACAACCGCCTGGTTCTTCTTTCATCACGGAACACCTGGAAATGCACATATGCCAACCACAACGACGGCAAAACCAGGTTCATCAGGAAAATTGAAAAATTTCCGACTTGGCTTAATACAGGATATATCACGGAGCTATTACCGTCAAACCTGCTTATTATATCTATGCCCAGCATCAGAACAGTGACACGCAATATCAGCATATAAAGCTTGCCCGGGAAAGAATCCTTTTCATAAAGTTCTAATAAATGAAAATAGATAACCAGGAGTATCGCAATAGAATATATATTAAGGATTATATTAAATTTCAGGCTCACTAACGTCCACTCCGTGCCAAAACTACCAGGCTTACTGCGCTTATAGAAATTGAGCGCATTATAATAATAATTCCGGATGCATGCTCATGTCAACTTGTTTTACTTTTACGAGTGCCTTTACCGGTCTTATTTTTGCAAGAGGATATAAATTCATTGGAGATGGCAGGCAAAGGCTGTCAGCCGGAAAGACTCGTTATCATCAGTTCTACCGCGGCTTTGCTGTCCAGCCTCCCGGTCTTGACCGACAAGTCCAGCTCAAGGCCCGTTGAAACCGCTTTTTCAAGCTTTTCCTCGGTAAACTTCTGCGCCTGGTTTATCAATTTCCTTGCAATGAAAGGCTGTACCCTGAAGTGAGATGCGATCTCGGACTGCGCCGCTCCTTCACGCAGCATCAGCTTTACCTGGATAAGCTGCCTGAATTGCCTCGCTATCATGTACATTACCTTTGGCATCGGCTCTTTCATCACTTCCATGTCATTTAGCAAAGAGAGAGCCCTGGCGACCTGGTTGGCGGCAATTGCATCGGTAAGCTCGAATACCCTGCTTTTAACCGATCTTGTGCAAACCCGTTCAACATCTTCTTCCGTAATCATTCGCCTGCTTCCCGCGAATGAACAGAGCTTTTTTATTTCATTGAGTATATCATCCATCCCGGGCTCGCAATACTCCACGATGAGTGCGGCCGCACGCGGATTTGTTTCATGGCCGAGTTCCTTTATCCTTTTCATGACCCATTCTGTCAATTCGTCAGGCATTCTGAAGTTGAATTCAACGATCAACCCGTATTTTTCGATTAGTTTAACATATTTTATTCTTTTATCAATTTCTTCTTCTATAAAAACCAGGCATGCATGCGCGGGTACATTCTGCAGGAAATCCGCCAGTTCATCCCCGCTTGTCATCCTTTTCCTGCGGTCTCCCGCTTTTTTCTCCGTACTGCCTGCACTGCCTTCCCCGGCGTCCGCTAATTGTGTCATTCGTGGCTGCATCTTCTGTAACGCCCGCGGTATCGGCGCCGCTCCCTTTTCTTGTCCCCTTGAACAGTCCCGAATTTTTTACAACTACCAGCCTTCTATCCGAGAATGCGGGAAGCGTTTCGCAATTGTCAATGATTGCGGCAGGAGTGACCTTCCCTTCCAGCGTCACCTTGTTAAGAAGCTTGAAATCTTCTGCCAGTATGGTCTTTTCTATCTGCTCCGTATAGTTTCTTTTAAGGTAATTTTCAGGTCCGTAAAACAGATATAATGATCCGATATTCCGGCTTTTTATCATTTTCCAGAGCAGTTTTTCGTTATCGGCGTAACCATCCTTCGTCGCCATTTGTTCCTCAACTCACTTATTGTTAATTATTTCATTTGCCACTTTATTGACCGCCGCTTTCCGCCCGTCCTTGACCGCCCGGCGGTACTGTCCGCCTGAGCCTGATTGACTTGCCATTGCTCGTTAATACCACTGCTCCGCACTCATCCGTCCTGAAACATTTGATTTCCATTTGCTCAAGCAAATCCAGCACCTGGCGCGACGGGTGGCCGTACTTGTTTTTCCCGACACTGATAATTGCAGCTTTCGGGTCGACTGCTTCCAGGAATTCCTTCCCTGTCGAGGTTATCGAACCATGGTGCGCTACCTTCAAAACGTCCGCTTCCAGTTCTGAAAAGCTCTCCGCCGTCCCCGTTCTGTCATCTGACAACCCCATCCTGCCATTTGACGCCTCCGCACCGCCATCCGGCAGTCCCATCATGTCCATGCCGAGCTCAAAAACGTCTCTCAAGCAGCCTTTCTTCCACTTCTTTTTCGGCATCCCCGGTAAACAAGACGGATGTCTCCCCGTAATCCAATTTTAGCACGAGCGACACATTATTTAAAGTAGTCCTCTTCAACGGGCATACCGGCTCTCAGGGCTTAAAACCGTCATGCTCGTCCTGTCGTCCAGCTTTATGACATCGCCCCTCGAACACCTTGATACGGGTATGTTCCGTTTACCTGCAATCATAAGGAGCCTGTCAAAATAGCTTTCATCGCTAAGCGAAGGTATGATCAGCCGTGCCACCTTCATTTGCTCCATGACATCCTCAAGCCCCTGTGTATGGTCGCCGTGGGGATGGGTCGCAATAACCGCATCCAGGCTTGTTGCGCCATAATCAAGCAGGAAAGGAATCACAGTGTTTTCGCCGATTCTTGAATCGGTCCCGGTATCGCTTCCCCCTCCGTCAATAATAACGGTTTTCCCGGAATATGTCCTGATAAAAGCCGAATCCCCCTGCCCCACATCAAGAAATACGATAACAAGGCGTCCCGGCAGAATATATCCTATTAATGCCACAGCCGCGACAAATGACAATACGGCAGCCATATGACGCATATTCAGCCGGATGCCCTTAAGCGGCTTATACCACAGCAGAAACCATACAACACAATAATAGGCCGCCGCCAGCGTCAGCGAAGGCGTTGCTGTCCTGACTACGGAAAACGGCACATCAGACGCCCATTTTGCAATATAGAGCACCAGGCTTAGAAAATTGCAGTTTAAATAACCGATAAACCTTGATATGGTCAGGCTGAACCAGCCAAGCACGGCCATCAGCATACCGAGTATCGTTATCAGTTCCAGTACGGGCGCGGCCAGTAAATTGGGGATGATTGAAATTGCCGAGAATTTGTTGAAATGTATCAACGTCACCGGCAGCACACCGATTTGAGCCGCCAGCGTCGCGGCCAGAATTTCGCGCATCTTACCACGAATGATACGACAGACAGTAATATTCTCAATATTCCTGGAAAGCATGACTATCCCAAGCGTTGCGCTGTATGAAAGCTGAAAACCGATATTAAAAAGCATGCACGGATTAATTGCCAGCAGAATAATACACGATACAGCCATGGCTGAATAAGTGTCGGGCTCGCGGTACAGCGCCCCGGATAGCAGGAAAACCGTGGCCATGACGACCGCCCGGAAAACTGAAGGTTCAAAGCCCGTCACAAACATGAAAAAAAACAGGAAAATTATTATAAGGATATTCGCGATCCTCCTGCGTATCACGCAGGAGCTTCAGAATAAACGACAGCGGCAGCATCAGGAAAGCCACGTTTGCTCCCGAAACAGCTACAATGTGCAGAAGACCGGCATTGCCGAACGCTTCCTGCACTTCCTCGGAAAGGCCTTTCCTGTAGCCTATCAGCATACCGTTCAACAAGCCGGCTTGCTGGCGCGGCAGACTGTTTTCAATAATATGCACGATGCGGTTTCTGACGTTCATCCCGGCCTGCACAATGAAATTGCCGCTTCTTCCGTCCAGTACTTCGATAGAATAAGGGTAGGCGAAAACCGAGGCGCCCACTCCCTTTTGGGCCAGGTAACTCCTGTAATCAAAACCTCCCGGGTTCCTGACGCCTTTTGGCTGGGTCAGCGTCCTTCGAAAACGAGTTCGCTTCCATGGTCAAAGAAGCTTATTCCATTGTCCGCCAGCGTAGTAAGCAGGATTTTCCCTTTTATACCCGAAAACGCGCCTTTATATCCCTCCCTTATTTCGGTTGTTTTTATAATGTATGTCACTTTTTTGCCCTTCACTTCAGGTTCTGACGCGACAAATCCCTTGACGGTCACTTCTTTCCCATCATACCCGGAGAAAATATGCAGCCGGAAATGATTAAAAGCCAGGAACTCAAAAGCTCCGAAAATGAAGAATACAAGCATGCATAAGGGTATAAATAATCCTCTTTCACGGATCCTTCCAAAAACGAAAAGGCAGGCCGAAATTAACAGGAACAGGCTTATGACCAGGATAACGGAATCCGACAAGTATGCGGCTAAAATGCCTATAATCATCATCATGCAAAAAGATACGGCAGGGCGTTTGTAAATAACACTCATTGCGACACCTTTTTGCATATATTATATTACACTTGGAATTAATTGTAAATAATGGTGAATTATATTATGGAAGTGATATTATTCGCTCAGATAATCCCTTGCCCGCATGTAAGTCTTCTTGTAATAGCCATCGCTCAGACTGCTTATCGTAACTTTTCTGCCCAGGTACGAGGATGCATGTATGAATTTTCCGTCGCCGATATATATGCCGACATGGTTAATCCTGTTTAGGCCGCCGTTAGTATCAAAGAATACCAGGTCACCGGGCTTCAGCGCGCTTTTTTCTACCGGCTTGCCGCCGTTACCCATTCCTGCGGACGTTCTCTGCAACGTTATGCCAAACTTTTTAAACACGTAGCTTACAAATCCGGAACAATCAAAACCTTTCGGGCTACTTCCGCCGTACACGTACTTAACGCCAAGCAGCGTTTTTGCATATTCTACGATCCTGTTCCTTATATCCGCGTTCTTCAGGGATTCCTCTTCCGGCGCACCGGCTGTACCTGTACTGTCATTTCCCCCGCCTCTTGAAACCCTTTCTTCCTGGATTCTCACGTAATCGCCATGCATCCATCCGTATCTTTCTTCCCCGATCAGTACGCGGTACCAGTCTCCCGAATGTTCAAATATCTCGACCTTAGTGCCCTTGGTCAATTTAGCCAGCACTTCTGAAGTAATATCCGGTTTTCTCCTGACATTGACAACGCTGCCGGAAACAACACCCGAACCGATCTTTTCATCACGTATTATTACATAGTTACCATTTATCCAGCCCGTAATATCATTGTAACTTGCCTTGAACCATTCGCCTTCGCTGCCTATAACTTTAACCTGTGCGCCTTTTTCAAACTGGTATAAAATCTTCGATGACGTGTTGGGATTTGCTCTGAAATTAACGGCATTTTCAGTAACAATGCCTGTTTTCTCAGCAGAAGCAAAAGAAAAACTTCCGGCAAAAAACATAACCGCAGCGGATATGGAAAAAGATATGAGCATTTTTTTAAAAACCGGCATATTGCCCTCCTATAACGGGCTACTTGCGATAATTACGGATTGTATCGCCAATAGCTTATGTTTGCTGGAGACTTGGCACCTCACAGCAATAAATGCCGTTATGTGAATATTATACCTGCACACCATGGACATGTCAAACAAATCGTTTTCCCTAAAAAACGACGCCGTCACCGGCTTCCATCCCAATCACTTTTTTACCTCATGATACATGATGAATTACGCGATGATGCAATTCAAACTATTAACGGTACAATAAGGCAAATTTAGACCTGTCCCAGGTAACCCATCATCGCCTTGGCATTTTCAACGGCTTTTCCCTTCGGATGATTGTTGAACGACACAAGCGTAATGGCTGAGTTTTTTTCCATCTCCCGGAGCCTGCCGATCCATTCCAGCAACTCACTGCCGCTATAAAGATAATCGTACCTTTCCGATCCCTTTCCCGAATACCACTTTTCGGCATTACGGCCGTGAAGCCGAAGATATGCCACATTTGAAGTAACGGCAACTACATTGCCGATCAATCCCCTTATGCGTGGTTCATCCACGCATACGAACCCAATACCCTCGCGCCTGAGCAAGTTAAAAACATCTTTTCTTATCCATTCATTGTTCCTGAATTCAACCAGGAGCTCGTATTCACCGAAGCAGTGTTTCAAAAATTTAAGATAATCGACATTCTCCACGTTGTAGTGAAAAGAATAAGGGAACTGGGCCAGCAGGCAGGCAAGCTTGTTGCTTTGGACTATGGGTGAAAGCGAATACTTGAACTTTCTCGGCTTCCTCCCGCCCCGAATTTCTTTCATGCGTGAATCCTCCAAAAAGTTTGACTGCAAATTTGAAACCCGCGGGCGTCTTCCTGTCCATACCTTCAAACAGCTTTAAGCCTGGCATGTGATAATATGTCGAGTTCACCTCGACAAAGGAAAAGTTCAACGAATAGTGTTCCAGCATTCCGGAGGGTTTCGTCCCAACCGGGTAAAACGGCCCTACCCAGTCCGTGTATGAATATCCTGCCGTACCGACTTTAATCATAATAACCGTTCCTTATTAAGACGCTTTACAACAACATTTTAGTATAACATTTAAGAAATAGGAAGCGTTAATATTTAAAATGGTTAGCGAATAATGAGGCATAATTTAATTGATTAATGTTGAATAATTCGATATACTATGTATAATTGTAAACTTTTTTACCTGATATATTTCTTTTTCTTTTACAATTCATAATAGAATGGGAGAGATAACATTGGAATGGAAGGAATTACTATCCGGAGTCATGAGTATCAACCTCAAAATGATTATTATGTATTTAATAGGCTTGGCGTTAATTATCGTGGCTATTAAAAAAAATTACGAGCCCATGTTGCTTTTGCCTATAGGATTTGGCGCAATCCTGGTAAATCTGCCCCTATCGGTAGTCAAATATGCGTCAGAACCGGTAAAGTATGATTTCGTTACGCAATTGGCAAGGAATAATGAAGGTGTAAGAGAGTTTTTTGAAAGCAACCTGAACTTTTTTTTTAACGAAGCCGGCGAAGCTTTCCATTACGAGCCCGGTTTTCTCGAAATTCTTCTCCGTTCGGGCATCCTGACCGAACTATTCCCGGTACTGATATTCATCGGGGTCGGGGCTATGATTGATTTCACTCCACTTTTTAAAAACCCGGTTATGATATTTTTCGGCGCAGCAGCCCAATTCGGCATCTTCGCCACAATGCTGGTAGCAATTTTGTTTGATTTCGATCTAAAGGCCGCTTCCGCCATCGGCATCATCGGCGCGGCAGACGGCCCGACGGCTATCTATGTGGCAAGCAAATTTGCCAAGGAATACTTCGGCCCCATTTCCGTGGCGGCTTATTCGTACATGTCGCTCGTACCGATTATTCAGCCGCCGGTGATAAAACTCCTGACTACAAAGAAAGAACGCATGATCAGGATGGAATACAGGGAAGAAAAAGTTCCAAAGATTGTCCTGATCGCTTTCCCCATAGCAGTTACGATTATTGCGGGCATCGTGGCACCAATCAGTGTTCCGCTGGTCGGCTCCCTGATGTTCGGCAATCTCATCAGGGAATGCGGGGTCCTGGAAAGGCTCTCGCAGGCTGCCCAGAATGAGTTGTCCAACCTTGTCACGCTGCTGCTTGGCATAACAATAGGTTCAACAATGCTTGCTGACAATTTCCTCAAGATGGGAAACACTATTGATCCTGGCCATGGGCCTGGTGGCATTCGTATTCGATACAGCAGGCGGAGTTTTGTTTGCGAAGTTTCTCAACCTGTTCCGCAAAGAAGACAACAAGTTCAACCCCATGATCGGCGCTGCCGGTATTTCGGCATTTCCAATGTCGTCCAGGGTGATCCAGCAGAATAGCTAAAGAAGAAGATCCTACAAATTTTGTGCTTATGCAGGCAGTCAGTGCGAATGTTTCCGGCCAGCTTGGCTCCATCCTGGCGGGCGGCTTTGTTCTCGCGCTGATACCAATGCTTGTAAGATGACTTTTTGACCTGGAGGAGAAAAAACATGTTGGAATCTTTATATAATGGTTCGGATATTGCAAAAGGCTTATTAGTCACAGTAATCGGCATGACCGGTGTTTTTACCGTGCTGGTGATTTTTTACCTGCTTATCAAAGTTATTTGCAAAGGTGTTTCCGATATAAGGCCGGAAGCGGCAATGAAAAGTAACTTATTATGAAAAAAGCATTAATAGTTGCTTATTCATATCCACCGTTGGCAAACAAGGAATCCGCAAGGATAGCCGGATTTGTGGAACAACTCGGCAATTACGGCTGGGAGCCGCTTGTGCTGACGCGTGTGAGTACGCCCGAGGGAGGCTGTCTTCACAAGAATCTGCCTGAGCCCGCAGGCATAAATGTGGTGCGTTCGGGAACATTGACCTCTGAAAGCCTTCCCCGGTTTTTCCGGGCGTTTGCGAGGTTCTTTGCATCGCTGCTTATTCCTGATAAAGAAAGGCTGTGGGAGCTGTTTTGCGCAAGGAAGGCCGTAAGAATAGCCAAGTACGAAGGCATTGACCTTGTATACACGATATCCCCTCCCTTCAGCGCCCATCTTATCGGGCTGCGCCTTAAAAAGAAGACATCCCGGCATGCCATGGGTGGCGGATGTATGTTCATCCCCGGCAGTCACGGGAGGCGGAAAAATGAAGGAACGGTTTATAAAAGCCCTGATGGGAAGAATTATTCATGAGGCGGACTGCTTCATAACCGGCGACAAGGAATTGTATGACAATATCATGTCCGGTATGCCAGGCCGGGCCGGAGAAGACGCCGCCTTCCATATTCCCGACGGAAGGACACAGGAATTGTCGGAGCAGTTTGAAAGGGCGTGCCGTGCCATGGCTGCCAGGAAAATCGGCAAAAGCGGAAATACATAAGGAAAATGGAGGCAAGGATGAAGGATAGTGCATATAATCGGCGGGGGCGATACCGGCGGCGCTAAAACTCACGTGCTTTATCTTTTGAAAGAGCTTTCCCGCCGGATTGAAGTCAAACTTATCAGCCTGCGCCCCGGTATATTTTCCGACGACGCGCGCGCAATGGGCATCGACGTGACAGTTGTAAAATCGGGAAATATTTTTTCTGACATAAGAAAAGTTACTGATATTATAATAGAAGGCGGCTATGACATCGTACATTCACACGGCGCCAAGGCGAACATGTTTCTCGCTGGCGGCCAGGCGCAGGGCGGGTTTGCCCACTGTCACCACCGTTCACAGCGACTATCGCCTCGACTATATGCACAGCCTGCCCAAGCATTTGACAATCGGCCTTACGAATTCAATCGTCTTGCGTTTTATAGACAATTACATAGCCGTATCGGGCAATTTTCAGGATATGCTGATAAACAGGAAATTCAATCCCTTGAATATATACGTATTGTACAACGGGATGGATTTTTCGCATCCCAGGGTCGAGTATTCCAGGCAAAAACTGATTGAGAAATACAATCTTCCAATAAACGACGATGATATTATTGTCGGCATAGCCGCAAGGCTTTACCCGGTAAAAAGCATTGATACCATTATAAGGACGGCGCGTATTGTCAAGGACAGGAATCCAAAAGTCAAGTTTCTTATAGGCGGTGACGGCGAGGACCGCAAGCGCCTTGAAGCCATGGCTGCCGGGCTCGGCCTGAAAGATACGGTATTTTTCCTGGGCTGGCTTGACGATCCGAATGAGTTGATGAGCAGCATAGACATAAGCGTTCTTACCTCTATCAGTGAAAGCTTTCCCTATTCCATCCTGGAAGGCGCCAAGTTTAAAAAAGCCACCATCAGCACCAAGGTCGGCGGAATACCCGACCTTATTGAAGACGGTATAAACGGCTACCTGTTTGAACATGGTGACAACGAACGTTTTTCGGAACTGATACTTGAGCTTGCCGCCGATGAAGCAAAAGCGCAAAATTATGGGAGAAAGGCTTTATGAAAAAGCGCTGAAGAGTTTTTCCGTCGAAGCTATGGCCAATACGCAGATTAATATTTACAACTCGCATACTCGAAAAGCAGGCTGCGAAAAAAAAGGGGCAAAAACTTTACGACGCCATTATTTCCGGGTATTACGGGTTTAGGAACATAGGCGACGACGCTCTGCAGATGTCCATTATCAAGGATTTGAAAAGCTTTAAACCGGATATCAGGCTTATTATACTCTCCAAGGATCCCTTCGAGCACGCCAAAGGGTTCCCAGGTTGTCTCAATCAGCAGGGATAACCTGCTCAGGATCTTCCAGGCAATGAAAAATTCAAAAGCTTTCATATATGGCGGCGGAAACCTCCTGCAGGATAACACCAGCACAAGGTCGCTGTTCTTTTATCTCAGCATGGTCTGGCTGGCAAAAAAGAGCCGCCTGAAGGTCATGTTCTACGCCAACGGCATCGGTCCTCTAAATAAGAAACTAAACATGGTACTGACGAAAAAAATCATGAACCAGGTGGATGTAATAGCTTTACGTGAAGAATTATCTTTCAGCGAGCTTAAAAGGCTGGATATTGGCAAGCCGCGCATATTGTTGACAGCCGACGCCGCCTTGACCATCAAGGACGGCCCGGGCAATTTCAACACCGGCATAACACGCCGGCTCGGCCTGCAGGACGGCAGGCGGTTGTTGGGCGTCTCGCTGAGGAAGTACCCGGGACATGAAAAGGTAGAGCATGAGAAGTATGAATCCGTCATAGCACAGGTTGCAGACCATATGGCGGCAGAATACGGGGCCTTTCCCGTGTTTTTCCCGATGCAGCACCCGGAGGACGTGCCGATACTGGAAAATGTAGCCGCAAAAATGCGCCATGAGAGCTATATAGTCAGGGACAAGCTCGACGTGTACCAGACATACGACCTCATTTCCAGCATGTACATGCTCCTGGGAATGAGACTGCACGCGCTTGTATTTGCCGCGGTTACATCCGTGCCCATGGTAGGCCTTGTCTACGACCCAAAAATCCAGGGGTTTCTCGACTGTATAAAGCAGCCGTCCGCAGGTGACGTCCGCACTCTCGATTATAACAAGCTGTTGAAGTTAACTGAAGAAGTCTGGCACAACCATGATGAAATAAGCAAACAACTCGAAGCCATCACCCCCGCCCTAAAAGAAAAGGCAAGGGAAAACGCCAGGGTCGCAGTTGAACTTATCTCATCCGTATCGCCATAGACCCTCTCAGGCAAGCTCAAGTATTTTTTCCATAGTTTTCTCCCATTTCTTTTGCACGGCCCCGAAATCCATATGAGGGACATATAATGCTTCCAGTTCGTCGTGAAGCAGCTTCGCGCTATGTATCATATCAACGCCCTTATTAAGTAGTTCGTCAAATAAATGCCGGTTGTAGTCAAGCTCCGTTCTGCGTTTTTCTATGAGTCTACCATCAAGCATCTCTTTGAAATCAACCGTTCGTATAGCGCAGGCGTCTGTTTTATGATAGCTGTTAACCGTGGAAAATGCGGTATTCAGTCCCGGTATAACCAGGTGCTCAAGCTTTCCGGGGTTAAACGCACAGTAATAAGCCTCCGCATTAAAGCCCCTTATAAGCGCCGCCTCTTTTATTCTTTCCAGCACTGTTTCCGTCCCCGCTCCCGGGAAACCTGTCAGCAGGTATATGCTATTCGCAGACATCAGTTCATCTATGAAGCTCTTAAGGCCGTCAGGCGTGATTGCGCTTGCAAACAGGCATCTCTGCCTTCCCGGTTGCCTGGCCGGCATTATCCCGTCAAACAGATATTGGACCAGCTCTTCTGCAACAATACCGTATAAATCACGGTTCATGGCCGACCTGTATATGGCCGCGCTGTTTTCATATACATGGAATGCCGCTTTAAGATATCCATACGCGGCTTGAAAATAACCGGATATCCCGTCTTTCAACCTGAGCGCTTTCTCCCTGTTTTTCCGCATTGAAGCCGCATCCCAGCAATCCCCCAAATTAATTATCTCATCGATAACGCCAGGGTTTGCCGGATCGACAACATGCGGCGCGGTCCCGTCCATGAGCGCTGCTCCGATTTGCGGGATCACTATGCCGTCCAGGCTCTCACTGTCACTGGCGCAATGCATTAACTCCGCATCATATCCGCGTCCGGTCATCTCATCGGATATTTTTCTCATAAACGTGCTCTTTCCAACACCCGGACCACCTTTTAGAATAAATACCCTGTTTGCCTCTTCAGCGTCGATTATGTAATCGAAATAACTAAAAAAACCTCTTGACGTGTTTCCTCCCGGAAACATATTTCTTATCTTGCCTTTCTGCATACTTATCCTCCATCGGGATAAAAAGTTTTGCATCCTAAGTATTCATATGCCAGGCCGGCATTAATAAATAACCCTCTTTATAATATGTGCAGCTTGATTAAATTGATTACACGACAGCCAGAAAGGAAATGCTTTACACGCATATGATATTTCCTAATTGCAAAACATTCAGTAAGATGCTAAACTATCAATGTATTTTGTAAAGGGGTTTTTAAATCAATTTTAATGCATCGTCCGGATTTGCTAATGAAAAAATTGCGGTACCTGTGGCTTCACCAGGGTTACCGGCCGGCAAAATATTATTCCCGACAGGAGGATACCCGATGAAAAAATATAAGAAACGTTTCGGAGACAGGTACGACGGCAGGCGGTTAAGAACACTGGATCCGTTTTACAGGATCATTCCGTTTGTAATGAGAAAGCGTTCCGATTCACAAAATTTCTTTGAGGATAAAATTGAGATAAGCCGTACGGAAGCATTTATAAGGAGAAAAAGAAAACAATCAGGCATAAGGTTATCCATGCTGCACATCCTAATAGCAGCCATGGTCAGGACAATAGCACTAAGGCCCGCCTTGAACAGGTTTGTCGCAGGCTATAACATCTACGCGCGCAATGAAATCCTGTTTTCGCTTGCAATTAAAAAAGAAAAAAGTTTCGACAGTCCTGAAACGACTATAAAGTTCAAATTTGAACCTACGGATACAATATATGATGTTGCCGAGAAGATAGAGCGACAGGTGATTGAAAACAAAAAAACGGACACCAGCAATAAGACCGATAATTTTGCAAATATTATCATGCTTTGTCCCGGGCTTCTTGTCAAATTCGCCGTATTTGTCTTAAGATCACTTGATTATTTCGGTTTAATGCCCCGCTTCATCAATGAATTGAGCCCGTTTCATACCAGTGTTTTTGTTACCGACCTCGGCTCGATAGGGATAGACCCGGTTTACCATCACCTTTATGATATAGGTACTACATCGATTTTTGTCGCATTCGGCATGAAGTTCAGAGAAAAAGTAATGGACCGTAATAATAACATAATTGATAAAAGATACATTAAAATGAAGATAGTGACCGATGAAAGGATTGTCGACGGCTACTACTATGCCTCGGCCTTTAAGCTGTTCAAATACCTGGTACAGAACCCGGAACAGCTTGAAGAAGTCCCGGAAAACCTTGAACCTGACATCGAGTAGAACATCCCGGACGGCAACACCAGGCTTGCCGCATCGGGCTGCCTGGCCGGCGCAGGCGGCAGGCGGTCGGCGCCAGGGCTGCCTTTATTGGTGTTCCCGAACATGACGGCCTGTTGATTCCACCGTCATCTCCCCTACTCCCTGCCATTCCAGCAATAGGTGCATACCTTGTCACATGGAAGCCCTATTGCATTTATCATGTTATCCAGGCTCTGATACCGGAGGCTTGTGAGTTTAAACCTTTGCCTGATACAATCGACCATGCGGTCATATTTTTCAGTGCTTGAGTTAACATAATCGTCCATGTGCGGAGTTTCCGCCCCCTCCAGTTCGGTTATTACCCTCCTTGCGATCAGGTCCATCTCAGACCGCGACCTGGAGAAATTGAGGTATTTGCAGCCAAATACAAGCGGCGGACAGGCTGCCCTGACATGAACTTCCTTTGCATTAAGGTTGAATAAGAGGTCAGCCGTTTGGCGCATCTGTGTCCCGCGCACGATAGAATCTTCACAGAAAAGTATCCGTTTTCCGTCAACCAGCTCAGGTATAGGAATAAGTTTCATCCTTGCAACCAGCTTCCTGATGCTTTGCTTCTGTGGTATGAAGCTCCTCGACCAGGTCGGGGTGTACTTGACAAAAGGCCTGACATACGGGACGCCGGACTCGTTGGAATATCCCAGGGCATGTGCTATTCCCGAATCAGGAATGCCGGCTACCAGGTCAACCTCAGCGTTGTCGTCCCGGGCCAGCAATTTGCCGATTTGATACCGCGTAATTTCAACATTCCTGCCTTCATATGACGATGCCGGGTAACCAAAATATATCCACAGAAAAGCACATACTCTCATTTTATCGCGCGGCGGAGAAATTTTCTCAATACCGCCGTCTGCCGCGAGCAATACTATTTCACCCGGCCCAAGCTCGTATTTGATTTGATACCCGAGATTCGGCAAGGCGCTTGATTCAAACGATACACACATGGCGCCTTCTTTTTCGCCTATAATAAGCGGAGTCCTGCCCAGCCGGTCCCTCGAGGCATAAATACCTTCAGGAGTTAAAACCAGCATAGTACAGGAGCCCTCTATCAATTCCTGTGCTTTTAAAATGCCGTCCTTTATCGTGCGCTCCTGGTCAATCAAGGCTGACACCATTTCGGTAGGGTTGATTTCTCCCCTGCTCATTTCCAGGAAGTGCACGTAGTTGTTTTTAAAAGCGTTTTTCACGAGCTCTTCCAGGTTATTTATCCGCCCGACCGTCGCTATGGCATAATGCCCCAGGTGGGAATATACCGTAAGCGGCTGGGCTTCGGTATCACTTATGCACCCGATTCCCATGCTGCCCGACATGTCGGACAGGTTTCCCTCAAACTTCGCCCTGAATTGTACATTTTCAATATTATGAATATATCTTGAAAACCCGCTGCCGCTCCATACCGCCATTCCACCCCTGCTCGTACCCAGGTGCGAATGGTAGTCGGTTCCGAAATACAAGTCCTTGACACAGGATTTCTTTGAAACCACCCCAAATAATCCGCCCATTGCAACCCCATCCTGCTATATTTTTTGACGCGTATAAATCATGCGATACCTCTATTGTATTTTAGATATTGAATGTGTCAAGATGTCGTCTCTTCTTTTTTGTTCTCACTGTTAAACAATACCATTATAATAATTGAACAGTCGGCCTGAAAGTAGTATAGTTAATAAAGCAATATAGGAAATACATACAAAGGGCCGGAGGTAATCGGAATGAGTTTCAGCGGCTTTACAAAAGAAGCGCCCAGGTTTCTTTTTGAAAACCGGACTGTCAACAGCAAGGAATGGTACGACAGCCATAAAAGCGAATACAAGAAATACGTGTATGAGCCTTTCGTGGAGCTGGTACGTGAACTGGCACCCGTTATGACGGAAATAGACGAAAAGTTTATAACCGTACCGTCAAAATTAATCTCCAGGGTGCGAAGGGACACGCGTTTCACGAAAGACAAGAGCTTGTACAGGGATAATGCCTGGCTGGTTTTCCTGAGAGATAAAACATATATGTCCATTACTCCATGCTACTGGTTCGAGATAAATCAGGAAGGATCAAGCCATGGTGTGGGTTATTACAAAGCGAAGCCGGAGACCATGTCCCGAATGCGAGACCTTATATTAAGCGGGCACCCTTCTTTCAGGAGTGCGTTGAAGTGTTATGAATCCCAGGATAAGTTCCGCATCGGGGGAGAAAAATACAAGAGAAGCAAATTTACAGATAAGCCGGACAATATAAAATCATGGCTGGTCAGGAAAAACATATATTTTGAATGCGTCGTCAAAGGATATTCGCTTGCGTTTTCAAAAGAACTTCCGGACATACTGAAAGAAGATTTCAGGATGCTGAAGCCCATATATGAATTCTTCCTCACAGCGGAATCTACGCAAGAGACCAGTTGAGACGCACGATGTATATCGTGCGTCCCAACCGATTCAGCACAGGTTGCAATACAACAAAAAGCAATAAAGATGTTGCGGCCTGGCACTGATAATTTTTATTTTATCTGCTCAACCTTGATGCCGGGTTCTTTTAATAACTGCGTTATAATACCGCTGTCGCCTCCCATATGCCCTGCTCCGACAACGATAAAGTAAGTTTTGTTTTCCGGATCGGACAGAAATTCCATGGTTTTGTCAAACATATTGTTATTCCTGGCCGTCCAGAAGATGTGGTTAAACTCTTTCGCCCTGTCATCCGAAGCCGATTCTTCCATTTCCAAAAGCTTCTCTATTAACCCCGGATCACCCTTTTTCCAGGAATCAAGTATTTCCAGAAAAGCCGTTACGGCTTGTGATTGTTCTTCCGCAGCTTGCTGCCGGCTGTCAGCGGCCTGCTGATCACGGTCATCCGCCGCCTGTTGCTGTCCGCCTGCTGCCGAATCAAGCGAGGTTTCGAGATACCATGCCTGCATTTCATTCGATAGTGAATCAAACATGTCAATCTGGAACTTTAAGCCTTCAATTTCGGTTATAGGCTTACTTCCGGCTGCCTTTGAAAGAAAATACATGTCAATCCCGATACTGGCGCTAATTGAACCCTGGAGCACCTGAGTCCTCTGTACCAGCAACGCCGCATACCAGGGTTTGAACTTGTTGTAAATCTCGGGAGCCAGGTTCAATGGCTTTATCGCTTCCACAAACTTGTCATACAATTCCTTGGGAATATTTTTCTCAAGGGTGTCATCTCCCGTGTACATCATTTTTGTCTGTAAGTAACTGATGCCTTCCGCCTGGTTGGCAGTATCGGCTTCAACAACAAGAAAATCCGCCTTTTCGTATGCCTCGAGTATTTTCCTGGAGAAAGGGTAAATCGAAGGATCCGCAAAGTGTATGGAACCAAGCAGGTAAACGGAACTGTCGTCATCGCTTGCTTTCCACAGCAAGCCTATTGAGTCATTACCGGTTTCATAGGCAACGAACTCGTAAACCCTCCATGCAATAACCAGCAGTTCCTGGTGGCTGCAAGGCTCATCCAGGCCAAGCTGTCCGGGCTGTTTGCCTTTGATCAGACCCACCGATACAAAATATTCCGCCGGTTCAAACAGTGAGCCGGTATCCGTTGTCAGGTCAAGCCCGACATCTGCCGATACAAGTGTATCAAACAAGACAGAAATTACTTCCCCGCGGTTAACGATTTTTCCAGGCTGGTAGCTTTTTTCGTCTGTCAGAATCCCTATTGTCCAGGCCTCTTTCGCCTCGGGGCCGTCTGTGTCCGTAAAAGGAGCGTTTTCTGCCGGAGCAATAGCCTCCTTCTTTATTTTCTCATAAAGGTTGCATGCTGTGCCAAAAAGCTCGGCCAGCGTTGTGGCTGAATCATAGCTTGAAAACATGGACTGGTCTGCAAGGCCGTATATAGCCGACCAGTTCACTCCTTCCAGCGCCCAGGCGCTCGGCTGGTCCGCCCGCGCTGAAGCAGCCTGTTTCTGTACCTGTACTCGGGACTGTCCCGATGCAGGGGCCTGACCTGCTCCTCCCTGGACATTTTCCTGCGCAAGTACGTACGTTTGCAGTGCAAATACCATTGCAAGAACCGTAAGTAAAGCGACTAGTCTCATCTTTCTCTTCATTATGTACACATCCTCCCGACCGGTTATAATTTGACCCTCCATTGGCCAAAACAAGTATATATGTAATTTGGCATCTATAACCATTATACGATATAATAGTGTCAAAGGTCAAATTGTTTTGGTCAATCTTTAATGGTCCTCATGGTTTTTAACATGGTCTCATTATACCAATTTCAATACTTAATGTCTTGCCGTTTATTGTTTTTGAAAGAATTCGTCTTATATTATGCTAATAATTTCCGGAAAATATGGTATAATTAATGAAATCAGCCAAGGGCACTGGATGGACTTGGGAAATCCAGGTAGAACGTTCAATAACTTATGAAGGGGAGCATGCGGTATGACAAGTTTGATTATTAATGCCGGTACAAGGAAAGAAAAGATTGGCAAAGAAATCTACGGGCATTTTGCAGAGCATCTTGGAAGATGCATATACGGAGGAATATGGGTCGGGAAAGATTCCCCCATACCCAATACCGATGGGATACGCAATGACGTTATAAATGCGCTGCGCGAGATAAAAATACCCGTCCTCAGGTGGCCCGGCGGATGCTTTGCCGACGATTACCACTGGATGGACGGCATAGGGCCTTATGAACAGCGTCCCAAAAAGGTCAACACCCACTGGGGAGGTGTCATGGAAAACAACCACTTCGGGACCCACGAATTTTTCAGGCTTTGTGAGCTTACCGGCGCCAAGCCGTATATCTGCGGAAACCTGGGCAGCGGTACCGTGCGCGAAATGCAGCAATGGATAGAGTACATAACTTTTGACGGGGAATCGGCTATGTCAAACCTGAGGAAAGCCAACGGAAGAGAAGAGCCATGGAAGCTGCCATACTTCGGTATTGGCAATGAAAACTGGGGATGCGGCGGGAACATGAGACCCGAGTACTACGCCGATGAGTACAGGAGGTATGCGACATATATCAGGAATTTCGGCGGGAACAAGGTTTACAGGATAGCCTGCGGTCCGAACACCGCCGACTACCATTGGACAGAGGTGCTGATGAGGACGGCGGGAAACATGATGGAGGGGCTGAGTCTGCATTATTACACGGTTCCTGGTTCTGACTGGAATAACAAAGGCCGGGCGACCGAATTTGATGAGAACGAGTGGTTCGTTACGCTGAAGAAGACCCTGCGCATGGAAGAGTTGATAACGCGTCATTCCGCAATTATGGACCGGTATGACCCCGATAAAAAGGTTGGGCTTATCGTGGACGAATGGGGCACATGGTACGACGTCGAGCGCGGCACGAACCCCGGCTTCCTGTACCAGCAGAATACGCTGCGCGACGCTCTTGTTGCCGGGCTCAACCTCAATATCTTCAATAACCACTGCGACAGGGTGAAAATGGCAAACATCGCCCAGACAGTCAATGTGCTGCAGGCTGTTATTCTGACCGAAGGGGAGAAAATGGTTCTTACTCCGACGTACCATGTTTTCAACATGTACAAGGTGCACCAGGACGCAGACCTGCTACCTGTTTCCATGGAAAGTAACGAATACCGTTTCGGGGAAGAATCCATTCCGCAAATCAGTGTATCCGCTTCAATCGGCCCGGACGGGAAAATCCACCTGTCGCTGTGTAACCTGAGCCATGAGAAATCCGCCGATATTGATTGTTCGCTGACGGGCCGCAAGGTTTCATCAGTAAGCGGGACTATGCTTACTGCGCCGGTCATGAACGCGCACAATACCTTTGAAAACCCGGACAACATAAAGCCGGCCACTTTCACCGGCGCAACTATAAAAGGCGACGGCTTGCAGGTATCGATGCCGCCGATGTCGGTGGTTGTGCTGACCATTGTCTGAAGGCATTCCCTTAACTGCAGCACCTTTTTATCAATAATATATAGTCCAAACTTCCGCCAAATATAGGTTAATCGAGAAGAGAACAGATACTGCCAGGTATGAATTATAAGTATTGACAATATAGTATTTTTTACATATCATTTATAACATATATTAATAGTATGATATATGATTAAGGATGGTTTTCACAATGAGAATATCCGCAAGAGGACGGTATGCTCCTGCCTCCATGATTAGTACTGCTCAAAGTTGTGAATCGGCAGAGCCTGTTACCGCAATCAGCTTTCCGAAAAGCCGGGTATTTCAAAAAAGGCTCCGGAAAAACAAGGAGCTTGAAGAAAACCTGCAGCTGATGCAAAGTAAGCGTGAATATTATGAAAGGAGTATATGAATGGCAACCCGCCATTCATGCAGAAGGTTATGGATGTTAAGACCTTATGTGTTCACGGAAACAATATAAAGCATGATTTGACAGGCTCGATCAGCGTACCGATATACCAATCCGCGACATTTGCTCACCCGGGTGTGGAAAAAGTACCGGTTTTGACTATTCCCGTGAAAAGAACCCGACGAGGGAACATCTTGAGAAAACAATAGCTGCGCTTGAAAAAGGCTGTGACGCCATGGCGTTTTCCACGGGAATGGCCGCATTAACCGCATTGATGGAGTTGTTTTCTCCGGGCGGCCATAATGACACGATGGCGGGATTTCTTGTCGTTTCAGACGCAGATATTTCCGAACGCCTGAGGTTCATTTTCAAGACGACAGGCGCTTGCCTTTCTCCTTTTGACAGTTGGCTCATTATCCGGGGAATCAAGACTCTTGCCGTGCGGATGGAAAAGCAGCAGGAAAACGCTTTTGTGCTCGCCCGATGGCTCTCAGGCCAGAACAAGGTAAAAAAGGTATACTACGCAGGTCTGCCGACGCATCCCGGGTACGAGGTTTCAAAGCGCCAGACTACCGGATTTGGTGCGATGATTTCATTTGAAGCGGAGAACCCGGAAACGGCAAAGAAAATACTTGAAAATGTGTCGATTATCAAGTATGCCGAGAGCCTCGGAGGTGTGGAATCCTTGATAACATACCCTGTACTGCAGACCCATGCCGATATACCCGAGGATATCCGCGAGGCAAAAGGCATCAACGACCGGCTTCTCAGGTTATCAGTCGGATTGGAATCGGCGAAAGACCTGGTCACGGATTTGGCGAAAGCATTGGAGGTGTAGCGCTATGAGTTTACTATTTGATGAAGTTGTAAGCAGGAAAAACACGGATTCAATCAAGTATGATTTTGCGTCAAGATACGGCATGCCCGAAGACGTCCTTCCCCTCTGGGTGGCCGATATGGATTTCAGGGCGCCATCATGCGTCATCGACGCGCTGGTTGATAGAAGCCGTCATGGAATATTCGGATACTCGGAAAGTGGAAAGGATTATTTCGAAGCGGTAAGAAACTGGCTGAAAAAACGTCACGGATGGGAAGCCAGCGAAGATTGGCTGGTTAAGACCCCGGGCGTGGTTTTTGCCATCTGCACGGCTATACGTGCCTTGACTGGCGAGAGCGACAGTGTCTTAATTCAAGAGCCTGTATACTACCCATTTTCCGAATCAGTGCTGGCCAACGGAAGGAAACTGGCTGTAAATCAACTACGGTATGACAACGGCAGGTACTCGATTGATTTTGACGATTTTGAAAGAAAGATCCGCGAAGAACGTGTCAGGCTTTTTATCCTGTGCAGCCCTCATAACCCTGTCGGGAGAGTTTGGACAAGGGACGAGCTTGTCCGGATGGGCGATATCTGCGTGAAACACGGCGTCATCGTGGTATCCGATGAGATTCACATGGACTTCGTTTACCCGGGCTACCGGCACCTGGTGTTTGCAGACCAAAAGCCGGAGTTCCTGCAAAATTCCATTACATGCACTGCTCCGTCAAAAACCTTTAATCTGCCGGGTTTGCAAGCATCCAATATTTTCATCCCAAACAAGGATATCAGGAGCGCGTTCAGGAAAGAGTTGAAACGAAGCGGCTGCAATGAGCTGAATATTATGGGACTAACGGCCTGCAAGGCAGCTTATGCCTGCGGAGAAGAATGGCTTGATCAACTAATTGATTACCTGCATGGCAACCTCGCCTATCTCAGAAGCTTTCTGAACGAAAAGCTTCCGCAGGTATTTCTCGTGGAACCCGAGGGCACTTACCTGGCCTGGCTGGATTTCAGCGGGCTGGGATTGAGCGACATGGAACTTGAGCGTCTCATTATCCATAAGGCCGGACTGTGGTTGAGCAAAGGCACAATATTCGGACAGGGAGGCGAAGGCTTCCAGCGTATCAATATTGCCTGCCCAAGGTCTATTCTCGAGGAAGCCATGCACAGGCTCGAAAAAATAATTAAGTAGATTAACATCAGCAATGACAAGTATTAAGGGACACGGGGACAGGTTGTTCCATGTCCCGGCTAAATAGAATAAGCAGCATTAAAAACACATTCGCAAGACACAACATATAATATAGCACGAACCTATAAAAAGGAATGTGTGTTATGTATAATAGCTTTAATTTGAGTCATTGTCCTTATTTCACCGGCATGCCAGCACATGCATTTAATACCTCCGGGTGTCCTTACATCCCCGACACCCAAATGTATAACGCTGCTTTTAACAAGCAATTTCCAGGCCAGTATTTCCCTCACACAAACCAGGCCAACCCCGGAAATCCTATTATATTAAGGGATTATGGACCCGAACCTTTTGCGGTTGATATTGAAGAAGCGGCAAAGCACAATAACAACTTCCGTCTCGCTTTATGGACGGGCAAACACCTGCAGATTACGCTAATGAGCATTAATGTCGGGGAAGACATAGGCTTGGAAATCCACCCCAACCTTGATCAATTCATACGTATAGAGGAAGGCCGTGGGATTATTATGATGGGAGACAGCAGGGACAGGCTGGATTTCCGGGCAAATGTCCGCGATGACTATGCGTTCGTCATCCCCGCCGGCAAATGGCACAACCTTGTCAATACGGGCAGCAGGCCTCTTAAGTTGTATTCCATATATGCGCCTCCCCAGCACCCGCATGGCACGGTCCATAAAACCAGGGAAGAAGCTGGAGAACATCATTGACAATTGAAGAATTAAGAACTGCAATTAATAAAATTTAGACTTGTTTGTGATAAAAATACCTCTTGTTTTTATCACAAATTTGTGTGTTATTTGTGTGTAACGGTAAAAATCTTAAACAACCTGTAGATACTTTAATATCAACCCATATATAAAATAAACGGGCATCTAAAAACCCGCTCTGCTTAGATATGGCGGGTTTTAAGGATTTTTCTTCTGGTGGAGATAAGGGGAGTCGAACCCCTGGCCTCTTGAATGCCATTCAAGCGCTCTCCCAACTGAGCTATATCCCCAAGTATCGTTATTGCTTTTCTAAAGGCAATCGCAAATCATATTATACACAGGTTAAACACGTTTTGCAATAAGTTTTTTCACTTTCCCACGGGCCTTCCGGACATATCCGCACATAACGCGTGTACCGGCACACCGGGCGCGGCCTTTTGAACATCTGGCAAATACATTTTAAAATCCGGGGCCAAATCAGCTTTTGCCGATGCAACAACAGGCTGGCCGCCGCTCTGCCATGCCTGGGTCAGGTAACACATGATGCGGCTGATGCTGAAATCCCGTTCAAGGACGACAGGATAAAAACAATGTCAAAATTCGCAGCAACAACTTGCTCCAAAAGGATCTTTGCATATCCTGCCGCATGACCTGAAAAATCAATCAAATTATCTCACATTTTAACCTCGTATGCAGGAATTGGCAAAGATCATGAAGAAATAATCATGAAACACCCTGGTTATTCAAAAACAAACGAGAGACAATTTACGAGAGGTAATTTAAAGAAAGAAGGAAGGCAGTGATAAAGTCTTACCAACGCTTTTGTGGAGGAAGGTAATGTATTATGCGGGACATAATATTAAATACTGAAGATCTTGTTTTTTCATATCGGGTCGCAGGCATATTAATACACAATAATAAGATACTGCAGCAAAAACCAATGAAGGAAGATGGATATTCTTTTCCCCACCCGACATGGTGTGTCCAGTACGGAAAAAAGGCATTTCTCGCTTTATGTCGTGGTATTTTCGATAACAAATGGCTATTCTTTACGGTGAAAGGATGGTTCACATGGATCAGAAGAAAATAGGTTCCTTCTTGAAAGAACTTCGAAAGGAAAAAAAATTAACCCAGGAACAGCTGGCTGAACAGTTCCATGTATCAAACAGAACCGTTTCGCGTTGGGAAACCGGAAGCAACATGCCGGATCTGGACATTTTGATAGAATTGTCTGATTTCTATGGTGTTGATTTCCGAGAATTATTGGATGGAGAAAGGAGAAGCGAGAAAATGGATAAAGAGTTGGAAGAAGTCGCATTAAAAGCCGCAGATTACACAAATAATGAAACAGGGCGATATATCAGAAAGATTCATTGGCTATTGTTAGTGGGAGCTGCACTTTGGGTTCTTTCCCAATTAATAAGCCACACAAGCCTTGTCGAGAATCGTGCTATGAGTGCGATATCTGACTTTTCTGAGGGCGCGGCATGCGGTATGGTCATCTGTGGAATATTTGTGACAAGCCGATATGGACAGAGGGTTAAAGCTTTTAAACAAAGATTATTGAAAAAGCAATAAACTCCGGTTACTTCATGCGGTATAAACCCAAAAAACCGGAGACTTGAGCTGCGCGTCCTCCGATGATTCCCGTAGTCTGGCAGCAGAGGGCTTAAGCCATCGCATAATCCGAAATGCTGTCGGCATCGGGATAATTGAGGACGGTATCCGGCCGTACAGGCAAAAATATGATGAAATAAAAAGATACCGCTGTCAGTTTTCGTACTGAAGCGGTTTCTTTTTATTTACATCGTACAATAATGTCTTTTGCACTGACATATACAAAATCGCTTAAGTGAAGGGCGTTCCTGCTATCGTGACGGGAGATATCGCTATGATACGTCCAGGTAATTCCTATGTTTTCAAATTGTTTTGTTAATTTGTAACGCTGGTGTTACCCGTGTTGATAATTCGAAAGCAAATTTAGTTCAACATAGTACGATATTTGTTAAAACTAGATTTATATTGCCGTATTTATATCAATATATTGACCATTAATCTAAACTAATATATTATTAAGACAACGGTTAATGTAACGAATAAATTATACTCTTCATTTAGTTTGAAAGGCACTTGGCATTGGAATCTGTATTTTTTCACCGTACTTGACGCTTCAATTGAATTTCTTCGGAGGTGAAATATTGTGGACAGGAAAGGCATTGTCTACTTTTTCAGGCGGAACGCGGCTGCGTATGTATTTTTGCTTCCGTGGCTTTTAGGCTTTTTTATATTTACCGTATACCCCATGCTGTATTCACTCTACCTCGGTTTTACGGATTACGATTTTACCAAGCCCGGCCAAACTCAATTCATAGGTGTGGGCAATTATATAAAAATGTTCGGCTCATTATTCGGCATCCAGGAATTCGAAGCGATAACAGGCGAAGTCGTGCGGGTTGACCCATATTACATGAAGTCCCTTTCTGTCACGTTTACATATGTATTCGTTTCCGTACCGCTCAAATTAGTATTTGCGCTGTTTATTGCGATGCTTCTCAGTCAGAAGCTCCGTTTTATCCCGTTTTACCGCGCCGTTTACTATATTCCGACTTTGCTTGGCGGTTCGGTGGCTATCGCTGTATTGTGGCGCAAGCTGTTTGAAAAGGACGGGCTTATCAACAACATCCTTGGATATTTGGGTTTCACTGACCTGCCCGGCTGGATAACAAACCCCAAGTATGCACTGGGAACATTAATCCTGCTCACTGTCTGGCAGTTTGGTTCAAGCATGATTATTTTCCTGGCGGCCCTGAAACAAATACCTACAGATTATTACGAGGCGGCAAGCATCGACGGGGCGGGCAAAACAAGGCAGTTCTTCTCCATAACGCTCCCGTCAATATCGCCTATTATATTGTTCAACCTTATAATGCAGATGATTTCAGCGTTTCAGGCGTTTACACAGGCATATATAATTGGCGGCGGCAAAGGCGGGGTTATGAACTCCACGCTGTTTTACACCCTTTACCTTTACATCCAGGGCTGGACCTACCACGAGATGGGATACGCATCAGCAATGGCGTGGGTCCTGCTTCTTATCATCGGGGTCCTGACTGCTATTATTTTCAGGACTTCGGATTCGTGGGTGTCGTACGGTACCGGCGAGTAGGATGATAATACTATTTATTAAAATTCAGTGAGGTGTCGTTTTTGAGTAAAAAAGCAAAACAGCGCGTTTTTGCAATGCTTACCCACATTTTTATAATCGTTCTCGGCCTGGGAATGCTCTATCCTATTATGTGGATGATATTAAGCTCGTTCAAGCCCAATAACCTGATCTTCAGCGACCCGAGCCTGATACCCAAAGTATTCACGCTCGAAAACTATGTCAAGGGCTGGAAGGGCTACGCAGGCGTAACTTTCGGAAGGTTCTTCGCAAATTCGCTGGCCATGTGCATGGTTGCAATTGTCGCCAACCTGGCTTCATGCTCAATGGCGGCGTATGCGTTCGGGCGGCTTAAATTTTCGGGAAAGAAGCTGTGGTTTTCTATAATGATGATCACGCTCATGCTACCCGGGCATGTTACACTCGTACCTCGCTATATATTGTTCAATACTTTCGGCTGGGTCGGCAGCTACCTGCCTATTATCGTGCCCAAGTTTCTCGCCACGGACGCATTCTTTGTATTCATGCTTGTGCAATTTATACGCAGCCTGCCGAAAGACCTGGACGAGGCAGCAATAATAGACGGCTGCAGCAAAGCCGGGATTTACTTTCGCATAGTATTGCCGCTTTCGGCTCCTGCGCTGATTACAACCGCGCTGTTTACGTTCCTGTGGACATGGGACGATTTCTTCAACCACTTGCTGTACCTTACAAAGCCACAGATATTTACGGTATCCCGGGCGCTTCGCACGTTTGTGGGCGACGCCGGTGCGGTATCCGACTGGGGCGCGGCGCTTGCAATGTCGACACTGGCAATGATACCCTGCTTTTTGCTGTTTTTCTCGTGCCAGAAATATTTCGTGCAGGGTATTACCACAACAGGTATCAAGGGATAGGTTGCACGGGGTATTTCCCCTGTAATAAGTAAAAGTTTTAAAGGAGGATCTCATGATGAAAAGAATTCTCAGCATTATTCTTGCAGTAACAATGCTGCTGTTTGTTCTCACCGCATGCGGTGAAAAGAAAGAGACTACAGTAGGAACTGACTCCACACCGTCTTCAACGGAAAAGACCGACCAGGCGGACACAAAGCCCGAGGAAACTCCGGCCGAAACGATACGTCCCGACGGCTTGCCCGTATACACAGGCGGACCCGCGGAACTCCGCTTCGGCTGGTGGGGAAACGATGAGCGTGCTGAAATAACCAACAAGGTCATCGAAGAATTCATGAAAGCCTACCCCGAAATAAAGGTCACGGGCGAACCCAATGGCGGCACTTCGGACCACTTTGCCATTATCGACACGCAACTGCAGAGCAACAGCGCCCCCGATCTTTTCCAATTAGGAGGCAACTATCCGGATTACAAGCAGTATTTACTGCCTTTAAACGAATTTTTCGGAAAGCAGCTCCTGATAGACGACCCGGAAATATTTGATCAGACGGCTCTCATTCCCGCAACCATCGATGGAAACGTTTATTGTGCGAGCCTTGGGACAAACACCCTTGTTCTTGCATACAATAAAACCATGATTGAGAAAGCAGGTGCCCCGCTTCCCAAGGACAACATGACATGGGAAGAAATGATCGACTACGGAAGAGAACTGAAGGCCAAGCTTCCTGCGGGCGTGTACCCGTTTGTCGACAATAGCACGAACCAGGCCAACTATCTGAGTTACTTCTATACCCAGCAGGGCACCGACCTGTGGACTAACGACGAGGGCGGCAAATCCTATGCAACAGTGGAATCTGCCAAAAAGTGGCTGCAGCTTTGGGCCGACATGCGTGCTGAGGGCTTGATCCCCGACGCTGACACTACCGCGACTTATGCCGAGACAGGTCCGGACAGCTCGGCGCTTGTAGCAGGCAAAGCTGCCATAGGCTTGATTTGGAGCAACCAGATAGCTTCATACCAGGCTGCAATGACAGATACCCTCAGTGCAACCACGCTTCCCAAGGGCGAAAGAAAATCTTACGTGATCCAGATGAGCCAGTATATAGGCATTTACAATCAGACCAAGTATCCTGAGGCTGCGGCGATATTTGTAAATTACTTCGTGACCAGCCCCGTGGCAGGCGCAATCCTTGGCACAAACCGCGGCGTTCCCTCCTCGCCGGTGGTACGTACAGCCATAGCCGGAAGTTCAACGCCGGCCGACGCCGCAGTATATCACATTTATAACGTGATTGCCGACAGGACCATACCGCAAGGTCCCAACCTGCCCAACGACCAGGAATTTGTCAACGAACTCCAGCTTCTCGGCCAGAGAGTCGCATATGGCGAACTGACGGTTGACAAGGGCGCCGAAGAATTGCAGGCGCTTATCGAGAGGATGATCAGCAAGAGATAAAGCAAGGAATCCGAGAGCGCCGTCCGGCATTGTAAAATGGCGGGCGACGCTCTCCTCCTGTTCGTTTTCGCCGTGCTGTCAGAATACGTCGCGTGCTTTTTGCTTGATTATGTGAAGCTTTTTGCGATATTTCAGCGGTGTGGTCTCGGTATATTTTTTAAAGACGCGTCCGAAGTAGGTAAGGCTGTTATAACCGAGAATATGCGAAATATCTGCTATGCTGAGGTCGCTGCGTTCCAACAGCTGCTGCGCCCTTTTTACGCAATGGATATTCACATAATCTTGCACGGTAAACCCTGTTACTTCCTTGAAAATGCGGCATAGGTAGCTCTTGCTGATATAAAAGCGGTTGCATATTTCGTCCAGCGATTTTACCCTTGTTTTGCTTTGCGTAATAAATGACGCAATTTCATTAATCAACTGGTGCTTTGCTTTATTGGACATTGAAAGGCTGGGCGGAATAACCCTTTCGGAATGGAAACGTCGGACAAAAAGCAGTATTTCCGCTATCTTCATCATTATAAAGGTCGGATAGTCATCAAGCTTTTTCTCCGATTCTTCCATGATCTCGCTAAAGCGCTGTTCTATCCAGCTCCTGGCTTGTTCGTCAAGCTCAAGCACGCAGGAATACCTGGCAAAAAACTCTGCCAGGCTGATGCCGCTGATGTTTTGGAAAAACGAGGAAAAGGGCTCGGCATTTAGCTCGATAAGGAAGCGGTCATGGTAGTCCTTGCCCAGAACGCTGGTTTTGTGGATATGCATTGAATCTATGAGCACCAGGCAACCTTTACGGATGTGGTATGTTTTATCTTCAATGAAATAGTACCGCTCGCCGTTGAACATGTAATAGATCTCAAACTGGGGATGAATATGCATATCTGCCATAACAGGTTCTTCATTGCGCACCACCCGCTCCAGTGTTATGCCGTCAAGCACGCATTCGCACAGTTTCTTTACCATTTGGCACCCCCGACAGCTTATTTATTACTTAACTTAAAAGAAAGGTGATTTTCATGAAAAACAAGGACATCGGCAATCTCACAATAACATATATAGGCGGCGGTTCACGCGGCTGGGCATGGACTTTTATGACGGATCTTGCGCTTGATAAAGACGCAGGAGGCGAGATTCGCTTGTACGACATAGATTTCGAAGCCGCGAACCGCAATATGATCATAGGTAACCGCCTGCAGGGAAACTGGCGTTATTCCGTCTGCAAAACGCTTTCCGAAGCAATTGACGGCGCCGATTTTATAATAATTTCCATACTTCCCGGCACATTCGCGGAAATGCGTTCCGATGTCCATCTGCCTGAAAGGCTGGGAATTTACCAGTCCGTAGGCGACACTACGGGTCCCGGCGGTATCATACGGGCAATGCGCACCGTGCCCGTATTCGTGAAATTTGCGGAAGCAATCCGCAGCCATGCGCCCGACACCTGGGTTATAAACTACACAAATCCCATGGCCATCTGCTTAAGAACATTATACCATATTTTCCCCGAAATAAAAGCTCTCGGTTTTTGCCACGAGGTTTTTGGAACACAGAAGCTCCTGGCTGCAATGGTTGAGCATATGCTTGGCGTCAGCGGCGTCAACAGGCATGAAATATTCATCAATGTCCTGGGACTGAACCATTTTACGTGGATAAACAAGGCTTCTTACAAGGGCTATTGCCTTATGGACATGTACCATGAATTTGCGGAAAAATTCCGCGAAACCGGGTACAACAGCGACGATGCCGAAGCATTGAGCGAAAATTTTACAAGCCTGAATCGGGTAAAGTTTGACCTGTTCAGGAGGTTTGGATGGATTGCTGCAGCGGGCGACAGGCACCTGGCGGAATTCATGCCCGGGGACGAATACTTAAAAGACCCTGAAACAGTGCGGCGTTGGGGATTTCATCTTACACCCGTGGACTGGCGCGAAGAAGACATGGATTTGAAACTTGAAAAAAGCAGTAAACTTGCTTCCGGTGAAATCAATATGGACATGCACCCCTCGGGCGAAGAAGGCGTTGCGATCATAAAAGCATTATGCGGTGCGGGAAGGATGGTAACCAATGTAAACCTGCCGAACTACTGCAGGCAAATATCCAACCTGCCGGAAGAAACAATCGTGGAAACTAACGCCGTCTTTTCAATGGACGACGCACGTCCTGTCCATGCAGGAGCTCTTTCGGACAGTATTTATAAACTCATGCTTCCCCACGCTGAAAACCAGACTATAATATTAAAAGCGGCGCTTAATTGTGACAGGGCATACCTTTACGAGGCCTTCGAACGGGATCCTCTTGTGAGAGGAAGGGTAAGCAGCGCATCATTGCGCTTGCTGGTCGACGATATGATAAAAAACACGCTGAAATACTTGCCGAAAGGATGGAAATAGCATGCATATAAGCCACATACAAATACGTGATCCATTTATATTGAAACACGCCGGCTACTATTACATGTACGGTTCAACCGACAAAAACATATGGTACGGTCCGGGCACGGGCTTCGATGTTTACAAAAGCACAGACCTTGAAAATTGGAGCGGGCCTATACCCGCATTCAGGCCTCCCAAAGGATTTTGGGGAACCGATAACTTCTGGGCACCCGAAGTCTTCGAGTACAACGGCGCATTCTACATGTTCGCCTCTTTCATCGGTAAGGGATATAACCGCGGCACAGCGGTATTGAAGTCAGAAAGGCCGGAAGGACCGTTTCTGCCGCATTCTGAAGGCGCGGTAACTCCCAGGGACTGGATGTGTCTGGACGGAACACTCTATATTGACGAAAATAAGCAGCCATGGATAGTCTTCTGTCACGAATGGGTGCAAATAATCGACGGCGCGGTGTGTGCGGCGCGTCTCTCCGACGACCTGAAAAAAAACATAACCGAGCCCATTACACTGTTTCATTCGACAGACGCCTATTGGAGTGCTGAAGTGTATTCTCCGAGCAATAATGTACGCGGATATGTAACAGACGGTTGTAACATGTACCGTATGAAAAACGGCAAACTCCTGTTGCTGTGGTCGTGCATGGGAAAACAAGGCTATTGCATAGCATACGCCATTTCGGAATCAGGCGGCATTGAAGGGCCGTGGAAGCAGGCAGAAAAACCGCTTTTTGATAAAGACGGGGGACACGGCATGATATTTACATCCTATGACGGACGTCTTATGCTTTCCATACACTCGCCGAACGACACGCCGAATGAAAGGGCAGTCTTCCTTGAACTCAGGGAAACCGATGACGGACTTGAAATTGTGTGATAGCATAAACGGAACAGATTCTTTTGCTATTTGGCAATAGATGTTGCAGATTTATTTATATACTTCAAAAACCTGTATTCCATGCCGTTGAAAATATACCGGCCGCTTTCGGAAACCAGCTCCCAGTTTTCCATTGCGTCAAGGTCCGGAAAATGCCTGTCCGCTTCAAATTCCCTTTCGAAGCGTGTGACATAGGCCTCCGAACAGTATGGAAGAAGCAGCGTATATACGGATTCCCCGCCAATAACAAATATATCGCCGGGAGGGTATTTTTTAAGCTCCAGGAAAAGCTCATCAAGGGAACGGCATACGATAAGCCCTTTATCATCAAAATTGCCGTGCCTTGTAAGCACGATATTGATCCTGTCCTTCAGCGGCCGCATGCCCGGAAGGGATTCAAAAGTTCCCCTGCCCATCACTACAACCTTCCCTGTTGTCATTTTTTTAAAATAAGCCATATCCTCCGGTACACGCATTAGGAGATTGCCCTTGTACCCTATCCCCCAATTCATGTCTGCCGACAGTATCGCTTTCATCCGCGTTATCCCCCCTGTTTCCGCCGTCTTAAGCGCCTTAACCTTTGTATCCCACGGGGTTATTGCCCGCACGGTTATATGGCCACCGGGATATTCCTTATTCGCGGGCCATGGCGGTAATTCTCAAGCACAAAATCCTCCACCTTGAAATCATAGAAATTCTTTACGTCCGGATTAATCACCAGTGTGGGAGCAGGATACGGAGAACGGCTGATCAGCTCTTTTACAAGCGGGATATGCCGGTCGTATATATGCGCATCGGCGATTACATGCACCAACTCACCGGCTTTAAGGCCGCTCACCTGCGCAAACATATGGATCAGGACCGCATACTGGCATACATTCCAGTTGTTTGCCACCAGGACATCCTGCGACCGCTGGTTCAAAATCCCGTTCAGCCTGTTTTCCGTCACATTGAATGTCATGCTGTAGGCACAAGGATAGAGGTTCATTTCATGCAGGTCGCCATGAACGTAAAGATTCGTTATAATACGCCTGCTGTACGGATTGTGCTTTAAATCATACAGCACCCTGTCCACCTGGTCAAACTCGCCTTCGGCGTATCTGTGCTTTATCCGGAGCTGGTACCCGTAGGCTTTCCCGATAGAACCCGTCTCATCGGCCCACTTGTCCCAGATATGGCTGTTCAGGTCCCGGATGTTGTTGGATTTCCTTTGCCATATCCACAGGATTTCGTCGATCGCCGCTCTCAGGTTTATGGGTCTCAACGTAAGTATCGGGAATTCCTCCGAGAGGTCGTAACGATTGACCACGCCGAACTTCTTTATAGTATGCGCCGGCGTGCCGTCTTCCCATACTGCCCTGACCTTTTCACCGTCGGTAGGGCAACCGTTTTCAAGTATGTCTTTACACATTTCTATAAATATAACGTCTGCCTTGCTCATATGGACACACCCCGGCTTTCCTGTTTTCTAGGCCATCGATGCTATCTCTTCACTGATCCTGTTTATAAAGGCGTCCAGTGGCATCGGCCCGAGGTCACCTTCCTTGCGCGATCTCACGGCCACCTGTCCGCTTTCCGTCTCCTTATCGCCGATGACAAGCATGTAGGGCACTTTTTCCATTCGCGCTTCCCTGATTTTATAGCCAATTTTTTCATTCCTAAGGTCAGTCTCCACGCGGATGCCTTTTTCCCCGAGCTTGTTACGTACATCAAGGGCATACGAATTTTGCTTCTCAGTAATCGTAAGTATCTTGACCTGCACGGGCGACAGCCAGCAAGGGAATGCGCCGGCGTAATGCTCTGTAAGGATGGCAATAAAACGCTCCAGGCTTCCGAAAACCACCCTGTGTATCATTACAGGCCTGTGTTTTTCCCCGTCGGCTCCTACATAATACAGGTCAAAGCGCTCAGGAAGGCTCATATCCAATTGAATGGTACCGCACTGCCATGTGCGCCCGAGGGAGTCTTCAAGATGGAAATCTATCTTCGGTCCGTAAAAGGCGCCGTCTCCTTCATTCACCTTGTATTCAAGGCCTTTGAAATCCAGAGCGTTTCTCAGCGTACTTGTAGCAATCTCCCACTGTTCGTCGGTACCTATCGATTTTTCGGGTCTCGTCGACAATTCCACGCGGTACTTGAAACCAAAGACCTTGTAGAAATTATCGATCAGGTCAATAACCCCGATAACCTCGTCCTGTGCCTGGTCGGGCGTCATGAAAATATGCGCGTCATCCTGCGTAAAGCACCTTACACGCATAAGGCCATGCAGCACACCGGACTTTTCATGCCTGTGCACAATGCCCAGTTCGCCGATTCTCTGCGGCAAATCCCTGTATGAATGGAGTTTTCTCTCATATACAAGTATTGCCCCGGGGCAGTTCATTGGCTTGATGGCATAATCCAACTCGTCAATCCTGACGGTATACATATTTTCCCTGTAATTATCCCAGTGCCCGGAACGAAGCCATAAATCCTTATTCAGGATGATGGGAGTCTTTATCTCCTGGTAGCCTCTCTTTACATGCTCTTTCCTCCAGAAATCCTCAAGCAGGTTTCGGAGCACCATACCTTTAGGCAGGAAAAACGGGAAGCCAGGCCCCTCATCCATTACGTCAAAAAGGTCAAGTTCACGTCCGATCTTTCTATGATCGCGTTTCTTTGCCTCTTCAACCATATTGATATATTCATCCAGGTCACTCTTCCTGGTAAATGCCGTGCCATAAATCCTCTGCAGCATTTTATTCTCTTCGCTGCCTCTCCAGTAGGCACCTGCTATGGAAAGCAGTTTAAAAGCCTTGACCATTCCGGTAGACGGGATATGCGGCCCGGCACACAGGTCAATAAATTCGCCCTGCCTGTAAAACGAAATAACCGAATCTTCCGGCAAGTCGCGTATAAGCTCGACCTTGTACGGTTCCCCCTTCTCTTCCATAAGCCTGATTGCGTCTTCACGGGAGAGAGTGAACCGCTCCAGTGAATAATCCTCCTTGATGATCTTTTTCATTTCGGCTTCGATTTTCTCCAGGTCATCCGGGGTAAAAGGCTTCTCCACGTCAAAATCATAATAGTACCCGTTGTCAATCGCCGGGCCGATGGCCAGCCTGGCATCCGGGTAAAGCCTTTTTACTGCCTGTGCCAGAATGTGCGATGCCGTATGCCGAAACGCATGCCTTCCGCCTTCGCTTTCAAATGTAAGCAGGTTGAGGCTGCAATCGCTATCAAGAACGGTGGAAAGGTCTCTCACCTCGCCGTCCACCTCGGCAGCAAGCGCGGCTTTTACAAGGCCTGCTCCGAGGCTCCTTGCCACTTCCATTGCAGTAATCCCATTATCATATTCTTTAATGCTTCCATCTTTCAGTGTAACCTTTATCATGATATTCCTCCTGTCCGGCTTCTTTAAATTTATATTATGAAGCTCACACTGCTACGATCCAAGGTTTGGTGCCTGACGCCAACCGGGGGCTCTTATGTGCCACAGGCTTACATTATGCAACTGCTGTTTAAAAAAGCTCCCGTCGCTTGTATTGATATGCATACAAGGGACGAGAGCTTTCTCCCGTGGTTCCACCCTAATTTGGTCTCATTGTGATTATAACGTAATCAACGTTCATGCTCCGGGGTGGTTTTCAACCGGTTTCCCTCAAGGCCGCTTCCAGCCACGGCGCGCCTCTCTCTTGCAGGTACCCTCCGGCCTACTCTTCCCTTCACAGCATGTTTGAATATTTAACTAACACAGATAAATATATTTTAATCTATTATATCCTAAATCAGGCCTGTGTCAACGGTATGAAATCAGCCAATTTTTTATCAGCCTTCGTATGTCCTGGCCAGTTCAAACTCTTCCAGTATAGCCTTGTCAGGCTTCTCCGACAAAAGTGATACCACTACGATGGCTATGCAGGACAGCAAAAACGCAGGCAGCAATTCGTAAATGTCCAGTAAACCTCCCATCGGCCTCACCAGGAGCTTCCACACGAACACCATGACGCCGCCGGTCAGCACGCCTGCAATAGCGCCCTCCCTCGTGGTCCTTTTCCACAACAGCGAAAACAGTATTATCGGACCGAAGGTCGCTCCGAACCCTGCCCACGCGAAAGATACGATCTTGAAAATTACGCTGTTTTCATCCAAAGCAATTATTATGCCAAGTATGGACACCACCAGCAGCGTAATTCTCGAAACCATCATAACCTGCCTGTCTGTCGCGTCCTTCTTCAGGATTCCCTGGTAAATGTCTTTCGCCAGGGCTGATGAAGATATCAAAAGGTAAGAGTCCGACGAACTCATCGTAGCGGCAAGTATGCCTGTCATAACCACGCCTGCCAGCAATGGCGGCAACAGGCCGGTCGACATTATGATAAAAATACTCTCCGAAGAAGTCTCGGTAAGCAGCTCCGACGGGTAAAGCGCACGGCCGATCAATCCAATCATAACCGCGGCAAACAGAGAAATCACGCACCAGACTGTCGCAATCCTCCTGGATTTCTTCAGTTCGGATGGATTTTTAATTGCCATAAACCTTAATATAACATGAGGCATTCCAAAATAGCCCAGCCCCCAGGAAAGTGTCGACAAGATGGTCAAAAAGCCGTAGTTGCCCGCAGGGCCGAACAAGGGATTCCCGGCCGCGTCAAGCTGCTGGACACCGTCCACCAGTTGGGGTTTGGCGATTCCAAAAAATTCAAAAAACCCCGGGATGCTCCTGATATTTTCCAATATAGCCGGTATGCCGCCGGCAGCGGGTATCCCCAGCGCAAAAACAGCGCATAGCGCCACTATCATAATAATGCCCTGGATAAAATCAGATACGCTTTCCGCGAGAAACCCTCCCAGGAAAGTATATAGTATAACGATTATCGCGCCGACTATCATAACCGACTGATAATCCATATTGAACAACGTGCTGAAAAGCTTGCCGAACGTAACAAAGCAACTGCTTGCATACACGGTAAAGAAAACCAGTATAAACAAAGCGGAAATCCATAACAATATCTTCTTCTTTTCCTTAAACCTGTTGCTGATAAACTGGGGAACTGTGATTGCGTCTCCCGCGACAACCGAGTACCTTCTCAGCCTTTTTGCCACCACGAGCCAGTTTATGTATGTCCCGGCCGCCAGGCCTATCGACGTCCATATGGCGTCACTAAGCCCGCACCAGTAAGCCACACCCGGCAAACCCATCAAAAGCCACCCGCTCATATCAGATGCTTCTGCGCTCATCGCAGTTATCCACGGGCCAAGCTTTCTTCCCCCTATAAAAAAAACATCCGTGCTCTCACTTGCTCTTTTCGCATAAAAAAAGCCGATTATGATCATAATGAGTAAATAAAAACCCATTGCAATCATTATTTGTACTTGATCAACACTCATACGTCCGTCTCCTCACGAATTTTTGCTATTTATTATATCAGAAATACATCATTTGGCAAAGCGGCATTTTCCCCGGGATTTTCCCTGGTGCTTTCCTGGCGTTTTATTCAGCATCCTTCCCGGTACAATCCCGCCTTTCCCGTCATAATTCACCCGTCAGCCGGGCATTTATTGCCGTCATTGAGCATCCTCAAAGTACGGTCTCCTATGCCCGGGCTAAACAGGCAGCCTTTATCACATGCTTTGCAAGGACGGATGATGTGACCGTACCGACTCCTTTCGGCACGGGAGTAATAAAGTCCACTATTTTTTCAACTGCGTCAAAGTCCACATCACCGCAGAGGTTTCCATTTTCGTCGACGTTTATGCCCACGTCCACCACAACCTGCCCGGGAGAGACATGCTCCGCCGTTACCATCCTGGCGGCGCCCGCCGCGGCAATGAGTATCTCGGCCGATTTGCAGATTTTTTCAATATCCCTGGTTTTCGTATGGCATACGGTAACTGTCGCGTTTTTCTTTAACAGCAGCATTGAAAGGGGTTTGCCCACAACGAGGCTCCTGCCGATGATAACAACGCGCTTGCCTGTTACGTCGATTTTAAAATAATCGAGCATTTCCACGACCGCAGCCGGGGTACAGGGCGCAAAGCCGGTCTCGTCGCCTTCAAACACTTTCGCGACGTTTACCGGGTTCAAACAGTCTATGTCCTTTTCAGGGCTTATGATATGCTTAATAACATTAATATCGAGATGTTTCGGCAGCGGCCTGAAAAGGAGGATACCATGAACGCTCTTGTCGGCGTTGATTTTTTGAATTTCTCTTATCAGGTCTTCCTGCCCGGTATTCTCCGGGTACTCGTTGACCACGCACTTGATGCCCAATCCCTCGCACCTTTTGACGGCTCCCCGTTCATAAGCCAGATCGTCAGGTTTTGCCCCGAGCCTTATTATCGCAAGGCAAGGAACGATTCCTTCCTTTTTCAGCCGTTCCACATCGCCAAGCATTCTCTCTTTCATAGAATTGACAACATCGATGCCTTTCATGACAAAAGCCATATTATCTAACTCCTAACAATTTATTATTCATGCCATGATGATATAATACCGCATCTACTTCAAGCTGTCTTCAACCTGTTTATAAACCCTGTCGGCTTTATCCGCGCCAAGCTTCAACATTTCATCGACCTTGTTATTTATTTGCGATGCGTATTCCCTGTCTTTCATAAGTTTCGTATTTATGAATACATTCAGGGAAGCTCCTATTAATGCAGCTTTGCAGAGCTGGACCCCGACGCCGACATCACTTATGGCGATCCTTGTGCCTTTTTCAGCCAGTTCCTCATGAATATCTATCGCCTCAAGGGACTTCTCCATTATTTCAACGGGGACGCTTGATGCCAGCTTCAAGGCCTCTTCCATGACCTCTTCCCTCTTTTGCCTTTCTTCCTCTGTATTCCTGGGAAGCCCGTACGCCCTGGAAAGCGGCTCGAACACCTCGGCGTCCTTCTCGACGAGTGTCAGGAATTCTTTCCTTAACCTTCCGGATTTTTCAAGGATGTTTTTTATATCATCCTGGACATTTTCGTATCTTTTCTTTCCGAGGGTAAGATTTGCCACCATTTCACCAAGAGCCACGCCATATGCACCAACCATCGCTGACGTGCCTCCTCCGCCCGGTGTCGGGCTTGCTGATGCAAGTTGGTTTGCAAATTCCCTGCAACTTTTTTCAGTCAACATACTTCCTTTAACTCCTTTTCTCTTCTGGTATTAGAACTTATTTTTCATGCACATTCAGCATTTTCTTTCAAGTCAGGCCTGCGGACACCCTTCGTCCGTACATATTCTTCGACATCCGACTCTTTTCTCCTGTCGACGGCTAGAACAACCCGGAAATTTTACCCATGTGAATCCACATCTATCTTTTCGGCTGCCGGAACCTTCGGAAGGCCTGGCATGGTCATTATCTCGCCCGTTAACGCAACCACGAAACCGGCGCCCGCGGAAACTTTCACGTTCCTGACGGTTACCTTGAATTTTTCCGGCCGCCCCAACTTGTTCTGGTCATCGGATAATGAGTACTGGGTTTTCGCCATGCACACCGGCAAATTTCCGAAGCCCAGGGCTTCCAGCCTGGATATTTCTTTCGTAGCCGAAGGCGTGAAATCAACGCCGTCCCCGCCGTATATTTCACGTACGATCGTCTCGATTTTTTCCTTTATCCCTGAATCAACATCGTAGATATACCTGAAAGAGCCCTTGTCCTCATCGGCAAGCCTTATGACTTCCCTGGCAAGTTCCAGGCCGCCTTCTCCGCCTTTGGCCCATACTTCCGACAAAACCACATTCGCGCCGTACTCCCTGCATTTTTCTTCGACGAGCATGAGCTCGGCTTCCGTGTCGGTTGGGAACCTGTTGACCGCTACTACCGCGGGCAGGCCGAATTTGACCGTTATATTCTCTATATGCTTTAAAAGGTTCGGTATGCCTTTTTCAAGCGCATCAAGGTTTTCACGGGATAATTCGTTCTTGGGCACGCCGCCGTGATGCTTCAACGCCCTTACCGTCGCCACGATAACTACCGCGGAAGGCTTGAGATTGCCGATACGGCACTTGATATCCAGGAATTTCTCAGCGCCAAGGTCCGCCCCGAAACCAGCCTCCGTTATCACGTAATCGCTGAGCTTGAGCGCTATTCTGGTAGCCATGATGCTGTTGCAGCCATGGGCAATATTCGCGAACGGACCTCCATGAACAAAAGCGGGCGTGTGTTCAAGCGTCTGTACGAGGTTTGGCTTCAGCGCGTCCTTCAGCAATGCCGCCATCGCCCCCTCGGCTTTAAGATCACCCGCCGTAACAGGCCTGTCATCCCTTGTATAGCCTACAACGATGTTTCTAAGCTTCTCCTTCAGATGCTCGAGATTATTCGAGAGACAAAGTATTGCCATTACTTCCGAAGCAACGGTAATATCAAAACCGTCCTCCCTCGGGACGCCGTTTGTTCTCCCGTTCAGGCCGTCCACGATAAACCGGAGCTGCCTGTCATTCATATCCATGCACCTTTTCCAGGTTATCTTCCTGGTATCTATTCCCAGCGCATTGCCCTGGTATATATGGTTGTCCAGCATGGCTGCCAGGAGGTTGTTGGCGGCTCCTATGGCATGTATGTCGCCGGTAAAGTGAAGGTTTATATCCTCCATCGGCACCACCTGGGCATAACCTCCGCCCGCGGCTCCTCCTTTCACGCCGAATACCGGCCCCAGCGAAGGCTCCCTGAGAGCTATCATGACTCTTTTCCCCAACCTGTTCAAGGCATCTCCCAATCCGACGGTGGTGGTAGTCTTCCCTTCCCCGGCAGGTGTCGGCGTAATAGCCGTTACAAGTACAAGCTTCCCGTCTTTGCGGTCCTTAAGCTTCCCGAGAATATTATAATCGACCTTGGCCTTGTAATTCCCGTAAAACTCAAAATCCTCCCTGCCGATGCCGATCTTTGCCGCGATATCTTCAATAGGCTTCATTTCAGTGCTCTGTGCAATCTCAATATCACTTTTCATTGTCATATGCAATCCCCTTTCAAATCCCTCTGCGAATTATTTTATAGTAACCGGATTTAGATGCCCTTCCGGTTTGAAACATCCATTCCCGCTATAAAACCGGCGCTTACGGACCGGTGCCGCGCTTTTGCTTTTTCGTCCCTTATACAGGTAAGACGCCCAATAAATTACGCCGACGAACAGCGTCCCTCCTACAATATTTCCAAGGGTTACCGGTATAAGGTTTTTTGTTATAAAAGCTCCCCAGGTAAGCCCTTCAAGCGCGCTTTCCGGCATCCCAGCAATACGGCCTGCTCTGCCCATATTCTTTCGGTCTTCGCAATAATTCCGGCGGGAATGTAATACATGTTTGCAATGCTGTGTTCAAACCCTGATGCTACAAAAAGCCATATCGGAAAAAATATCGCCAGGAGTTTTCCCGCCGTATCCCTCGCTGCGCCGGACATCAGCACCGCCATGCATACCAGCCAGTTGCAGAGCAATCCCATGAAAAAAGCATTAACAAATGAAAGCCCTGTCTTTCCCGCGGCTATTTTAACAGTATAGCCTCCGAGCATGCCGCCGGACAAATTATACTGGCCTGATAAGTATACAAAAATAACGATAATTATTGCACCCATAAAATTCCCGGTATATACAATAAGCCAGTTCTTTAGAAGGCTTATCCATCCGGCCTGTTTTTCCAGGCATGAGACAATTATGAGGGCATTGCCCGTAAATAGTTCTGCCCCTGTTATCACAACCATCATCAGCCCGGCGGAAAAAATGGCTCCGGCCAGTGCTTTTCCGATACCCGCCGATTCTATGGTATGGACGGCGGCATTGGAACCTGCTGCCGCAAGAGCGATAAACGCGCCGGCGAGAATTCCCAAAAGAAAAAGTTTATATGCCGGCAAACCGGTTTTCTTCTTCCCCGATTCAACGAGTTTTTCAGCAATTTCAGCCGGGGACAAATGTAGATTTTCCATGCTTACCATCCTCTTGTTTGCTATAAACACCCCGATATGTGTCCATCAATACTCGCCGGGCATATCCGAAAGCTGCGACATCCTGAAAACCGGCCCGTCAACGCACACGTACCGGCGGCCTATGTTGCACTTGCCGCACTTGCCCACCCCGCAGGTCATTCTCATCTCGAGCGTGGTAAGTATCTTTTCATTCGGGAAGCCCATCCCTGACAGCTTTGCGGAAACAGCCTTTATCATGACCGGCGGGCCGCATATGACGGCATAAGTATTGCTGCAGTCAATATTCATTGACTCCACCAGGTCGTGGGGGAAACCGACTTTCCCTGTCCACCCGTCCTCATGCCGGTCGATTGTAAGCGTCAATTCGGTATCCCTGTGATTTTTCCATTTGTCGAAATCCCGCCTGTAGATAAAATCGCCGGTGCTTCTCGCCGCGAGGAGCATTTGGATGCTGCCGAACCTGTCCCGGTACCTTTGGTCGAATACATAGTCTATCAGCGGGCGCAAAGGAGCCAGGCCAAGTCCTCCGGCTACATACAGGATATTGCTGCCCATCATTTCCTCCACCGGGAAAAGTGTTTCCGAACGGGCCCCTGATCCACACGGCATCCTTGGGCTTGAGATTATGAACGGCCTGGGTTACCAGCCCTATCTTCTTTATGCTCAGTTCTATGTATTCCTCGACAAGGGGCGACGAAGCAAAGCCAAAGGGCGCCTCTCCATACCCGGGTACGGAGAGCTCGACGAATTGGCCGGGCATGAAATCCATCTTTTGACCGTCCAAAAGCTTCAGCCTGAAGGTCTTTATATCAACGTCGGATTCCGTCTCCTGGATAATATCGATTATTTCGGCTTTTTGAGGCATATATGGGTTGTTCACTTCGATACCTCCTGCATTATGCTTTTTACCACGGACCTTATATTAATTCCGGCAGGGCAGCTCCTTATACATCTTCCGCATCCCGTGCAGGCCGTGAGCCCGAAATTCTTCTTTATATAAACATACTTATGCATAACTCTCTGCCTGAACCTTTCCTTCCTTGTTGGCCTCGGGTTGTGACCCGAAGCATGCAGCGTAAACTTCGGGTACATGCAGCTGTCCCAGTACCGGTACCTGCTTGCCTCGCCTTTTACGGCCGTATCCCTGAACCCGAAGCAATGGCAGGTCGGGCATATATATGTGCAGGTGCCGCAGCCAAGGCAGGTCTCTGACACTTTTTCCCAGATGTCATAATTAAATAATACATTTTCATCCATATCAAGCTGCAATATATTGTCATCAACCACCTGCGCGCCGCCTGCCGGATAACCGGCTGCATCCGTCCCAGGAAACCCCGGCCCCGGGAATGCCCTGCTTCCCCGGAACCAGGCATAAACCCGTCAATTATTGACTTGCCTGCCGGCGTTATTATGATCGGCCAGGTAATAATCTCCCTTGTCTTCAAGGAATATGTCGCATTGCGTGGAGCTGTTCCTGTCTATGCCTCTTTCGCCGCAAAAGCATCCCGGCTTTTCGGCAGCGCATCCCAGGCCTATAAACACCGTCTTATCCAAGTGCCCTTTATAAATCGTATCCACGTAGTCACCCTTCGTAAATACCGCGGTCAGTACCTTCACGGCTTCCAGGTCGCATGGCCTCACACCGAAAATCACTGTATTTCGCGGTTCGCTCTCATCTTTTACGCCGCCGTTCCGGCCAAAGCTTAATATTTTCTCAACTTGCGGGAATACAAGTACTCCTTCGGCGATTTGTACGGAATCTCGTCCGTCAGCTGTACCTGGTCTGCCGATGCAATTTCGCCAAACTCCAGGAGGCCTTCGTTCTTTACGGGGGCTACGACCCTGAATGATGATTTCAGGTAATCCAGCAGCTCCCAAACCCTGCTTTTTGGAAGCTCAAAACGCTCCATCGCCTTCACCTCCCAAAAAACCGACTTCGCGGTCCTTTTCGTCAAAGTTCGCCAATGCGGGCGCCTCATCAGAGTCCATTCCGGCGCTGTAGCCATAAAGCTCCTTGCACAGCGCTGTAACTTCCTTTATAAGGTAACGTATCCGCACTCCCGACGGGCAGGCCCTTTCGCACGCTCCGCATTCGACGCACCTTCCTGCCAGGTGCATCGCGCGTCCCAGGTGGAATGCCATCTTCATGCCCAGGTCCATATCGGCGGGCATCCAGCCCGGCAAATCCCTTTCCGCAAAGCACATCTTGCAATAGCAGCCATAGCATGCCTGCCTGCAGGTATAACACAGTATGCATTTTTGAATCTCCTTGCGGAATCTTTCAAATTTCTGTTCAATGCCCTGCTCCGCGTATTGTCCTGAATTTTCCCCGGTGTTTTGCCACGATTCTGCCCGGGACTTCCCATAACGTCCGGGTTTTTGACAAGAACATCATACACCGGGGGCATCCTGACAGTACACTCGGCGCAGCCTGCCGCGGGCATTCCGTCTTTGCCTTTCAGGCCTGCGCATTCTATCCCGATAATATAAATATTACTCCTGTCAACCTGCTTTTCCGCCATGTACATAACTATTGCCCTTGCATCACACGGCTTTGCGGCAACAGCTATTCTCCCCCCTGCATCAAGCAGGTATTTCGCCAGGTTTGGGGTGCATGCCTCGCTCCACCTCATTGAAGCAAGTTCTTCAGCTTTTCTGAAAAAACGCGGGACAGCGCCGATGCCGTCTTCTCCGTCCGCATATGCCAGCACGGCATTTACGGCTCCTTCGGCCAGCAAAGATTTGCATATATTGATAATTTCATCTTCCTGCTTTTTAAAGCATGCACTACGCACATCCGTGGCTCTACTCGTATTCGTATTCGTATTCATATTCATATCCATATCCATTCTTATTCTCCTGCCCCCCATTCACCTGCTGCCTTACCGCTCTTGCCGCCTTAAGCAAGTGATATCAGCATTATGGCGCATTCATCCGCCTATTCCCTTTAACTTGCTCGGGCCAAGCTTCCTGATTCTTTCCACGACTTCTTCCACTACGGCCCCGAAGCGCGTCCCCTCCGATGCAGACACCCAGGTAAAGTGCACCCTGTCGGGTTCGATGCCCGCAGCTGTCAGCAGCCTTTTGAGGAGTACAAACCTTCTCCTGGCATACATGTTGCCTGTGAGGTAATGACAGTCGCCGGGGTGGCAGCCGGAAACCATGACGCCGTCCGCTCCCTCAACAAGCGCTTTTATAATATATAGAGGGTTTACTCTTCCGGAGCACGGAAGCCTTATAATTCTTATATTGTGCGGGTACTGGATCCTGCTTGTGCCCGCGAGGTCCGCGCCCGCATAGCTGCACCAGTTGCACAAAAAGGCCACGATTTTCGGTTCCCAGTTTGCACTTGTTGAATTATTTACACTTTCCCGTTCCGTCCGCAATTCCATTATCAAAACTCCTTACATTCTCAGCAAATGCTCTATCTCATTCAATACCTGCCTGTCTGAAAAGCCGCCTACGTCGATGGCGCCGCACCTGCATGCCGCCGCGCATGTGCCGCATCCCTTGCAAAGCGCCGCGTTCACAACGGCTTTCTTTTCCACGCCGCTGCGCTTCTTCACCTCTTCGACGCTTATAGCCTTGTAGGCGCAGACATTTTCACAGGTTCCGCAGCCGGTGCAAAATTCTTCCGAAACCTCCGCAGTTGAGCCCCCGGCTTCCAGCCTGTCTTTTGTAATGACGGTAGCCGCACGTGCTGCCGCCGCTTTCCCTTGTGTTATACTCTCCTTCATGTTTTTGGGCATATGCGCCATGCCGCAGAGGTATACCCCGTCCGTGGCGAAATCAACAGGCCTTAGTTTTGCATGGGCTTCAAGGAAGAAGCCTTCCTGGTTGAGAGGCACCTTGAGCAATCGGGCCAGCGCCCTGTTTTCTTCCACGCATGGCTCAATGGCGCTGCTTAACACCACCATGTCAGCCCCGGATGAAACATATTCACCAAGCAGCGGCTCGCAAAAACGCGCCGTCAACTTTCCGTCATCGATTGCAACTTCAGGTTTAAATCCGGTATCATACCTGGCAAACCGGACGCCCAGTTTTCTTGCCCTCCGGTAATTTGCCTCGTTCAGCCCGTATGATCTTATATCCCTGTAGAGAATCGTCACATTTGCCCCGGGGCATGCTTCCTTCAGAATTATCGCGTTTTTTATCGCCTGGTTGCAGCATACCCTGCTGCAGTAAGGCCTTTCCTCGTCCCTTGAGCCGACGCACTGTATCATGAATATTTCTTTTTTGCCATACAGGTCAATCTTGTTATTCCTTAAAGCGTCTTCAAGCTCCAGCTGGGTTAAAACCATATCGTGCCTTCCGTACTGGTACTCCACGGGTCTGCTTTCCCTGGCTCCCGACGCTATTATGACAGCGCCGTGATTAATTTCAAATTCATACCCCTCCCTGTCAAGGGCCGCCGTGTAATTGCCTATGTACCCGCTCAATGCACTTTTTACAGGCAGTATTGAGATAAACTTCAACCAAGTCATTGCTCATAACTTCGTCTGTCATATCTTCCGACACGCATTGCCGCCGGCCTCCCGGCAAGCGTTGCGTTTAAGCTTCAGCGCGTTTCCGCCAAGCCTGCCTGTTTTCTCAACAAGGAAGGCTTTATAGCCCATTCCCGCTATTTCAAGCGCCGCCGCCATCCCGGCCACGCCCCCGCCGATGACCAGGACCGAACCGGTCACGCCTATGCTTTGCGTTGAGAGCTGCTTCGCATGGATAACCCTGGCCACCGCCATTCTAACCAGTTCCTTGGCTTTCTCCGTGGCTTCGCGTCCCTGTTGTTCATGTGCACCCATGAGCACTGCTCCCTTATGTTCGCCATCGTGAGCAGGTACGGGTTGAGCCCGGCACTGGCCAAAACACCCTGGAACAGCGGCTCATGTGTCCTCGGCGTGCATGACGCCACTACAACGCGGTTCAGGTTGAACTTCGTTATCCTGTCGGCAATTGCTTTTTGTGAATCGACCGAACAGGCATACATGAAATCTGTCGCGTATTCCACGCCTGGAAGCGTCCTCGCGTATTTCACCGCTTCCTTTACATCGAGGTAATCCCCGATATTCTTGCCGCAGTGGCACAGGAAGACACCCACCCTCACCGGTTCCCTGGACACATCCCTGAAAACGGCCTCTTCCTCTTTTTCAAAGTAGTCATCGTACTCTTCCCGGCCGGTACCGGCGCCGCCTGACGCTTTAAAAGCCTCTGACGCGGCTGCGCTTGCTTCCACTACGGTTTCGGGAATGTCTTTCGGCCCTGCCATAGCCCCGCAGGCCAGTATTCCATCCCGCGAGGTCTTCGGCGCATCAAGTTCGCTCGTCCACAGGAAACCGTATTTATCCGTCTTCACTCCTATTTTGTCAAAAAGCTCCCGCTTTTCTCCGCCTGGCTTCATTCCGACGGAAAGCACAACCATATCATATTCGCCCGAAGCGGGATTACCGCTTTCGTCGCAAAAGCTCACGACCAGCCTGCCCGTAGCTTCGTTTATTTCCACACCCGATACGCGGCTTCGAATAAATCCCACGGAGTACTTGTTCCGGGCCGTATCGACATACTTGTCGAAATCTTTCCCATACGCCCGCATATCCATGTAAAAGATGTCAATGTCTTTGACGGAGGGCAAATGTTCCCTTGTAATGACAGCCTCCTTTACGGCGTACATGCAGCATACGGAAGAGCAATATCCGCTTGCGCATTTCTCGTCCCTTGAACCGGTACACTGTATGAATGCTATCCTTTCGGGGACTTTATTGTCAGAAGGCCTCCGGATATGTCCCTGGTAAGGACCGGATGCCGAAAGGATGCGCTCGTATTCAAGGCTTGTCACCACGTCCTTGTACTTGCCATAGCCATAGCCGTCAGGTATCTCGGTCACGGTATCATACCCGTTCGCAAATATCACCGAGCTAACCTCCAGTTCTATCAGTTCATCCCGCTGGTCATGGCGTATCGCCTTGAAGCCGCACATTTTCTCGCAGATCCGGCACTCGCAGCAGACTGAGCAATCGATACACCTGAGCGCCTCATTTTTCGCCTGGTCTTCCGTCAATCCTTTTTCCGTCTCTTCAAACGGTTCCTGTCCTTTTGTCCGGCTCAAGCACGGGCATCCCGACACGCGGAGTATTTTCCGCGCATGAAAAATCTATTTCCTCGATAGGTGTTACGGGCAAAACCTGCGGCCTTACCGGCAAATCTTTGCCTTCCAGGTAGTTTATGATGCTCATTGCCGCCATATTGCCCCGGGCTATTGCATTAATCACACCGGAATCTCCTGAAACCGCGTCGCCCCCGGCGAAAACCCCGGGTATCCCGGTTTCAAGGCTTTCAGGATTTACCGCGATCTTTCCGTCTTTATCAAAACAGTTTATACCAGCTTCGACCAGCGGACTGCTTTCAATACTGCGTCCTACCGCCGTAATTATGGTATCCGCCTCTATTATAAAAGCCGTGCTTATATCCACAGCGGAATCAGCCGTATTAGCGCTCCCATGCCCGGACATCCTCGCACATTTAAGGCCTGTAGCTTTTTCCCCATCGGATATTACCTCGACAGGTACGCAGTTAAACTCAAACCTGACTCCTTCTTCCTTTGCGTATTCAATCTCATTTTTCCTTATATCCATATCCCCGGCAGCCCCGGTGACAACCAGTGTCACTTTGCTGCCCATGCGGACAGCCGACCTGGCGGCGTCCAGGGCTTCGCGCGTTCTGCCTATGACAACCGTCTTTTTGCCTGCCGGAGCTGTCCCGCTGAGATTCAACTCCCTTAGAAAATCAAGAGCATCTATGACGCCCGGCGTTTCTTCGCCGGGTATACCTGCCTTTTTCCCCGCATGGGCACCGGTGGCGACAAAAAACGCCTTATACCCCTTGTCCCTCAGCATATCCAGCGTGAGATTCCTGCCCACCGGACTGTTGCAAATAATCTCGACGCCGAGGCTCTTTACGATATCGATTTCCCTTTCCAGCACCTTTTTATCAAGGCGAAACGCAGGAATACCCGCCCTGAGCATTCCTCCCGGCTCCGGCAAAGCTTCGAAAACCGTCACCTTGTAGCCCTCGACGGCAAGCCGGTAAGCGCAGTTCAGCCCTGCAGGACCTGAGCCTATAACTGCCACCATGGCATCCTTTTTTTGCGCAGCCGTCTTTATTTTTGGAACGATACCCTGTTGTACTTCATAATCCGCAATAAACCTTTTCAGCGCAGCAAGCGAGACAGGTGAATCAACATATTGCCTTGCGCACCCCGCTTCACATGGATGGCTGCAAACCCTGCCGAGCACGCTGGCAAACGGAGTAGTGCGCCTTACAACTTCCAGTGCCTCGAGGTACCTGCCCTGCCCCGTAAGGGCAACATAACCGTGGGCATCCATGTGCGCCGGGCAGTTGAACTTGCAGGGCGATGTCCCCTTCTTGTCAATTACCACCTTGTTTGGCACCGCCTGCGCATAAGGCTTGTATACCGCGCGCCTGTTGCCTATACCCATGTCAAACTCGCTTTTCTTCTCAATGGGGCATTTCGAAATACAGGCGTTGCATCCCCTGCACAGGTCTTCATCTATAAAGCGCGCCTTCTTTTTTATTACTGCTGTAAACTCAGGCGCTTCGCCCCTTAAATCAACCAGCTCGCTTAACGTAAAGGTCTTGATAAGCGGATGATTGTAGCACGAGGTAACCTTCGGCGCAAGTATGCATGCTGAACAGTCGTTGGTGGGGAATGTCTTGTCAAGCTGCGCCATTCTCCCCCCCAGGCTTGGCGAATTTTCAATTATGAACACCGGAACATCCATCTCCGCCAGGTCCAGCGAAGCTTGTATTCCGGCAATACCTCCCCCTACAACAAGAACCGGTTTTCTCATAACTTCCTCCGGGTAAGCTCCTTAATCTTTTCTGCTCTCTGTTTCCTCATTTCAATATCAAGCCTTTCAACTTCATCTGCAAGTTCCGCCGGTGCATAGCCCTCTTCCACCGCCATCTGCCTCAGTACCCTTATCACATCGGCTAACCTTACATCCTGCGGACAATGGGCAACGCATACGTGGCACTGGCTGCACTGCCATATCTCGGAAGCTCCAAGCACGTCTTCCTTCATTCCAAGAAGCAGTTTCCTCATGATACGCCTGGGATTATAATCCTTCTCAACACCAGCGACAGGACATCCCGCGGTACATGTACCGCAGAGGTAGCAATTGGTCACCCTTTCCCCGCCAGGCATGGATGCAACCTTATCTACAAATTCGGAATCGCGCTGACTATATTCATGCATCCGTTTCACTCCCTCCTGAATCCTGAATGGAAGGCCTGGGCAGCAAACCGGCGCGTTCGACAATCAACGGCACAACGCTCTCCCACCCGACAGCCATAATGTGAATTCCGCTCACTCCTTCAATTTTGCGGATATCATTTATCAAATCCAGTGCAATACTTATACCTTCTTCTTCCTGGTTCTCAGCTTTTGCCATCCTCTCCACAATACTTCCCGGTATCTTCATACCCGCCACCTGGGCTGTCATTTCCACGGACCTAAGCGATTTATTCGCCAATATGCCTGCAAGTATATACGCCTTTTTATGCAATCCCGCATTTCTCACCTTTTCCATCCATCTGTCAAACATCTCCACGTCATAAATAGCCTGTGTCTGTATAAACTCGGCTCCCGCCCCGATTTTTTTATGGAGCCTTATGAGCTGCAGTTCACCGGGGTCGGCAAACGGGTTTGCAGTCGCTCCGATGAAAAACCGCGCGGGTTTTTTACTCGTCCTGCCGCACATGAATATGCCTTCTTCCTTCATCCTCTTCAGTGCCTGGATTAACTGCACTGAATCTATGTCATAAACATTCTTGGATTCCGGGTGGTTGCCGAAAGATTGATGGTCACCCGAAAGGCACAGGACATTTCTCGCACCGAGGGCGTATGCTCCCAGCAGGTCGCTCTGTATGGCAATCCTGTTCCTGTCGCGGCATGTCATCTGGACCACCGGCTCGATCCCTTCACGGAGCACCAGGTAAGAAGCTGCTATGCTGGACATCCTGACGATCGCCGTCTGGTTGTCGGTAATATTGGCAGCATCGATTATGCCCTTTAGATTACCCGCCTTTTTTCTTACGAAATCCCCATCGGCGCTCATAGGAGGCCCTATCTCGGCGGTTACCGAGAAAATACCGGCTTCCAGGATCTTTTGAAGGTTGCTTTTATCTTGCGACATATCCTGAGACATACTAGACCCTCACTTCCTTCTTTACCAGTTTTCTCGGCCCTCCGTCCCTGCTGGTCCTCCAGTCCTTCGGCCCGATTATTTCATAAAGCCTATCCAGTTTCCCAAGCTCCTTGAGCCTGTCATATATAAGCTGCCAACCGCAGTCTGTCTCTTTGTCTATTTCACATTTTCCGCCTGACGAGCCGCCGCAGGGGCCGTTAAGATTGCTCTTCGAGCACCTGGTGACAGGGCATATCCCGCCGGTCTTTTCAAGTATGCATTCACCGCATCCCTGGCACATCTCTGTCCATACGCCCACATCACGGGCCACACCGATAAACCTGGTGTTTACGCCCGGCAGCACGGGTTTGCCATAAAACTTTTCGGCCATGAACTGCACCCCTGCCCCGCACCCAAGCGAAAGGATCACATCAGCTCCTTCAAGGGTTTCCTCAACATCGTCAAGAAATTCCATATCGCACTGCCTCTTTGGAACCGCTATCCTGACATTGACCTGTTTGTCTGCCTCCTTGCCTTTAAGTTCGATTATTGAAGCCAGTTCAAGCGCTTCCTTTTCTCCCCCGGCCATGCAAACGGTAACACATGTGCCGCATGCGGCTATTGCTATGTCCCTGTACCCTTCAATCATTTCCAGTATCTCGTCAAGCGGCTTCTGCCCGGCAACAATCATTTATAATACCCCCTGTTATTTCGAAGCCATTTCCTTTATATATTCATCAAGCACCGTCGGCATGGCATGGGAAAGCTGTATGCATGCCACCCGGTTTTCATCCATACCGGAGGCCTTGAGCATTTCCTTCGCCCTGTCAACATAACGCTTTACTCTCAGGTTGCCATCAAAATGCCTGCAGGCATCATCCATGCAAACCGCCACCAGTACACGCTCAAAATCCTTCAAAGCGGAAATGAAAACTTCGGCTCCCAGTTCACCTCCGCACGAAACGGTGGTAATTTCAACCCCGGTACTTGCTTCTCCAATTCTTTTAAAAGCAATTGCAGCCGAATTCTCACAGCAAAATACTTTCAAGCATCCTTTTGCGGCGCCGTTATCTGCTGCTTTTGTATTACCGCTCATGGAAATCGCGCCTGCAGGGCACACAGAAGCGCATACGCCACATCCGAAGCAGCTTGCGTGTATATTCTTCATAACCGAGTTGTCATAGTCGGGAGACATGGCAAAATGCGTGCATGCCCTGAAGCACGTATAGCAAAACGCACACTTCCCGGGGTCTATCACGGGATACCTGCCGTCATCCGGTATTTCCGCCAAATCATTGCGTGCCGCCGGGCCTTCCATTCCGGCCGCACCTGCACCGGGACGCTCCCTAGGCCCGCTCTTTGAACCCGTAGTGCGCGTGATATCGAAAAGTATGGATTTCAACCCAAGCAAAACTTCGTCATTACTGCCCGAGGTATTGCCGGCGTTTGCAAAATATACGCCTTTTCTGCCCGTATAGGAAGGAAAAAGGAAAAAACGGCCTGAATCATGCATTTTCAACCTTAACAGTTTTATAATACTTAAGAATGAACTGCCATATAATGCCTCACCGGAAATCACCGGAGCTCCGGTCACAATTTTAAAACCGCCTGCCGCGTCATACGCTTCTATGCTGAAAACATCATTGTCACCGGAGTATGATATGGCTATAGCGTCATATTTAAAGAAAACCGCGCCAAGATTGCGGGCTTTCCTGAAAATGCCCTCTAATCCGGCTCCCGCGGTCCTCATGTATTTTGCAAGATAGACTACCTTCCTCTTCTTCTCCAGCAGCCCAATCGCCTTTTCAAGGGCCAGGCGGGTCATGTATGCCGTAGATTCAACCGGGTAATCAAGTATAAACACCACTGGTTCCTTGATTGGCAGGCTTTCGAGCCTTTTTGCGTTTTCAGGGCTGTCAATTTCCTCCAGAACAACCGGGTTCCCCCCGGGCAACTCCTTATCCCCCAGGGCATAACAAGGCTCCTCGGTGACAATAATATGCGCAACCTCAAGACTCCCGCCCTTTCCGGATATAGTAAAAGCGCCCGGCTCACCTTTTATTGATTTTATTTCATCCGGCTCATCAAGCATATAAATTTTAAATCCGGCCGGTTCAAACTGTTCTTTTATTAAGTTGTTGATATGGCTTTTGCCCAAGACCGCAATGTCCATACCTCAGGCCTCACTTTCAGTACTTTACCGGCGCTGTGCCGGTATCACGCTTTATATCGTTCAATACTTGCCCGGCCACCGCCAGCGACTCGTTATATACTTCTTCAATCCTTGCAGGCCCGGCAGCACAGCCCGCTACATATATTCCGGTTTCCGAGGCGTTTCTCGCTTGCTTGAGGAACCCGTCGCCATTAACGCCAAGCATGCATATCTCCGCAATACGATCCGTGTCCGCTGCCGGGTGTATTCCCTCCGAAAGCACGACAAGGTCAAACTCTCTCTCAACGATCTCACCTGTACAAGGATCCTCGCAAACAACACTTGCAGGTTTGCCCGCCTTTATCTTTACCGGCCTGCTCCTGATAAACTCAAACCCTTCGCTTACCAGCGTCTCGTAGTAGCTGTCCCCTTCCACGTACTGCAAATCCATGTAGAAAAACGATATACGGATATCAGGGTAATAATGTTTAAGAACCCTGGCGGATCTCGTGGAGTAGCCGCAGCATACCCTGGAGCAATATAAAGCGGCTTCCTGCACGTCCCTGGAACCGAAGCACTGTATAAAAGCCACGCTTGCCGGGAAATCAGGCAATAAATCATTCCTTCCCCTGCCGCTTATGTACCTTTCAAGCTGGTACCCGCTTATAATGTTCTGGCTTCCGGAAAATTCAAGGTGGGCGCTTGATGAAGCCGACGCCCTTTCAAAGCCAACCGATACAATAACACGCGAAATGCCGGTCAATACCTTGTGGACACCGTCTCCGCGTTTTTTCACAACTGCCGTGAATTCTCCTCTGCTGCCCGCCAGGTCAACCAACACTGAACACGTGAGAATATTAATACCAGGATGGTTTTCCACCGCTTCCCATAAATCCCCGGGAAGGCACAAACCGCAGTTATTGCAGGCAGATGCCGCCTTACACCCGTAATGGCGAACCTTTCCGCCAATTTCCGCACTTTTTTCAACTATGACAGCTTTATGGCCGCCGTTTGCAATCTCAAGGGCTGCCGTGCAGCCTGAAAGGCCTCCCCCGACTATCAATACATTTGCTATTGGTATCACCTTCCGCGATAAACTGCACCCAAACGTTGCCAATAGCGGGCATATCACAAATTTGACCCCATGTGATTCATCCGCGCCCGCTTGAGGACGAGTCAAAGCAATACAGCCTGCCCATGAGGCAGCCTGGTGTCAAAATCGTGACACATCCCCATCCTTATAGCCACTTTCTATAGATATGTTATAATGCCCGGTTTCACTGGTATAGAAATTTTCTACTTTTTTTTGTGTATTCTTATGAATTTAAACTGTTATGGTATAATATCATATACAGATGTCGAATAATGGAAATGCTTGTTTTGAGCGTAAAACGCGAAAGGAGCGTTGATGCATGGATAGGTTCTCCATAGTCGATATCGGTGGCAGCGCAAGGGACATTCCCTCCCTGGTCAGGGAACTCAGGCATAAAAACCTTATCGCGGCAACCGAGAAAGATGCCGCTGGCGACACGGTTTACCTGACAAACAACTTGTTTGCGGTCAGAAAGATAGCCAGCGATTACGACGGGTTAATGATTGACGTGATAAAAAACAGGTAGCCGGCTCCCATATTTCCAGGAAATAGCCGGCAATACTATAATTATGCTATAATTAAAACGCAAATTGCCGCCTGTTTTGGATGTGCAGGATATGAGATTCAAAAGAAAAAACTATTTCAAAAAACTTCGCCATAAAAGAATACGGAACTTCTTCATGATGACGGTCGTAATGCCTGCACTTATGGTATTGCTCGGCTACCTTGTCGCAACGGTTATTATTCTGCCTTCGATGTAGTGTTCAAAATACTCTCATCCCTTGAAAACGGCTCATCAAAAATAGCATGCGTATAGATTTCCCTTTTCCTGCCTTCAATCAGGAATTGGACCTTTTGAATGCCCTCCAGTTCTGTCAGCGTATTTACGACAGAATAAATGGCCATCCTTTCGCTGGTCGTTCCTCCGGGGCTGTTGTCCACATATTCGCTGGAAAAATCCACTGTGCATATGCCGTCTTTTGTGCTTGCCGAAATCAACCTTGTTCCGTCGGGAATAGTATCCCAAAGGTGTTCGGAAACAGGGCCCTTGAGCAGTTCCTTGATAACCAGTTCCTCAATCGGTTCTTTTTCTGTTACAATTATATCCCTTTCTTCGCCTACCAGGTACATGGCTTCATCATCGGAAAAATACAGTGTTACTGTTTTTCTCTCATACACTACGGGCGTACCGTCATCGTTGAGCAAAGCCGGTTCCATATCGCCCAGCGGCAATCCGCTTGGACCTATCATATCTTTTCCTTCTATACGGATGCGCACCTTGTCAACGCCGTTTATCCCGGTGAGCGTATTGACTACCGAAAGCCTGGTGGTGATTTCCGAAAGGCCTTCAGTCTTTAGAAACTCCTTGGAAAAATCTACAATTGCAACTTTATCTTTTATGTTTATATCTATTAACTCGGTTTCTTCCGGTATGGGATTCCTTAAACCCTCTGCAGCAGGACCCTCTGCCAGGGCAAGAACGCATGCCCTCAGGATAGCGCCGTCAACTACCTGTATTTCCCTCTCTTCCATCTTCAAAGCGCTGTTGTCTTCGGTAGGAAAGTACAGCGTTACTTTCACCGTCTTCGCATTTGTTGCGCTGCTTTTTTCTTCACCCGGCTCTTCTGCGGGTAATTCCGGTTTCTCATCGGCATGCTGCGCAGCATCCTCCTCCCGGGCGGCATCCTCCTGGCGTGTGTCCTCCTGCGGTGCGCCAACCCCGGCTGATGAGCAGGCGGAAAGAGAAAACACGAATAAGCCTGTCAGCAGCAAAATAGCGAACCTCCTAATAATATATCCCTTCATGGCATATCCCTTATTAGTAAACTTCTTCATAACAATCCTCCTCTAAAAGAATAAAACATTTTTTACGTTTTTTCCATAGTATAGTTATGTGACGATGCTTTATCGCCAATAGTTCCCGTCAATCAACCGTAATATAATCCTTTATACTTTGAAACCTGTTTTGCTTGATACGGGGCACTTTCATTATATCCTCGATTTTTTTGAAACCGCCGTTCTTTTCCCTGAACGAAATAATCTCCTTCGCGGTGGCCTCACCTATGCCGGGAAGCGTGTCAAGTTCGGCGATACTGGCAGTGTTTATATTTACAAGACCTTTTTTCTCGCTGGTTTTGGTGCTTTTCCCGGTATTTTCATCGTCACCGGTTATTTCCGCGCCGCTCCCGCTGCCCGGGATTATTACCGCCCCGCTGCCGGCGGCACTCCTGCCTGTCACGGGTTCTGTCCCGTTGCTTTTTGCCGCTTCCGCCTCATGTGCCGTTTCACTTTTTGACTTTATACGCAGCATAACATTTTCATTAAGCGCATATACCATGTTAATATTGTCCAAATCCGCATCCCCGGTCGGGCCGCCTGCCTTTTTTACTGCATCGTCAATCAGCTGTCCTTTTTCGATGGTCACAATACCCGGGTTTTTTACACAGCCCACAACATAAACTTTAATATATTCTGCCGGCTTCCGGGCGTTTCTGGTCTCAGCCGCGCCGCCTGCCTCACCCGTAATACTTGCCGCATCGTTTGGCTTGGAGCCTGTCCCCGGTATCACCGCACCTGCGGTTTCTCCGGCGCTTTCAGCCGATGCCGTGCCTGCTCCCGTTCCGGGCGATTCCCCGTCCATTCCCTTTTCAGTCAAACCGGTGCTGGCTCCCGACTCTATAATAATATCTCCCCTGTTACTGAAAAAAACATACCCTGAAAGACAGCCCAGCAAAACAAGGCATGCCACGGCGATAAAAACCGCTTCTGTCTTGATCTCCGTTTCTCTTCCCATAAAACTCAACTTCAAGTATATCCCTCCCATATATGTATAATTCTTCATATTTTACTTGTTTCCTCTATTTTCCAGTATTTTTTTAAGATTAATTTTTAAAAGTTGACTTTTTTCTGCTATAATTAAACTAAAGCTGGCCGTCTTTCGCCTTTTTACTTTATATATGCAATATATGCCCGGAGGTACTGATGAAAAAATTAGTGGCATTTGCGCTAACATTGCTATTATTTTTATCAAATTACGTCGTTGCACTTGCGAAACCCGCGGCTGAAAATGCCGACGCATATATTTTGATTGATGGTGAAACCGGCAGCGTACTATGTGAGAAAAACTCGCAAGCCAGGCTATATCCCGCCAGCACAACAAAAATAATTACAGCTGTCCTGGCCCTGGAAATGGGCAACCCTGACCAGGTCATGACAGCAAGCCAGTCAGCCATTGATGATATAGGGCCCAACGGCAGCAATATCGGTATAATTCCGGGAGAAAAAATACGGCTGGAAAATCTTTTGCAAGCGCTGTTAATCTGCTCGGCCAATGAGGCCGCGAACATTGTCGCGGAAAATATCTGTGCCACCCGCGAGGAATTTATCGGTTTAATGAACCGCAAAGCCAAGGAACTCGGTGCCGCCGGCACGCATTTTGTAAATGCCAGCGGCATCCATGACCCGGACCATTACACCACCGCTTCGGATATGGCTGTCTTCGCCAGGTATGCCATGACGCTTCCTGGATTCAGGGAAATTGTCCGTATGCCAAGCCTGACAATGCCCTCTACAAATAAACACCCCGAATGGCCCGAGCTTGCAAATACAAACAGGCTGCTTACTTCCGTCCAAAAAGAATTATACGAGGTTAACGGGATTAAAACGGGCTTTACAGGTCCCGCAGGCTATAACCTTGTAGCATCAGCCGTGGACAGCAGCGGGATGGAATTGATTTCCGTCGTGATGGGCGTCAGAAATGAAAATGCGCAGAATAATGTCAGGAAGTACTCGGAAGAATTGCTGGACTATGGTTTTAATAATTTTAAAAGAGTTGTTTTGCTGGAAAAAGATAAGGTTTACAGGAACGTGAAGGTCGAAAACGCAGCCGATTTATACGGCCTCGACCTCATCACGGCAGATAATCTTACGTGCGTTCTGCCAAAAGAAACTGAAATAAGCGATATAAAGGAAATATCCAATATCGGCGACAGTATTTCAGCACCGGTAAACCAGGGCGATATAATAGGATATGTCGAATTCTTGAAGGACGATATGCCAATCGGCAGGACAGATTTAATAGCGGCAAGAAGTATTGAATACACTCCCGAACCAAAAACAGCCTTCCCTTTTATTAGAATCGGGCTTTACGCGGCGGGATTCATTATATTCTTCATAATGCTGAGATTTATACTCAGGCGCATATCCCGCATGGTCCATGCACGAAAGAGTTAAAAAAATATAAAAATCCCCTATTCTTCGAAAATCTCTTCCGTTGGTATCTCCAACCCTTTGAAATGTATTGATTTTACTACATCAGGGTGGTTGTATGCGAACATCCCTGTCAGTTCCTTTTCTGCAAAATAGTATATAAAAACTCTCTTTCCCCCCGGGTCGACAACCCAATACTCACTGACTCCACCTACCATATATACATTAAGTTTCTTTACCTGATCACGGCTCCTGGTTTGGGGTGAGAGTATCTGCTCTAGTTCATTTTCCTGCATGGTTTTGTTAAGACAGCATTAATAGTTAAAACGTGTCTTCTTCGTCTGGATATATTTGGCGCAAAACCATTGCATAATATTTTACATTATGATATCATTTCAGTATCATTATGATATCATAACGATATGCAAGGAGGTAAGCTATGCAGGAAAAACTTCTCAAAGGAAAACCCGGTATTCCCTTTTTAATTCTTTTTGTTTTGCTTTATCATGCGGCTATAGGCCTTACCATTTTAGGAGCAATACAGTTAAGCGACGGAAATGGCATAGGCTTGCTGTCATTGATTATAGGGATTTTGTGGCTAATCTTTGGCATCATTCCCTTTTTCGGATTTAAAGTTATTAAACCACAGGAAGCTTTAGTACTTACTTTATTCGGCAAGTACACCGGTACCCTGAAGGAGCCCGGCTTCTACTTTGTTAATCCTTTCTCATCTGCAGTTAATCCCGCCGCCAGGACCCGCCTTGGTCAAAGTGCCGATGTGGATGGTGGTTCCGGCTCCAAGCTTGTTATTTCTTCCGATGGAAGTACGATGCAGGCCAATATGCCGCTAAGCAAAAAAATCTCACTTAAAATTATGACATTAAGTAATAATAAGCAAAAAGTCAATGATGTCCTTGGCAATCCAGTGGAGATAAGCATTGCCGTAATGTGGAGAGTCATCGACACCGCCAGGGCCGTATTTAACGTGGATAATTTCAAAGAATACCTTTCTCTCCAGTGCGACAGCGCCGTAAGAAATATCGTCCGCATCTATCCCTATGACGTGGCTCCCGGAATTGACACCACCGGCGACGGCGAGCCCGACGAAGGCAGCCTGCGCGGTTCCAGCTCTGTGGTAGCCGAACGTATACGCAAAGAGATTCAAGAAAAGGTAGAAGTTGCAGGCCTTGAAATTTTGGAAGCCCGGATTACATATCTTGCATACGCTCCTGAAATTGCTGCGGCTATGCTGCAGAGGCAGCAGGCCAGCGCGATTATTGATGCCAGGAAGATGATTGTTGACGGGGCCGTCGGCATGGTAGAAATGGCCTTGGAGAGGCTTAATGAGAATAATGTGGTTAAACTTGACGAGGAGCGTAAAGCCGCCATGGTGTCCAATCTTCTTGTAGTCCTTTGCGGAAACAAGGATGCACAGCCCGTTGTCAATAGCGGCAGTTTATATTGAAAATGAGTGATAATAAAAAGCAATTACTGGTTCGCATATCCGCAAAACTATATGAGGAGATTGCTGCCTGGGCCGAGGATGATTTCAGGTCTGTCAACGGGCAGATAGAATATCTTCTTACCGAATGTGTCCGGAAGAGAAAAAGAACCGGCAGGCATGTTCCGATAAATTTCGACAAAAAGGGACAGGATATTTAACATTGACCTTCACCGCCAAAGACATTTGGCAGTGCCGCTTTTGCGGTGCATTTGTTCACATCAGTTTTGCTTCTGTTACTTCCCTGTACTGCCGGCAGGTCCACCTGCCGTCTTTTGACCTGTGCCGCCATGATAATCAACACGGCTAACAAGCCCTGTACTCAGTGACAGGCCAATACCGCTAATCCAAAACACAGGGGCCAGGCCGAATATATTGGCCATAAAGCCAAAGAAAATCGGACTGATACTCTGACCCAGATAGTTTCCCATGACTCGCAGTGACAGAACCTGGCTCACCATATTATCAGGAGATATATCACAGACTAACAAAAGGGCCAACGGGCCTGTAAGCCCCAGGGACGCTCCGGTTAAGCCCGATATAATCAAAAACTGCCAATAGCTTTCCGCAAGCCCATAACAGAGTATACCCAGGCCTCCTGCCAGAAGACATATCTGCAGCAGCCTGTCCCGTTTGAAAATCATTGCAATTCTGCCCAGGAAAGGCCGGACGACCATCTGCATCAACCCGTTGGCACTGAAAACCACTCCGGTGACCATAATCGGAAGTCCTATTTCTTTCGCATATAACGGGAAGTAGTTGACAATAACTTCTGACGTGAATAGAAACATCCCGTTTACAAGAATAGTTTTAACAATTGGCTTGTTCCCCAGCACCGCGGATAATTGGACACTTTTCCCCTCGTTCTTCCGGGCTCTGCTGTCCGGGACAAACATTGCAACAGCAAGGCACAACGATCCTGCGGCGACAGCGCCCAAAAACCCCCGGTTTACTCCCAAAAGCTCCTGCATATACGCACCAAATGACGGCCCGATAAAGGTTCCTGCCGAATTGGTGAAAAAGAGCATTCCTACGTATTTGCCTCTTCGCTCGCCGGACTCCATGCCGGTCATTGCATATTGTCCGGCAAGCAGCACAATCACATGCGAAACCCCGGTCATCATTGTACATACGGCAATAAAAAACAGGCTCCTGCCAAATGACAGCCCTGTAACACCCAGCAGAAAAAGCAGGGCGCCTCCGATAGACGGGATACGCGAACCCATGCGGTCGATCAGTTTGCCAGCAGGAATGGCGCAAAGCACCTGGGCAATGCTGTAGGATGAAACTATTGCGCTGATTTCAATGCCATCCGCCCCGTTTGCCGAAGCCAGGAGGGAAATATACGGCCGGGCTGCATATAAAGCAGTAAAATGCAGCAGATTATATATTATGTATATAATTCTGCCGGAACTTTTCCGGGTGCTGCTTATTGTGTCAGTCATAAGAATAGCTGCCTTTCGTCATGTAAGCTGTTATAGCTGATCCTGCGTCATAAACCAACACTATGCTCCTATCGTCAATAAAGACGACCCGTTCCTGCCTGCCATGAATATTTATACCTTTCACTTACATTATATAATATCAGATTTCTATCCATAAGTAACACGTTTACTGCTTAAAACAGGCTTTTTTGGGGAAACGGATTTGGTAAAAAAACCGGTTCTTTACATGTCCGCCGCATTCGTGAATACTGGATTGTAAACCCTCTCAACAGGGAAGTGACCGTATTTATGTTTGAAAACAGCTATGTGGCTAAAAGCGCTGCATATAAAAAAGATGAGGAAATAGTTTCATTCATTTTTGACGGTCTGAAAGCAGGTCTCAAAGATATATTCGGAGACTGAGTATTCAATTCCTCGGCGGTCAAAGCCGGTATTATAATAATAAATATATTGTCATATACCCGATGGTAGTCAGTGTATGTCCGATTGCCGATTAAAATGGTATCTCATACATCCCCAGATAAATCCTGCTGCGAAAACAAACAGTATTATCAGCAAGCTAATATATGAGAGCTTAAAAAAAGCTAATATCGTAGCCAAGTGATATGATGTGTAGAGCAATGTTACAATGAGCGCTGCAAGCCATTTATTTAACCGATCCCCAATTTTTTCATAAGTATAACCCCTCCAAAAGACTTCTTCCACCACGCCATTAAATAAAACCATGACGATAAAGACCAACCACTTAATTTCTCCGGAAACGCCCCATTGCTCAAGGCTACCAGCTATATCAGCGGCTAAAAACATGTCTTTCAACACAAAAAGCTGCCCGCCTCGCTGCATCTCATTTCATAAACATCAATCGTTAACATTCTTGTTTATAGTTCTTCTAACCGATAAGAGCATTGGACTGAAGTATTTCCTCCAAAACCTGTTGGCAAACAAATTTGCTGTTTCGAAATCAACGTGTATGCGCCTTATGCCGTTATTATCGCAATAGTCAAATACACGTTTCAATAACTCTTTACCCAATCCCTTCCCTCTATATTCCGGCTTTATGTATATTCCTATTTCATCGATCAAGCCATTATCGCTTTCCGACAAATCAATAACATTGTTCCTTTGAGACACGCTTAAATTAATAAACCCTATTCCTTTATCACCGTCCCATGCAATATATACATGGCCTTTTTGAATAATTTCACGTATTTCGTTTATTGAATATTGGTCTCTTTTAAGGAAAAGAGGGGCTGAAATATAGTACTGCCTTGATTCTTCCACTAATCCATGCAATATTCCGGCATCATGCACTTCAGCACTTCTAACCTCATAATGTGAATCACAATGCAGCTTAATGTTTACAGCAGCAAATGCATCAATTACGTAGGAGCCAAAACCCAGGTCATATAAAATATCCCTGAGTTTAACATCATTAAAGCTGATTGTCCACATATGGTTATAGATATGCCTGCCTACCCACTCTTCAGAAATACTCTTGTATAGCAACAAATATGCTTCTTCCTTATATTCTTCAACTGCAGCATGTGCTATTGCCGGACAGAACACCGACTTTTCACCGTTGAACGGGAATTCGTCATACGCCAGGTACCCGATTAAGTTATTATCCAGCCTGGCAATGATGGCAGTCCCGCTTTCAACTTTGCGCTTTAAAAACCTTTCTATTTCGCTTGTGCTTTTTCTCCAATAATCGGGGTACGCTTCACCGCCGCAATAACGATTATATTGCTCTCTCCAAATTGCCATTGCCCGGGATATATCTGATTCATGCATCCTGCTTGTAATAATCTTGTTTATCATATTCCTCTCCTTCAATAATACAGGTTTTTATCAAGTGCTTATTATCCTGACACTTGTTAATCTTGCTAATAGTATCCATTTTAGCTATTTCCCTTAACTCCTCCAGAATGCCAATACCCTTTGCCTCTTCGCTCCCGTATGTTTTATTCAACTCATACTCCAGCGGTATCCATGTCTCGATCGGAGCCTCATTATGCTGGATTACCGCTTTCAGCATGTCAAGAGCTTTAAACAATCTTGCTTCCTTGCTTTTCTGCTCTTTCATTTCATTGAACAAATCTTCCAGTTCAGCCCGCAGCTCATCATCCAGCATACCGAGTATCTGTGCTATCGCTTTTTCCTCATTCTCTTCATCTTCACTGCCCTTGTTAAAACAAGGAACGTCCCCGGCAATAGCTTCACCCAAATCGTGGAACAAGCACATTTTCATTACTTTGTCCATAATATGTATCTGTCCCCAGGCACAAATGCGGCCCGTGTTCTTCAATAACCGCAACCGGAAATAAGACAGGCAGCCCTTTCTCTGTCGCTTCCTTTACCTGCAAATAATTCATATCTGCCATTGTTTCGCTGAAGATCGAATAACTCATAAAGTTCCGCCTCTATGCTACCTTTTTCTGCACACCAGTTCGCCTTTTCCAATCGGACTACTAAGGCATCTACCCTGTCATCAGATAAAGCCATATCAATCATTGGTTTGAGAGACTCGTAATGGTTTATTGCGTTATCGGCCACCAATATCCCGCCGCTTACCATCCTTGGAATAATCTTTTCATAACACTCGTAATACATCTCTTTTCAGCATCCAGGAAACAAAATGATATCCCGTCAAATTTCCCGATATGTTGCAAAGCATTGCCTTTAACCAGCGTGATTACGTCATCAAGCTTTGCTTCTGAAAAGGTTTCTTCCGCAAGCTTAATCTTTTCATCAAGCAACTCAAATGTGTATAATTTTCTGTTTACTTCCCTGCATGCCAGCCCCAGCCACATGCTGGAGTACCCGGCGCTTGTTCCGATTTCTATTGCAATGCCCTCGGGAGAGGAAGCCAACAGCAGCGCAATGAATTTCCCGGTTTCAGGCGGAATCTGTCTCAATCGCTTAGGTCGCGGAGTCCCGTCATTTCTGTCCTTCTTGTCAATTCTCTCAAGGTATTCCATCCTGTCTAAAATTTCTTCCGGGATGTTGTGAAACATATGTACCTCCCTTCTATATTATTCATTATTTCGTATCCATTGTTGCCCGTCTTGCTGCCATTCCGGAGAAAATGCGCTGCTCATCTGACGGCGTTATCGGCTTGTTTCAGCCTTTGCGCCCTTTCATAAGCCAAAGCCAGGAAATCTTCCGGTGAGAGTCCTTGATAGACTTGGCTTTTTTCATGTTTGCGATTGAAGTTAACTTCCGGTGTCAGGCAGCTTATGCTTTGCAGTCTTTCAATTTATCTTTAATATTATTCCAGTTAACCGTGCCATCATAAGGAAGCAAATGGGTATCGTCATCATGCCGTAATTTACTTAAGCATAATTTCAAATTCAAACTCATGCTTAATCGGTATGCCATGCATCCCTATAAGCGGTAAACTTGGCTTAAGCTTTCGGGAAAGTTCAATCGCATTAATGTGAACGGCTTTCAGTTCAAAACCTTTCTTTTGGTAAAACCTTATTGCTTCGATATTATCATTGGTTGTTATCAGCCATACCCTTTTGCAGTCATTTTTCCGGGCAACATCAATAACGCCTTTTATTAAAGCCGTTCCTATTCCCCTGTTCTCTTCAAAACTGTTAAGCGAAGTAATCTCGCATTCTCGTTCTCAATATTGTAAGTTATAACGCCCTTAATCACTTTATCTTCAATAAAGAGAAACCCTGGCAGATTTGTTGTATCAATTACCCTGCCCCTTGAGATCAATGGAGGGCAATGCCATTCATCTTTTAATATCCGGTTTACGTTATCGCGGTATTCTTCACTTATTTCATGTAAATACATTTTTGCCACCCTTTCAGCATATTTCAGAATATATGTTCATATAATATCATATTAAGTCAATTACTTCCAACAATATTTGCATTATATTTTTTTAATCATTATCAGGCAGGGATTCTCCGCATCCCACATTTCTGTTAATGTAATTAATTGCTCAAATCCAACGCTTAAATAAAACTTTCTTGTTCGTTCATACGGTTCATAATTGGCTTTTTCACTCAGTGTTTTTACAATTATATACTTACAGCCGTTTTTCTTGAAATAATCCTCGGCTGTATTCATCAGCTTTTTGCCGATTCCCTTTCCATGATACTCAGGCAATACCCCGCACACATAAATATCGCCTGTAGTACCGTAATGTATTTTCACAGACATAAATCCGACACAGTTTCCGTCTTGGTCGACGGCAGCCCAGAACGGAAGCTCTGCCACTCTATTTACGTAATCACAAAGAGCTTTTTCATTTCCAAACCACGCCGGTAATCGCCTCAATATTTTATTTGCATAGAATGATTTCATATTGTTTTCCTGTATTTCATCTATTTTTATGTTCATACTTCCGCCCCTTATAAATATTTATTTTCACAAATCACTTAATGAACTTCAGGAATAATATACGAGCTATAGAAAGAAAATGATTCCAGGAACATATTGTATCTTATTTTACTATAATTTTCAACAGATTTCATACATTATTTAGTTGCTGTTATTGGCAATTCAGCTGCTTAATTAAGGAAAAGGAATTAAGTTAAAGAAAATTGAATTTAAACTTCAGTATTTACTATTTCAGATAATATATATATAATGTAAGGCACAACAAAAAAGAATTTATAATTTTTTATTATTTCCTTTAAGGGGTGTTATGAAAATGACTTCAAAACCCATCAGAAAGGTTAGAGAGATCAGGGATCTTAAAGACATGCTCGAACAGAGCGTAAAACTGTTCGGCGAAAGGGACGCATTCTGGATAAAGACTAAAAACGGCAATTACGAGGGTGTCACATATAAAGATTTCAAAAACGAGGTTGACGCGCTGGGAACGGCCTTGATAGACATGGGACTCAAGGATAAGTTTATCGCTGTCATAGGAGAGAACCGTTATGAATGGTGCCTGTCCTACCTGGCGGTTGTAAACGGCACCGGCATCGTTGTCCCGCTGGACAGGGAACTCCCGCTTTCAGAAATCGAAAACCTGCTCATGCGCTCCAATGCAAGCGCGATTATATTTTCGGGCAAGCATGAAAAAGATATGCGCCATGTGGCTGCAACACTTCCTTCAATCAAGTACTTTATAAACATGGATGCCGAAGAAGACAACAGCTGGTTCCTCTCGCTGAAAAAGCTGGTCGAGAAGGGGACCGCTCTGCTTAAGCAGGGAAACCGTTCCTTTTTGGACGCACCGGTCTATCCGTCCGCGTTCAACATCCTCATATTCACCTCCGGTACAACGGACCGGGCAAAAGGCGTTATGTTGTCGCATAAAAACATCGTAACAAATATCATGTCCGTCTGCTCTGTACTGTATATTGACGAAAATGACTCAACGCTCTGCATACTGCCCCTTCACCATACGTATGCATGTACGACCAGTTTTCTCCTGATGCTGTATAACGGCTGCAGGATTTCATTTATCGAGGGCCTGAAGCACATAGCGAAGAATTTGAAAGAAACCGGTCCGACAATATTGATGGCCGTGCCTCTCATACTGGAATCAATGTATAACAAAATATGGGATGCGATTAACAAGGAAAAAGGCAAAGCCTTGAAAGTAAAGACAGCCATTTTTATCAGCAACGCCTTGTACCGCGTATTGGGCATCGATATCAAGAAGAAGCTTTTCAAGCAAATACACGACAATATAGGCGGAAACGTAAGGCTTGTCATATCCGGAGCCGCCGCCATAGATCCGGCTGTTTCGAAAGGTTTCAGGGCTTTCGGGATAACATTGCGCCAGGGATATGGCTTGACGGAATGTTCTCCCATAGTAACGGTAAACCAGATGGATAAATTCCGTGACGATTCCATCGGCCTTCCCCTCCCCTGCAACGAAGTCATGATATACAAGCCTGATAAAGAAGGAGTCGGAGAACTGATGGTGAAGGGCGACAACGTAATGCTGGGCTATTTTAACGATAAACTGGCCACGGAAAAGGTATTGAAAGACGGTTGGTTCTTTACGGGCGACCTGGGCAGGATGACCAGGGAAGGTTTCTTCAGCATAACCGGCAGAAAGAAAAACGTTATTGTTACCAAGAACGGAAAGAATATCTACCCGGAAGAACTTGAAGCATACCTTGACAAGAGCCCATATATTGCGGAATCCCTGGTGTTTGGGAAAGAAGACGAGGCTTCGGAGGAAACATTCGTATATGCCACGATTGTGCCTGCAATGGACGCAATCAGAGAAAAGCTTGGCAAAGCCGACGTGACCCACGATGAGGTTTTCAACATCATTGACGCCGAAGTTAAAGCCGTCAACCGTAATATGCCCTTGTACAAACGAATACGCCGCTTTACGATCCGTGAGGAAGAATTTGCGAAAACTTCCACGAGAAAAATCAAGCGCTACATTGAAAAAATCGGTTAAGACAGGTTAAGACAGGGTAAGACAGGGTCATACAGGGTAAAGCACATTAAAACAGAAGACAGGATAACAATGACAAGACAGGGTAGAAACGTATAAGGCAAGACGGAATTTCCGCCTTGCCTTTATTTTATAGTCTTGTTGGCCAATCACCGGGAAGCATGATATAACGGATTATACTTATAGCTCGCCTTCATATTCCGGTGCGACTTACTTCACCACTATGTTGACCAGCCTTCCCGGTATTGCGATGACCTTTACCACGTTCATCTCTTCCAGGATGGCTTTAACTTTTTCATTATTCAATGCCGTTTCTTCCGTCTGCCTGGCGTCAAGTCCGGAAGGTACCATGATTCGCTCCTTCACCTTGCCGTTAAGCTGGATCGCGATTTCAATCTCATCCCTGACCAGCGCCTTTTCATCCCATGAGGGCCATGTGGCGTTGAAAATGGAATAAGGCTTACCCATTTTTTCCCAAAGCTCCTCCGCCAGATGAGGTGCGAAAGGAGCAAGCATTATTAGCAAATCATTAATGCAATCCATGTACAAATCCATATTCTTTTCGGCGGCGGATTCGTATTTGTAAAGCGCATTCACCAATTCCATCAGCCTGGCTATCGAAGTATTGAACTGGAAACGGCCGGCATCCTCCCCGACACATTTGACAGCCATGTTTCTTACATAATTGAGCTCTTTTTCCGCGCTTCCATACGGTTCTGAGGATTTTTGTCCAGCGTCCCCGGCACTTCCGGCTTTCGCCAGGCCTGCCGCGGCCTCAACAAGCCTCTCCACCCTCCCGACAAATCTTGAAATGGCCTTTAATCCTTCATCGCTCCACGGTCCGCCTTCCGTGTAGGCAAAACCGAACGCAAGATACATCCTGAATACGTCCGAGCCGTACTCATTGATATAGTCATCCGGTGAAATCGTATTCCCCCTGGACTTGCTCATCCTGTAGCCGTCAGGTCCAAGAATCGTTCCCTGGTGGACAAGCGAAAGAAATGGCTCGTCGAAATCCAGGCAGCCCATATCCCTCAACGCCTTTGTAATAAACCTGGCATAGAGGAGATGCATCGCGGCATGCTCAGCCCCGCCGACATACTTGTCCACTGGCAGTATTTTATTTATCCACTCAGTGTTAAAAGCTTCTTTAGAGTTTTTATTATCGGGATACCTGAGATAATACCATGACGAACAAACGAACGTATCCAGCGTATCGGGGTCTCTTTTTGCCGGCTTGCCGCATTTGGGACACGTCGTATTTATAAATTCTTCGCATTTCGCCAGCGGAGACTTGCCGTCCGGCTTGAATTCAACGTTATAAGGCAGTTCCACCGGTAAATCATCCTCAGGGACCGGTACAATCCCGCAGCTGTCGCAGTAGATGATTGGAATAGGGGCTCCCCAGTACCGCTGTCTCGATACCAGCCAATCCCTGAGCCGGTAATTTACCTTCATTTCGCCCTTGCCTTCCTGCTTGAGCTTATCTACAATCAGCGTCCGTGCTTCCCTGGAACCTTTCCCTGTGAACTCTGCGCTTTCCACGAGGATTCCGTCTTCCACGAAAGGAAGCGCATCATCCACGCCGTCAAGACCTTTTATTACCCGTCTTATGGGCAGGTTGTATTTATTCGCGAACAGATAATCCCTTTCATCATGAGACGGAACAGCCATGACACAGCCCGTCCCATAACCAGACAGCACATAATCCGCAATCCATATGGGCACCTTTTCGCCATTGACCGGGTTTATGGCATAAGCCCCCGTAAATACCCCGGTTTTCTCACGGGCAGTGGAAAGGCGTTCTATCTCGGTCTGTTTCCTGGCAAATTCCTTGTACTGCTCAACGGCCGCCATGCACTCGGCTGTGGTAATCTTGTCCACCAGCTCGTGTTCAGGTGCCAGGACAACATACGTCACACCGTAAAGCGTATCGGCACGCGTAGTGAAAACCTTGAAACTGAAGCTTCCGTCTGCGCCCTCAAACACTATCTCGGCTCCCTCGGACCTTCCTATCCAGTTTTGCTGTATTTTCTTGGTCTTCTCCGGCCAATCAAGGTCTGCCAGGCAGTCCAGCAGTTCCTGGGCATAGTTCGTTATTTTGAAAAACCACTGCGTAAGGTCTTTCTTTGTGACCTCGTTCTTGCACCTTTCACAGGCGCCATCCACTACCTGCTCGTTGGCCAGCACGGTCTTGCAGCTGGGGCACCAGTTGACAGGCGCCTTCTTCCTGTAAGCCAGCCCATGCTCAAAAAGCTTCAGGAATAACCATTGCGTCCACTTGTAATACTCGGGATCGCTGGTAATCACCTCGTAATCCCAGTCATATGTAGCGCCCATTTCCTTAAGCTGCTCTTCCATTGTCCTGATATTTTTATACGTAGAGTCTTTCGGATGTATGCCTGTCTCAATCGCATAGTTTTCGGCAGGCAGCCCGAAAGCATCAAATCCCATCGGGTGAAACACGTTGTAGCCCTGTAATCTTTTTAGCCTCGCCCAGGTGTCTGTCAGGCCGAAATTATACCAATGCCCGACGTGAAGCTTCGCGCCGGACGGATATGAAAACATCTCCAGGCAGTATAGCTTCTTGTCAATATTGTCCCGGTCAAACCTGTACAACCCGGTTTCTTCCCATTTTTTCTGCCATTTTCTGTCTGTCTCTATTGAATAAGCCAAGTATGAACGCTCCCTTCTTGCTTCAATTTCATGCTTTCTTCTCTATATCGCTCGGTGTCAGGAATTTCCCGTCTGCCCACAATCTTTCCAGGCTGTAGAAACTCCTGTCCTCCTCATGAAATACATGTACAACAAGTTCTCCAAAGTCCAGCAATATCCATCTTGCGCTTTCATAGCCTTCCATGTGTATCAAGTTGTAGCCGGCTTCACCCATTTTGATTTCCAGTTCATCCGCAATAGTCTTAATATGGGTGGTAGATGTACCGCTGCAGATAATAAAGTAATCCGCCAGTATGGAAACCTCTGATATGTCGATTATTTCAATATCCCTGGCTTTCTTGTCCTCCAGGATTTCATACGCCTTTTCTGCAATTTTGCTTATCTCCAAAAAAACCCTCCTTTATGGATATGGATCGATTAATAATTATACCATTAATTCAACCTGCTGTGCTAGTTGTTTTGTGGAAACAGATGCATAAACCCTGTATAGAGTATGGGACATACAGACATGATTTATAATTGCGCAATGTCCTTATCGTGCAGGTTTTCATTCCATTGCATCGGGTACCTGCAACCTTCCGCCGAATGAACATGCCCGCCGATACCGATTTCATCCCCATAATATATGCCGGGAGCGCCGGGAAACGTAAACTGCATTATGATAACGCCTCTCCTGCTCTCAAGATTTATATTATGATGATTGTGCAGACGCGAAATGTCATGGCTGTCGTGCACCTGGGAGCAGCAAGCCCTCCGCCGCCCAGCCTTCTTACGTACTCCTCCGTTTCCCCTATTTTGTTGTCAACATTGTTTTCTTTCTCTTTCTCTTTCTCTTTCTCTTTCTCTTCCTCTTCCTCTTCTCTTTCTCTTTCTCTTTCTCTTTCTCTTTCCTATTCCTATTCCTGTTCCTGTTCCCGTGCCCCTTCTCCTTCTCCTTCTCCTTTTTCTTCTCCCCTTTTTCCTTCCCCTTTACCTTTATCTTTATCTTTACCTTTATCCTTCTCTTTCCCCTTCCTGAACATCTCGCATACGCTTAGTGCAATAAGAAAAAAGCCAAAACACTTTTTAAGAGTGCCGGCGGCAAGCCCTGCGGCAATCCTCGAGCCGGCAAAAGCTCCGGCCAGGCCGGATATTATAATCGGGACAGCCATTTTCCAATCTATTTGCCTGTTCTTTATATGAATAACCAACGCGATAACAGCTGTCGGGATGAAAAAAAGGAGATTGACGCTCTGCGCGGTATGCTGCTCAGGGTTTGCAACAAGAACAAGGGCGGGTATCAGTACTGCGCCGCCGCCCATCCCCATACCGCCGGCAACCCCTGCCGCAAGTCCTATAACGAATAGTATCACGGTATTTGCGTCAAGCAAGTAAAACCAACCTTTCAGCCATTATTCACAAAATCATCCTGATGCCCGCGGCTGCCATAAATACGGCGAATATTTTCCTAAGAAGCTTTTCCGGGCAGATATTGAGCAGCCTTGCTCCCAGGTATCCCCCGGCAAATCCTCCTATTGTCACTTTCAAGGTCAGCCCCCAATCAGCATAACCCCTTGATATATAGAAAACCGAACTGACAATCGTCAATGGCAGTATAACCGATATCGCGGTAGCATGCGCCTTGTGTTCGTCCGCTCCAAGCAGATGAACCATGGCGGGCACCGCTATCGTACCTCCCCCGGAACCAAACAGTCCGTTCGCCATGCCTGTCGCCACACCAACTGCGGCGTATTTCAAGTATTTATATATTTTGCCCTTGCTTCTTCCTTTTTCATCTTGTTTCTTTTGGCTCGCTCCCATATCATGTTTCTTCTTTTTCATCTTCATCGTTCAAATATTCCGTTTCCCGCTTCCAGGAAAATTGCCCCGGCATGCTAAAAATGTCCGTATTATCATATTGCCCATATTTTATCTGCAAATATGCAAAAAGAATAATATGGAGCAATTTCCCGGCGAACTGCTTTTACTTCACGCTTTTTTCTCCGCGTTGACAAAACATGGCGCAGCTATATGCAGCTATACGCCTAAGGCAGCCATGGATACTCATTTCCCGGGAAACAGGCTTGGCGATAGCTTCCCAAGGCTTTTGAACTCCCACCGCTTACCGGTATCCCGCCTTGAAAAATGCGCCATGAACTTTTCAGCCGACCCGTCATGCCGGGACACAATTATCTTCACCCTTGCCTCGCTGGCATACGCATCCGGGAATACCGCCCTGTGCGGATCACTCATTGCCCATAACTCTATTTCCCCCACATCTATCTTTGAAAAATCCGTTATAACCGCATCGACGGCTTTTCCGGCTTTAATTTCCTTGTCAATATATTGTTTGCAAGCCTTGTAAACATCGTTTCTGTCCTTGCTCCCCGGCCAGGTGGAAAACCCGGTGACATACCATTTGCCCTCCTTTTTCACCAGTTCATGCGGCCCCCTGAAAAAGAAGTTTAACGCAACTGACGCACTATTGCCGTTGTCGCTGTAACTTACCTTCATAGTTACGTCTTTTCCGATCTCCGGCTTGACGTATTCCCAGTATGCCGGGTTTTCCAGCTCAAGCAGAATATTCTCAAGAGCTTCCTGGGGAATACCGTCATACGAATTGATGAAAACCTGCCTGATTTTTGCGATGTCAGGTTTATCGGAACTGTAGATATCGAGAACGCGATACATCAAATCACGGATTTCTTTATTTTCAAACTCCCTGTTTTCCGACCCGCCGGAAAATTGAAAACTTCCGGTGTCCATAAAGCAAGGGTCTGTGCCTTTGAATACGGCAAAATGCAGGGTGCTCTCCCCCGGCGTAACGGTATACAAGGGCGAAGGCACCCTGGTTTCCGACTTCTTCCCGTCTGGCCCGATGCGTACGAGATAGTATTTCACTCCGTTTTCATCCAGGTCAAATGTCGTATATATGACATCCCCGGTAGTTTTCAGGTATGAAGCTTTGAATACTTTCCCTGCGTCCTGGTTGTTCCCCCTGCCATATATAATCCTGCTATCACCTGTCCGCGTATCATAATCCTCCAGCGTATACCTGTAATCAGCTTGTTCGCGGCAAACAAGTATCCGGCCCTGGTATATGTCGTGTATAACAACATTGCCGGTAAACAGCTGTTTTTTAGCCTCCTCTTTTCCTGCTTTTATGAAGAGGCCTTCCGCCACGCCTACCGACTCGCCTTTACTGAACAATACCTTGTCTCCGGCTGTTCCCCGGTAAACAACATCGCCTTCCGCGAAACCGCCCCTTGCCTTTAACATTTTCCCTGAAACCGAGTCAAAAGAATAATAATTCGCCACCGTGTCCAAGTGGATATTCAGGGTGCGGTTATCCGGTTCCCAGTTGGTATTGTAGATTCTTTCCGTCTCGTACTCTGCAGGGACTTCTTTCAAACGGCCTGCGGCAACGTCCAGGACAGCAACCGATTTATGTGAAACCAGCGATAAAAGCTTACCGTCCCCAGACCATGCATGGCTTATTATAAATCCCGTTTTCCCTACCCTTTCCGCCTTATTGCCGGCCAGGTCCACCAGGTACAAATCCACCGTTTGCCTCGGCATGCCGACCAGGATAAGCTCATTCTCCTTTTCAAGGCTTTCATCCGATACCCTGTAGGCAATGAAATACTTTTGATCATCGGTGACAGTTAGCGGCATCATTTGTTTATCCCGGTAAAAATCCGAAGCCAGGAAAGCCTTTTCAACAGACTTCAGTTTTTCAATCCTGGAACGGTCTGCCGAATTATTAGCCTCGGAAAGTCCCGTCAAGCCGTCCGCCCCGGAAGTCTCTCCCGACACGCCGGATGCTTCCGCCCCTTGCGGGTCCGGTGCTGCTTCCTGTGCCGCCTTTCCTGTTATGCCGCTTGATTCCCCGGGCAGGAAAACGTCTTCATTATTTTTTGCACATGATGAAACTGTTAAGACCAATATAATGAATAATAAAAGCGCCATACTCCTGTGAACGGTTTTTTTCATTTCTTCAATCTCATCCTTTTCTCATTTGCAAATCAATAGTATGTATGCCGCAAGCTCATCACTACATACCGACAATATCATAACAGCATATAAATGAATCATCGCACACAATGATAAAGACGGATTTGGCTAATTATTGTTCCTGTCTTGAAATTCATTAAATTTCTATATTGACAATTGACATAAACTGTATTATTATAAAATATATCATATGAATGCATGCTCATATGATAATATGTAATCTTGAATGGTGAAAGGATTTCTATATGAACGGGAGAATAATCAAATCAAACAACATAAAATGCGTGGGCTGCTGCGGGCCGGAGCCGTGTATTGGGACTACGTTCACGGTCAATCCGGATTTGGCGGGCATGATTACAGGTATTGTTCTGTTTATCGTGGGATTTGCAGCCAGTGGGACTCCTTCCCTTGTATCACTCATACTATCCTGGATTGCCGCCGGCCATGGTGTACTGCGAAAGGCTGTATCAAACCTTGTAAAAGGGCAGATTTTTGACGAAAATCTGCTGATGACGGTGGCATCCGTCGGGGCATTTATAACGGGACAATACCACGAAGCTGCAGCCGTAATGTTGTTTTACAAGCTTGGAACGATACTGGAAAACAAAGCTGTCAACCATTCCAGGAAATCAATCGCCGCCCTTGTGAATCTTAAGCCTGAAACCGCTTCTGTAAAAACTAAGAACGGGTTCATTGAAGTAAAACCCGAGACGGTAAAAGCGGGAGATATTATCCGGGTAAAACCGGGAGAGCGCATCCCGGTAGACAGCATAGTTGTGGAAGGCGAGTCGCTGGTCGACGTCTCCCCGCTCACCGGCGAGTCAATGCCGCTTGCAGCAGAACCGGGAACGCAGGTGCTTGGAGGGTCTATTAACAAAACAGGCCTGCTTACCCTTGAAGCTTCAAGCACTTTAAAGCAATCCGCAGTAACCCGCATACTTGAACTCGTGGAAGACGCGGCTGCAAGGAAAGCGCCGCTGGAAAGCTTTATCAGCCAGTTTGCCAAATATTATACTCCTGCTGTGATTGCCGCGGCTTTCCTGGTTGCCGTCATTCCCCCACTGGCTACGGGAAGCATGGATTTTAATACATGGTTTTACCGGGCAATGATATTCCTTGTCATCTCCTGTCCCTGCGCCCTGGTGGTCTCAATACCCCTTACGTTTTTTGCCGGCATAGGCAGGGCATCTTCGGGAGGAATACTTGTAAAGGGCGGCAATTACCTCGAAGCGCTGACCAAGGTTGATACGGTCGTTTTTGACAAGACGGGAACACTTACGGAAGGTACGTTCAGCGTATCCGGGCTGCAGCCTGCAGGATGCACGGAGGCGGAACTGCTTAAATATGCGGCATACGCCGAAGCCAATTCGACACATCCGATCGCCCGGTCAATCGTTAAGTCATATGAAGGAAATATCGATGGAAATATCGACACATCCCTGGTTACCGCTTTTGAAGAAACTGCCGGAAAAGGCGTTAAAGCGGCGGTAGAAGGAAAAACGGTCATTGCGGGAAACCTTGAGTTCCTCGAAAGTTCCGGTATCCGCCCGGAAGCGGAAAATGCAGGCCCCCTGGAAGGCACCATTGTGCATGTTGCGGTGGACAACAAATACAAGGGGTGGATCAGGGTGTCGGACAAGCTGAAAAAGGATGCCGGAAAAACAATCGCCGGGCTGAAGAAATCAGGCATCAGCAGGATAATCCTTCTGACCGGGGACGCAAAGCAGCCGGCCGAAGCCGTAGCCAGCCAACTTGGAATGGATGAAGTCCATTATGGCCTGCTGCCGCACCAAAAGGCTGAATGGATGGAGAAAATCAAGAAATCATCAAAAGGGAAAGCCGTATTCATAGGAGATGGCATCAACGATGCTCCTGTCCTCGCTTCGGCCGATATTGGAATATCCATGGGAGGCATCGGTTCCGACGCTGCAATAGAAGCTTCTGATATCGTACTCATGACCGACGAGCCGTCCAAAATAACCGATACGCTGAAAATCGCGGCTGCAACTCACAAGATTGCGGTTCAGAACATAGTTTTAGCCATCTCCGTTAAAGTGCTTGTGCTGTTTATGGGAGCGCTTGGAGTTTCTGCGATGTGGGAGGCGGTATTCGCCGATGTCGGCGTGACCCTGCTGTCCGTACTGAACGCTTTGCGCGTCAGGAAGACAAGATAACCCGTTCAGAAGCAAACAAACGACGATATCCTATCCAGGTCCAAGCCGAAGAAAACCCAGTTAAACCCGGTCCATCTCCATCCTGAAACGGAGCGCCTGCCGACAAACACCAGCCATGCCCAGAATTGTTGGCCTGTATCGAGCCACAGGTATACAAACCTAAAGCGGCATGGCCTTATCGCACCGGGATCAACCGCCAATACGCCTGCTGTCTGTTGTGCCGCAGCCTGTGAAGGAATAAATTGAGGCGGGCGCCCCAGCGGCGGCCCCATTCCAGTTCCTCCGCCCGGCACTTGTCCAGGCGGAAAGCCCGGCACTTGTCCCGGCGGAAAACCCGGCACCTGACCTGGCGGAAGCCCTAATCCGAAACCCGGCCCCTGTCCCGGTCCGAAACCCGGCACCTGGCCCGGCGGAAAACCCGGCACCTGACCTGGCGGAAGCCCTAATCCGAAACCCGGCCCCTGTCCCGGTCCGAAACCCGGCACCTGGCCCGGCGAAAAACCTGGTCCCTGGGGCATAAAGCCCGGTACCTGGCCCGGCGGCATAAACTGCATTTGCTGAAACGGGATTTCCGTTCCACCCACACCCCCGGCAACAGGCTGGGGCTGGCGGATAATGTAATATTCCTGCATGCTATACCACTCCTTTAAAAGCCTGGTATAGCCTATGCACTACTTGCCCGAAAGGTTACATAAAGTTGTTTACGCGAAGTTATTGAAAGCTGTTGTGTCAAGTTGCTTGCACAAAATTATTTTCACACCGGCAGCTAATTGTGGGGTTACCGGCAGCTTGCCGGCTCATTTCCCCGGCCTTATCACGAGGGAGTCTCCTTCGACGTCTACCAATACCCGGCTGTCCTCGGTGACATCCCCCTTAATAATAAGTTTTCCAAGTTCCGTTTCAAGTTCCTTCTGCAAAAATCTTTTTACCGGCCTGGCTCCGTATTCCGGAGTATAGGCGGTATCAGCAATATGGCTTTTCGCGGCCTCCGTGACCTCCAGCCCGATACGCCTGTCCTCAAGCCTCTTCCCGATATCTTCAAGCGCAAGGTCGATAATGCGCACGATTTCCTCTTTCCCAAGCGGTTTGAACATCACTATCTCATCTATGCGGTTGAGGAACTCCGGCCTGAAGCTGCGCCTGAGCTCCCGCATCACCGTCTCCTTGAGTTCGTCGTCAATAACTCCGCCGCCTCTCAACCCCTCGAGCAGAAAGTGGCTGCCGATATTTGACGTCATAATGACGACAGTATCCTTGAAATTAACCGTCCTGCCCTGGCTGTCGGTAAGCCTGCCGTCATCCAGCAATTGCAGCAGGACATTGAAGACCTCGGGATGCGCTTTCTCAATTTCGTCAAACAAAATAACGCAGTAAGGCTTTCTTCTTACGGCCTCGGTAAGCTGTCCGCCCTCCTCGTAGCCCACGTAGCCGGGAGGAGCGCCAATCAGCCTGGCAACCGTATGCTTCTCCTGGTACTCCGACATGTCGATACGCACCATGTTATCCTCGCTGTCAAACAAGGCCGCAGACAAAGCTTTTGCAAGCTCGGTCTTGCCGACGCCGGTCGGACCAAGAAAGATGAACGACCCGATGGGTTTGCGGGGATCCTTCAGCCCGGAACGCGTGCGCAGGACTGCGCCTGCGACGGCTTGCACCGCTTCATCCTGCCCGATAACACGCTTGTGAAGTATTTCCTCCAGGTGAAGGAGCTTATCCCTCTCATTTTCCACCAGCTTGGTAACGGGAATGCCGGTCCATTTTGAAACAATTTCGGCTATTTCCTCTTCCGTGACTTCCTCCTTCAGCAGCCTTTTACCGTTTGCTTTCATTATCTTGTCTTTTTCTTCCTGCAATCGCTTCTCCAGTTCGGGCAATTTGCCGTGCTTCAGTATGGCAAGCTCGTTAAGGTCATACCTCCGCTCCGCTTCTTCAATCTCCCTCTTTGTCTGCTCAATCTGCTGCTTTAGTTCCTTTTCCCTGACCAGAGCGCTTTTTTCGCTTTCCCACTGCGCCTTCATGATATCAGCCTGCTCCTTCATGGACGCTATATCTTTTTCAAGCGCCGACAGCCTTTCCCGTGAACTCTTGTCTGTCTCCTTGAGAAGCGCCTGCCTTTCTATTTCCATCTGCATGATCTTCCTGCTGATTTCGTCCAGTTCAGCCGGCATGCTGTCGATTTCCGTCCTTATCATGGCTGCGGCCTCATCCATAAGGTCTATTGCCTTGTCGGGCAGGAAGCGGTCGCTGATATACCTGTTCGATAACACGGCACAGGCAATGATGGCGCTGTCGGTAATGCGAACGCCATGATGTATTTCAAACCTTTCTTTCAGCCCGCGCAAAATAGATATCGTATCCTCAACATCCGGCGGTTCGACCAGGACAGGCTGGAATCTTCTCTCCAATGCTGCGTCCTTCTCGATATATTTCCTGTATTCATCCAGTGTGGTTGCCCCTATGCAGCGGAGCTCCCCGCGGGCCAGCATCGGCTTGAGTATATTGCCGGCATCCATCGCTCCTTCCGCTTTTCCCGCGCCCACTATATTATGCAGCTCGTCAATAAAGAGGATGATACGGCCTTCCGATTTTTCCACTTCCCCGAGGACCGCTTTCAGCCTTTCTTCAAATTCGCCGCGGTACTTGGCGCCGGCTATCAGCGAACCCATGTCCAGCGCAAAAATCGTCTTGTTTTTCAGCCCCTCCGGAACGTCACCTTTAATAATCCTTTGCGCAAGGCCTTCCACAACCGCGGTTTTTCCGACACCCGGCTCGCCGATCAGCACAGGATTGTTCTTCGTCCTTCTTGACAATATCCTGATAACACGCCTTATCTCGGAATCTCTCCCTATAACGGGGTCAAGTTTCCCTTTCCTGGCCATATCCACCAGGTCCCTTCCAAACCTTGTCAACGCCTCGTAAGTCCCTTCCGGGTTTCTTGAGGTTATGCGCTGATTACTCCTGACTTTACTCAGCGCAGCGAGGAAATTTTCACGGTTTACGCCGTGCCTTCTGAAAACCTTTTCGGAAGGAGTGTTCCTTTCCCTCAGCAAGGCCAGGTATATATGTTCCACGCCTGTATATTCATCTTTGAACTTCTTTGCTTCATCACCCGCGTGAAGCAATATTTCATTAAAACGCCTTGTGGCATAAAGGCTCGAAGCAGCAGGCCCATATACCGAGGGCTGCTTTTCAAGCTCCCTTTCAATATCATTAATCATTAAACCGGTATTTACACCCATGAAGCCCAGGAGCCTGGGTATAAGTCCTTCCTCCTGCACCAGCAGCGCCAGGTGCAGATGCTCCCCGTCAACTTGCTGGTGCTTCATCCGCAATGCCGTTTCCTGCGCTGTTCCTAAAGCCTCCTGTGCTTTTTCCGTTAACTTGTCGATATCCATAAAGCTCACTTCCTTTTCATCACAAATTCTTCCAGAATAATATCCATAACATTTCTTCTCTTTTACACATGCTAAATCTCTTCTTGTTTATCATAAGCAATGGCAGGGGTATCTCCCCTTTTCTTAGTTGCGGCGAGGCGAGATGCTGCTTAGCTTTTTGAATAAATCCAGTTGTGCAGCGCTAAGCTTATCCGGATTGTAAATCATCACTTTCAGGTATAGATCACCTCGTCTGCCCGATCTGTCCCTATAGCCCTTTCCGGCAATCCTTACAAAGTTTCCGGTCTGTATGCCGGCAGGAACTTTGACCGAAATTGCCCCGTCAAGCGAATTGAACCTGATCTCAGAACCCAGCGCGGCCTCCCACGGGTATAGGGCCAACTTTGATTCAAGGTCCAGCCCTTTCAGTTCAAAACCCGAATCCTTCGCGAACTCGACCCGCAAGTACAGGTCCCCGTTTTTTCCCCCGTTGACCCCGGGCGCTCCCTGGCCGGCCAGCTTAATCTTTTCTCCCGGTTTTATTCCGGCCGGTATTTTCAATGAAATGGTCCTCTCTCCTGACGGCGTCCTGATGCTGATTCTTTTATCCGCTCCCGAAAATCCTTCCTGGGGAGTGATTTCAAGCAATGCTTCTTTATCTTCCCCCCTCATCCGCATGTTTCCGGCAAACCCGCTCTTCCTTCCGGAAAAACCGTTGAACAGGTCATCCGTGTCAAATGAACCAAACGGGCTTCCGCTGCCAAATATCATGTTGAAGAAATCGCTGAAGGCGCTGCCGTCCCCATGCCTGAACTCATAGCGGATATTATTGCCGAAACCGAACCTGGAAGGGTCGAAATCCGCCCCGTTATAAAACTGCCCTTCACGCCCGAACCGGTCGTATATCTTCCTTTTCTCCTCGTCGCCAAGCGCCTCGTAAGCTTCGTTGATTTCCTTGAATTTCTCCTCGGCGGCTTTATCGCCGGGATGCGCGTCAGGGTGGTATTTCTTTGCCAGTTTCCTGTATGCTTTTTTTATCTCTTCCTGGGATGCATTCCTGTCGACTCCCAGTATCTCGTAATAGTCCTTGTATTTCATAGAACCACCTCGGAAGGCTGACTCAGTTATATTGTATTACTTATTCGCCCTGGTATACCGTACATGGTTATTTTGATATACCATCCTGGTACAGCTAATATAATGTTGCCTGGTACCACGCCTTTATACATCTGCAAGGTTATCGCATCATTATATATCGCTGACTTTGACTTTCTTTGACTTTATGCATATATTATATACCATTAATAGAAAAAATCAAGAAATTTTTATTTGTTATGTGTTTATTCTATGATAATGTCACCTCGTAATTATTCCGATAAAATGTCACTATGAAGAACGAGGTGTATTATCTTATGTCTCAAAAACAACTAAATAGGTATACAGTAATTTCTCAACTCATTGAAGGTAATTTAACTACCCGAGATGCTGCAGAAAGTTTAGGCCTTAGTGAACGCCAAGTAAAAAGGCTTAAAAAAGGAGTGAGGGAAAAAGGGCCGGCGTTCTTAATTCACAAAAATACTGGTCGTAAACCTGTGCATGCTTTTTCGGATGATTTAGTTGAGGCAATTATTGAACTAAGAAAATCTGAAACATACAAGGATTCTAATTTCCTTCATTTTCAGGAGCTTTTAAAAGAACATGAGGGCATTAAAATTAGCTATAAACCTCTCTACAATATTTTAACTAATGCCGGCTTTAACAGTCCTAAAAAACGACGTAAGATTAAAGCACACCATAGGCGTAAACGTAAAGCTCAAGAGGGTTTACTTATTCAAATAGATGCAACCCCTTTTAATTGGTTCGGTGATAAGCAAATTTACGCTCTACATGGTGCAATTGATGACGCTACCGGTAAAATCGTAGGCCTTTATCTTACTAAAAATGAGTGTCTACAAGGTTATTTTGAGGTTACAAGGCAAATTCTTTTAAATTACGGTATACCAACAAGTATCTATTCTGATAAACACACCATTTTTCGCTCCCCAAAGGCAGATAAAATTTCTCTTGAAGAACAATTAGCCGGCAAAGTTATTAATGATACCCAGTTTGGACGTGCTATGAATGAATTAGGCATCACACTCATTCCCGCCCAATCGCCTCAAGCTAAAGGACGGGTAGAAAGACTATGGGATACTTTGCAAAGTAGATTACCTGTAGAATTTAAGATAGCTGGCATTACTAATATTCATGAGGCCAATCAGTTTTTATTAAGCTATATCCCTAAATTTAATGAGAATTTTGCCGTAGAACCTGCCAACTCAAAAGTTGCATATACTCCCCTTAGGGAAGATTTGTTTATTGATAATATCTTATGTTTTAAACAAATTAGAACTATCGATAACGGCGGTGTGTTTTCCTTTAAAGGCAGGCATTTTCAGCCTGTTTCAAATGGACATACGGCTTACATACCACCAAAATCACTAGTGGAGGTCTTAATTAGTCCTGTTTTTGGGGTAAGAGTCAAATACAAAAAGGCAGTTTATGAAGTTGTTCCTTTTATTAAACCTAAGAAAACAAAAACTCCTACCCCTGCTAAAGAAAAAAGTACTTATCGTCCACCTGAGCATCATTACTACAAATACGGTCATGAATTATGGCCTAAATTAAGTTTTGCAGAGAGCAACAGTGAGATCCTACAAATGCTTGAAGAAATATTTCTAAAGAAAGATGCTTAACCTTACAGGGTCTACTAACTATTTTGTTATGGAGCGAAGGTGTGTCAAGGGCGAGCTCGCTCGTTTATTTACCCTTGACATCCCTAGCGACATAACTATATTTTTTAAAACCCTGGAAGGTGACATTTTCTCGGAATAATTAACTCCTTTTAGGGGTGACATTTTCACAAACTATTGACAGCTATATTTAATGCCAGTATTCATTTGCCAGTATACATTCCACTTGTTACCATTACTGTAAATCAGTGACAGCCTCCCGCCCAGAGTCGGAATACGGAGCTATCTGTTCATAAGACCAATTTTTCATTCTCCTGGAAATGTTGATAATGCCGGCAGAACTTATTCCTTAGTAAAGCAGTCCTTGGGAGCCGTACATACAGGGCATACCCAATCAGGTGGCAGATCCCCGAAAGGCGTGCCGGGCTCTATGCCGTGTTCGGCATCGCCCAAAGCAGGATCATATATATACCCGCAAATTGAGCAGCGATAACGCTTTAAACCGCCTTGCGTTTCGTCGGCGGCTGCCGGAGCACCACTTTCCGGTCCACGGTAGCTGGGTGCAGTTTTGGGCGTCTTCCCCTTTTTCACTTCGTGATAATACGCATACGTCATTGGATTATCTTTTTTCAAAACCCCGGCGTCAGACAGGACACCTATAAACAAGGTATGCGAACCTACGTCGACTTCCTGAACAAGGTCACATTCCAGATAGCCGATGCAATAATAATCGGCAAGCACCGGAGAGCCTCCTTTACCTTCCAAAGTCTTTATCCCTGCAAATTTCTCGATGTATCGTCCTGTGCGAAATCCAAACAGGCCGATTACCTCCATCGGAGTATTTTCAGCAAGAATGGAAATCCCGAATCGCTTGCTCTTTCTTATACATTCATGCGTGAAATTTGTTTTGTTAATGCAGACTCCAACCTTCTTAGGCTCCGAAGTAAGTTGAAAAACCGTATTTGCTATTTGCCCGTTTAGTTTTTCACCACATTTTACAGAAATGACATATAAACCGTATGTGATATCATAGAGCGCTGTAATGTCCATATCTCCCATCCTTTAATCTTTAATTTAACTGCTCACATATAGTTAGATACCATTATAGTGTTGCGCCTAAACAAAAAAAGAAGACTGTACGAGGATATAACACGGTTGCTGCAAATGAATTGGATGACACCTTTACGGTGGCTGGCAATGACAGCAACACGTACAGTCTATCCGGCTTGCGCGCCTGCTGATGCACAATTTGTTCCCGCTCACCTGTTTTTCGGCGGCAATATCAGCTTCTGGCCAGGGTAAATCAAGTTGGCATCCCGGATATTATTCTTCTCCATTATGAGAGTATAATAGCTTTCATCGCCATAATACTTCTTGGCAATCATCATGAGCATATCGCCTTCTTTTACAATATACTCAATTTCTTCGTCCCCAATCAGGTCCGAACCGGTTTCTCCGGAACCGGCCGCACCAGTCCCTCCGGACAAATCGTCTCCCCCCGATGTACCATCAATGCCTTCTGTCCCGTCAACCGTGTCATCTGTAAATTCCAAATCGGATGTGGGATCCGTCCAATCATCGTAATCCGAAATCGGATCTTCCTGCTCCGTTGACGGTTCTTTTGCTTCAGAGCCGCGGAGCATGGCCCAGAGCTTGTACCCTCCGAATATTACCGCCGCGGCCAGGAATATTAATATGGCCGTGAAAACGATTTTGCCTGCGTCGATACCTCTCTCTCTCCTGGCGACGCTCATCCTGGCCTGTCTTAATGGAACTCCCGCAGACGCAGGTTTGTAGCGCGCAGGCTTGACGACCGGCACGTCTATATGATCCTCCCCGGCAACTTCCGTCTTGATAATTAAAGCCGTCATGCATTTTTCCGCTTCGTTTTCGACAGCTTCCATTACGAGCCTGTTTGCCGTCTCGTCCGTATCATAACCGGAAGCCAGGATGTCGTAAATCCTGTCTTCGTTTACGGCTTCGGTAATGCCGCTGCTGCAAATAAGATAAGTAACGCCTTCCCTGAGATTATTTACATCGGACTTTTTCACCGTTGATTTTCCTTCTTCCGGTGAAGATTGACTGCGGCTTGAAAGCATTTCTGCCTGCTCCTTGCTGATGATGCCCATTTTCAGCAGCCTCTCCGCCCTTTTGTAATCGTTGACCAGCAGCTTGAAAGTGTCGCCTTCCAGCTTGTATATCCTGCAATTGCCCAGGTTTACCGCCGCGACGTTCCCATCGTCGATTAATATTCCTGCAAATGAGGGTTTTCTGTCGCTAAAATCATTTTCACCAAAAGACAAGCTGTGGATCAGGTTGCTGGACTGCTCAACGCACTGTACAAGTTCATCAAGCTTAACATATATATCCTTTGAACTTGCTGCTACTTTCTGGTAGAATTTTCTTAAGTCGCTTGTCAGGGAAATACCTGATTCTTCATCTTCCATGTTTTCAGACAGCGCAAAAAGACACTTCTTATCATTAACTTCGAGTGATATTTGTGAATGGTCTGCCGCGCCTGTATAAATGAATCTGCCGTTTGCAAAAACCTTGTCGCTGTTTGAAGTGCAAGCCGTCCCGATGTGAGAAACAGCGGAAAATGATATTTTAATGGCGCTACCCATACATAAACCCCCTTATCTTCTGTAAAAGCCGCATAAGGTCGGATCAGGCGATATAATTGACTGCAATAATATAATACCATATATGGCATTTGCATTCAATAAAAGCCTTTTATACTTAAGACGTAATAAAATTACTTATAGTTCCGGTCATTATTTCTAAATTGTATAAAATTTCAACTTCTGAGTACGGAGTGTTTACATAGTGTTGTCGTTATGCTTAACAAATCTCCAAATTTCAGGGTTATCATAAAATTATGTTGACAGGAGCATTTTTTAAGTGTGATAATATTATGAAATAAAGGAACCGGAGGATTGACTTATGATTGTTGCTAAATTTGGGGGAACTTCACTGGCATCCGCCGATCAGATAAAAAAGGCCTGTTCGATCGTTACATCCGATTCAAGGCGCAGGCTTGTCGTAGTATCAGCACCGGGCAAACGCTTTCAGGATGATATAAAGGTAACGGACCTTCTGATTGCCTGTGCAAAAGCGGGACTGGAAAAAGGAAATGCGGAAAGTGAAATTGAAGCTGTTGTTGCAAGATTTGCAGAAATTGCTTCCGACCTGGGCTTATCAGGCGAAATAACCAAAACAATCGCTGCGGACCTGGAATCGCGCGTAAATGGGGATAAAAGCGATGAGGGAAGATATATCGACTGCATGAAAGCGGCGGGTGAAGACAACTGTGCCAGGCTGGTAACTGCATACCTGCAGAGCATTGGCACGGACGCACGCTATGTAAACCCCGGGGAAGCCGGCCTGTTTCTCAGTGATGAATTCGGGAATGCGCAGGTGCTGCCGCAGTCATATGAAAATCTGAAATCCCTTGCCGATTACCCCGGAATCACTATATTCCCGGGCTTTTTCGGCTACTCGCTCAATGGTGACGTGGTTACTTTCTCAAGAGGCGGTTCCGACATTACGGGTTCCATCCTGGCTGCAGCAGTTGATGCCAGCCTTTATGAAAACTACACGGACGTTGATAATGTTTTTTCGACAAATCCAAACCTGATAGATTCTCCGGTACCTATTTTCGAGATGACTTACAGGGAAATGCGTGAGCTTTCTTACGCCGGATTCAGCGTATTTCACGAAGAGGCCCTGTTGCCGGTGTACTACAAGGGGATTCCCGTGTGCATTAAAAATACCAACAATCCTTCGGCACCCGGTACCATGATCGTTAAAGAGCGTAAAAATATAACACGCCCGGTTGTAGGCATATCAGGCAGTGTTGGTTTTTGTTCCATCTATCTCAGCAAGTACCTGATGAACCGGGAGGTAGGTTTCGCCCGCAAGGTACTGCAAATACTTGAAGATGAACATATACCGTTTGACCACATGCCGTCAGGAATTGACAACATGTCAATCATCCTGAAAGAAGACCACCTTGTTGAAAATAAGGAACTCAGGATAGTAAACCGCATTAAAAGCGAGCTTGACGTAGACGACATCCACGTGGAAAGGGACCTTGCCCTGGTAATGCTGGTCGGAGAAGGAATGCGCAATACTGTCGGAATTACCTCCAGGGCTTCCACCGCGTTGGCCAATGCCGGTATTAACCTGGAAATGATAAGCCAGGGGCCATCGGAAGTCAGTATGATATTCGGCATACGGTCAGGTAAGAAGGATAAGGCCATACGTGCCCTTTACGACGAGTTTTTCGGCAAGAAATAGCTGCCGCCCGTCTGCATATATAGCCGCGCCCGGGCTTCGTTCGGTAGCTTCCGGGCTGCCGGGCCTATCTTTTACCGGCCTGTATTTTCCTTATGATTTTATCTTTGAAAAACAAGCCAATCAAAAAAAATACAACCGAAGCGGCGGAAAGCAATATTACAGCAGTAAAGTTCCCGGTCTGGGTGCTGTATCCCAGGATAGAAGAGCCAAGCAATGCCGGCAGCCTGCCGATGATGGAAACTGTAAAAAACCTGACCGGTTTTACTGGCGTTATGCCGGCAATATATGTCAAAACATCTTTCGGCATCCCCGGTATCAGGAACAGGATCAGCATCGCTATTTCAGATTTGCTGCTGTTTATCATGAAGCTTAATTTTTCCAGGTTGCCCGGCGAAACCAGCATCTTGACCAACGGATATCCAAGAAGCCTCGCCGCGAAAAAAACAACTAACGAGCCCAGGAGTATTCCTATCACGGAGTAAAGCAAGCCAAGCCATGTCCCATAGATATATCCTCCCGCGACCTGTACAACCCCGCCGGGAATAACGGCAATCAGCACCTGCAGCGCTTGCAATCCCAGGAACACCAGTACGCCTCTCCATCCCAGCGAATTCAATTCCCTGCTTAGTCTCCCGGGATCTTCCACCAGCCCGGTAATTGCAGGACCGAACTGCATCCCCAGGAAAACCAAAAAAGCCAGGAATATTAATATGGACACAATATTAAGCGTTAGTTTCAGCGTTTTTGAGTTATCCATCCTGTCACTTTTATCGTCCAAGGCAAAATACCTCTTCTTTCCCTCTATTCCTTCACCTGTATGACTACCTGCCTGTCTTCGGTATCTTCTTCCCTTAGATACCGACCTATGGCGGGTATGCCCCGCGTGCGGTAATAATCGGGATTTTTTATGCCCGATTCTTCGATCGTTTTAACGGTGCACATCCTGCTCCCCTTTTTCTCCTTCATGACCTGCACTCCCTGGGAATTGCGGGTCGATTTGGGATTGATGTCGGCGGTGTTAAATACAAGCACTTTATTTATGCTGCTGAAAGCCACCAATTCCATATCAGCAGAAAGATACCTTATATCAGTCAGCGGCGACAAGACAGAATAAGCGTTGGCCAGCTTCTTTCTGTTTGTCTTGGTCTCATAGCTTTTCATCTCGATCTTGGCGCATTTTCCGTTTTCAAAGGAAAACAGCATCCACCCTGAATAGTCGTCGGTGGCAACCATATATAATATTCTTTCACCGTCTTCCAACTCAAGCAGGTTTGGCAGGTATTCGCCCAACGCGCTTGCCTTGCAGTCGGGAATATCAAAAATACGCATCTTATATACCGTTTGCCTGTCGGAGAATAAAAGCAGTTCTGCCTTATTGCGGGTCTCTGTTTCCTGGACTATCTTATCATCTTCCTTGAGCTTGTGCTCCGGGTTTGCCCTTAACGAAACCAATGGAATCTTTTTCAGATAACCCTCTGCTGTCAGGAACAGCTTCAGGTTATAGTCGTCTATCATCTGCTCTTCCGTGATTTCTTCCACGTGCGTTTCCGGTATGATTTCGGTCTTTCTGGGCCGGCCGTATTTTTTTGCCACCTCCGTCAGCTGCCTGGCAATAAGCTTTCGTATTCTTCTTTCATTGGCGTATAGGTTCTTGAGATCGGCAATTTCATCCTGCAGCGTGTCAACCTCACCAACCCTGTCAAGGATATATTCCCGGTTGAGGTTGCGAAGCTTTATCTCGGCGACAAACTCAGCCTGTGTCCTGTCAATGCCGAAACCTTCCATGAGGTTTGGTACTACCTGGGCGTCGTTTTCCGTATTCCGTATTATCGCTATTGCCTTATCGATATCCAGCAATATTTTCTTCAAGCCAAGCAGCAGGTGCAGCTTTTCTTCCTTTTTGCCGATATCGAACAACGTCTGCCTTTTAATGCATGTAATACGGAAATCCAGCCACTCCTTCAGTATCGTGCGAACACCCATTACCCTCGGTGTACCGGATACCAGCACGTTGAAGTTGCAGCTGAACGTATCCTGGAGCGTCGTCAGTTTATAGAGCCTGTTCATTATCGCTTCAGGATCAGCGCTTTTCCTGATTTCAAGCGTGATCTTCAATCCGTCCAGGTCGGTTTCATCTCTCACGTCGAGGATATCTTTTATCCTGCCTTTCCTGACCAGGTCGGCAATCGAATCAATAATCGCCTCCGACGTCGTCGTATAAGGAATCTCATATATCTCTATCAGGCTGTTCCGCTTGTCATACTTGTACTTTGCCCTTAACTTGAAACTGCCCCTGCCTGTTTCATAGATCTCGCGCATTTCCTTTTCATTAAATATAAGGCTCGCCCCGGTCGGAAAATCCGGTGCTTTTATCAACTGCATCAAATCGACATTCTCATCATTTATGTACGCAATTGTCGCATCGCATATTTCCTTAAGGTTGAAGCTGCACAGGTTGCTGGCCATTCCCACGGCAATGCCCTGGTTCGCGTTGACCAGGATGGTGGGAAATGTAGCCGGCAAAAGCGTGGGTTCCTTCATTGTCCCGTCATAATTGTCCGTAAAATCTACCGCATCCTTTTCCAGGTCACGGAACAATTCCTCGCATATCTTGTCCAGCTTGACCTCGGTGTAACGCGCGGCGGCATAGCGCATATCCCGCGAATACTGGCGCCCCATGTTGCCCTTGGAGTCCACGTATGGATGCAGCAGGGCTCCGTTACCGCGCGTGAGCCTGACCAGCGTTTCATAGATGGCGGCGTCACCATGCGGGTTAAGTTTCATGGTTTGTCCCACCACATTTGCGGATTTCGTCCTGTTCCCTGTCAGAAGGCCCATTTTATACATCGTATAAAGAAGCTTCCGGTGGGCCGGCTTGAAGCCGTCGATCTCCGGGATAGCCCTTGATATGATTACGCTCATCGCATACGGCATGTAATTCTGTTCAAGCGTGTCCGATATTTTCTGAAGTATAAAGTTGTTTTCTGACATATCAGTTATTCTCCCCACACGTTAATCCCGGCAATAAATTCAGCTTACATCAATCATATCCAGGTAGCGCATGCCATTTTCCTCAATAAAGTTCTTCCTGCCCTGCAGGTTGTCTCCCAGCAGAAGATCAAACATCTGCTCCGTCTTTTCAATATCGTCGGGTACTATTTTTATAAGCCTCCTGGTTTCAGGGTTCATTGTCGTTTGCCACATCATTTCCGGCTCGTTCTCGCCAAGGCCTTTTGAACGCTGAATCGTATACTTGCTTCCATTTAACTTTTCAAGCAATTGGGTTTTTTCCTTTTCATTGTAGGCAAAATATGTTTTCCCCTTGCATGTTATCTCAAATAGCGGGGTTTCCGCTATATACACCTTGCCTTTGTATATCAGCGTCGGCACAAGGCGGTAAAGCATAGCCAGTATCAGCGTCCTTATCTGGAATCCATCCACGTCAGCGTCGGTGCATATTATTATCTTGCTCCACCTGAGATTGTTAATGTCGAATGTGTTCAGATTCTTGTTGTGCCTTGATTTTATCTCGACTCCGCATCCGAGCACCTTGAGCAGGTCTACTATGATTTCGTTTCTGAAAATGCTGTCATAATCCGCTTTAAGGCAGTTCAATATCTTGCCCCTTACGGGCATGATCGCCTGGAATTCGGCGTCTCTACCCATTTTACAGGAGCCCAGCGCCGAGTCTCCCTCCACGATGTACAGTTCACGTTTGTTTACATCCTTTGTACGGCAGTCCACGAATTTCTTTACCCTGTTTGAAATGTCAACTACACCGCCCAGCTTCTTCTTTATGTTAATCCTTGTCTTCTCGGCGGTTTCCCTGCTCCGCTTGTTCAGCAGCACCTGCTCGACTATCTTGTCGCTGTCTTCCTTGTTCTCTATCAGGTAGATTTCGAGCTGCTGCTTCAAAAAGTCGGTCATGGCTTCCTGTATGAACTTGTTGTTTATGGCTTTCTTGGTCTGGTTTTCATAGCTGGTAACCGTTGAAAACGAATTTGTAACAAGAATCAGGCTGTCCTGTATATCTGCAAACGTTATTTTAGCCTCGTCCTTGTTGTATTTGCCCCTGTTCCTGATGCACTTGTCTATCTCATTGACAAACGCGGCCTTCACCGCCCGGTCGGGTGACCCTCCATGTTCAAGAAAACTTGAATTATGGTAGTATTCAAGCAGGTTGACTTCGTTATTAAAGCAGAAGGCTACCTGCATTTTAACCTTGTATTCGGGCTTGTCCTCCCGGTCCCTCCCCTTTGCGGAAGTCTCGAAATACTGTACGCCGGTGAAAGACTTGCCTTCTCCGGCTTCTTCAACATAGCCGGCTATCCCTTTTTCATAGCAGAATTCGTAGATATTCCCGGACTCCTCGTCCGTCAGTATGAAACGAAGTCCGGCGTTCACAACAGCCTGCTTTTTCAGCGTGGCCAGGTAATACTCCAGCGGGATATCAATATCGGTAAACACTTCCAGGTCCGGCTTCCATTTCTGGATGGTCCCGGTATGTTCGTATTTGCATTTTTCCTTTTTAAGTCCCCCGACATTCTCGCCCTTTTCAAACCTCAGGTCATACCTGTACCCGTCCCTGAAAACCGTGACATCCATGTACTCTGAGCTGTACTGTGTAGCACAGCTTCCAAGCCCGTTCAGGCCAAGGCTGAATTCGTAATTCTCACCGGAATTGTTCTGATACTTGCCGCCGGCATAGAGTTCACAAAAAACCAACTCCCAGTTGTAGCGGTTCTCCCTCGGATTGAAGTCCAGCGGTATGCCTCTCCCGTAGTCCCTGACGGTAATAGACTTATCGCTGTGCCGGATGACTTCGATTTTGTCGCCGAAGCCCTCACGCGCCTCGTCTATGGAATTTGACAGGATTTCAAAAAATGAATGCTGGCACCCCTCGATCCCGTCCGAGCCGAATATGACGCCCGGTCTGAGCCTTACCCTCTCGGCTCCCTTAAGCGAAGAAATGCTTTCGTTATCGTAGAGTTTTGCTCTTCTTCTCCTTGTCATTTGTAACCACCCTTCGGGTTTATATCTACCATAATTATTCAATAAAGATATTTTAAAGTCAAGCCGGAAATTGCATGAGATATGCCATTCGCTGTTGGTCCGGCTTGATGTTTTTGGTACAATGAAAACCGAGTGTTCCGGAACTTAAAAAACCCTGCATAAAATGGAAAAACTCCATTGCGAGCACTCCTAAAAAATAATACCCTTTTAGGTGTCGAATCTAAAGGGGGTACAGAAAGGATGCTAACAATGGAGCAAGTATATCGTATCAGAAACATGAAGAAATTTGAAGGCAAAAGTTTAAGAAAGATATCTCAGCTTACCGGACACGACTTTGAAACTGTGAAGAAGTATGTTGAACAAGAGGATTTCAATCATACTATCCGCCCCAAACGGAGGCGAAAAAGCAAATTGTCTCCATATAGGAGCATTGTCACCACATGGCTTATCAAAGACAAGCAAGCACCTGCAGCACACTGCAAAAAGAGTATATAACCGATTGAAGGAGTTGTATGGTGATGAATTTGATGCCAGTGACAGGGCTGTCAGGAAATTTGTTGCAGATATTCGAAAAGAGTTACAAATGAATGCGGACGGATTTCTTCCGCTGGAACATCCTCCGGGAGAAGCCCAAGCAGACTTTGGAGAGGCTCGCTTCAAAGAACTCCTTTTAAAATGCGATAAGGATATGGATAGGATGCATTACAAGGGATATGGGATGATCAAAGATTTATTCCAGGAAGATAAGCAGGAATTCTTCAAGCTTCCGAAAGTTCCTTTTGAAGTATACCTACACGAATTTGCTAAAGCCGACAACTATGGGAAAATTAGATTTGACGGTAGAGTTTATTCTACTTCTCCTAATATGACTGGGCGACAGGTTATTGTTAAAGCGGGTGCTTTTGATGTAGAAATACTTGATGAGGATTGCAATCATATCATCAAGCACAGACGCCTTTACGGCGAGGAAAAGGAGTCAATGAACTGGATCCCCTATCTTGAACTTATGAGCAGAAGACCGACCGCATTAAAATACACAGGGCTATACAATCAATTGCCACAGATCCTTAAAGAATATCTGGATAAAAGCGATTATGAGGGGAAAAAGCAGGCTTTAAAGCTGTTTACCAAGATGACAGAGGCTACAGGTATTGACACAGCAATAGAAGCATTTGAAGAAGGTCTGAAATTAGGTGTCAGCGATCCGGACAGTATTTGGGCGACATATTGCCGCTTAACGACCGGAACTTTACCGGAACCGGAGATACCCTTGCCTGATAAAGTTCCGGAACTTAAGAAATATACACCCGACATCAGGATATATGATCAACTGATTACTTCCGGAGGGTTGCAGTTATGAATTCAGATGCATTGATTAAGCAATATTGCAAGGAACTCCGGTTTGGAATGAATATCTACAATAGCTATTCGAAGATTAGCGCAACTGACCATGCTGATTTTCTTGCCCAGCTATTAAAGATGGAGATAGACCATCGGGAACTTGTCAGGAAAAACAGGAATCTAAAATCTGCAGGATTTGATGTTATCAAGACTTTTGAAGGCTATGAATTTGGGGATATCCAGATACCAAGTGCTATCAGTATTGAAGAATTAAAGACCGGAGCTTTTATTGACAGGCTTGAAAATCTTATCCTTTATGGTCCTGTAGGAACCGGCAAGAGCCATATGGCTACGGCTATCGGGGTTGCAGCTTGTTCCAGGGGAAAGAAGGTAAAATTCTATCGTACAGCAGCATTAGTTAACCTTTTGAGTGAGGCAAAAGCCAAAGGTGAATTGCAACGATTTATGAAACAGTTGAGGAAAACAGATCTGTTGTTGTGACGAATGGGGATATGTTCCCTTTGAGAAAGATGGGTCACAGCTTTTGTTTCAGGTTATTTCCGAATGCTATGAGAAAAGGAGTGTGATCATTACAACAAACCTGGAATTTAGTAAATGGAACGGCATTTTCTATGATGAAAAACTGACAAGTACGATTATTGACAGGTTGGTACATCACAGCCACTTGCTGGTATTTCAAGGGCAAAGCTACAGATTGACTCACTCAACCATGAAATCCCATTAATGGGACAGGGGTGCTCGGAAAATTAAGTTCCGCACCGCTCGGATTTATACTTGCCAAAAACAGGCTTGTTTCCGTGCATTAAAATTTTACAGTCATGATTGAATTTACCAGCATGTTTGTATTGTATTTTTCAAATTATAAACCCGAGGTGATAATAATGAAGAAAAGGATTTCCAGTATTCTGGCTTTAGTTTCGGTGATAATACTATCTGCATCTCTGGTATTATCAGCACCGGTGTTTGCGCAATCCACCTATACGGTAAAACCGGGCGATACAATGTGGAAAATTGCCTCCAGGCACCAGGTGGGGTTAAGCGAATTGATATCAGCCAACCCACAAATTAAAAACCCCGCGCTGATATACCCGGGCCAGCGGATAACAATACCGGCAGTTACCACGTCATCCCAGGAAAACGAAGTAATAAGGCTTGTAAACGCCGAACGGGCCAGAGCGGGCCTTCCTGCGCTTAAAGCAAACTGGCAGCTCAGCCGGGTGGCCAGGTATAAGTCCGCGGACATGGCGAACAGGGGTTACTTCAGCCACACTTCACCAACGTACGGTTCACCCTTCCGGATGATGGAATCCTTCGGACTGCGCTTTTCCGCGGCAGGTGAAAATATCGCGTACGGCCAGCGCACGCCGGCGGAAGTCATGCGGGACTGGATGAACTCTCCCGGCCACAGGAGCAACATATTAAGCCGAAATTATACCGAGATAGGTGTCGGCCTGGCAAAAAACAAAAACGGCGTATGCTACTGGACCCAGATGTTTATGAAACCCTTATAACGGAGTGATATGGCAAAGCAGCATAGCTAGGCGGCGGGCATGTCCCCCGCCTGATTTGCTTTCATTTAGCTGTTTTTTACAATAACTCCTTCTTTCATGACAAAATTCACACTGGACAAAAGATATGGAATATCATAGGGATTTCCCTTTACGGCTATAATGTCTGCGATATAATTTTCTTCTATTTTCCCCAAATCATCTTTACCTAATATTTTAGCACCACCCAGTGTAGCTGCTTCTATTACCTGATTCATCGTAAGACCTGCCTTTAATAGCAGTTCAATTTCCATGACCGGCATGCCTGCCGGCGACCAGATTTCTTTTTCTTCTATATGGTCATTGCCTAAGCCTATAACACCACCCATGTCTGCAAAGGAACTTCCCCCTCCCGATTATTACGCAATGATGAAAGAGCTTGTGGGTATCGCCTCCATTACCCAAAACTTATATTCTTTTACTCGCTAATTTTATTGCCATTTATCTGTTTAATAGGTTTTATTGCCCATTCATCAATCTGCAGGACGTGATAATCCGTGTTTATCAGATTATTAAGAACAGATTTATCACTCATTGTGATCCCTATAAACACTTGGGGTGATCCTTTAAGTGTAAGTATCTTGTTTAAAAACTCCTTCATATCATCAGCAACAATACTGTGTTGTGCAGGCTCATCAAAGATTATAATACCTGCATGCTGCCCATTAAGTTGCTGTGCTGTCTGGAACAACGCTATTGTATATGCCCATATTGATCGTATACTATCACTTGCAGAAGAATCAAACTTCATATCAAACCCTTCAATTGTTGGTAAATATCTGTCCTTTGAAATATCTATATCAAACGGGTTTATACTTCTATATCCGAATTCCTGAACGTTTTTCCTAAAATTATCCCTTAAAGTGTTAAGTTTTCGTATATCTAAATCTGTAAAGTAATCGGCTGGCAGTTTTGCGATTTCTACTTGCAGTTTTCTCCATTCCTCTGATAGTTTTTGTAGTTTTGTAAATTGTGTATTTATATCACTTATAAGGTTTTCTACCTTTTCAATTTCATTCTCTAATATAAATTTCTTTCTAATATAGGTTTCGGAAATATTGCTCTCATTTGCATTCAAATCAGCCTTAATCGACCTGATCACTTTTTGAATAGTATAAATTTTTGCTTCGATAGTAGAAATATTCTGGGTAATACCGTTTAGAATCACTTTTTGGTTCTCAATTGTAAACTCTAGCATCTCTCTCTGTGATTCAAGATATTTTATATTTTCATCAATAGTCATTAGGCTATAACCTTCATCTTGTGGTAGAAGACAATCATGTATCTTTTGTTTACAAGTCGGACAGATATTATTATTAATATGCCATTCTTGTGTAGATGTCACCGCCGGGATATAATTGACCCATAGGGGGTGCGGACGAAAACCTGGACTTAAAATAAGAGTCCGGAGGAGGTACTCCCATGTATTCATATGAAGACAGAATGAAAGCAGTGGAGTTATACATAAAGTATGACTTAAGTGCTGCTGCTACCATTAGAGAACTTGGGTATCCAAATCGCAAAATGCTAGCTCGATGGTATAAAGAGTATAAAGAAACAGGCGATTTACACAAACACTATAACAAAAAGGCAAAATATACACCAGAACAGAAGAAGGCTGCTGTCGATTATTATCTTGAGCATGGACGCAATATTTCCCGTACGGTGAAGATATTAGGATATCCTCATCGGGATGAACTTGCAAAGTGGATAGATGAATTAGCGCCCGGCAAAAGAAAATCTCGCATAAAACACCGGGCAATGGTACAATTTTCCCAGGAGCAGAAAAAAGATGCAGTTATTGAACTGTGTGCAAGGGATGGATCTGCTGCTTCCGTTGCTGGCAGGATAGGTACCAGCAGGGGCGTACTATATAAATGGAAGAATGAACTGCTCGGTAAGGAGAACACTAAGACTATGAAAAGTTCTAAAAAACGATCGCTTTCTGATGACAAGGAGACGCTTTTAGCTGAAGTTGAGTCGCTTAAAAAAGAGATATATCGCAAACAAATGGAACTGGATATTCTAAAAAAGGCGGCAGAAATCGTAAAAAAAGACCTGGGCATCGATCAGCGGAACCTGACAAACAGAGAAAAAGCAATACTGATCGATGCCCTCAGGACTAAATATCCACTGAATGATCTGCTTGAGATGACTGGATTGTCAAAAAGCAGTTATTATTATCAAAAAACCCAGAAACAACCTGATAAATATGCCAGCTTGAGAACAGAGGTAACAGAGATTTTTTATGATAACCAACGCCGCTATGGATACAGGCGGGTACATGCAACAATAAAGGGTAAAGGGACAACAGTTTCAGAAAAGGTTATACGAAGGATAATGAAAGAAGAACAGCTTATTATACCATACAAGAAAAAACGAAATTACAGTTCATATAAGGGAGAAATAAGTCCTGCTCCGGAAAACATAATCAACCGTGATTTCCACACAGATACTCCAAATGCAAAATGGTTAACCGACCTTACTGAATTCCATATACCTGCCGGCAAGGTCTATCTTTCACCAATAATTGACTGCTTTGATGGGATGGTAGTAAGTTGGGCAATAGGGACAAGCCCGGATGCAGAGTTGGTCAATACAATGCTGGACGACGCCATGAGTCAGCTATCGGATGAAGAGCATCCAATAATACATTCAGACAGGGGCAGCCATTATCGATGGCCAGGTTGGCTCTCAAGAGTCGAAAAAGCCGGATTAATCAGGTCAATGTCCAGGAAAGGCTGTTCGCCGGACAATTCTGCTTGTGAGGGTTTCTTTGGAAGGCTTAAAAATGAGATGTTTTACAACCGTTCCTGGCAAGGTGTTTGTATAGAACAGTTCATCAACGAACTTGATAGTTATCTGGTATGGTATAATGAGAAGCGAATCAAGATGTCTCTTGGGGCGATGAGTCCTATGGACTATAGACGTAGTAAAGGTTTAGTGGCATGAAAAAGTCCAGAAAAATGTCCGCACCTCCATTGGGTCAAAAATACTCCGGCGTTGACAGTAAGGATAGTAGCCAATGAAACGGGCAGATTGTCTGGTTCCTGGTAACCCAGCGAATCTGTCAGATTACCCTGCGCGTCAGCGTCTACCAGGAGCACTTTCTTACCCTGTGAAGCAAGACCGATACCAAGGTTAACTGTCGTGGTCGTTTTGCCTGTGCCACCCTTCTGATTGGCAAGTGCGATTACTTTTGACACTTTTAATTCCTCCCTTAATATACTCTCGTTTTCTTCACTTATCTTCGTTTTTCGCAGAATTTCACTTCGATTTGCTTAAGCTTTCCCCCTAGATGTTGCATAAATCTGGTAGCTCTGTGGTTTCAGGCAGAGAAAATAAACCGCATGTGTTTTTCTATCTCGGCCGTCGGGATTCCACATCAACTCCAGGTAGCAAACCTCCCATGTCTTCCGGCATCAATTGTGCCTAATTCCTTCGTCCTGCTTATCCTAAAGGTGGAACGTCAATCATGCTCCTAAACTGGGTCTTTGCCCTAAAGGTAAAATTCAACTTGACTGCCCCGGCTCTACATTTCAAGGTGCAAATACTGCTAAAACTTAATTCTATAGCTTGAATGCATCTTTCTCTGTTGCGGTCTTCAGAGTGATTGCGTGTGGCTACATGTGGCTAATTACTAACTGCTAATCTCCGGCTATTATGCAGCCTTCATCGACCTTTTCATATCATTTAGCATCCTATCCGCATCGTAGTCATTGCCTTTTGTCAGTATCGCAAAAATAACTCGAATAAGCTTGCCGCAAAGGGCTACTATGGATTCCATTTTGTTAAGAGGGTTCTGTTCCCTGCTAAGATTTCTTTGATGCAATTGACGAAACTCTGAGTTTGTTGCCAACATCGTTATCATAGCTCTGAAAAGCCCTTCTCTTAAGCGCCTTCGCCCTCGTTTACTTATTCTCGTTTTACCTTTGTGCTTGCCTGAACTATTCTCACGCAAGCTCAGTCCAGCCATCTTCTGTATCTGCCTGGGATCGTTAAATCGGCTGATATCTCCGATTTCGCTGACAATGACCGCCGCTGCTACCATTCCCATTCCTTTGATATCTACAAGTTTCGATGCGCTTGGAACCTTTATGAGCAGTTCCTGCATCAGTTGCTCTATGTCTTGTTTTTGCCGCATCACCATTTCATACTGTGTCAACAGGTTCTGCAAAGCTGCTTCCGCTGCCTCATTTCCAGCCGTTCTTCCTATTGATCTAATAGCTAAGTTAACAAGCTTTTCAGCCTTCTTAAGGCTCGGCTTCTTCATTTTCTTTCGCCATGTACTTACTATGCTTGAAGCACCTGTAGCAGCTACTTTCGCAGGAGTTGGGAAGTGCCTAAGTGTAAGCCATGCTGCCTCGCCACGCCAATTCTTGAATACTTGATTAAACTCAGGAAATCTTATGTCCAACCATCGTATGACCTGATTGCTCAGGCTTATCATCTGTTCAACCAGACGTTCCCTTTCGCTGACCGCTTCACGAAGTTCCTGGTATACATCCTCCGGTATGTAGACATCCCTGAATCTACCGTCTTTGACCAACATCGCTATAGTCTTAGGATCCTTTTTGTCATTCTTAGTCTGACTGTTATCATCAAGCTCTCTCGTACACTTCACATGAAACGGATTAACTATTGCTAATCTATGGCCTTTTCTCTGCAAGTGATCACCAAGCGTAAACCAGTAGTGCCCTGTAGGCTCAAAACCTACTATTGCCTCGGTTTTTCCTTTCTCCTTCATTATTTCCTGCATCCAGTCCTCAAGGGCTTTATAACCCTGATTTGTGTTGCTGAATCTAAGGAGCTTTGACAGCTCGATTCCCCTGCAATCAAAGGCTCTCGCATAGTGTGTGTCCTTTCCAATGTCAATTCCTACTACCAATGTCTCAAATTTGATTTGCAAAATCTTTTCATTTTGTGTACGCTTCATATATGACGCCTCCAATATTTTAGTTTTGTGCCTTTCTTGTCTGAATCAGCACATCTCTATCTTATTGCGAGGTGTCTTGTTTTTCAAAGTTCATTTATTTTCTTTACAGGAATGCTCCTTTACAGACTTGAATAAAGTTGTGCCCCTTCCCTATGTACAGTTTTGTTGTCTGTACAATCCTTGGTACTATGAGCACTTCTGACTGCCTCTTTGCAGGATTGCAACTTCGCTTTCACTTATATGCTTCCTCTTTACAGTTTCCTGTGCAAAGTAGGCTCTCTCCAGTTCCGGCAAATACTTTCCTGACGTGTCGCTACCTCTACACCGCAGGGTTCTTAGGTATTGCATTTAGGGTTCTTCATACCGTCTGCTGTCTTCGCTGTTGATGTCTCAGCTCGACTCCCTGTTGTTCCCTTTCGGGAATGTCAATAACGGTGCGGCAGTATTCACTTCATGTTACGACCCGCCAGTTTGTCTGCTCTTTTCAGAACATTCCGTAACGCTTCAACGCACAAATTACTTCATACGCTGGTTACTGACTAAGTGGCTGCCCTACCTTTACCACTACAGGACTTTCACCTGTTAGCATTTGCCAGCTTCGCTGGACGCACACATCAATACTACGCTCTCAACATGGCTCGAGCGGCATGGATTGATGTCTTGGACTGATTTTTTGAACCTTACGTCTACGGGAACATGTCAATGGGTTTTTCGGTCTTTTTTGAAAAATCGTCGTTCGCAGGAACATATCAACAAGCCTTTCTTCCTAATATACATGTTTAAATGGTTTACGTAAATACCTCATCGTGATACTATTATTAAAGTTACCTCTATACGCTGATATTAGAAAGGCGGATTTTATGATAGATAGATATTTAATAAAAAACCTATTTGGCATTAATGGTTTAAATATTGCATGGTATGGCGTTATTATTGGATTCGGGGTTTTACTTGGTGTTTTGATTGCCTGTCGTGAAGCTAAAAGACAGAACCTTAAAAGTGAAATAATCTTTGATTTTCTCTTTTTAGCGCTCCCCATCGCAATCATCTGCGCGCGAATTTATTACGTTGTATTTGAATGGGAACAGTATAGCGGCAACTTTACAAAGATGATTGCTATTTGGGAAGGTGGTCTTGCTATATATGGAGGAGTTATTGGTGGAATCATAGCTGCGATTATTTTTTCAAAACGCAGTCAATTCCCATTTTTCCGACTTGTTGATATGGTTGTACCAAGCTTAATTCTAGGACAGGCAATTGGTCGATGGGGTAATTTTGTGAACCAGGAGGCCTTCGGCAATCTCGTTGCAAACCCAAATCTTCAATTCTTCCCCTATGCTGTATTCATAGAACGGTTGGAAGAATGGCATCAAGCTACATTTTTTTATGAAAGCATGTGGAATTTGTGTGTATTTGCTGTACTGGTTTATTTCCGCAAAAGGACAAAGTTTAACGGTCAGCTTTTGGCAACTTACTTTATCGGATATGGGCTAGGTCGTTTTTGGATTGAAGGATTGCGTTCAGATAGTCTTTATCTGGTCCCGGGACTTAGAATATCGCAAGCACTGTCATTGGTTCTGATCATTTTCGGAATTATTATAATCGTATTCCACAATAAACTCTTCAAAAAAACCACTGATTATACGGGTAAATATATGATTAAATAAAAAGATACCGCTGTCAGTATTTGTACTGAAGCGGTGTCTTTTTATTTGCACAGTGTAATAATCAAAGTATAGGAAATTATAATTCAAAGTCCTGTTTCATTCTCCACATTCATCGTGGTGCTCATGTTCATGGCAAACAGAACCAGTAGATTTAAGAGAACCCTGCAGGTATGCTTCTACTGCTGCTTTGGCATCACCTCTTGCCCCAACAATAACCTCAATGTTCCTTTCATTAAAAATGTCAACTGCACCTCCTCCCATACCACCACTGATGATGACGTTTACTCCACGATCGGCAAGAAAATTAGGCAAGAATCCAGGTTTATGCCCGGGGTTAGCGATGGTTTCACTTTTAACAATTTTGTTGTTTTCGGTGTCAAAAATTATAAACCCTTCGCAATGTCCAAAGTGCTCAGTCACCATTCCGTTATCACTTGCTACAGCAATTTTAATCATTTTAATAACCTCCATTTTATCTAATTCTCTTGCAACCGGCTCAAGCCAATCGCCGTCAAAAAGTTCTATCATGCCCTTATCACAGGCGGCAGAAATTTTGGGGTTGACCGGAAGCTTAGCAAGCACTTTTAAATTATGCTTTTCGGCAATTTCGTCAATATGGCTGTCGCCGAAAATTTTGTGTTCCTTACCGCAATCCGGACATTTAAAATAGGACATATTTTCTACTAAACCAACGATAGGAATATTCATCATTTCAGCCATCCTGACTGCTTTTGATACAATCATGGATACAAGCTCCTGAGGCGAGGTTACAACAATGATCCCATCAACAGCAATGGATTGAAATACAGTAAGGGGAACATCGCCGGTGCCCGGTGGCATATCGATGAACATAAAATCCACATCGCTCCAGATAACATCTGACCAGAACTGCTTTACCATATTTCCGATCAGGGGTCCTCTCCACACAACTGGATCGGTATCATTCTCTAAAAGCAAATTAACAGACATTATATCAATACCTGTCTTACTTTTAACTGGGAATAAGCCAAATTCACTTCCTGTGGCTTTTTCCTTGATACCAAATGCCTTAGGAATAGAAGGCCCGGTTACATCAGCGTCCAGAACAGCGGTATGATACCCCATTCTATTCATGGTAACAGCTAGCATGGAAGTTACCAGTGACTTTCCAACCCCTCCTTTACCGCTGACAACACCAATAACCTTTTTAATGCTGCTCATTTCATGTGGTTTCACGGAGAAATCATTTTTCTTCTCTTTTCTTTCTGCGCAGTCCTCCGAGCAACTGCTGCAGCTTTGGTTGCAATTTTCGCTCATAATATTAGCTCCTTCCTGTATATTTTTCATGCATGGTTGTTATGCTGTAATAACTTTAGTGTTCGGTAAACATAATAAGCAGTGCGAAAACAATTCCCAATATAAATGCTAGTGTAGAGTGCTTTTTCTCATATTCCCTTGCTTCAGGCAATAAATGCGATGCCGAAACGTATATTAAAACACCAGCAACAAATCCAAGCATATGTCCTAAAACATTGTTACTAAGATGTTGAACAATTGGATATGCTATAAAGGCACCGATAGGAGTTGTTAATGCTGCTGCAAGAAAAGCATAAATCCCAGCTTTCCTTGTGCTATATCCACCTTTAAGTAACATTGAAAAAGTTATAACGCCTTCGGCGAACTCATGAACAACCAACCCAACTCCAGTAAGAATTCCAACTACTGTGCTGATACTAAAAGTAACTGTGTATACAACGCCATCTATAAGTGAATGAATTAAGATACCTTCAATTGCAGTTATGCCAAAGGCCAGTTCTTTTTGCTTTGTTTTGTATTTGATGATCTCATTGCTGAAATACATAAATAAAAATCCTGCGAGCGCAGTAAATCCTGCGTAGGAGGTTTTTTGTATAGCTTGAGGTAAAGTCATTATCAGCGGGGAAGAGATAAGTATTCCCGCAGCAAAACACATACAATAGTCTTTAATTTTTTCTGCCCATTCGCGATTTTTATAAAGAGTCCAGATTCCCAAACTGTTTACTATCATTGCTCCCATTGCAAAAGCAGAAATAAAAATAAATGTATTAATATCTTTCACAGGCATTCATCTCCCTTGATTTGCACTATCAAATAATTCATATGTGTATTTCACTGCCTGCTGACAGATAATCGATGCTATCACCCATAATAGTTTTCAGCCTTTTATAAGGCTCCAGACCAGTGCAATGACATGTGTAAAACTTTGCTTTTGTATCCATCAGGTACTTACTTATTTTATCTATCATCTCGGGGTCCTCATTGCTTCCCGATGAACGGCTGGAAAGGTGAAATCCACCTATCACATAATCAGGCATGCGTCCTTTTAAATCGTGAAAGTGTTCAAGAATATTTACAATACCATTATGGGCGCAGCCTGTTACCAAAAGCGTCTTTCCGGCCTCTTCTATAATGAGGTTTTGTTCATGCGCAAAAGAATCCTGTACTATTTTGCCATCATGTTCCATAAACAAACTGTTATTTGACTTTGGTAGAGATTCCTTTCCAGTAATATTTGAGAACACTTGAATCCCCCTGATGATAAAGAAGCGGTCTGATGTAAATACAATTTGCCTGTTTTGTTTCAATTCTTCATCCAGGCCAATATACTCCAGTTCATCATCCGAACGCAAAGCATAGTATTTTTCAAATGCCAATCGGTGTAAGAACACCTCAGCTTTCGTGTTTTCACGCAAAAATGTTTTTAGCCCACCACCATGATCGTAATGCCCATGTGAAATAATGAGATAATCCACATCAGAAATATCTACATTCAGCTTTTTTGCATTTTCAAGAAATAACTCACTTGCGCCAACATCAAAAAGAATTTTGCGACTATTTGCTTCTATATAAAGGCTAAGTCCGTGTTCGCTGCCGAAGTTTTTGGATAGCGCTGTATTCTCAACTAATGCTTTGATAATCATGACCTCAGCCCACCACCTTCTTCAAACAGCAGTTCCATTGTCTTGCTATAAACTGCTTTCACTGCTGCACCTGAGGCACAGTCTAAATCAACAATTGTCTGCCCATTATTAATCGCTTTTACGGCGTTCGAATCAAAGGGTATTCTACCCATAAGGCTAATTCCCTGATCTGTACAGAAGTTTTCTATCTTTTCTGTGTTTTGCATATTTGTGTCAAACTTATTGATACATACCGCCGTCTTTATGCCAAATTTCGCCGCTGTATTTATAATCCGCTCCATGTCACTAATTCCGGATATGGAGGGTTCGGCCACAATTAGCACCATATCAACACCGCTCAAGGACGCTATAACCGGGCAGCCTATACCGGGAGAACCGTCAATAATGGCAAACTCCACATCAGCGGCTGCAGACTTCATTTGCTTCTTTACCTCGGTAACCAACATTCCGGAGGTTCCGCTGCCCATTTTTAGCTGCGCTGTAGAAAATACTTTTTCCCCTTCTGTATATAACAGCAGTTCACCAGCTACAGCAGGTTTTAAAGTCACAGCTCCAACAGGGCAAACAAGCTCGCAAACCCCGCAGCCTTCACAGGCAAAAGGATCTACCTTGTATTTCCCGTCTGCTGAAATGGCGTCAAAACGGCAGTTTTGCCTGCATTGTCCGCACTCTATGCACAGCTCTGTATCTATCTCGGCTTTCGGCAAGCCATAATAGTCTCTTTTCTTTGGCAGGGAGTTATGCTTTGTTATAAGATGCAGGTTAGGTGCATCAACATCACAATCAGCATAAGCGCGAGCCTTAGATAGCTTGATAAACGCGCTTGCTATGGTTGTCTTTCCGGTACCACCCTTACCACTAAGAATCAGAAGTTGTTTCATGATGCACCTCCTTTTTCACGTCCTCCAGCAAAGAAGAAAAGATTGTACGATATTTTTCACTTTTCCTTACAGCAATTTCTGCATTTGAATTCAATGATCCAAGCTCATTATCAAAAGGTATTCGGCCTAAAATCTGAATACCTTTTTCTATGCAGAATTTTTCCGACGGATTTTCACCGTCAAGACACTTGTTTAAAACCACTCCGAACGGCTTATTAAATAACTTGACCAGTTCATATACCATGTTAAGGTTATGAACTCCGAACAATGTAGGCTCAGCTACTAATATACAGTAGTCTGCATCCTTAATGCTTTCCATGACTATACAGGCACTTCCAGGAGGGCAGTCGATAAATATCGTCTTGTTCCTTTCAGGTTTGTTCTCATTAAGCAACTTTTTTATAATTGGTATACCCGAAGGTTCACCGGTGTTCAATATTCCTGTATATACTGTTACCTGGTCCGAAGCTCCTTTTTGGATCTTGCCAATAACCTTTTCTTTCTCTGTTAACGCTTTCTCAGGGCAAAGCAAGATACAACCTCCACAAGAGTGACATATATCTTCAAATATAATCAGTTTATCTTTTATATAGGCAAGGGCATTAAACTTGCAAAAGTCAACACACTTTCGACATCCATTGCATAGCTTGCCATCCACCTTTGGAATTCGTACATGTACTTCTTCTTCCTGAATATTTTCGGGCTTAAAAAAAGGTGGCCATTTGGTTCTTCAACATCACAGTCAATATACGTTGATATTTTTGCAGCCGCAGCTAAATTAACCGACACCAGCGTTTTTCCTGTGCCGCCCTTGCCACTTAGCACAGCTATCCTCATTTTAGTTCCCTCCATGGCCATGAAAACCAGGATGAATTTCATCGAGTAAGGATAGCTTTCCACTGATGAAGTCATCAATATTTTTTTTAGCGGAAATACCCGCTGTTTTATATATTTTAATATCAGCGGATTTGAGCACATTAGCTGCATTTTCGCCACATCGGGGAGTAAGTAAAGCGTTCACTTTATTATCCACTATTGTTTGTGCTGCCTTAATTCCTGCTCCGCCTGTACTTGCTGCTGCACCATTATCAAGAAATATACTCTCTTTAGTTTCAGTATCATAAATTAGAAAATAGGGAGCCCGCCCAAAGGATACACATACATTCGACTCCAAACTTTTTTCATCTACCGGAATTGATATTTTCATGAGAATCCTCCATTCTATTAATATAATTATTGATCGCATTTCGTAATGCGCTAACGCCTAAATTAGAGCAATGAACCTTGTTCTCAGGAAGTCCATCTAAGGCATGTATGACATCTTCTTCTGAAATTTCCAATGCTTCATCCAGGGTTTTACCCTTAGCTAATACCGTCGTCATACTGGATGTTGCAATTGCTGCAGCACAACCAAACACAAGAAAGCTTATTTCGCTTATACGATTGTCTTTTACTTTAATATAAATCGTAAGATAATCTCCGCATGTAGGATCACCGAAACTCCCTTCTGCATCAGCATCCGGCATACTATAAGCATTTTGAGGACACATAAAATGTTCTATCACTTTGTCAGAATACATTATCAGTCACCTCTATCACTACCTGCAAAGCGCCAACCATGTCGATGCCTGCGACAACCTCGTCCGCACCCATTTCCGAATCCTTCACATAGCCTGTATTCACCACCTTCTATCAAGAGTACCTTACCATTTACCAGAGACTCGGCAATCTTTTTTCTAGCTTCAGCGTAAATGCCTTGAACAGTAGTGCGTGCAACATCCATCTGCTTGGCGCATTCCTCTTGCGTAAAGCCTTCC
>JBMNKL010000004.1:0-128739 GCA_050952225.1 Acetivibrionales bacterium
TTTGGTTGTTATTAAAGCCAGAATATTTTTATCAGTACAAGCATAGGCATCACCTCCTTAATTGGGGTCATAAATTAGATTTTAGAAATATATCAAAAAACACCCGGTGGGGTGTTTTTTGATAAAGGCTATATCATTAACTTTTAATCCTATGATCTTGCTATCAACAGAAATGTTGCCTCTTTGATAATTACCCTAATATTCTGCGATTAATTTTCCGACGTTTCCATTACTAATGGCTATCATTTTCATTAGTGTACATGATATTATATAATAATACATAAACATAAACTGCTTCATCAACGATTAACATAATTAATTCATTCGTCTTCTGTTTCTTCTAATAGAATATCAAGATGGCTACGGAATTTTGATTCAAAAAACCTACCATCTTTTACATAAATAGCGAATGTATTATAATCTATTGGGCTCAAAAAAGTGAAAAAATATCTATCTGGTTTTCCTTTTTTTCTAATTCCAAATTTAATAACTCAAAGTGCCGTTTTGCTGCCCTGTTTTTTGCTTTATTTTCAATACTATTGTCATTATCCGCTTTTACTTCTACAACAATTATATTGTTGCCTTTTTTTATAAAAAAGTCGGGATTAAATGCTTTAAACTTGCTTCCTTTGTTTTTTTGGTAATCGATACTATAAAACCCTTTATCTCTAGATTTTATCCATGCATCTATATGCTGAGAAAAATCGTCACTGGTTAAGAGCTCTACGAATCTTTTCTCAGGTTCAAGAGTAGTAAAAACTATATTAACTGGTGTCTTGAAATTATATCTATTAATTTCATTATCCTGCCGCTTCCTTAACTCTTGACGAACAGCTTCAAATATTTCCAGTTCATCTTGTGCTATTTCATTTTTATAATTGTCAGAATAAAATAGTGAAACATCCCTTATTAAAGTTCCGTATCTAGATATTTCAGATCTCATATTAGCTGTATTTAATGGTACAAGAATATCTACTGCTTTTTCAAATACAGGAGTTGCAGGTTTTCTTCTCAGAAGTCCATTAAATCTGCCATATATTTTATCTGCGTTTTCCAGCGTTAGATATGGACCATTTTCACCAATACTCCTTAATGATTTCTCGATAAATTCACGAATGTCCTTTGTTGATGGCAATTTCTCTTGTTCATATTCTCGAAAAAACTGAAAGAATAGATAAAGAGGAGATAGAGAAAAAAGTTCTGGTAGTTACTTCATCGCCAAAGCATGCAAAGAATGTAATAGCTTTAAAAACAATTGATGATAGGAATAATATTTGATTTAACAAATGGAATAAAATTGGTATCTCAAAGCGAAAAGGAGCCAAAAAGACAACTTACGAAGATATTAAAGGGCACCTCCACTCAAAGTCTACCATAATACAAAAAGAAATGATATCTATAGATGAAGTTATTAATAAAATTGTGGAAAGTTTTAAAGGTCGTGCTTTAGAAGCAAAATTAATATTTCCAAGCCGAAATAAATGAGCCGGAGCTTAAAGGCGCGATCGATTTCGTGCTCAACTTCAGGGAACTCAGGGAAATATTCGACGCCCTGGGCATACACCCCGAAAAGCTTCCGGGTGACGAAAAGGACTATAGCTCATTATTTCATTCATGATTTTCTTGCCTATGCCTAATCCCTGGTATTCCGGCTTGACAAGTATATCCTGGATATACAGGGTAAATGCGCCGTCGCCGACTATTCTTCCATAGCCTATTATTTTGCCGTCTTTCTCCGCACATACAGAAAACAATGAATGCTTCAGACCAGCTGATGCTGTTTCTTTCTCCGGATGCCACCAGCCTGCCGACTTTCTCATTTCAATGTACTCCTCGGCGTTTGCCGACCTTTTGACTATATTTATGCCATTAATGCTTATGCCATCCATATGGGCCCTCCTCGTCAAAGTATAATTTTAATTTTTTTCTTTCATCCAAATAACTATATGCATAATTATACATTTTTATGTATTAATATGCAATATAAATCTATAATTTTTTGTGATGTCATTATTAAAATTTGCCGGGCTTTCCCCGGGAAATGACGGTGATAACAGTTGCGGCAGCTTTGCAAGTTTTGGTTGAATCCGCGGGACATAATGGTAGAATATAATTAGTCTCGTTTTGGAGAACGTAGTAGTATTAATTTCCCTGCCAGCCTGAATAAAACATAATTTGCCGGACCATATATTACTACTTTGCAAAGGGAGAAAATGATAATGAAACTAATTGATTTGTCGCATGAAATTGAAGATGGTATGCCGGTTTATCCAGGCGACACAAAGACTAACCTGATTCAGATAAAATACTTGGGTACGGACAAATACAATAATCACAGGCTGGATATCTGCATGCACGCGGGTACGCATATCGACTCCCCGATGCATTTGACCGATTGCAAACGATATATTTCCGAACTGCCTCTTGAGCCATTCATTGCGGAGGGGTGTTTGCTGGACGTAAGAAACCAGGCAATAATTGAATTGAAGCCCGAATATGATTCATTGGTAAAAGACAATGGCATAGTATTGCTATATACCGGCTTTGACAAGTACTACGGCACAAAAGAGTATTATGAAAACCATCCCTGCATGGGCATGAAACTCTGCAAGTTCTTGATAGGAAAGAACATTAAAATGATTGGAATGGACACACCTTCCCCGGATAAATATCCTTTTGAAATACATAAATTATTTTTCGCGAACAATATTTATGTTTTGGAGAACCTGACAAATCTTGACCAGTTGCTCAATGCAGGCAAATTTGAGGTTATAGCTTTTCCGTTGAAAATAAAAGCCGACAGTTCCGTGACAAGGGCTATGGCAAGGATAACTTGATGCATTGTCAAAACGTCATTTTAGCAAGTAAAGGAATAAGGGTATTATTTTAGCATCGAATTATACTATATTCAAAATGCACTTGGAGGTTGTAAAATGCTAAAAAACAAGACAATCAGGCTTGCTACGGAAGACGATTGTGAGTCGGTTTTAAAAATATATGCGCCATATATTACAAATACCGCCGTTACTTTTGAGTACAAAATTCCGACTATAGCGGAATTTAAAGAAAGAATGGCCGATATCCAAAAATATTATCCCTGGCTTGTATGTGAAATTGACAATAAAATAGCAGGGTATGCCTATGCATCCCGTTTCGGAGAACGGGAAGCATATAAATGGTCTGTGGATTTCTCGGTTTACATAGACCCGGAGCATCACGGTAAGAATATCGGAAAAGCGCTTTATTCCGCCCTGTCCGGAATAATAAAACTCCAGGGCTTTTACAATGCTTACGCCTTGGTTTCGGTACCTAACATTAAAAGCGAAAATCTTCATGAGTCGTTCGGATTTAAAGCAATAGGGGTTTACCGCAACGTAGGGTATAAGCATGGTAAATGGCGTGATATTAAAGTATACGAACTAAAAATCCAGGAACACGTCCAGTCACCTGCAGATCCGTTGCCAATCGATAAGATAAGCGATACTGATGAGTTAAGAGCAATAATCGAAAAAGCAGAACAAATGATAAGAACAGGCTGAGAAAACCCGCCGCTTCTCTTCCCGGATGTCCACGGCCTGCCAACTGCTTTAATTATTAACCTATTGATATTATTGTCTCATAGATGTAAAATATTTGCATATTTAAATGAAGATGGTTTGTGTTCAGCATATAATTTCATGCAGAAACAGGTGATTGGTTAACGGAACCTGTACGGTGGTACGGTGTGTTTTAGCCGCTAAATAAAGGGAGCCGGTAAAAAATAAAATGATTTTTCCATACTTAACACCTAATAATTAAGACGATAACTTTGGATAAACGTTCAAAGTCAAATAAAAATAATCTTCCTTCGAATTATTAACTATATTTACTTATATTAAAGAGAACGCCAGCAGATTAAAACCAACATTCTTTTTTCGAACTTTTTGCTCTTTCGCCGGCTTCCTTCCTCGCCCTTTATTACATTGCTGCGGTGCCGCTTTGAATAAAACAGCCGCTATCCTGCCTTTCACAGTTTGGCGGTTGTCTCTTCCAGGTAATGCTATTTTTACTCAATGTTTGAACCTGTATTTATTCACGTGTGAATAAATTTTAAAAACACTTCTTATCCCTTGTATGTTTGCAACTCTCCACTTTTCCGCATCGATAACAAAGCTCGTTTTCGCAGATTCCGCCACTGCCGAAGAAGGAAATAATATTATTAACCGTGGTTTGTGCAATGTTGTTAAGGGCCTCCTCGGTTAAAAAAGCCTGATGGCCGGTTACAATCACATTCGGCATGGAAATAAGTCTCGCCAGTGTATCATCATCTATAATATGGCCGGAAAAGTCATTGAAAAATATATCTTCTTCTTCTTCGTATACATCCAGGCATGCACCACCGATTTTTCGCTCCTTGATTCCTTTGATTAAGCTTTCCGAGTCAATCAGGCCGCCTCTGGATGTGTTGATAATAATGACGCCCTTTTTCATTTTGCCAATTGCATGTTCATCAATCATATGCTTCGTTTCGGCATTCAGCGGGCAATGAAGGGAGATAATATCGCTTTGCTCAAATAATTCATCAAGAGGCAGGTATTCAAAACCTGCATTTTCCTTAGGAAACGGGTCATAAGCAACCGTCCGCATGCCGAATCCACGGCAGATATCGCCGAAGACACATCCGATTTTTCCGGCGCCGATGATTCCGACTGTTTTGCCACGCAAATCAAAACCGGTAAAGCCGTTGAGTGAAAAATTGAATTCCCTTGTTCTATTATAAGCCTTATGGATTCTTCTGACCAGGGCCAATAGCATTGCCATGCCATGCTCGGCGACTGCATAAGGAGAATATTCAGGTACATGCACCACGTGAATTTTTCCATAGCAATGTTTTATATCTACATTGTTGTATCCGGCGCAACGAAGTGCAATCAACTTCACACCATATCCGTACAGTTTATCAATAATTTCTTTATTTGCTGTATCGTTTACAAATATGCAGACTACATCATATCCTTCGGCAAGCTGCACTGTATCAGGGCACAGCTTTGCTTCATAAAACTTGATTGTGATACCTTTATTTTCAATACTTTTTTCAAAGCCGTGAATATCATACGGCTTTGCATCAAAAAAGGCAACTTTCAAATTAGATCACTCCTTTGTATTAAGTTTTGACAACTGTTCCGTAACTTAACCATTACAGCATGCTTATAACCCCTTGGACTGGTTTCCTTGGAGTGATGAAGCTTTTAATAAAGTTAAATCAGAAGATAAGCCCATCTTCCTTTCAATCGGTTATTCGACCTGTCATTGGTGCCATGTCCACAAAACAAACACCTGTTAAAGGCCTGGTTTTCAAGGCTTATTGTTTTAAATTTATTACTTCATCGATTTCAGGAAGCATTTTGGTTGGTGATATCCGATACCATGCCTTCGCTGACTTCAAATCCATATATATCCTCTATTTGCTCGGATATCTCCCTGGTGGTAAGTCCTTTTGCGTACATGGCTATGATTTTGTCTTCAATCACTGAAATGTCTTTTTGTCTCTTCAGCACTATTTTAGGCTCGAATGAGTTCTCACGGTCCTGTGGAACATTTATCTCCATCTCACCATATTTGCTGCGAATGGTTTTACTCTTCTTGCCATTGCGGGAGTTTTCAGAGCGTTCATACGGAGCATACCCCAGTCGTGCTCTTGAATCAGACTTGCTATGATGTTCTTTTTGCCCTCACTCATGGGCTCCCGTCTTTTTCCCATAAAAAAGCCTCCTATGATTTTTTATTTTATCATAGAAAGCTTATTTTACAGAGTTTTTTTCACAGACTCTATATTTACAGTATCGGAGATTTTAAACCCAAATACCCATTTGCAGCAGCAAGCATCAGAATAACCAAGCCGCATAGGATAAATGCAATTACCATTCTATTCCCCCGTAAGCCGGCCACCTCATGCAGAAATATTAAATACAATATTATCTTCCAGATCAAAATGCCGACGAGCAAAACACTAATCAGCATTCCCCACACAGTATTGTTCCAGAATACATAAAAGAAATTTTCTGTAATGATTACAATTATCGCACAGATCACTGTTGGTATATAAGATATTCCCCAAGTGTGGATATAGCAGGGCAGTCCAGTTTTGCTCCCAAGTGCCTTACATATTAGCCAGAAAGCAATACATACCAAAAGATAAGTCAATATACCCGCCATGAAGAGTCCTCCGATTGTTTTCATAATATCCATAAGTATCTGACGGTCTGGATGACCCAGGATGTATGAAAGAACAGCATCAAATACCGTTACTATTATTATCGCAGCAATGACAAAAACCCATGACAGTTTGCTATACCGGCGTTTAAAGGCATCTGCAGGTCTGTTTATCGCTTCTAAAAACAAATTCATAAATTACCTCCAATAATGACCAGTAGTAAATTGGTATACTCTCTTCCCAAAATCAAAGTAGCCAAAACTGTCTGAATCAACGATACCCCAAATGCGAATCTCCACGGATATGTTGAAACAAAGTGCAGGAACCCTCTGTGCATGGTGTTGTCCGAATGGGCTTTACCCAGAATTTGAATCAGCATCCTGTTTTTTTGCTGTTCGGTTGGATATCCGCCATTTTTATAATAATCAAATATTTTGCGAAATATATCATTGTTCTCCATCATAAGAACCCTCCATTTGTATCTTTTTATACAGCTTAATAAAGGATGCCTTTGCCCTTTGCAATGTGCTTTCAATCGATTTCACCGATTTATCCGCAATTTTTGCAATTTCTTTTACGTTTTTACCTTCTACATATTTCAGCAGTAAAGTTATTCTATAGTTCTCAGGTAGTTTGTTCAGGCAGTTTTCTATCTGTCTGCTTTCAAAATCCATCTCCACAAACTTTTCCGGCTCTTGTCCCGGGTCACGAAGCTCATTGAAACTTTCACTCTCCAGACTGACAAAATCAACAGTTTGTCTGTATTGTCTACGGTAGTAATCATACACCTTGTTTCTGGCAATTTTGAAGATCCATGTCCGCTTAGAGCATAAACCTTTGAACCGCTTTATTCCTCTAAAAACCTCCAAAAAGATGTTTTGAGTAATATCTTCCGCTAAGGCCATATCCATACCGGTACGAAGAAAAACATAACGGTATATTTCGTCAACATAAGCACGATATATCGAGATGAATTTTTCATCATTTTCTTTTTCCTGCCAGTCCATCAAAGCACCTAGTCGAGTGGTTAAGACATTCACCTGATCATAGTCTCCCTTTCCGCTAACACGGTCTCTTCGTATAATACCTGGAGCTTCAACAATCCTTCATGCAATTTTTCTTTTTCCAATTTATAAATGATAAAGCCTTTTGTATTTGTCGTCATTTCTTTCTCTTCAGTTTTAACTTCCTTACCATCTATAAACCATTTTACCCGGTACTTCATTCCCTTTGGAGATTCAATAAAGTATATACTGGCGTACACATCCTTATCTTTTGACAGTTCTTTCGGTATTTCAGTGTTTTCAATAGCTGCGCGGTCAGTGTACTGTTCATTCGCAATAGCTATTCCGGTAACCGTATTGATATGAGCGCGGTTTGCAAATACTACGATCAACAATGCACAAGCAATAAATAATATGACAAGGCCAATGATTTTTTTCATTATATCCCTCCCAATTGCTCCGATAGCCAGGCTCATCAGCTAACTGCAGGCAACGCTGCCAACAATAGCATGATACGAATAAAATACCCAATAATTGTACTCATATCCTATCACTTTTTTGTACTATTATCTCTATAATGGTAGTCGTCGTTTCTATCAAAATCCTTCTTCAAATACTGATATTATTTATTTGATCAACATACAAATCCGTCTAGTTAGAGTAAAATTATCGTAGAAAAAAATAGATAAGAGACCACACCTTTTGATAAAATGTTTTTGTTCAGAAAACAACCACAAAAGGGGGTCTCTTATGAATAAAATTATACAACAGTTTTGTCAGGAAGGCATCAAGAATCTGCAGGAAAGAGTAATATATTTGATACAAAGCGGAGGAGGGTTGTCTGAAGCAGTATCCGAGATAAAGAAGGTGACAGATGCATTGGGAAGAAGCATTTGTGAAGAAATCATAGAGGCACTGGATGAGGCGATTAACAAAGACGCACGAAGGAAGAAGGATTGGTATGTGGAAAGGAGAAATGAAGAAAAGACCGTAATTACGAAACTGGGTGAAATTAAATATAATAGAACATATTACCGATCCAAACATGGGAAAGGATATCGGCATTTGGTTGATGAGATATTAGGGCTGGATGTTCATGCACGTATGGATGATGAAATGCATGCGGAACTCGCAGAAAATGCATCCAACATGTCTTACAGAAAAGCAGGGAAAAGTTCAGGAGAAGTAGAAATCAGCGGGCAAACAGTAATGAACAAAGTAAGGAGTCCATGCAAACTGGAAGTGTTTAAAATAGGAAAGGTAACAGGCCTTTACAAGGCGTTAAAAGCCATATAAAGAATGGTAGCATTAGGAGTGGTCTGCGAACTACTTTTCCTACAGTAAATTGACACGATCATCGATTACCATGCCGTGTATTCCTCCTCATAATTCATGTTATAATTTTGATTGTAATCTTCTGCATACTCCTAATTTAAAATCAAAACGTAAGATAAGAAATATTCTACACTTTACAAAGGGCTCGGGAGAAATTAAGTATCATCTTTGGAAAGAAATCCTTAAAAAGCAACTGCGCATTAATCAGGTATATTTTAACAGCAAAATTTAATTTTAAAGCCTGTTTATAAAATTTGTTGAAACCTTTTCCTCTTTTTCCGGCAACCCAAACTCCTTTTTGCCAAGTTCAATACATTTCATGAGAAAGACCATGTTTCTTGCAAGAGTTCTCATTGTCTGCTTTCCTTCCTCATCCTGATCGGCTTCACCAGGATGCATGCCATGAATTGAATTCCAGTACTGACTTGAAGTAACGGGCATTCCCGAGATCGTGAAGTATTTGTTAAGCTGATCAAAAGTTGAAGAGCACCCGCCTCTTCTGGCGCATACTACGCTTGCTCCGACTTTCATGGTCTTGTCAAAAGGAGTGCTGTAAAAAAGCCTGTCAAGAAGCGCCACAAGGGTCGCATTTGCTGAGGCGTAGTAAACAGGGCTTGCAATAACAAGGCCATCCGCCTCTTTAAACAGCAGGGCAAGTTTATTTACCTCATCATCAAAAACGCATTTTCCTTCTTTTTTACAATGACCGCAGGCAACACATCCCCTGATGCTTTTGTTGCCAACTACGAATTCTATATATTCAATGCTTTCTTTTTCAAATATCTTCTTCATCTCATCAAGTGCCAGGCCGCAATTACTTATATTTCTCGGACTTCCGTTAATTATTAAAACTTTCATAAATCACAACCACTCCTATTTGATTTTGCGTTTAAACAGGCTGTCTTATAGTATTATACATTGTATATCCTGTATTTCACAAGTTTGTAAATGTCAATGAAAATTTAGGTCAGTGTTGCATCGATTGATATCTTTGCATACAAAATTGCAAAGATTCAAAGAATATTCATTTTTCAGTGCTTAAAATTTGCCTCCGGGGAAATTTCCACTGTTGACGAGCTGCCTTGCACACCGCAATCGTGACCCGACGTTTGGCGGCGGCCCCGCCTTTTGCCGGTTTCACGCTTGCTTCATGTTTGATCAGGCTTTATTTAGTCCTACACCAGCTTGTCCGGGTTTAGCACCTCCAGCTCGGGTACTGTAAATATTCCGTCTTTACGTATAAGTGTATCATCAAACCATATTTCCCCGCCACCGTATTCAGGCCTCTGTATTAATACAAGGTCCCAGTGGATTGCAGACTTGTTGCCGTTAAAGCATTCATCATAGCTGCTGCCCGGTGTGAAGTGGATGCTGCCCTTGATTTTCTCGTCAAACAGCGTATCCTTCATGGGCTTTTCGATATAGGGGTTCAGTCCGAGGGAAAATTCGCCCACATACCTTGCGCCCTCGTCGGTATCAAAAATTTTATTAATCCGCTCGCTGTCATTGGCAGAAGCCTTAACAATCCTGCCGTCCTTGAATTCAAGGCGTATGTTTTCAAATGTGACTCCCTGGTATACCGCCGGGGTGTTATAAGTAATAACACCGTTGACTGAATCCTTCACAGGAGCCGTATATACTTCCCCGTCGGGTATGTTGTGCTTTCCCGCGCATTTTATGGCAGGCATGCCCTTGATGGAAAATGTCAGGTCCGTATCCATTCCGGTGATTCTCACCCTGTCGGTCTTTTCCATGAGCTTTACAAGATTGTCCATGGCTTTCGACATCTTCGAATAATCCAGGTTGCATACTTTGAAATAGAAATCCTCAAAGGCTTCGGTAGCCATACCTGCAAGCTGCGCCATGGAGTGGTTAGGGTACCTTAGAATGCACCATTTCGTATGCGGCACCCTGATATCCGAGTGAAGGGGTTTTTGATAATACCGGCTGTATATTTCCATTTTGTCCGCCGGAACGGCCCCCATCTCGCTCACGTTCTCACCTGCCCGTATTCCGATGTATGCCTGCATTTCTTTCATCCTTGGAATTTCAAAGGAAGCCATGGCTTTTACCTGTTCCTCGCTGCATTCGCTCAGCAACACTCTGAGCAGTTCCTGGTTCTTTATGGTGACAAAGGGTATTCCACCGGCCAGATAGGCCTGTTTTATCAGTTCCTTTACCAGCGGGATTTCAAACCCGATGCTTTCAATAAGAATTTTTTCACCCTTCTGAAGGTTGACAGAGTAGTTTATAAGGTTTTTTGCCAGTTTTTCAATGCGCGGGTCCTTCATAACAAGTCTCCTCCTATTCTGCTTTTTATATTAGTTTCTCCAATTGGTCCAAAGCTTCTTCGAATACTGTCATGGCATCTTCCACCGGCCTTGGCGTGGACAAGTCAACACCCGCCTTTTTCAGCAGTTCAAGCGGATAATCCGAACAACCGCTGCTTAAAAACCCGATATACCTGTCCACCGCCGGCCGCCCCTCGTTCAGTATCTGTCGTGACAGCGATATGGCAGCCGAGTATCCGGTGGCATATTTATAAACATAAAAGCTGGAGTAAAAATGCGGTATTCGTGCCCATTCCATCTCTATATCCTTGTCTATGACCACTTCACTGCCGAAATACTTCCTGTTCAGGTCGCCGTAAATACCGCACAGGGTCTCGGCGGTGAGGGCTTCTCCCTTACCTATTTTTTCATGGGTAATTTTTTCAAATTCTGCAAACATGACCTGCCTGAACAGTGTTCCCCTGAAACCTTCAAGGTAATGGTTCAACAGGTAGGCCTCTTCTTTCTTGTCTTTCGTATTGGACAAGAGATAGTCCATCAACAGGGACTCGTTGACGGTGGATGCCACTTCCGCCACGAATATCTTGTATTCAGTATTTATATAAGGCTGGGTCTTGTTAGTGTAGAAGGAGTGCATGGCATGCCCCATTTCGTGGGCTATGGTGAAAACGTCGTTTATGGTGCCCTGGTAATTGAGAAGCACATATGGGTGTGTGAGATAACACCCCCAGGAATAGGCTCCGCTTGTTTTGCCCTGGTTTTCATAGACGTCAATCCAGCCCGATTTGAAGGCATTCCTCAGATGTCCCAGGTACTCCTCCCCCATTGGATAAAGGCTTTTTTCCACAATCTCCAGAGCTTCTTCATAAGGGATTTCCTTTTCCGGTTCATCCACTATGGGTACATATATATCGTACATGTGCAGTTCATCAAGCTTAAGAGCTTTTTTACGAAGCTTCAGATACCTCCGCAGCAGATGGAGGTTTTTATTCACCGTACCGATAAGGCTGTCGTAGACGTCAGTGCTGATGTTATCCGCATCGAGGGCTGCTTCCAGTCTTGAAGAATACTTCCTTACCGTTGCATAAAACTTGTCTTTCCTGATGCTTCCGGTAAGCGTCGCCGCAAGGGTGTTTTTCTGCCTGCCGTAAGTATTGTAAAGGGCGTGGAAGGCTTCCTTCCTGACTCCCCTGTCTTTGCTCTCAAGAAATTTAATATATCTTCCTTTTGTAAGTTCTACCAGGTTGCCCTCCTCATCCTTGATAAAAGGGAATTTTATATCCGCATTGTTCAGCATCGAAAATACATCGGAAGGCACATTGCCCACTTCGGCGGAAAGAGCAAGTATCTCCTCCTCCCGTTCTGAAAGGACGTGCTCCTTTTGCCGCAGGATTTCCCTGATGTACTGCCTGTATATGTCAAACCCGCTGTTTTTATTCATGAATTCGCTAAGCTTGTCTTCAGGTATGGAAATTATCTCGGGTACTACAAAGGAAACGGCAGCGTATACCTCTGTGCCCAACGCCATGGCCCTGTCGGTGTACGCCTGGTAAACAGGATTTGCATTATCCTCGTCCCTGCGCATCCTTGCATAAACAAAAACCTTGTCATACAACATCAGAAGTTCATCATGGGCTTTCAGGCAATTAAGGAGGTGAATGTCACTTTTGCCCAGCGTTCCCTTGTATGCCGCAAATTCTTTGACGAGGAGCTTTACCCTGCTAAAGTCCTCTTCCCACTTATCGTCGCTGCCATATATGTGTTCCAGTTTCCACTTGTATTTCTCATCGATTTCCTCTCTTTTGGGAAGTGCACTGCCTTTAGCCTCCGCCATCTTTCCTGCCTCCTGTAAAAAAGGTTTTTATTATATATAGTACCTGATTGCCTTTCACGCCAATACCAATCATCCTATAGCTTTTTATTATACTCCAATTTACCTGTCCTTACCAGCACAAAAGGCAAGGCAAACACCGTCCCCTTCCATCGTCCTTTTTAGCTATTTAAACGGATAATTACTTTACATTAATAAAATTGGCAATTATAATATAAAATACTAAATACGAGGGGGAATATAAATGATTGAGTCATTAAGAGCCCAATTAAATGACTGGAAATATGGCAGGAGTATTACGAAAAGTTTTATTGAACTGTTGAATGATTCTGATTTAGATAAGCCTTTCCCGAGATAAAACCTTAATTCGATCAGGAAGCAATGTGAAGAATTAATTCAAGTTCAGATGTGCTATGTGGATGCCCTTGATACGAAGAAAATTGAGTTCTCATATAAACCGTTATCTGATTTTAGCAAGGAAAGCTTGATATTGCAAATGGACAAATTGGATTCTTTATTAGAAGAAAAACTCGAGCAATTTGATGGTAGTGAGGTAATTTATTGGTTTGGTGAAGAGTGGAATATACATCAGCATATTTCTGCTATGATTGGGCATGAACAGATGCATATAGGTCAAATAATCGCATTTTGTTATTCATGTGATATTCGTATACCCGAAAGTATTGTAAATAAAATGGCATTAAGCGGTTAAATTGCATCTCGAGATAGAATGCATTTGCTTTTCCATCGGCTATTCCATCTGTCATTGGTTCCATGTCCGCAAAATAAGCACTTGCCCGACCTACTACACGCCGACGATAAACCAGGAAGCAGAAGGCAAATTTGTAAAAACAAGTTTAAGTATCTATGCCCAGATATTTTACCCATTTGTTTTTCTTAAATCGACGTATCGCTTTTCTGTACTTATCATTAAAAGTATCTTTGGATGGACGCGATAACTGGTTGTTAATCCGATCGAAAATGTCTGCCGCTTCTTCATATATATACAGGGGAATTATAATTTTTTCAAACAGGAGTTCCAGGATATCTAATCTGTTAACCATGGCAAGGTGGATTAAAATATCAGTATCAGATATTGCCCCTATATATCGCTGCATTTTAATAATCCTCTTCCGGGGGATATTCGTATCCGAGAGCTTCGGGTTTTAGCCCGACAAACTCAAGGTTACTTTTCATACTCCCATATGATATATCCCCCCTTTCGTAATTGCTTTTTATGAACTCGATATATTCCTTCGGGATATATGTTACCCTTGAAGGAACAATCAGGTCTATGTCATATCCTTCACGCATGGTTAAAGACCGGAGTGTATCAGTATTCCCTTGATACAGCTCGTCATACTTGCCGGGAGAGCATAAACCAAGGTTAATAAGCCTTATAAGCATTGCTTGATAGCTGACTTTAAAATGGTTTTGCAGTTTAATTATATGCTGTGGTGTGATGCTATTCTTATCTACTTTAATTAGCCTATGAAAAAATTCTTTAACATAATCTTCCGGCATCAGAAATTCAGCGGCGAATAAATTGGCCATGTTATCTTCTTCTTTGTACTTTTCCTCATCTAAAAATTTTTCCCTTTTAAGTATCTCTTTATTGAACAAAACGTGGTACAGTTCATGTGCTCCTGTAAATCTTTCGTGACCCAAAGTCAAAGTTGTATTTAAAAATACAACAAACTGGCCCTCGAGATAAATACTGAATCCGGAAATTTCATCTGTATCCAAGGGTTTTCTAATTAATAACGCAACATCTGCAAGGATGTCAAATATATCGGAAAGTCCCTTTTTCCCAAACCTGACCCTTGTTTCTTCCGCCAATTCCTTCGCTTCAAGCCTAGTTAACTCATTGGCGGAATTTGTTTTATGCATATCAGTTCTCCTCCCATAAAGGTTTCCTCTTTGCAGGCTTAACTTCCCCGTAAAAAACCTTCTTCTGGTAAATTAACGCTTTTATCATATCCTGAAGCTTTTCTAATTCATCTATAGCTTTTTCAGAAAGATTCCTTCTCCTGAAGAGCGTAACCAAGTCATCCTCCTCTTCAAAAAGAGTCCCTATTTCTATGCCCAAAACGCTGCATAAAGCATTCAGCTCTATGGCAGATATGCTCCTGTTGCCATTTTCAATCTTACTGAGGGTTTCCCTGCTCATGTTAATGTTTTTTTCAGTAAGCATCTGGACAACTTCGGTTTGGCTTAAGCCTTTCTCATCTCTTATAGCTTTAATCTTTGTTCCTAATTCATATATAGTTGTCATTTACAATCCCTCCTTTCCGTAATATTATATTACATAATCATGTTCTCTATGTCAATAGGTTTATACTAGTTGTAATATTTTATTACAAATTGACAAAAAATGATGCCGTTATTTGTACTGCATCGACCCTTTTACCTTGCATACAAAATTGCATAAATTCAAATAATAATTTAGTGGTAAAAATAATAGTAATGAATAATAAACTCGTTAGTATTTATTCTATTGAGAAATGAAGGTGTTGCCCGCATGTCAGCCAATAGACAAGCCAATAGGCTAATCCATGAGAAATCCCCATATTTATTGCAGCACGCATATAATCCTGTCGACTGGTATTCCTGGTGTGACGAAGCCTTTGAAAAAGCCAAATCGGAGGACAAGCCCATCTTCCTTTCCATCGGCTATTCCACCTGCCACTGGTGTCATGTCATGGAGCGTGAAAGCTTCGAGGACGAGGAAGTCGCACAAGTACTCAACAGGGATTTTATCTCGATAAAGGTTGACCGCGAAGAGCGGCCTGATATAGACAGCATATACATGTCGGTGTGCCAGGCTCTTACCGGGCATGGAGGGTGGCCGATGACAATTATCATGACGCCCGGCGCCAGGCCTTTTTTTGCAGGGACATATTTCCCAAAACATGACCGTATGGGTCTGCCAGGTTTGCTTACAATCCTGGAACGCATATCCGAAGCGTGGAAAAACAACCACCAGGAACTGCTTGACGCCGCCGATGCCATAACGGCAGCCATATCGGGCATGGATTCGCCGTCAGCGTCAACAGTGCGCAAATCTGTAACTCGTACGCCCACAGCGCGTATACCAGCGGTGCGAGCAGGTAAAGTCAATACTTATGACGATGCAAATGCCAACACAGGTAAAGATAAAGGTACAGGTACAGATACTAGTGCAGCTGTCGGCTTGGGCGCTGATGCGGGCGCCGGTATTAACGTTGGTGCAGGTATTGATACTGAGGCCTATGCCGACCTGGATAAAATTATAAATGCGGCATTTGAGCAGTATAAAAACTCCTTTGACTATAAATACGGCGGGTTCGGACATGCGCCCAAGTTCCCGTCCCCGCACATATTCCTGTTTTTGCTGAGATACTGGAAACTGACAGGAAATACCACGGCTTTGAAAATGACTGAAAAGACTCTTGAGTGCATGCGGCGCGGCGGCATTTTCGACCAAATCGGCTTCGGCTTTTGCCGCTACTCGACAGACAGGGAATGGCTTGTCCCCCACTTCGAAAAGATGCTTTACGACAACGCTTTGCTGGCAATTGCCTACCTGGAATCATTCCAGGCGACCGGCAACAGAAAATACGCGGATACCGCCGAAGAAATCTTCACATATATACTGAGGGACATGACCTCTCCCGAAGGCGGCTTTTACTCCGCTGAAGACGCGGATTCGGAAGACGAAACAGGACATAAGGAAGAGGGCAGGTTCTACACCTGGACCCCTGACGAAGTCAGGGCTGCCCTTGGTGACGGTAAAAACAATGAAGCAGAATGGGTTATGACCATGCTTGACATAACTGACGAAGGAAATTTCGACGGGCGCAGCATTCCCAATATCATTAACCTAGATAATAAAAGCGGCATATTGGGCAGTGCCGGAATAAACAACAGCACTGGTATCAACAACAGTGGTTACGCAAGTGTTAGCACTGACACAGGCAGCAGCGTTGACACACACAATAACTCCGTAATTTCAAGCTCCAATAAGGAACTTTGGGAATCTTGCCGGCAAAAGCTTTTCGAGTACCGCGAAAGGAGACCTCATCCTTTTAAGGATGATAAAATACTCACCTCCTGGAACGGCCTCATGATTGCCGCAATGGCAATAGGAGGCAGGGTCCTGGGCAACCCTCGCTATGTCGCGGCAGCGGAAAGAGCCGCGGATTTCATATTAAACAACCTGATTGGTGAAAATGGCCGGCTCCTCGCTGTATACCGGGATGGAACAGCCCGCGTGAAAGCATACGCCGAGGACTATGCTTTCCTGGCATGGGGTTTGCTTGAACTCTACGAGGTAACATATAAAGTTGAATACCTGAAGGAGACCGTCCGTTTAAACAACCAACTGCTTGAGCTTTTCTGGGATGATGAAAACGGAGGACTGTACCTTTATGGCAGCGACGGCGAACAACTAATAATACGCCCCAAGGAGGGCTATGACGGGGCCGTCCCTTCCGCCAACTCGCAAGCCGCTGTCAACATGATAAGGCTCGCCCGGCTGACAGGCTCGTATGAACTGGAAGAAAAAGCGTTGCAAATCATTGACGCATTTTACGGCAGCCTTTCCGATTATCCTGCAGGGTTCAGCCACATGCTCAGCGCAGCCATTATACTGAGAGCAGAAGGAAATGAAATAATAATCACGGGTGGCAGCGACACGGGCGCCGATGAACTCCTGGATGTGCTCAGGGAAGGATACAGACCCTTCACCGTATCCATTCACATTAAGGATGGACAGGTACAGGCAGACCTTCTCGAGCTTGTGCCATTTGCGGCAAATTATCCTGTGGCAGGCGGCAAAGCAGCGGCATATATCTGTCGCGGTTTTGCCTGCGACAAGCCGGTCACCGATCCGCAAAAACTCCGGGAAATGCTGCATTCCTGAAATCGCTATCCGCAGTCATCTATCACAGCCCGCAGCTATCTCAGGGATATTACAACCTGCAGCCTTATCAACGGATATCGCGACCCGCAGTCATCCCACTAATTACGGCAACCCAGAGCCACTTCAAGGTGAAATACCAGGATTCTCTGAAATGCATCTCCTTTTCAGCCTTTCACTGCGTCTTTTGGCCGCGGCTTCATACTCCCTCTTTTCTTCCTCCGTTTCTACCAGCAGGCCGGGAACCTCGACCGGCTTGCCATCGGAGTCCACCGCCACATAAGTCACGTATGCTTTATTGGTAAATTTTCTCCTGTTCGTGAAATAATCTTCGGAAAAAACTTCAACAGCCACTTCCATTGAGGTCCTGCCTACCCAGGTGACCTTCGCTTTAAGGATAATTATTTCTCCGGCCTTGACAGGAGATTTGAAATCCACACTGTCAATTGCGGCCGTAACAACAATCCTGTTGCTGTGCCGTTGTGCGGCCATAGCTCCTGCAATATCAACGAGATGCATCAATTTGCCTCCAAGAAGGTTCCCGAGCATGTTCGTGTCATTCGGCAGCACCAGCTCCGTCATTTCAACCATTGATTCCTTCGGCGATTTTAGATTCATATAAATGCTCCTTTTAGTTTTTTCTATCTATTATAAAAATTGTCTTAAATATCAGGCTTAATTAATTATAAACAGCTTAATTTATACATACCCCCTCTGAGAGACTGAATATACATTCTCACCTATGCCTCCGGTATGGACATTCATGCCTCCGGTATAGTCATTGGAAGTCCCTCAATCATTGAGAAGATTATGTCAGAGGTTCATTATGCTTAAGCCGGGAATTTGACTGAAATGCCTGTCGCGAGTGACAAGTACAAGGTCGTTTCCGATAGCGGCGGCAGCTATCGCTATATCGGTCAGCGGTATCGTTATACCGCTTTTTCTCAGAGTATTTGAAAGATCGCCTGTTCTTATCCAGTCTCCGAATTTCATATCTATAAAATTAATCGCGTCTATACTGGAGCGGATTATTTCCCGTTCTTTATCGTTTTTAATACCTTGTATTAGTTCAGAGACGATAATTCCGACAAGATACACGGAATCTTCGAGCAGATGTTTTTCCACAAAGCTGACGACATCCGAATTGTTTTTAAAATACTCTATCCAGACGGACGTATCAAAAAGCAGCTTCTGTTTCATTTATTTCCGCTCTCCTTTGCTCTTTTGCTCCGCTCTCCTTTTTCGCTTCCCCGTTTATCTCCGCCCGCTTTTGCGCTTCCAGGTATTCCTCGTCAAAATCAACCTTACCTTTCAAGGCAAAAAGTTTTTGCAGCTTTTTAAACCTTATTGCATCTTTTAAAGCCTGTTCGACTGCATTTGACCTGTTTTTCGCATCATACAGGGCTTGCGTCTCTGCAATAATGTCGTCAGAAATATTTAATGTTGTTCTCATATGAAATCCTCCTCATATATATTATATGATATTATATTATGACTATCAATAAATAATAGTCCTGCTAATTCATCATACACGGGAGTACACGGACAGTCCGGCCCGTTTCCAGAATATACGCCGCTGCGCAATCCACTGCTTTTCACAATTTCCGGCTTGCCTGAATATAATGGATATCATTGAAAAAAAGGTGAATTTTTATGTGGTATACTGTTCAGCCCGGCGATTCATTAAGCGCCATAGCACAGAGGTTCGGCGTTTCCCCGGAGCAGCTTCAGACCGCGAACCAACTCGAAGACAGCGAAATCACACCGGGACAGATGCTGTTCATACCCATACAGGTATCCAGGGTCATTACATACACCGTACAACCGGGCGACTCGCTGTACAATATCGCCAGGCAATACAACACCACCGTGGAAAGCATCATGGTGCTGAACAGGCTTCAAAGCTCGGCCATCGATGCAGGTCAGCGCCTCGTAATCCCCCAATATACCGAGGCGGTCGTTAACGTGGGAAGGGCAAATATCCGCAGCGGCCCGGGAACCAACTACACAGTCGTGCAAGCGGTCTCGTCCGGCGCAAGGCTTCCCTGTGACAAGTACGACGCGTGACTGGCTCAGGGTCTCGCTGCATGACGGCAATCCAGGCTGGGTATCCCGGAACCTGGTCAATTTCAGGACATATGACGGGTCAAAACCGATACTGGTAATCGCCGGTTTCTACACGCTCCAGGAAAGTCCCGAACTGCCCGGCTCCTTCCGGTCCTTTATCGACAATACATCCCAGATATCCGAACTGCCCCTGTTCCTGTACAGGTTTGACCAGGAAAACCCGACATCCATCGAAAAATTTGGAGAATTTACAGATGACGAGATTGAAACGCTTGTATCCGTCGCCCACAGGAACAATATCATGATCCTCCCAGTAATACATAACCTGTTATATGGCGAAGGCGGGCAGGAAGCCAGCAGAAACGTGGTCAGGGCCATGGTAGCCACGCCGCAAAGCCGCAGTACCGCCATCGGCAACATAATCGCGTTAATCGACCGGTTTGGCTTTGACGGTGTAAACATAGACATTGAAGATGTATTCATGGAAGACAGCGGCAGGCTGTCCGAATTTTATACCGAGCTGGGCCAGGCAATGAAAAACCGCGGCTACTTCTTGTCGGCCTCCGTGCCTTCCCGCATCAGGGATTTTCCGCCTTTCAACCCGTTCTCCGATCCCTTTGATTATTCCGTCATCGGGGCGGCCGTAGACCAGTTTATAGTAATGCTTTACAACGAGCACGGCTGGCCGGGAAGCGGGCCCGGACCCGTAGTCTCGAGCGGCTGGATGACAAAGGTTATCGGCTATACGCTTACAAAAATGCCGGCAAGCAAGGTAGTCGCCGCAATATCCGTATTCGGCTTCGATTTCAACCTGTCAACCGGGGTAAACACTTACGTCACGCATGCAAGGGCAATGGAACTGGCAGAGCGATATAACCGGGAGGTTATTTTTGACCAGGAGACGCTGACCCCCATGTTCTCTTATACCGATGAACAGGGAAACGCGCACGAAGTCTGGTTTGAAAACAGCGAGAGCATTATAGCCAAGCTCAGGCTCGCATGGCAGCAAGGGATATCCGGCGTGGCTCTCTGGAGGCTCGGAATGGAAGACCCGGATGTCTGGCGCCGCATCGCCGACGAAATCGTATCAGAAAGAATTATATACTAGGGCGGGCAGCCGGGAAATATTGGTGATACTTACCAGGAACCGGCATTTTAGTATATTTCCTTGTTTTGCTTGTAATGCCGGTTGTGCAGTGATATAATAAGCCCATATCGGGAAACGATATAAAGCATGATTTAACCTGTTTATAGACCGAAACCTCCTTATCTAGTCTGGATGCTTGGAGAAATAAGTCTAGACCAGTTAAATCCAAATTAGTCAAGGAGGTAAAAGAATATGGCAGACAAAACACTTATCTGCAAGGACTGCAACAGTGAATTCATGTTTACGGAAGGCGAGCAGGCTTTCTACAAGGAAAAAGGATTCGAAAACGAGCCGCAGCGGTGCCCTGACTGCAGGAAAGCAAGAAAGGCGCAAAGAAGGAACGGCGGTGGTTACGGCGGTTCTTCCAGGAGCGGTTACAATTCACCGAGACAGATGGTAAAAGAGGAGTCGAAAGACTCCTTTTTTATTTCAATTTTTCTTGTTTATTGATTTTCTTCTTAATTTTCTTTTACAATGCTGCCAATTGTTATATAATAATGTGGACAGCCCCCAAACAAATTCTTGCGAGGTGTCAGTAATGAAAGATATACCTTTGTACGAGGTGCGGAAGGTAAAATCGATAAAAGAAGTTCTTGATTCCAGCGCCGCACTTTTCAGCGACAGAACCGCATTTCTTTATAAACCAGGAGGATCTGACAAATATGAACCTATTACATATAGAAGAGTTTAAGAATGATGTTGACGCCCTGGGCACCGCATTAATTAATATCGGCCTGAAAGGCGGCAGAGTGGCAATTATCGGCGAAAACCGTTATGAATGGGCGGTTTCATACATGGCAGTGGTAAACGGAACAGGCATAGTTGTGCCCCTTGACAAGGAACTGCCCGAAAATGAAATCGAAAGTCTCCTCACAAGAGCAAAAGCCGACGCCGTTATTTTTTCCGGCAGCCTTAGAAGCCATATGTTAAATATTTCGAAACGCATCAGGCTTCATAAAGCACTATATAGACATGAACCCGCAAGATGGCGGCGAAAGCGGTTTTATCCCGTTTCAGTCGCTTATTGACAGCGGAAGAAAAAAGCTCGGGGAAGGATGCCGGGACTTCGTCGACGCGGAAATAGACCCCGAGGCGATGGGCATTCTGCTTTTCACGTCGGCAACCACGGATAAATCCAAGGCCGTCATGCTCTGCCACAGAAATATTGTCGAAAACCTGATGGCAATGAGCTCCATGACAAACATCACACCCGATGATGTTTTCCTTTCCGTATTGCCGCTCCATCATACGTATGAAAACACGTGCGGATTCCTGTGCCCGATTTATCGCGGCGCCGCAATCGCATATTGCGAAGGGCTCAGGCACATACAGAAAAACCTCCAGGAATCAAGGGCTACCGTAATGCTGGCAGTCCCACTCATTCACGAGGCAATTTATAACCGCATATGGGAACAGGCAGCAAAACATCCAAAGCTGCTTAAAAAGCTGAAGTTAGGCCTCAAGCTGAGCAATTTCCTGAGGAGTTTAGGGATTGACATATCGAGAAAGCTATTCGCGCAAATACACGACAACCTCGGAGGCAGAATCAGGCTCCTTGTCAGCGGCGCGGCGGCCGTTGATCCGGCGGTGGCAAAAGGTTTCAGGCAATTCGGCATCCTCTTCATCCAGGGCTACGGACTTACCGAATGCAGCCCCATCGTCGCTTTGAACCGTGATGTCGACTTCAAGGACAATTCAGCAGGATTGCCGCTGCCAAACCTGAAAGTCAGGATTGATAACCCTGGACCCGACGGCATCGGTGAAATTTGCGTAAAGGGTCCCAGTGTCATGCTCGGTTACTACGAAGACCCCGAGAATACCAAAAATGCCATGAAGAGACGGCTGGTTCCACACGGGTGACCTTGGTTACATGGATAAAGACAAGTTTGTATATATTACGGGAAGAAAAAAGAACGTTATCGTGACTAAAAACGGCAAAAACATATACCCGGAGGAAATAGAAGCGCTGCTGGACAAAAGGAGATTCATAAAGGAATCCATCGTGTATGGGAAAGACGATCCTGTATATGGCGACATAGTAGTCTCCGCTGCCATCGTGCCCGACATGGAAGCCATACAGGCTGAATTCGGGGACAGGGAGCCTTCGTCGGAAGAAATCCATGAACTGATCCGCAAGGAAGTGAAGGAAGTGAACAAGAGACTTGTCATTTACAAATATGTCAAGGATTTTACCTTGCGACAGGAAGAATTCGCCAAGACTACCACAAGAAAAATAAAGAGGTATTTAGAGAGTTGAAATGTTTGTAAAAAGAGTCATGAAAAGAATTATGAAAAGTCGTACAAAAAAACCGAAGCCTGCTGAAGGCGAGCTTTTAAAAAAATATAAAAGGAAATACCATGTCGTATTGTGCATATTGGCCGGTTTTTTAGCCCTTACAGCGTTATACCTGTACCTCAATTTCGATTATCTCGCATTTAAGCATTTCATCACGAGCAGTTATATTTATACCGATACATTGGACGAGGTATATAAAAAGGAGCTTGGCATTGATACAAACGGCAGGTATTTCGGCAGGTTCGACAACCTGGCGATAGCCATCGTAACCAGGAGAATCCGCGAGGAAAAAGGCGACAGGTACACGTACCTTTATACACCGTCCGCTCTCAAGGAAACCCGCCGGGAAGAAAAAGAAGAAGCTTCCCTTTCCGAAATCATGATACTAAACGACAGGACAGTTTACCTGAAGCTTACGAACTTTTCAAAATACACGCGGCAATTCATGGAGAAAAACATGGAAAAGCTTAACAGCAGGCAAAATATTATCATAGACCTCCGGGACAACAGGGGAGGCGATATTGCCGTAATGGCGGATATATCGGGCATGTTTCTTCCGAAAAAATCGCTGATCGCAACCGACCGCCTTCGCTGGATGGAGCAGGTTTACCGCTCTAAAAGGGATCAGCCGCTAAAATACGACAAAATTATCATATTGCAAAACAACAATACGGCAAGCTCCTCCGAAAACATGATAGCAGCGCTGAACGACAATCTTGACAATGTTGAACTGATAGGGACCAAAACATTCGGCAAGGGCATAGGTCAGTTTACACTGCCGCTTCGGCACGGTTACGCCGTAAAAGCCACAATACTGGAATGGTATACGCCGAAAGGCGTAAATATCCACGGAAACGGCATTGAGCCGGATATTGAATATACAGGAGAGGATATACTGCAGTTCGCGATTGACCGCATTTAAGACCGCATTTAAGGAGGCGTCATTTTTCGGACGTTTTACTTAAGCCTTCTCCATCCCTTCGGGTACATGTTTTTCAGCATGCTGCCCGTTTGTTTCGCCCAGCCCAGCGTAAAACCATCCACGCATACCGCTGTCAAGCCTTTTTCACCTTCCAGCATCAGGGTTTCGCCTTTCAGGTAGCTTTTTACTTCCCGCGATCCGGCGTCGAGGTCTGCCGTCCTTTTGAAAATAGACCTGCCAAGAGCAGTGACCATGGAATGTGACGGTTCGAACCTGCCCTTTTCGAATGTTCCGAGGAACCATCCGAACTTGGCGGTTTTCAACCCGTCCAGCAGCGGCGGCGGCTCCGGAAGCTGGTAAAGGTTTTTTCCCTTGAGCAAATATACACCGTCCGGTATCGCGTTCAAATTTTCTTCCACAAAAACGCGAAAGCTCTCCGGAAGTTTCTCGTACGGGGTTACTTCCTCGTATTGGATCACTTCTTTGTGCCGGGTTGCTTCTCCATCCCCGTCAAAAATCGTGGCATGGCTTGTGCCCTCCTTAACCAGCTTTGCGATAAAATGTCCTTCTCCCCTGAGCCTGTGAGGCCAGAGCCTTGCCATCCTCCCTGCAAATCCTGGCGCATCTGCCCATACATCCGGCGAATTCCCGTTCCTGTACGCATCCAGTCCTGCAGCCGGTAAAGTTTTATTTTCCCGTTCTTTCACCCACTGTGGCCTTCCGCCCTCAATGCCTCCGGTTTTCGGCATATCAACAAGTTCGTAACCACCATGATTTTTCATAAACCTGAAAATAATCATTTCATTTTCTTCGGGCGAAAACGTGCACGTGGAATAAACCAGCGTCCCTCCCGGCTTCAAAAGCCGGTGCGCGCAATTCATGATCCGCTCCTGCAGCCTTGCGCAGTGTTCCGGCCCAAAGCGCTCCCAACTCCTGGCGGCCGTTTCGTCCTTTCTGAACATGCCTTCCCCGGAACACGGGGCATCCACCAGCACCCTGTCGAAATACCCGCCCAGGCGCAGTGCAAGCTTTTCAGGTTCCTCGTTCAGCACCACGACGTTTCTTACTCCGCAAAGCTCCATATTCTTAACCAGCGCCTTTACCCTGTCGGCGCTTATATCATTGGAAAACAACAAGCCCTGCCCCTGCATCGCCGAAGCGATCTGCACCGATTTGCCTCCCGGGGCGGCACACAGGTCCAGCACCTTTTCACCGGGCTTTACGCCAAGCGCCTGTGCCGGCAGCATGGCGCTCGGCTCCTGTATATAGTACAGCCCGGCGTGGTAATACGCATGCCTGCCAGGCATATCCTCCCCGGAAATATAAAAGCCGCCGACAGCCCATGGGACAGGTTCCAGGCGGAAAGGCGACAGCTTCATGAATTTCTCTACGCTCACCTTTAACTTGTTCACGTAAAGCCCGTGCTGTCGCTGCCCGTTAAGAATGGCTTCGGCCAATTCTTCATATTCGCTCTGGCCGAGCAGTTTTTCCATCTTTTCGATAAAAGCATCCGGCAGCTTCATCCGTCAGCCCCTTACAATATTTCTCGGTCACCTAATTATATTGAAATTTATATTTTTTGTCCATATTCAAAGCATTGCTTCAAAGCTGCCACCAGTCATGTTACTTCAGTATTTGCTCCAGCAATGAAACCAGGTCCTGTGGGTACCTTGCGCCTTCATCCCTGAGCATCCTTATGGCGTCATCCGCATTCTTCGGCTTTCTGTATGGGCGCCAGGAAGTAATCGCGTCAAAAGCATCCGCAACCATAACAATCCTGGCATTGCGGCATATTTCATCACTCTTCAGACCTCGCGGATAGCCACTTCCGTCAAGACGCTCATGGTGCTGCATAACAATGTCCGTACATTCCTTTGCAAGGCAAAATGGCTTAAGGGAAATCATGCCCAATTCGCAATGCTGCTGTATACTATCCGTTTCGCAGGCATCAAGGACCCTGTGGTTTTCCAATATTTCCTTGGGTATCAACAATTTGCCTACATCATGCAGAAATGCCCCCAGCCCGATATTCCACAACTCTTTGTCGTCATATCCCAGTTCCTTGGCTAATATTATCGAAATTATGGCCACATCAATCGAATGGGTGTATACCCAGCTCACGTAATTACTCAGTGCGTTGACATAAATCCACCAAGGCTCTGTTTTCGAATCGAATATTATTGTATTCAGCACCTTGTTCGGGGTCTCCAGGACGCAATCATCATGTATGCACATTCGTGCCTTTAATGCATTTATGATCCTGGAAGTTTCCGCTATTTGGCCATGAATGTATTTTTGCTCATGCTCGGAACATAGTTCCGAATCATTTCTTGGCCCGGACCAGGAAGCGTAATCCGACGGTTTTTCGTTATTCTCTTCAAATAAATAGGTATCGGGTTTAAATGACTTGAATTTTTTAAGCCTTTCTTTAGCCTTCTCTGTTATTCTCTGTCCTTTGCCAAGCAGCAATACACCATTTTCCCCGTAAACATCCTCTTTTGCATAATAATCTTCAGGCATTGCTTCGACTCCTTCTTCATTTACTGCTGTTTCCATGTGTATACGTATTTTTCATTATAAAGGGCAAAATAAAAAAGTAGCAATTTTGGATCGCCTACTTTTAGAATTTACACTTTCTGAAACCGGCAACCCAACCGTCATGGCAATTACTTGCTTTAGACTTGTGGCTTTGCGTCTCCGCCTTTCGACGGATTTGCCCTTATCGTTCAAAAGTAAACACTTCTACTAATGCAATATTCAGTTTTACTCTCCGACTAATGCCGCACTATTGCAGCTAATGCTGCACATAACGGCAACCAATACTTTATACTACCACATTTAATTATTTTGTCAACATTCAGCAATACAGGCTATGTTTTTAGCTGCATAATGAAATGGAGCTCATCATTCTGATCAGTCCACCTTTATTTTTTATCCCCCAGCTATTGAAACGAACGGGAACGCATGCTATAATAACTCATGCGATTATGTTGTGCTGTATCTGAAAACAAATAACAAGGACAGTGACAGTCTCAGCAATAACATACCTGCAAATTGCATGGCCCATTGGTCAAGTGGTTAAGACGCCGCCCTCTCACGGCGGTAACAGGGGTTCGAATCCCCTATGGGTCACCAGAACCACATTATCCGAACCTCTTTGGTTCGGATATGAGTTGTGATGGCTCACCAAACGGTAACAACGGATTTTCAACGGTTCGCTGTTACCGTTATTTTATTGCCTTTCGAAAAACGGTCAAATTTGATATGTTGATAAATCGATATGTATGGTAACAAATACATATTTGATTGGTTCAATGGATGTCAAAATTGCATAAAAGAATAATTGCAACTATTATTCAGTTGCAATTATCCGGATTAACCTGTTGAATCCCAAATTTTAGATGTCCGTTTTATGATTGAGGAGGTTTTCGCTGGCCTTTTTCACATGCTCGGTTGCCAGCCTCTCGGCCTTTGCGGCATCCTTTTCAATAATTGCCTGCAAGATGGCCTTGTGCTCCTCCAGCGACCTCTCTTTGCCCTCTCCGGGCTGCTCAACGACATCTTCCGCGCCTTTCGGACATAGTTGTGAAAGGTGCTGAGAACATGCATAAGCGGTTTGCTCTTGCACGCCCTGTATATTATGTCATGAAACCTTGTGTCAAACTGGAGCAACTGGCCGGTATTATTTTTCATCGTATAAAACTCTTCCAGTTCCACCGCTTCTTTCAGTTCTTCTATCTCGTGCGGAGTTATTTTTTCTGTCGCCCATCTGGCAGCCAGCCCTTCTATCAGCATCCTTATAGTATATATATCTTTTATATCCTGGGATGAGACGCCTTTCACAAATACTCCCTTATTGGGTATGGACTGGACCAGGCCTTCCAGTTCAAGCTGCCTCAGAGCTTCCCTGACGGGCGTGCGGCTGACGCCCAGCTCTTCGGACAGCTTCGTTTCCGTAAGGCTTTCCCCGGGCTCATAAACACCGTTTAGTATGTCTCTCTGGATGTGGTTAAAAATCCTGCTTCGCAATGAATTGGCTGCAGAATCTTCTTCAAATCCGCCAATCATTTTTTTACACTCCCTAAAATCATACGATCTTTGCGACCTATGTCACTAAATCCAATATTTCCGGTACCAGTTTCCTAACAGCCTCCTCCAACTCGCCATCGCCAAGCGCGGTTACCCTGCCGTTTTTATACTGATCATCGACCCATTCCTTCATCTTCAGCACCCTGGCATCTTTTTTATCTAGCTTTTTGTCCTCTTTCAAACCGAAATATTCATTGATCCAGTGCGCTATGCCGGCGGTGCCCGAAGTCTGGTTGATTGCCACTCCCACGGGCCTGTTCAGCAACGTACGCGTATTGAAAATATTATATATTTCCTCGTCTTTCATAAGCCCGTCGGCATGAATACCTGCCTGCGTAACGTTGAAATATTTTCCGACAAAAGGCGTTCTCGGAGGTATCTGGTAATTAAGCTCTTTTTCATAATACTCGGCTATCTCCGTAATAACAGTGGTATCCATGCCATCCGTCGTACCTCTTAGCTGCGCATATTCGATGACCATGGCCTCAAGCGGCGTATTCCCCGTCCTCTCGCCAATTCCCAGCAGCGAACAATTAACGCTTGAAGCGCCATACAGCCAGGCGGTGGCAGCGTTCGAAACGGACTTGTAAAAGTCATTATGACCGTGCCACTCCAACAATTCGCTTGGGAATCCCGCATAATGCCTCAGACCGTAAATGATCCCCGGAACACTCCTCGGCAGCGCTACCCCGGGATAAGAAACGCCAAGGCCGAGCGTATCGCACGCCCTTATTTTAATAGGCACCCCGCTATCTTCGCTAAGCTTGCGCAGTTCAAGCGCAAACGGCACTACAAAACCGTAGAAATCCGCCCTCGTAATGTCCTCAAAGTGGCAGCGCGGTCTTATTCCCACTTCTATGGCGTTTTTCACAATACCCATGTAATGCTCAAGGGCCTGCTTTCTTGTCATTTTAAGTTTCTTGAATATGTGATAATCCGAACAACTGACAAGAATCCCGCTTTCCTTTACTCCCATGTTTTTGGCAAGCAGAAAATCGTTTTTCGTAGCCCTTATCCAGCTTGTCACCTCGGGATACTTATATCCCCTCTCCATGCACTTATAAATCGCTTCCTTATCCCTGTCGCTGTAAAGGAAAAACTCACACTGGCGTATTTTCCCCTTGGGTCCGCCCAGCCTGTGAAGCATGTCAAACAACGTGACTATCTGCTCTACCGTGTAAGGCTCCCTGGATTGCTGACCGTCTCTGAAAGTAGTATCGGTAATCCAGATCTCGTCGGGAGGATTCATCGGCACCCTCCTGTGGTTGAAGGCACACTTGGGAATCTCATCATAACTGAATATTTCCCTGTACAGATTCGGGTTTTCGACATCCTGCAGCGAATAGCGGTATTTGCTCTGTTCAAGCATGTTTGTTTTTTTATTAAATATAATCATATTTCTCTTCACCCTGATCCAAATTTGCGCATTTACATTATTGTTCTTGCATTTTGTATATGCGTATTTTTGTATTATCGTATGATTGTATACAATTGCATGCCTGGTGTCAATAGGGAAATATAAAAAACTTTTGAAGTGCTGTATGGACAGATGTGCGTGCGCAAATCAAGACTTGGAGCAGAAAAGCCGCAGGATGTTTGCTTTGATAAAGCGTATGGCATTGCGCGCCCGTATCAGGGTCAGGCACGCAATGCCACCTTCTTTATGACAGCTTTGCAGTATGTAACAATGATTTGGCCTTGACACTACTGCGTATGGTTATTACATCGTTCCGTCCCAGGTGGAAACCTTGGTCCTCTTCATCTCTTCCTCGTCAAGCCAACGCGTGGTCACGACTTTTGATTCAGTGTAGAACCTCAAGCCGTCTTTTCCAAGCGTATGCAAATCGCCGAAGAATGAATTTTTATGCCCGCAGAACGGGAACATACCGGCAGGTACCGGAATACCAACATTCACCCCGACCATTCCGCCATGGGTGCGTTTTGCAAATTCACGAGCATAGTAGCCGTTCTGCGTGAATATGACGGAACCGTTCGCAAACCGGCTGTTATTCATTATGGTCAGTCCTTCTTCAAAGTTTTTCACACGCTTCACGCATAAAACAGGCCCGAATATTTCTTCCCTGCCGACCGACATATCTTCCGTCACGTGATCAAATATCGTGTGTCCAAGGTAAAAGCCCTTCTCATAGCCGGGCACCACGACGTTGCGGCCGTCCAGCACAAGCTTGGCTCCTTCTTCGATTCCTTTTTCTATCCAGTCGTACACAAACTTCCTATGATCAGCAGTCACCAGCGGGCCAAGGTCCGTGCTTTTATCATACGCCGGCCCTATCTTCTTTGTTTTAACCTGCTTGATTATCTCCTCCACCAGCCTGTCAGCGATGCTTTCCTGCACTACAATCACGGGCAAAGCCATACAGCGTTCGCCTGCACATCCGAAGGCGGAATTGATTATACCCGCCGCAGTACGCTCAATGGGCGCGTCCTCAAGCACCAGCGCATGGTTCTTCGCTTCGCACAGGCACTGTACTCGCTTTCCATGCGCCGCCGCCGTGGAGTAAACGTGCAGTCCGATCTTTGTAGAGCCTACAAACGTTACACCCCTAACATCAGGATGCGTAAGGAACATCTCGGCTTCCCGGCGCGAGCAGGTTACGATGTTAACCACGCCTTTCGGCAATCCGGCCTCCCTGAGCAGTTCAACAAGACGCAATGACGTCATCGGAGTCATGGAAGCCGCCTTCAGGACCAGGGTATTCCCCGTCGCAATGCACATCGGCATCATCCAGCCCATGGGAATCATGGCCGGGAAATTGAACGGCGCGATACCTGCAAACACACCGATAGGTTCACGATACAGCGTAGAGTCGTAACCCCTGGTCACATTCATAAGCGATTCGCCCATCATAAGGCTTGGCGCGCCGCAGGCTACTTCTACCGGCTCTTTCACCTTCAGTACGTCTCCCTCGGCTTCGTGCCAGTTCTTTCCATTCTCACGGCATACACTGTATGTCAGTTCGTCCAGATGCTTTATAAGCAATTCACGGAACCGGTACAGCACATCCACACGTCTTGCGCACGGCGTGTCGCTCCATGTCGGAAACGCTTCTTTCGCCGCACTGATTGCCGCCTCTACCTCCTCTACCGTACAACACGGCGCCTCTGCAATCTGCTCACCTATTGACGGATCATACACGGGCATGTACTTTTCGGTCTTGCTTTCAACGAATTCACCGTTTATAAACGGTTTTAGTCTTTCGATCGCCATTATCACATTCCCCCTTCTATTCCATTGTTCTTGCTTTATTGCCAGTTCAATATTTTAACCGGTATTTCCCGGTTAGTCATCTTTTTCTCTCCAGGACTTTCTTTACCTTTTCTACAATGAAAGGAGCGGTTAATCCGAACCTTTCCTTCAGGTAAGCAAGGTCGCCCACTTCGCCGAATTCATCCTTGACACCGACACGCTCCATCGGAACAAGACAATTCTCAACCAGCACTTCTGCCACGGCACTTCCCAGGCCGCCGATATAATTCGCATTCTCCGCGGTTACTATTGCTCCTGTTTTGACCGCACAATCAATGACACATTCCGCGTCTATGGGCTTGATGGTGAACATGTCCACCACTCGTATTTCAATGCCTTCCTTTGATAGTATTTCAGCCGCATCAAGAGCTTCCGCCACTTCCATGCCGGACGCAATTACGGTTGCATCCTTGCCCTCACGAATTACGGCTGCCTTGCCAATATTGAACTCGGAACCTTCCTCGTAAACACGCGGCAGGTTTTTACGCGCATAACGCATGTAAAAGACCCCGTAGGTGTCAGCCATCTGCTTTACAAGCTGTTTTATCATTACAGTATCTGACGGCTCCACAATGGTCACACCTGGTATCATTCTCAGTATACCTACATCCTCGAATGCCATGTGCGTGCCGCCATTGTATGTAGCGCTTACACCGGCGTCGCAGCCGATAATTTTTACGTTTAGCCCTGCATAAGCACAAGATTGGAATACCTGGTCACAGATACGCCGGGATGAAAATACGGCAAAGGAATGGAAAAACGGAACCAGACCGGTGGCGGACATACCTGCCGCAACGCCGCAAGCATTTGCTTCCTGCACTCCAAGGTTGAATGAACGTTCCGGAAATTCCCTGGCAAAAGCCTTGGTCCCGCAAGAACTGCTCAAGTCACAGTTTATTGATACAATACGGGGATTCTCTTTAGCCGCTTCGATAAGCGCATCGCAATACACATACCGCATTTCCTGGCTATCCAGGTCTCGTTGCTTGCGTAATCTTACCATCTAAAGTCACCTCCGGGATATGTTCCTTCCGCATACCGCTTCTCAATCTCTTCTGCTGTTTTTTCCGCTTCTTCCGGGCCGAATGCCAGGTAGTGGTTAAATTCATGTTCTTCCGCTATTTTTACTCCCAATCCCTTGAAAGTATCCAGCACAATGACATGCGGTTTGCCCGGCACGTTTTTAGCGGACATTATTGCGTTATATATTTCCTCGACATCATAGCCCTTGACCGTTTGAGCGTCAAATCCGAAAGCCCTGAACTTATCTTCAATGTTTATCGGGTCACAAATCTCTTCCAGGCGGCCATCAAGCTGTTTTTTGTTCCAATCGACAAATACAATGAAGCGGTCAAGTTTGAAATGCGCGGCAGTTTGGCATGCTTCCCAAACTTGTCCTTCGTTAATCTCGCCATCGCCCACTATGCAATAAACATAACTATCCCGGTTCTGAAGCCTGTTTCCCATTGCAATGCCAACTGCGGCCGATATTCCCTGGCCCAGGGAACCGGCTGTCATATCAACTCCAGGTGTCCGTAAACGGTCTGCATGGCTCGGAAGTCGGGTGCCAGGTTTATTAACGGTCCTGAGCCATTCCATCGGAAAATAGCCTTTAAGGGCTAGCACCGCATACAGCGCAGGGCCGCAATGGCCTTTTGAAAGCACAAGCCAATCGCGGTCTTCCCAACCAGGATTTTTGGGGTCAATTCTCATTACTCCTCCATAGAGCACCGCCAAAACATCCGCAATAGACGCCGATCCTCCGATATGGCCAAAGCCTGCTTCTCCTATAGCCCTCGTTGTCTCGATACGAATGTCAGCACTTAACCTTCGCATGGATTCAATACGGTTTTTTTTGCTCATCTCAATACTCCCCTATTCTTATACGTATTATCATAATATGTTTAAGATTATAATTAACCGTTTTTGTCATTTCTTAAATTACATGTATAACATTCCCTTGTTTCGCTTAACCGGACATTTCTTCTTCGTTCTTTTCCAACTGGTTTTTAAGATACTGTTCGTTTTGTCTTTTTGAGTGATTTAGGTGCAGGTTCATCAATGAGGCTATATTGACCTCGTCCTTCCAGACTATTGCCTCCAGGATCTGCTTATGGCTGTTAATAGAATACTCTATTGACTCGATATTGCTGTTGGAAATGCGTATACAGCGATCACGCACTTTTTTCAGCATTGAGTGCATGTTCATAAGTATTTTGTTCTTGGACATTTCCGCTATCATTGTATGAAATTGCGCATCCAGTTCATTGTACCTCAGGATATCCTCATTGATCAAGCATTCTTCCATAAGAGGTATCAATGCACTCAGCCTGTCCACATCCTCCTGTGTCCGTTTGCGGGCTGCAAGCCTGGCCATAGCTGTTTCAATACATATACGACCTTCATATAATTCTTCAAACTCGTTCATATCAAGCATCATTAAGGGGAGAACCAATTCAATCAACGATGACGGAGTTACCTTTTTTACAAACGTACCTTCGCCTTGTCTGATATCAACCACGCCTATAATGCTTAACTTCTTAAAACTCTCACGGATGGTTACCCGGCTTACGCCAAATTTCTCAGCAAATTCATTTTCCGGCGGAAGGCGGTCACCATACTTGTAATGTCCCTCAACAATAAAATCAAGAACCTTTTCCATTACCATGTCACATTTGTTCTTGAACTTTATTTTTGACGAATTAGGTTTTATAACGTCTTTCAATTCCATTGGTGCTCTTTCTTGATTCATTCAGATTCCTTCCTTTTCATGAATTCATCTCGCCATATTTATATTATATAAATAATAATACAGATTGACAAACCAAAAAGTAAAATGCTACTATCATAATATCATATCACGAGTAAAATTCAAGTAAATTTTGGGGGATGATTTCCTTGTTGTATGAGAAAGTATTTTTCAACGAAAAAGACGGAACACAAATGATTGGCGGAGGGCGCAAACTAACGTGGATAATGAAGAGCGCGAACGACGACAGCCGTTATACATCCGTCTGCATAGTGGAAATTGAGCCTTCATTACGTGTGAAGCCTGCGCACTCGCATCCAGGCGCGGAAGAAGTTGTTTATATTGTAAGCGGGACAGGCAAGGCATTGATAGGAGAACAAATTAATCCGATTCAGCCGGGCTCACTGGTATATTTCCCGGAAGGCGTACCTCATATGTTATGGAATAACGGAAAAGAGCTTCTAAAAGGCATATGCTTTTATGCTTCAACCGGAAAGGAAATAATATATGAGTATCATGACGATATAGATTTCCCTGAATATAGACGAGTTTGCAGTAATTTTGCGTCACTTCTTCAGTCTTCTTGGAGTTACCGCCAACAATTATGAGCCTTGCTCCTCCCTCCTTTTCCTTATAATGGATAATGCCATTATCTGAAATGCAAGGCGATATCATGAATGCTGGCGGTCTCCCTGAAGACGTATGATGCCACAGGCCTGGCATGTAATTCACATGAATACACGCATGACCGCGCGTAATTTCTTACCTCTGTACCCTTCCTGAAGCGTCGCCGCCCATCAGCTTTTCAACTTCAGGTATGGTCACCCTGTTAAAGTCGCCGCTGATCGAGTGTTTCAGGCAGCTTGCCGCTACTGCGAAATTCAATGCATCTTCGACGTTTTCATATCCATATCTGTTGATACCGTAAATCATCCCGGCCGAGAACGAGTCGCCGCCGCCGACACGGTCAACAATATCGGTTATTTCATATTTGCGGCTTAAGTAAAATTTCCTGCCGTCAAAGGCAACAAGCCGACCAGCCGTTATTATCAGCGCTCCTGCTTTCCCTCAGCGTGATGGCCATGACCTTCATTTGCGGATATTTGTCAAGCACTTTCCTTGCAAGAAGTTCATACTGCGCTTGTATCCAAGCTCTCCTTTTTCCACCTCCACATCCACCTTGATGCCCAATGATTTCTGGCAGTCCTCTTCATTAGCAATGCCGACATCTACGTACCTGACCAGCTCTGTCATCACTTCAGTGGCCGACTTCCCGTATTTCCAGAGATTCTTGCGGTAATTGAAATCGCATGAAACCGTCAGTCCCATCTTTTTCGCTGTTTTTACCGCCTCCAGCGAGAGATCGGCAGCCGACGCGCTGATTGCAGGCGTAATTCCCGTAATATGAAACCATGCTGCCCCGTCGAATATGTTCTCCCAGTCGAAATCCCCGGGCTTTGCAAGGGCAATTGCAGAGTTTTCGCGGTCGTATACAACCTTGGAAGGCCTCTGGTTGGCCCCGGCTTCCAGGAAGTAGATTCCCATCCTTCCCGGCCCGTTTTTGATCATGGAAGTATCCACGCCAAACTTGCGAAGCTCGGCAATGCATGCATTCGCGATGTCATTGTCGGGCAGCATCGTCACATATGATACCGGCACGTTGAAATTGGCAAGCGATACGGCTACATTTGCCTCTCCTCCGCCAAATGTCGCCTCAAACACCGGCGACTGCAGGAAACGCTCCAATGCCGGCGGTTTCAAACGAAGCATTATTTCTCCAAAGGTAACTACCTTCTGTTTCATAAAAATCAGTCCCCTTTCTCGACATGTATTTATCATTCCCGGGTTCTGCCGCGTTTTTGCCGGTTTTAACGCTCTTCTGTTATCTTCTGAAGCAGGTGTACCGCAAAACCGCCGATTTCTTCCTTCAGGTACACGGCTATGATGGCGTCGTTCGTGTGCTTTGCCGTACTCCATGTCAATCTCGACACCGTTTCGCTCAAGGTATGCCATGGCCCTGGCTATACTATTGGTCTTGATGGCGATATGCCCGTTCTTGCCCAATCCACGACTCTTGTTAACCTCAATGCCGGTACCTGCGAAGTTTGAACTGTTGCCTTCCTTTAGCGGCAGGCCGAATATGCCGGAGAACTTCTTTGCCACTTCAAGGGATTCCTGCGCATTGGCGGCATTGATGCCGATGTGCGCCATGTCAAAGCCCAGCATCAGGTTGACAGCTTCCCTGACCAGGCGCGTTATTTCGTCAAAATTGCCCTTCCTGATCAGTTCATCCTTAACCATCCAGCTTCCCCCGCATGCCAACACCTTGTTGAATGAAAGGTACTCGACAAGGTTATCCGCGTTTATCCCGCCAGTCGGAATAAACCTGACCATGCTGTACGGAGCGCTGATGGCCTTGAGCGTTTTCAACCCTCCGGATGCTTCGGAAGGGAAGAATTTCACCACATCCAGCCCGAATTCCAAGGCCGACCCAATATCGCTCGGATTGCTGCATCCCGGTGTAATGGCGATTTTTTCTTTTACACAGTATTCAACCACCTGCGGGTTAAGCCCAGGGCTGACAATGAACTTGGCGCCTGCATCCACCGCACGCTTCACCTGCTCAACGTTCAGCACCGTACCCGCCCCTACCAGGATGTCAGGCACCGATTTGGTTATGTTCCTGATCGCTTCCTCCGCGGCGGCGGTGCGAAATGTAATTTCCGCCACAGGCAATCCGCCCTTTATCAAGGCCTCGGCAAGGGGCACCGCATCCTTTGCGTCGTCAATCTTTACTACCGGAACGATACCCAGTTCGCCTATTTTCTTTATTATTTCCTTGCTCATTCAAATCCCTCCAGCCAATTATATTTCTAAAATTCAGCTTGCTTTTTTAGTTTTCTTTATAGTTCGTTTACGGGATACTTGGGTTTTCCTCCGAGTAATACATCCCTTACATTCTCCGCGGTTTTTCTTTTTAATTCTTCCATGGCCTCTTCGCTGTACCAGCCCATATGATCCGTCAGGATACAGTTTTCAAGCTTCATTAACGGGCTGTCCTTATCCAGGGGTTCCTTGGTAAACACGTCCAGCCCGGCGCTGTTTATCCTCTTTTCGCTCAACGCCTTGATAAGCGCCGCTTCATCAATAATCGGCCCGCGGGACGTATTGACGATAATCGCCGTCGGTTTCATCATGGCGAATGCTTCTTCGCCAATTATTCCCCGTGTTTTTTCGTTAAGCGGCATATGGATTGATATGTAGTCGGATTCCTTCAATGCAGTCTCAAAATCTACCGGTTCGGCTCCCTGTGACCTTACAAACCCGGCGTCCAGGAACGGATCATACACCAGCACCCTGCCCAGGTTCAGACCTTTTATCTTGCGGTGCAGGCACTGTGCTATCATTCCATAGCCAAGAAACGCAAATGTCTTTCCTGTAATCCTGTATACCGGGTCAGCCTTGCCTATATTCCACTGTCCCTGGCGCACCTGGGCGTCCCTCCGGGCAATCTTGCGGACACAGCCCAGCAAAAGCGCCAGCGCATGGTCAGATACATCCTCCGCGCAATAATCGGGCACGTTGGCTAAATAAATACCTTTCTTCGTACAGGCTTCCACGTCTACATTATCATAGCCCACTCCATACCGCGCAATAACCTTGCATTTATTCAACCCTTGGATCACCTGTGCCGGCATCGGCGCAAGATTCGCCATGATGCCGTCGGCATCCCTGCATGCCTCCAGTACATCCTCAGGCGTTTCACAATTGGCAACAACGACTTCCGCTCCTATTGCAGATAAAACAGATCTTTCCACGTCATAACTCCCATGACGATCATCAGTCACTACCACTTTAAATTTTGGCATATTTTCTCCCTCCCGTATTATATTTTTACCGGGTTTTTATGATATACTTACCATTAATACGTTTTGACCTGTCCTGGCTCGACCGATTGCACTTGTTTCCATTATGATTATAGCATTCCCCGTTTTGCTTTAGCCATGCAAATATTGACTTGTTAATTGTTAATATTGCTCTCTCTTCGCTGCCCTGCATTTATTTTCTTTCTTATTTTTTAATTTAAGAAGGATTTTGGAAAGTTTTATCGAAATAAGTATTACCGACTTCAGGGCTCTGTTAACTGAGTAAGAAATAAATGAGACCTGGAAGCATGGGGAGGTCTAATATGGCAAGAAGCAAAAAAACAGCCGGAAATGCGGCTGAAAATAAGTTTGGGAACACTAAAAGGATTAATTTGATTGCGGCAACGGTCGTCGGCATTATTTTTAGCATTATTTTCGGGTTAATCACAAAAAGGTATTTTGTATCATTTTTAGTGTTGCTCTCGGCCATAATAATTTCTCAGATACTGGAAGCTACGAACAAGTTGATGATAAGAAGGATGTCCGTTTATTTCGAAACCGAACTTCAACCGGTAAAAGAAGGAGATTACTCAAAGTTCCTGGAACCAAAGAGTTTTGGCATGCTGTCAGGTATTGCCTCCACAATTAACTCGGTATTGAGCGATATCAGGGCGCTGATCGACGGATTCTTTACGCTGTCCCTGTCCATTGTTCAAGCCTCGAGGAAAGTTGGCGCAACAGCCAACCAGGCAACGGAGTCCATGACGGAAATATCCAAAACGGTAGACGAAATAGCAAAAGGCGCATCTGAACAAGCACAGGAAGCAGCGCAAGGCGTGCAGCTTGTTGACAAGCTGTCGGAACAGATTGACCTGGTCTACCAGGCTTTTACCGGCGTTATGCAGGAAACGGGCAATATACACGACCTTAACGAAACCGGCCTTGAGTCTGTTCAGGTATTGCAGGAAAAATCGAAGGAGAGCTTTAACTCTACCGAAAAAATATTCTCTGTTGTAGAAAAACTGACAAATACGACTAAACAAATCGGGATGTTCGTCCAGTCCATCGAGGATATCGCCGAACAGACCAACATGCTGGCGCTGAACGCTGCGATTGAGGCTGCGAGGGCCGGAGATGCCGGCAAGGGATTCGCGGTTGTTGCGGAAGAAGTCAGAAAACTTGCGGATCAAAGCAGGCAGTCTGCAGAAGAAATCACCAACCTCGTGGAAAGCATCAGCGAGGAATCACAGATGGCCATTGAGGCGATGGAAATGATGAGAAAAGTATCCCAGGAGCAGAATTCTGCCGTTGACAGTACCAATAAAGCTTTTGCGGATATCGCCGAAGGCATGGGATCTATCGTTCCAAAGGATAGGAACTGTCAATGACGCACTGCTGGGAATGAAGACAGAAAAAGATAAAGTTATAAAAGCAATAGAGAATATCTCCGCAGTAACCGAAGAAACCGCGGCATCCAGCCAGGAGGTCGCAGCAACAACAGAGCAGCAGCTCAAGGGAATCGAGGATATGAAGGCGGATGCCGAACGGCTGTATGAGCTTGTGCAGGAGCTCGATGAGAAGCTTAAGAAATTCAAGCTGAGATAATGGCTTATATGAAATAATGGCTTATACTTCGTACTCCTGCAATATGCGCGTAGTCTCCGCATTCTCGAAATTGCGCCGCGCTTCTTCAACAATATCGCTTAAATCATATTCGGGCCATAAATGAGTCAGAAGAAGTTTTCCCGCGCCGGCCTCGCTGGCAGCCAGGCCGCACTGCCCTGCCGTAAGATGTGCGGCATTTTCCGTGTAATCCTTTTCCAGCAGCCCTGCGTCCAGCATCAGCAAATCTGCCCCTTTCGCAAATTCGACAAGGTTTTCAGTCCATGACGTATCGCCCGAGTATACAAATATCCTGCCTTCACATTTCATTTTAACCGCATAATTCAAGTAAGGGTGTTTCATTTGTCCGAACGAGATTTCAACGTCCCCTATCAAGAGTGTCCTGCCTGGCTCAATGGCTTCCAGGACAAATGCGTCGCCTGCGTCAAACCTCGCATATTCCTCCGCCGGCTCCGAAGGAGCGTATACATTAATCAGCCGGTCAAACTGGCCACGCATCCTTTTTATCTGTACTGCATACCTGAGCACATGCAAATCCGATGTATGGTCACTGTGCAAATGCGTCAGGATGACCGCGTCCAACTCGCCTATGCCGATCACCTTTTGCAGGTTAGCCAGCGTACCGTTGCCGCAGTCGACAAGGATATTCGCGGAACCGCTCCTTACAAGGTAACCGGAACACGCGCCCCCCGCCGATGGGAAAGGCCCGTTATTTCCAAGAATGGTCAGCTTCATAAAGATACCTCCATCTTAGCGCTTTTTATCTGTTTCTCATATATTTGAAAGCACATATTCTGTTTCGTTTCGCTTCTTTCTTATATTTTCCCTTGCCTTGACAAAATTAATATCAGGATATATCCCAGTACCGCACTTGAAACGCCCTGAAGCAGGTTTGGCAAGAGCTCGGATACGGCAGCCGCCAACCCGAAAGCTTCGTCAAACATGCCAAGGATAAATGCTTCCGCCAAAAAGTAACCTGCAACCATTATGAAAGCACCCGCTGCCACGGCCAGTGCCAGGCGGAAATGCGCCGGAACTCCGGTATTGCGCTGCCGGGCTGAGACATCGGCTGATACCGCGTGTCTGCGCGTAATAATTCCGACTACAAGGCCTTCTATTCCTTTTACCAAAAAAGTGACCGGAGCAAATAAAATGGCGCCCGCTGCCAGGTCGGCAGCAACAGAGCCTGCAGCTCCTGCGATTAAACCTCCGGCAGGGCCGAGATAAGCGGCCGCCAGCATTATCACTGCATCGCCAAGATTGACATAGCCGCCCGGTAAAGGAGTCGGTATGCGAGTAAAATAAGTCGCCAGGAATACGAGCGTTATAAATAGGCCATTTAAAACCAACTTGCGTAATGGATTGCTATTCATGTTAAATTCCCCCGATGCTTCCAGGTGCCTGACATTGTGCTATAAGTCCCGCCGTGCTTAAATACCAGGTCAATCTGTCATGACAAGCCAGCCTGTTGTGTTAAAGAATATTCTATTTTACAGCACAACATGTAGTCAAGCAATAAAATTAGCATTATCTGGTTTGTGCATGTTCTGATCTATACAGGTTTCAATTTTCATACACTTGCCTGAAGCCGGTATCTGAGATTGAAGATGGAAGTCACAGACCCGGTTTTTACTCAAAAATTCAACTTTGGAGATTTTCCTTATCTAAAATCTTTGAGCATCGCGCTATGCTTTTACTATATATGCAGTAAATAGAAATATGACCTGGTTTATTTCGCATATAGCGCCGAGTATGTCCCCGGTCACGCCGCCCAGCTTTTTCCCGAGCAGCCTCGCCAGTATGAGTGAAGATAAAGGCGGTATAACCATGGTTGCCGGAAATAATACATTAATCGGCGGCAAACCGGCAGCTATCCGTTTCAGACTGCCAACTTCACCCGTCGGGTCAGTGGCTATTCCCGGCAGGCCGCCTGACTGCGCCGGTGAAGTATAAGGCAAAGTGAATATTCCTGCTGCCGCAACTATTATGAGAATATATAACACAAGGCCGATAATAATCTCTTTCCTGCCGCAGTGTTCGACAGTCCACCTGCCGGGGCCGTCCGACACTCCCGCGTATCGTGACGCGCCAGCCCCGATAAGTGACCCAATCCTGCCGGTCACAGGCATTAATAGCAGAACCGGTGTGACATAGCTCTCTTCAAAAGAAGCAATAAGCGAAATATCCGCCAGTATTACCAGTATCAACGCGATAACAGCGTTTGTGCCGGCCCTGCTGTCCTTCATGATTTCAAGCGTTCTTTCTGCCGGACGGTTTGAAAAAACACCGTCGGCCGTATCACCCAGCCCGTCCATATGCAGGCCGCCTGTCAGCAATATATACACCGCAACGGTTAAAACAGCTGCAACAAGAGGTTGAAACAGCAACGCCAACAGGTAATTAAACCCGGCCAATAACGCTCCGAGAACCAGCCCGACAAGCGGGGCCAGGGCAAGTCCCTTCCCAAAATCTTCCCGTCCGGATTTAGTGTTAACTTTGACCGGCAAAGCCGTCAGGAATTGGATCATCAAGATAAAACGCCTTATGTAAACCATATATTAATTCCTCCCTGCACTGCGGCGCGCAAATGATTATAGCATTTTCGATTATCGCATTTTCGCCTGTCCCCGGCTTACTTAATCCTCACCGGGATGCCGGAAACACAAAGGTACACCTCATCAGCCGCGCGCGCCAACCGTTGGTTCGCCCGGCCTGCAAAGTCCCGCACTGCTCTTCCTAGTACACTGACCGGAACGACACCCATTCCAAGTTCGTTTGTCACAAATATAAATGGAACGTCCGACCCCCGTACGATTGAAAGCAGGGATTCCAGCTGTCCTTCTATTTCCTTCTCAACATCATCCATCTCTTCCAGCGAAAGATTTTCCCAATCCATGGCCTTTTCCACCATGATGTTGGAAACCATGTTGGTCACGCAATCAAGGAGGACCGCATCGCGTCCCTCGAGCAATGGCGGCAGCATAGAGCCGAAGTCACGATATGCTTCCATCGTATACCAGGAGGCAGGCCTTTTTTGGCGGTGACGCCTGATTCTGTCCTTCATTTCTTCATCAAAACCGACTGCTGTGGCGATATATAACACATTATTGCCGTATCCCCCGGCTATTTCTTCCGCCAGGCTGCTCTTGCCGCTTCTGGCTCCTCCTGTTATCAGGATAAATTTACCCATGTTTTCCAATTTCACCTCTTACACATAAGCGACATTAACCCCGGACGGCATTTTTCCGGCTTCACACGCCGCCTCTCATGCACCGTCAACCCAGGCACTCCTGTTTCCATTTATGGCAGCACCTCGTGAAGACGGGCGGATTCGACTACGGTTGCGCGTTCCTTCAGGCGGTTATATGCCGCCAGCGCTTTGCCGCCTGTAAAATCGCGATTCGCAGCATCTTTGTCTTCTATGATGACAAGCCTTGAAGCATGCGCCGCCGCTTCCAGGTTTCTTATGTTCTGCATGCCAAACGGCATATCGCACAGGATCGTGATATCCGACGCCTTCACAAGCTCAATGTTCTCTGATGGGTGTTGTTGTCGATTTCACTGAACGGCCGGCATACGAGGGCCTTTATTCCGAATACGTCCGCACAGCTCAAATCGCTGTCTCCATGCGCAAACACGCCTGCCGTAATATCATACCCGTTTTCAAACAAATGCCTGATAACGCCCGACGCCGAGCCGCCGCCGCCGATAACATGGACTTTTATATTCCTTCCCTTGCTGTCTTTTTGCCCGGGCATGTGAAAATCCACCAGGCCGGTAATACGGTTTTTATAAACAAGCGCGTTAACGCCATATGCTTTCTTGAGATTCTCCCGCGTAATCACCGTTTCAGGCGGGCCGTCGGCAATAATCCGCCCGTCTTTCATCAATACCAGCCTAGTGAAAAAGCGGACCGCTGTTTTCAAGTCATGCACGGCCGCAATCACCGTTTTCCCATTGCCGCATAATTCCGCCGCGTATGAGAAAACCTGTTCCACGTTTGCAATATCGAGGTTTGACGACGGTTCGTCCAGCAGGACCAGGTCTGTTTCCTGCGCCAGCACCCTGGCAAAAAGCACCCTCTGCCGCTCGCCGCCGGACAGCGTGTTTACCAGGCGTTTTTCCAATCCCAGCGTGCCGGTGTATTCCATGTACCTGCGCACAGCCGAATAATCACCGGCGCTCTCGGCTCTAAACCTTCCAAGCAGATGGTATCTTCCGGTCATTACTATATCAATCGCCGTAAACGGAAACGTAATTTCCGTGTCCTGGTGCAGCATGGCTACACTGGCGGCTACCTGCCTTCTGCTCATGCGCCCCGTATCCATTCCCGCTATTTCAATGCGGCCGTCACCTTTATATATCCCGTTGATACATTTCAACAGCGTGGTCTTGCCGGCGCCGTTCGGCCCGATAAGGCCTATGAACTCGCCCCTGTCGGCATTAAGCCTGATTTCCTTGAGGATATGCGTCCCGCCGGCGTAATAATTAAGCCCGTCTATAACCAGAATCCTGTCTCTTTCGCCGCTTTTCAAAATATCTCACCCTCCCTTTTTGACTTGATAAGGAGGTAAAGGAAAAAAGGCGCGCCCAGCATTGACGTGATAATACCCACGCTTATTTCGCCGCCCTGTGGCAGGCGGGCCAGGATATCGCATCCGACAAGGAAAATCGAACCTCCAAGCACGCTGGACGGTATAAGTATCCGATGGTCAGGACCAACTATGAGCCGGAGAATATGGGGCACGATAAGCCCGACAAAACTGATTGGTCCGCATACGGAAATTGCGGTCGCAGTGGCAAGCGATGTAAACAGAAGCAGCAGCTTCCTGGTGCGCGAGGCTTCGAGCCCGGCAGACAGGGCTTCCTCGTCACCAAGAAGCAGCAGGTTCAAATCGCGTGAAAACAACATCAGCGTCAGTACCAGTATGGCCAGGGGAGCCGCGGCAATCCGTACCTGCTCCCATACTATACCGTTAAGCCCTCCCATCGTCCAGAAAATATATATCCTCACTTCATGGTTTTTGCTCCTGACCAGTAAAAGCTGTATAATAGCCGCAATAAATGTACTCACCGCTATACCGGATAATATAAGCGTAAGCGGCGATACTTTCCCTTTCCTGAGTGACAATATGTATATTATCGCAACTGCGAGAAGTGCCCCTGCCGACGCAAACAGCGGAAGCAAGTAGATACTGCGTGAGGATAAACCAAGTATAATCGCAATAACTGCTCCCAGTCCAGCCCCGCTTGATACGCCCAATATTCCCGGATCGGCCATGGGATTGCGGAACATGCCCTGCATGACAGTACCGCATGCCGCAAGCGTTCCGCCTGCCAGGCACCCCATGATAACACGCGGGAACCTGACAAGGTAGATTATTGAGAACTGTTCGGCGGGTATTGTCGGATCCTGCAACAATCCCATGCCCGACAAAATAATCCTTACAGCCCTCCCGAACGGTACGTAGACCGCTCCCAGCGCAACGCCGAGTACTACTACGGCCGCCAGGAGCACCAGCATGACCGGAATGACAATACGCAGCTTCGCGTATACATGGTTTTCAGGTATTTTTTCGTATTTATCAATATTTCCAGCTTTTTCGGCTTTTTTCATATGCACGCATCCTTAATCAAAATGCTTAATAAGCAGGACTATTCGAAAAGTTCCGGGTAAGCCGTCTTTGCCACATCCTCCACCGCCAGTACCACGTATTGTGATATGGCGCTGATATGCTCGTTCGGCACCGTTATAAGCCTGTCATTTTTTATCGCATTGACCGTACTGAGACTCGCATCGCTTTTAAGGGTATCTATCATGCCCTCAAGCGAATTGCCCGGGTCATAGTACCATGACGGCAAAATAATAATGTCCGGATTGAATTCGATTATTTTCTCTTTCGACACCAGCGGCCAGCCTGTCATACCAGCCCTGGATACAACATTAACCAAGCCTGCCCGGGTAACGATATCATCGAAATTGGTCCCCAGGCCGCTGCTGCCCAGTTCCCCGTAATCCATTACGGTAAGGCGATCTTCAGGTTTTATTAGCGCAAGCTTGTCCTCCACCGCTTTAAGCTTTTCATCCATCCACCCGACTATTTCCTCGCCTTTTTCATCCGCTCCAACCAGGCGGGCAATTTCCTTTATAACAGCTTTCTGCTCATCAATATTGCTCGGAGTCCTAAAAGCATACACGGTAATGCCCGCATCCCTCAGTTGTTTTATATAGTCGGCTTCAACCCACGTATCCAGGAATACAAGATCAGGCTTGAGGGAAATAATCTTTTCCACCTGGTCCATTGTGACCCGCTCAGGTATTTCGGCAGCTTCCACAGCTACATTCGAAATGCCTGCATCATCCGCATACCTGGTCAAGGCTGTGATCCTGCTTTTATCAATCAGGCCCAGCAGCATCTCGTCGGTTCCCAATGTAAGCGATATGATCCGCTTTGGTTCGCTCTGTATGATTACTTCATCCCCGTTTGCATCGGTAACCTTCAATGGGAATTGCGTGTCCGATACGGAAGCCTGGCTGCCACTACCGGACTCCCCGCCGGCTGGCGCCTGCGCGTAACCATGCTGTCCCTGCAGGGTATCCTGCGCTAATACCCCGTCCTGCACCATACCGGCTTCACGCACATCCTGTGTTTCAGCCATGTTCCCGATATTTTTCATTTTGGCTGCTTTTTGGTTTACCAACATCATGGTAACTACAAGGGCCAACAAAACTATCGCCATATATAGAGTATTGCGGTTTCTTACATTTTTACTGTTCACCGCATTATCAACATACCTTTTCCTTCTTCGCATCTTTCATCTTCTCCTTTTCATAATCCCCCGCCGGGCAGACCACGGTTCCCGCTCCACAATAAAAGACTGCCCGCCGGTTCAACTGGCTTAAAACTCTATTCCGCGCCTTGCACTGACGCCCTTTTCCGCCGGATGCTTAAGCGCATGGATCTGTGAAACATAGTCTGCCAAATCCATAAACTCTTTCGGCGCTCCCCTGCCGGTTAAAACTAATTCCAGCTTTTCAGGCTTGGCTTTTACAAACTGTATAAGGAGGTTTGCATCAAGCATTCCGGAAGCGATTGCGCCAAATGCTTCATCCAGGATAATAAGGTCGTATCTGCCGCTTTCAGCCGCTTCCCGGGCGTAGTTAAAAATACCCAGTTGTTCTTCAGCAGTCTTTCTTTTTTCATCTTCGCTCATCTGCGGCACAAATTTTTCACTGCTTGTTCCCCTGTATAGCATGAAACCGGGCTCAAGCCGTTTTAAGCCAACTTCTTCACCCGTCGGCATGCTTTTTAAAAATTGAACCATAAGAACTTTCAGTCCGCGGCCGCATGCCCTTACGCCAAGCCCTATGGCCGCCGTGGTTTTACCCTTTCCGTCCCCGGTATATATGTGCACCAGGCCTTTCATCAAATCACCCTTTTCCTTTTCGGGTTCCTGTAATCAAGGGAATCCGGGAGAATCACAGGGAATCATGGAAACGTTTCATCCCCCCGCCAGTCCGGCTCCCAACCGGAAGAATTGTCCTGCCGATTGCTTCCGGTTCCATAAGTAAAGCCTCCCGACTTCGCTTTCAGGAGGCTTTTATATGCATATAGAAATAATCGACCGACATCCAATGCACCCCCTATCGCTCGTAGAGTATTGCATCATTGGCATAGGCAGGTCTTCTGGCTCAAGCATCATCGTCCGGACGCTCCTTCCCGGTTTCCCAGTGGCATGCGTCAGGACTCCTCTATTACAGCGGCGGGACCGCGTGGGATTCTAACCCACTTCCCTATTTGAGAACCAGGCGATGCGCGCCCATTTGCGCTTGTCCACACAAATCATCGCTGGTTTCTCTATATCAGCCTTCGGCTGATACCTTATGCCGTACTCGACTTGGTATTTAGTTTTACAAGTTAAGTTTATACTATCGGGGCAAGATTTTCAATAGCGGATTTTATGTTTCCTGGAGTGTTATGCTTTGACGATGGCCGAATTGGCGGATAGGACGGCTTGTTTTATTCAGGAACATTATGCATCAAGCCTATAGAGCCTGTTAATCCGAGCAAGTACCAGGCAAAATCACGACCTGTTCGAGCATCCAGGACGCATGGGCGAGCAGCAAGCGAAGCTTGCGACCAGCCCGGGGTCTACGGGCGAGTCACGTTTGATTTTGCGCATAGCGCGGACTATTAAGTACAATGTAAGTCTGCGCCGGCTGAATTTACAGGCTCTTAGGTTTTATGCATCGTTTCTGAATAAAACAAGCCGCCCTAACTACCAATTCAGCCGCTCCTCACTCCTCTATTCTTATCACATTGATAATCTCCTTGGCCGGCCCGGTTTCGGCAAAAACGTTCACCAGCCTGGACAATTCCGCTTCAGTTGCCCTGGAGGTGGTAAACGCAATCTCACCTTCCAGTTCCTTCCTTGCAGGCCGGATGAATTCGAGCCTGCCGAACAGTTTCCCGGCATGCTCGGCCGCTTCTGCTTTATCTTTTGAGGAAAGCCTCACGAAATAGCGTGTCATACTCTCTCCAAACGGTACCATGTTGCCGTTCTCATTTCTTTTCCATTCACTGCCATTGACTACATTGTACTTTGCAATATCTATGATATCGGCAACCACCGCGCTGGCCGTCGGAAGCTTGCCGGCGCCCTTTCCGTAGAACATGGCCTCCCCTATGGCGTCACCGCTTACAACAATAGCGTTAAACACATCTTCCACACCGGCAAGCGGGTGACTTTTGCTTATTATTGCCGGCGATACGCGTGCGAAAATCCTGCCGCCTTCCTTCCTGCTGACGGCAATAAGCTTTATGACGGAATCCATCGATTCTGCGTATTGCATATCTTCCTGTGTAATCCTTGTAATGCCTTCGGTATATATTTTTCTGCAGTCTACATACTCATTGTATGCTATTGACGAAAGAATGGCTATTTTCCTGCATGCGTCAATACCCTCGATATCATCCGTCGGGTCGACTTCGGCATAGCCGTTCTGCCGGGCGGCATCCAGCGCTTCCTGGAAACTTCGGCCTTCCCTTCTCATCTGGGTAAGCATATAATTAGTTGTACCGTTCAATATCCCGGTAATGCCGTTTATGATATTTGCAGCAAGGCATTCGTTCAGCGGCTTGATTATCGGAATGCCCCCGCCTACACTGGCCTCAAACAGGTAATTCACACCGTTGTCAGCGGCCATTTTCAACAATTCGGGGCCATGTTTCGCCACCAGTTCCTTGTTTGACGTAACTACATGCTTCTTCGCGGTAAAAGCTCTCTTCGTGTATTCATAAGCTACCCCGTCTCCGCCGATTGTTTCAACAACAACCCTTATATCCGGGTCGTTAAAAATATCGTCAGGGTTCCTGGTAAACAGTAAACTATCGGGTCCTTCAGGGAAATCCCTGATATCCAGTATTTTTTTAACCCTGATATGCTCACCTGCCCTGGAAGCTATGCTTCGGCTGTTTTTCCTGATAACTTCGGCCACACCGGAGCCTACAACGCCATATCCGGCAATCGCGATATCCATAAATATGTCCTCCCCTGCTAAAGTCGCCATTTTTATATTCAGTAATCGTAATTTTTTACTCCCTGGTCTTTACAAGTCGTGTGACAACGGCGCTAATCCCTTGCCAGTATCTCCTTTCTCCGCACGCCTTCTATTTCGCCGATGCTCTCCATAAGTTCGCCAATATCCAAGGTCATTCCGGCTGTTTCAATAGATATGGTAACGTCAGCAAGTCCATTGATCGGGATATTTTGGTTTATGGTGACTATATTGGCCTTTGCCTGCGCTATCCTGCTGATAATGCTTGAGAGTATTCCCGAAAAATCTTCCACAACGAAAAAAAGAGTAATCACCCTGCCCCTCGATGTCTCATAAAACGGGAAAACAAAATCCTTGTACTTATAAAAGGCACTCCTGCTTAAGCCGGCTTCCTTCACGGCTTCATTCACCGTTTTGGTTTTGCCCGTGCTCAATATCCTTTTCGCCTCGATTACCTTTAAAAATACATCCGGAAGCACAACACTGTCTACCAGCAAATAAGTAGAGCCGTTATCCATATCACACCTCCATGTCCACAGCTGACGTACATTTGTGTTTCATTTGTGTAATATTAGCATACACCATGGTAAAAATCAAGATGCAATAGATGAAAAAATTACGGAGCAGCATTTTTTCAATGTAAAAAGCGATGACGAGGAAGCTCTTGACAGGCTCCCTTCAATTATGACGCTCACATCGCGGCCGGGAGAACATATCTAAGGACGGGTAAGCCAAGGACAGGCAGACACGGCGCAAATTAAGGCATCCTCCCCATGGCGAATAAAGAATCACTTCAGGATATTCTCCACCGGTATTGTCTCATTATTTCTTATAAAGGACTTTTCCCATGCCGAAACATAGCTTCCCATGCACCATTCGGCCATAATCACCGAACTGCCGTCCTTCAGCCGGTATTTGCCCAGCGGCTCATCCGACAACTGCTTATCGTGAATTGAATAAACGTATATTTCATTCCGCGTCAGCACGACCGCAATGTCTTTATTCGGCGAAGTATATATGTCAATGGCATGTGGCAGCTTATCCTTCATTTCCGTCCAGGGCACCTGCAGTACATCATAGGCGACCATGTTGGAAGGAGGTATCAGGTTAATATTGAAATCAACGTATGTAAATGGCTCCTGCTGGTTAAGGTTGAGCCTTCCCTTGAAGAACCAGTGTCCTGTTTTTCTGAAAAGTGCGAAATTTTTCTCGCCCGATTCGCTATTAACGATTGCCATTCCGTTAATGCCCGATTTCTCCAGGATATCTGAAATGGCGTTCTTCATTGCCAGGGCTCCGTTTTCCCCCGCCAGGTCGGATATTTCTATCCCATCGACATAAGCAAGGTTGTCAACCGGCAGCGTGCGCAAAGTTTTTTCCAAGCCGGGTTTTCCGGTATCATCCCGCGTCACGTAATCGATATTCTCAATGCAGGCATAATCATTGCCTACATAAATAATGGCCTTCCTATTCCTGGTCTCCACGCGGTCGGAAATACTATTAAGGGCTTTCAGTTTGCCGTCGGTTCCAACACCTGACACCTTGGACGCAACCAGGACATCTTCAACACCTTCCGGGCCAAGCTTTTTCTCCACCCGCATTTTCCAGAACCCGTCCATCCTCGGAAGGTAAATATTCCTGGCATAGAGCACCGGACGGATGCTGCGTTCAACGCTTGATATCCAGTAAGTCCCATAGCTGTAATCCCCGAGGCCGTCATTCATTTGCTCGGGAATGCGCACGCCAAGCAGCAGGCCTGAACTCGGAGCCTGCTCCGAAATCTCCGCAAGAATGCCGTCCGCCGGTTCTGCAGCGCCGTCGTGGGCATAAAGCATATTCGAATAACTGTCCGGTACCTCTTTCATATTGTAATACCGGTCGTCTATTACCGCTATTATTTCACCTTTATGGCTTTTGATTAATTCCAGGATATAATTATCATCCGAATAAACTGTCAGTATGAAGATTTCACTGCCGAAACGGTTTGTTTCTCCCGAGATCCGGGTACTTTTGTGCAAAAAATACTCTTCAGTGCCGACCCTTTTTATTTTATAGCTGATATTGTCGTAACGGTTTCCCGCGTATATCATGCTATCCGTGGAAAAGCTTATAATTTCGCCGGTCAACGGGTCGTTTACTTCTCCTGCCCCGTTTACGCCCTCCTTAAGCAAGTTTTCCAACCGCCATGTACCTGTAACAGGAGCCGCCATGTTCTTTGGACGGCTAATCCTGTCAGCGCTGTCCGGCTTTATTGGCGTACACCCTGAAAATACAAAAGCAAAAAGCAATGCCAGTGCGATAACTTTCTTCCGTTTCATGCTATATTGCCCTCCGTTACTATAGGCAGGCGTATGACTACTTTTGTGCCCTTATTCTCGACGCTGTATATTGAAAAAGTACCTTTCATAAGCTTTATAATTTCATCACAAATGGACAGGCCAATCCCGTTGCCCGTTTTACTGTTCTTGCCTTTGAAAAACTTATCTTTTATATGGAGCAGTTCATCGGCAGGTATGCCGCATCCCGTATCCCTTACGGTAAAAATGACCTCTCCTCCGCTTGCAGCCACATTGAAATATACGCTCCCTCCGGCCTGCGTAAACCTGAAGGCATTGTCCAGGACGTTGATTATCACCTGTTTCAGCCTGTTGCCGTCAGTCATCATCACGGGCAATTCTCCTTCAACCTCGACAGTAAAATCAAGGCCTTCCCGCGCTGCCCTGGGAGCAAGCTGCCTGCCGACGCTGTCGACGAATTCTTCAAGAGGGACCTCTTCTTTCCTGATACTTAGCTTGCCCGAAGCAAGCCTTGAAAAATCCAGCAATTCCTCCACCATTGACGTAAGCCGGTCGCTTTCCTTCTCGATAATATCCAGTCCTGATACAAGCAGTTCCCTGTCGTCCTGCCCGAGCTCCGCCAAAGTAACCACCCAGCCCTTGATGGATGTCAGCGGGGTCCTGAGTTCATGGGAAATAGAAGAAATGAAATCATTCTTCAGCCTGTCCCTCTTGTCTATTTCGTCGGCAAGATAGTTTAACGTGTCGGAAAGCTTGCCTATTTCATCATCGTAGGTTTTTTCGCTTCTTAAATGAAACTCGCCCGATGCCATCCTGGCGGCTACAGACGTGATTTTCTTCAATGGGTTTACGATGGAATTTGACAGAATAAAGCTTAAGATAACAGAAACGGCTGTAACTACGGACCCTATTACAATAAATAATTTTGCCAGTGCCCGCACGTCTTCGTTTACTTCCTTCAGTGTACTTATGAAGCGAAGTACGCCGACGGTAACCCCGTCTGATTTAAGGGCCTCGGAAACCGCCATTATCCCGTTTTCATCGTACGGCACGCTGCCTGTCCAGGTGCCTTCACCGGTCTCCAGGGCCTCTTCGACATCAGGCAGCCGTTCATCTTCCGGCGGCATATAACCGATGGAATCCATCAGCACGGTCCCATTCGCGTCAATTATCTGCACCTGCGCATTGGTCTGCTTCCAGAAAGCATCAACATTATTAAGCACATTATCGTATAACGAGGCATCCGAAAAGTACCTGTCGTAAATTTCGCACGCCACCTTCAACTGGCTGCGCAAATTCGCCTCCAGGTTGTTGTAGTAGTTGACACGGACAATGCTGATAATCAGCACTTCCAGGACAAAAACCGTCATGATTATGATAAATATGAAGCCCAGAGCCATCCTCTTCCTGATGCTCAGTGCCATTATATCTGTCTCCCGGCCTGATTTTTGCGCTGCATTGAATCCGCCAGCCAGTCGAGGTAGGTTTTGCTTCCGTCGACCACCGGTAACGCCAGGATCTCGGGCACCTCATACGGGTGCACGGAAATAATCTCCCGCTCGACATCCCTGTACAAGCTGGCGGCGGTTTTAATCACGCAATACCATTCTTCAGATGTCTCTATCCTGCCTTCCCACCAGTAGGAGCTGGTTATCGGCCCGCTCACCTGGACACAGCCCGCAAGCCGGCATTCCAGCAGCCTCTCAGCTATTTTGCCGGCATTTTCCCTGCTGTCCACTGTTGTAAATACCTGTATGAATTCCGTCATATCAATACCTCCATTGATTGCCCGCGCCGGAATCTCCATTTTGTCCGCAGCCATAAGCCCGGTTGCCGAAGAAAGGCCTTGGGTCCGGCATCACTTATCACACCACCTGTAACCGTATCCCCATACTGTTTCTATATGCTGCGGTTTCGACGGGTTTTCCTCGATTTTTTCCCTTAGCCTTCTTATGTATACATCCAGCGTTTTCAGATCACCGAAATAATTCTTCCCCCACACGGAATTAAAAAGTTCATTTCTGCTTAACGCCCTTCCGATGTTCGACATGAACATTTTAAGAATCTGGTACTCGGTGGGCGTCAGTTCGATTTCAACATCATCTTTAAAAAACTTTTGTGATTTCAAGTCCATTCGCATATTTTTATGGCAAAGAATGTCATCATCCGGCGTTTTAAGCGTTTCCGTCCTCCTGAGAATGGTGCGTATCCTGGCTACCAGTTCCCTTGGGTTGAAAGGTTTCACCATATAGTCGTCCGCGCCTATCTCAAGCCCGGTTATCTTATCGATGTCCTGCCCCCTTGCCGTAAGCATTATGATGATAAGCTCCGGCATCTCTTCCCTTAACCTGCCGCATACCTGGAAGCCATCAATTCCCGGCAGCATGACATCCAGCACCATCACTTCCGGCTTATATGTAGCCGCCATCTCTATCCCCTTTTCGCCGGACTCCGCTTCAAGTACGGTAAAACCGTTTCTCTTCAAATTGATTGCGATAAATTTCCTGATGGAAGGCTCATCTTCCACCACAAGCACCTTCACTCCGGCATCATTCATATTCCTTAACCTCTTTCAAAAATACATTTCCCCTGGCGATATCCGACAATAAACTAAACAGTTTTCCGATGATACTACGCCAATAAAACAACTGATGTTATTACTATTCTACAACATTTTTAGCCTTGCTTCTATTAAACATTTGAATGAGGAAGGAATCAGGATATTTTTTGTACTATGCTTCCGGCCTGCCTGCTGAGTTCTCCGGCAGTCTTGTAAATTGTGAACGGGATGCTTAGGTCTTCACCTGATATCAGCATTTCGAAGACCTTGACAAATACTTCCAACGCAAGCCTGTAAGCCTCTGATTCGTCACCGCAGGATTTTAGCATAAAGTTGTAAACCTTTTTCCGGTAAGGCCCGATAATCTCTTCATATGCGGCGACACTGCCCTTTGCGGCAGATTTTAAGAGTTGTCTTTCGTGGTTTTTCATCTTCTTGCCTCCATATTAATATTAATATGGAGGCAAGAAATAATAAATTAATAATTGGTTAAAATTTGCTTTTCATTATTCCGTTCTAATCGCTTCAAGCGCACTAAGCTTCATTGCGCGTCTTGCCGGCATGAAACCGGATATAAGGCCTACCAGGGTTGCAAAGCACAGGGAAAGCAAAGCCAGCCATACCGGGATAACCGATATGACGTTGTCCCCGCCGTATCCGCCTCCCAGGATTCCTCCCCCGGCAAAATGGTTCAATACGGCTGAAGCCCCATAGCTGAACCCAAGGCCGAGCAAACCTCCTATAAACCCGATCAGTCCCGCCTCGAACAGGAACAGGTTCCTGATGTCGCCAAGCATGCATCCCAGTACTTTCATCACGCCTATTTCCCTGGTTCTTTCATAAATCGACATGATCATTGTATTTGTAATGCCAAGCGCAGCTACAAAAAGTGATATCGCACCGATGCCGCCAAGTACAGCCTGCAGCGTTGCCGACGTCTCCTGCATGCTTTCGAGAATATCGATCAAACTGTATGTGCCGTATCCCATCGCTTTTATCTGGTCCTGCACTTTCTGCACATCGTTCATGTCCTTGACCTTTACTTTTATCTGGTCGTAGCCTTCCTGCTGCCTGCCTGAGGAGTACCTCACCCCGCTGGCGCTGGCGCTTTGCTGCCTTTCATTTTCCTTGATGATTTTCCTCAGGTATTCTATGTTCATAAAAATGGAATATGATTTTTCATCCTGGGATTCCTCGAGGATGCCTACGCCTTTCACTTTGTAAAGTTTCGGCGGCCTGTAGTTCGTCTGTCCGCCCATTCCTGCCGGCCTGCGTTCACCGTAGCTCATGTCAAATGTCAATATCAGCTTGTCGTTCAGCACGTCGACGTCGGGTTCCGGCCTTTCACCTCCTCCATACCCGCCGCCGTAATATATTACTCCCCCGTACCTGCCGGTGTTTGCCCTCGGATTATAGAAGTCGTATGGCGTCTGACTGCCAAAGAGAAGCGCTGTCGTATCATCCTCAGTCAGCAGCCTGCCTTCGGCAACCTTGAAATCAAAAGCTTCGAGCGCCTTGGGATCCACTCCGACGATATTCGCATACATTGTATATTTGCCGGAAACCAGCTTGAGCCCTCTCCGAAAGTATGGCATAACAGCTTCTACGCCTTCAATTGCGGCAATTTTCGCCACGGCTTTATCATCCAGCACCGATTCCCGCGCTATTCCGCCGCCCATACCGTCCTCCTGAAAGTAATACCGGTTGACTTCTATGACATTAAGGCTGCCCATTCTCTCAAGCTGCCTCCTGAAGCTTTCATTCACTCCAATACCCAGCGACAGCATCACCACTATCGACGCCGTTCCGATAAGCACGCCAAGTATGGTCAGGACAGACCTTACCTTCCTTCTCATGAAATTCCTGAAAGCCAGCCTGATAAGATCCTTCTTACTCATCCAGACTCATTTCCTTCCTCTTGATATGCCTTTTCCTGAGTACGACAAATACTGTAATACCCGTTGCGAGTATCACCAGCGCCGGGATTATATAGACAAAAACGCTTTTCTTCCCTCCGCCCGGCATTCCTTCCATACCCGGCCCCATCATGCCTTCGACGGGCATGCCTTTTTCATCCAGCATGGGGCCTTGCATCTGCATCTCCATAACGTTGAGCGTGAATTCCTTTCGTATTTCGGATATTTTGCCGTTTGCGTCCTCAAATGTGAACACTATGCTTCCGTTTTGCATTCCCGGATTCATCGGGGAAAATGACGCATCGAAAAAGTCCGACCTTCCGGGTTCAAAGTTCCCCACGTAATAACTGAGGCCTTGTCCCTGGAAATCGCCCTCAACCTTGACCATAAGATTGTACAGCGTGGATTTCCCCATGTTGTAGAAATCCAGGTATACTGATACCGGCTGGCCTACGAACGCTTCGGGCATCAGGTTGATATCACTCACAACCAGCCTCGGGTTCTGCAAAACACGTACGCTCATGGTTTCCTTCGCAGTATATGGATTTCCCCTGTTGTCCTCGTATTCGAAATTTACCGTAAGCATATATGATTTTTGCTCAGCATCCGGCTTTACGTGCAGCAGCATCTCCCTTTCCACTTTGTGGCCGCTCGGTATGCTTTCAAGGTAAAAAGTGTTTCCGGAATCAGCAGGCGTAAAGGTGCCGTCATCAGACGTGACCGTTACTTTTATATTCGATACGTCAACCGTCCTGCTTGTATTTAAAAACGACATTTTCAGCTTAAATTCCTCGCCTGCGTTAACCGGGAAAGGTTCCATCGAATAATTGTCTATTATGATCCTGGGAACAGTCTTCCCTGCGCTGTTTTCGACAAATACCCCGACATACTGGGACGCATTGTACTTGTTTCCAAGCAGGTCCTCGTACTCAATATTCAAAGAGATCGGGTAATTTTTTGTCGCAACGTCATCCACGGCAAAAAGCTTGAAAGATACTTTCTTTACGGATGAAGCATCCATTTTTTCAAGGTAGACGGGATTCATCGATTTCGTTATTATGCCCTGGTCTGACGAAAGCGTTACTTTTACATTCTTTGCGGTTCCGCCATTATTTTTAATATCGGCGCTTATCTCAAAGTCTTTTCCCGGTTCCAGCGCTGTCTGCGGTGACGCAATTTTTTCAAAAACGATGCTTGGCCTGACGGAGCCGCCCTCGCCTGCCGGGACAAATATCTGGTTTTCCTCCGAATACGTGTTTCCTACGCTGTCGGTATAATCCATCTTTACAGACAGCTCATTCGCACCGGCCACATCGGCTGTCGGCGTCAGCAATCGGTAGCTTACAGTCGCGCTGCCGCGGCCTTCTATCCTGTTCACATACCTGACGTCCGTCGTGTTGTAGGCGGTATACCCGCCGCTTTTCAACCCTTTCAGGGCAATCCTTACATCCCTTGCAGGAAGGTTGCCCAGGTTTTTTATCTTTATTTCAAGATCGACGGTGCCTATCGCGGCATCGGCTTCTTTGACCGAAACAGAGTCTACCGTAAGCCTGGGATTGACATTGTCATTTTTTACCCTTATATATACCGTTTCCGAGTCGGTGAAATAGTCACCGTACGCATTTTCAAAATCATAATTGAGCTTCATCGGGTACAAACCCTCGGGTGCGCTTTTCAGTATGCGCACGATGAAAGAGATGTTCTCCGTATCGTTCCCGTTTATGTAATCAACCTTCTGCCTGAGGTCGAAGTCCTCAAGGACAAAGGGCGCTTTCGTCTCGTCCGCCATTTTCAATGTCGCGGTTATATTCCTTGCCTGGTATATGCTGCTGTTTTTTACCGGGAATGTCATCGTCTCGGCACTACCGGCAGTAATGGTCGGTATGCGGTTGCCGATGGTCGTACCGAGCTTTGGGGTGTATTTCGATGTATCCTGCGATGATGAGGCGCTACCTGAGCCAGATTCAACCAAACCAACCAAACTTATTTCTTCCGTTTCTGCTTGAGGCTTCCCATCAACTTGATAACTAAGCTGCAAATATAACTCATTGCCTTTTCCTAAATACACTAATTCTATGTACTTATGGGCTGGGTATTCCTCATTGTCTGCCGGTAAAGAATCAAGTATTTTTATTTTTTCCGGCTCTTTGACTCTCCGGGAAAAACTCGAGCCCGGCAATACTTCAACATAAAGATCTGTAATTTCATCTGTCGAAATATTGGTGCAATGCAGCCTTACGCCAACATATTCTCCTTTTTTTATGTCTTTCCTGGCAGTTTGGTCAAAGTCTATATTTATCCTGTTTTCTTCACCCGCTCCATAAACTGCCGTCCCGCTAAACACCTGCAGGCACAGTGCCAATGTTATCAATACTACCGTCAACCTCTTCATTTGAAAACCCCCCGGCTTTATTTATAATGTCTATTTTTTCTATGTTACCATCCAGTATATGGACGATCCTGTCGGCGTATGAGGCTATTTGCATGTCGTGCGTCACTATGACGAGCGTCTGGTTGTTTTTCCTGGCCATCGTTGTAATGAGGTCCATGACCTCCTTTGTTGTTTTTGAATCAAGGTTGCCCGTCGGCTCGTCGGCAAAGACGATTTCAGGCATCGTGACAAAAGCCCTGGCTATACCCACCCTCTGCTGCTGGCCGCCGCTCATCTGGGAAGGCTTGTGCTTGTAATGCGTTGCCAGGCCGACCGCCTTCAGCATCTCCATTGCTTTCTTGTCCCTTATGGATTTGGACACACCTTTAAAAGTAAGGGGTATGCCGACATTTTCAAGGGCGGTAAGCATGGGAAGCAAATTGTATGACTGGAATACAAAACCCAGGTTGTCCCGGCGAAATTTCGCGAGCTGCTTCTCCGACATCTTCTCTATCGCTTTCCCCTTAATCCTGATAGTCCCTTTTGTAGGCTTCTCAAGCCCTGCCATCAGGTTCAAAAGCGTAGACTTGCCCGAGCCGGACGTGCCCAGCAGGCAGCAAAACTCGCCCTTCTGTATGTCGAGGCTCACATTGTCCAGTGCGACAACCTTCTCTTCTCCTATTCTGTAGACTTTTCTCAAGTTTTTCAGTTCGATTATGTTTTTCAATTCAAGATCAAGCTCCTTTATGCCAAACTAGTTAGACTACTATTCTCGATGCAAGGTTCCACATTTTATCAACAAATTGATTTTATTGCCTGACGCTCATGTCCCCTTGTCCGAAAATACAGCCGCAAACCTGCTAACCGTGCATCATCGTGTCCTGGTCCTTGAATTGCAGTTCGTACAATTGCCGGTACATTCCGTTTAGCGTAAGTAATTCAGAATGGTTTCCGGACTCCACGATTCTTCCTTCATCTATGACAAGGATTGTATCGGCGCGTTTTATTGTTGAAAGCCTGTGCGCCACCACTATAATTGTTCTGTTTTCGGCCAGTTCATGAATAGCCTGTTGTATCCGTGACTCGGTCTCAACGTCGACGGCGGCCGTCGCCTCGTCAAGTATGAGTATCGGCGTATCGCGAAGCACCGCCCTGGCAATGGACAGGCGCTGTTTCTGCCCTCCCGACAGCCTTACGCCCCTCTCGCCGATTATGGTATCATATCCCTCGGGCAGTTCAGCAATGAATTCATGTGCCCTGGCCGTTTTCGCAGCCTGTATTATCTCTTCCATGGAAGCGCTCTTGCTCCCATAGGCGATATTTTCAGCTACCGTGCCGTTAAAGAGAAATATATCCTGGAGTACAATGCTAATCTGGTTCCTGAGAGATGCAAGCGTTATCTCCCTCAGATCCTTTCCGTCAAGGAGTATTCGCCCGGACACCGGGTCATAAAAGCGGGCTATCAGGCTGATAATCGTGGTTTTACCCACTCCCGTAGGTCCCACCAGCGCGACCATGCTCCCGGGCGCGGCACGAAAACTGATGTTGCGGAGTACCGGCGCTGAATCCATGTAGCTGAAACTTACATTTTCAAACACAATGTCGCCCTTGCAGGACGTGATATCCACGGCCCCCGGGGTATCGGCAATGTCAGGCTCCGTGTCCAGTACTTCAAAGACCCTGTCGGCCCCGGCAATAGCCTGCTGCAGGTCTTCTATCACCCTGGCCAGCGCGCTGACAGGCTGGTAGAACAAATTCAGGTAAAGCAGGAATCCTACAATATCCGGGATTGAAAGGCTGCCGCCCAATGCCAGCCTGCTTCCGAAATAAACTACAATCACCGTGCCGGCAGAGCTTATAGCCTCGACTGTCGGGTGAAATACGGCGCTCAGCTTGAGCGCGTGCAAAATAGCGGAAGCATAGCTTTCTGCCTTTCTTTTTACATTTATTTTCTCCCTGCGCTGCTGATTGAATATCTGTATCTCTTTCATTCCCGATATGTTGTCCTGCAGCGTAGCGTTCAGCTCCGCGAGGCTCCCCTGTGCAATACGGAAGTTAGGCCTGACTTTTTTAATGAACACCCAGCTTCCGTACATCAAAAACGGGATTGGCACCATTGTCAGCAGAGCCAGGTAAACATTTTTGCAAAAAAGAACTACCGCAACTCCCGTAAAAATTAGGACATTCGCAAACAATTCGGGCACAGCATGCGCAATCAGGAGCTCAAATGTCGCGGTATCATTTACCGCCCTTGACATCAGCTGACCGGTTTGCTTGTCCTGGTAATAGCGCAGCGACAGCTTCTGAAGATGGTCATATACCATCGTCCTCATGTCCGCGACAAGGTTCCATGCTGCCTTGTGGCCCATGTAATTGTTGAGGAACCTGAACAATACTTTAAATATATACGTACCGGCAAGCAAGATGGCGATATCCCGGACCGCGCCCATGGACGCTTCCGTAAACTCACCGGTCAATATATTCATAAGCTCGGTAATCAGCCACGGGCCTGCCAGGTTCAACAAGGTGACCGCGAAAATACTCGCGCCGGAGATGGCAAGAAGCCCCCAGTATGGCCTTGCATATTTGACAATTCTCTTTAAGTTTTTCATATCAACCTCACAACCATTATATAGCCATATAAACTAGTTTATCATACACCAATATACCAGTTTCATACTTAATAAAAAAGTAGAAAAAGTAGAATGAACTGATTTTCACCCTACTTTTCCAGGAGAATTGAGAATATTAACTAACAATAATGCCAACATTATTAAAGCATATTACCCGCACCTGCTAAAGCCACAAGACCTGCATATGACGCAGCCGCCTTCGTGCTCCACGGCTTCTCCGCATTCCGGGCAATTAGTCATGCTCAGCAAATCACTGGAACATTCGGTCGTTATCACATTTGGCCTGGTAACACAATTGAAACTGTCGTCATTGTCCTCTTCGCTATTGTTCCCGTTGCCGTTCTGCAGCTCCAGCACCTTTTCAATCAGGCGCCCTATCGCATCGGGACAGGATAATACTTTAAGGTCCTTCTGCCTTATCGTGGACGGACACCTGATTCCTTTTAACTGCTCAACAATGGACTTTGCGTCGATACCAGACCTCAACGCGATGGACACAAGCCGGCTGGTCGCCTCGGACTGCGACGGGCAGCCTCCTGCACGGCCAGTATTTGTAAAGACTTCGCATATTCCTTCCTCATCGTAATTTACAGTTATATAAAGGTTTCCGCAGCCGATCCTGACTTTTTCCGTAAACCCGGTAGTGATGTTCGGCCTTGGCCTGGGAGATATTTTCGCATACCCCCCTGCCGCTCCTAACTGCCCTGCCTTCAGCGTCATCTCTTTGTCGCCGACGGCACCGATATTCAGTACCTGGCTTTCGCGGCTGCCGTCCCTGTAAATTGTAACTCCTTTGCAACATGTTTTGTAAGCCAGTTCAAATACCGCCCTAACATCTTCCTTCGTTGCTCCCCTGCTAAGGTTGACCGTTTTTGAAACCGCGTTGTCGGTATATTTCTGGAATGAAGCCTGCATCTTCACATGCCATTCGGGAGTGATGTCGTGTGCCGTGACAAATACTTCCTTCACTTTTTCAGGTATTTCCGCAAAACCTTTAAGCGAGCCTTTTTTGGCGATTCGCTTCATTAAATCATCGGAGTAAAACCCTTCCACCATTGCCAGCTCTTTAAACAATGGGTTTACCTCAACCAGTTCATCGTTATCCATGACATTCCTGATGTATGAGATGGCAAACAGCGGCTCGATTCCGCTGGAACAGTTGGCAATGATACTTAATGTACCCGTAGGCGCAATCGTTGTCGTGGTAGCGTTCCTGACCCTGACGCCCAGATCCTTGTAAATGCTCTTTTCAAAGAACGGGAATACGCCCTTTTTCTCTGCCAGTTCAACGGAGGCCTGCCTTGCTTCATCCTGGATGAAGTGCATGACTTTTTCGGCCAGTTTTATAGCCTTGTCCGTATTATACGGTATTCCCAGCCTGCAAAGAAGATCCGCCCAACCCATGACCCCGAGGCCTATTTTCCTTGTGCCCCTGGCCATTTCATCTATTTGGGGAAGCGGGTAACGGTTAACATCGATAACATTGTCAAGGAAGTGCACCGCCTTCCTCACTACCTTGCCAAGCTTGTCATAATCAACGTCCATTTTGCCGTTGGTTTTTTTCACCATCAAGCTAAGATTTATGGAACCGAGATTGCACGCTTCATACGGAAGTAACGGCTGTTCACCGCACGGATTTGTACTCTCTATTTCCCCAAGCTCCGGCGTGATGTTGTCCTTGTTTATCCTGTCGAGGAATATTATCCCCGGCTCCCCGTTATTCCAGGCATTGCTCACGATCATATCGAAGATCTCTCTTGCGCTCTCCTGCTTGACCGACTTCCCGGTCCTCGGGTCTATAAGTTCGTATGGAAGGTCTTTTTCCACCGCTTCCATGAATTTTTCTGTCACAGCGACACTGATATTGAAATTGGTTATGTCCTTGTTATCCTGCTTGCATGTTATAAATTCGCGGATATCAGGATGATCCACTCTGAGAATGCCCATATTGGCCCCTCTTCTGGTTCCGCCCTGCTTGACCGCTTCCGTTGCGGCGTTGAAAACTTTCATAAAACTGATCGGGCCGCTGGCCACGCCGCCAGTAGATTTAACGGTCGCCCCCTTGGGCCTGAGCCTGGAAAAGCTGAAGCCTGTGCCTCCGCCGCTCTTATGAATCAATGCGGCGTTTTTTATGGAATCAAAAATTCCTTCCATGGTATCTTCAACGGGCAATACAAAGCATGCGCTCAGTTGCCCCAAAGGCCGCCCCGCGTTCATCAAGGTCGGGGAATTTGGCAAAAACTCCAGATTTGCCATCATATTGAAAAAATCTTTTTCAATAGATTTGAGCCCGGAAGCTGAACAATAGGGAGCATCTGCCGATGCTACCGTTTTAGCCACCCGTCTGAACATGTCTTCAGGAGTTTCAAGAAGTGTGCCATTTTCATCTTTGGCAAGATACCTTTTTTCGAGGACTTTCAGTGCGTTCTCGGATAAGTTCATTATATGGCCTCCTTGAATATACAATATTTTGTATGGGGAAAATCTCTTGGTACTGTATATTGTATCATTTCCGCAGGGACAAGGTCAATATAAAAGGTGTAAAATGAAATTAGTAAATAAGTCCTATTGAAAATTATACAAAAATATGCTCCGCAATATATTAACCAAACATATAATAATTATTTGTAATTAAGCCAATTTAAGAAAGATTATATTGGCTTATTTAGCCAATTTATCAATTACGGCAATGATATTGCCATGACAGTTGCCTCTAAGGATGTCAGGAATAATTTCAGAAAGTATAAGGCTGGCTGCAAAGGAAGGGGCATATAATGACATAAAACGGCAAAATAGTGTGCAAACTTGTTGCATGCCAGGGAGAAAACGGCACGCCTGGCCGGACGGTAATGGAAGATGCCCCGGCTTATGATTATGACCGAAAAAAGGTGTCATATGAAAAATTTTTTAAAAATAAACGCAAACAGTTTATTCCGCGGCTAACGTTTCTCCCGTTTCCTTTTCAAACGCTTCTACGCTGTATTTATTGCTTGGATCCCAGAATATCCATTCTTCATACCCCGCGTCATACACAGCCTTGATCTGCTGCCTCATCTGCTCGGCTCCATATTTCTGGTACATTTTTCTACCATTGCGGGGCTTTAGCCACGATGCGGTAAAGGCTTGGAGATACGGCCTTACCTTGGCCTTGTATCCTTCTACTTTCGCAATCCTGTCTTTGCCCTTAACCAGCGTATTATATACGACCCCGTAAGGATCAAGGTCGGGAGCATCAAACCTGATTTTGTTTATAATCTGTCCATACGCGTAGTGGGAAGGATAAGCCATTGGCGAGATATAATCAATATCCATGCCTATATATTCCAGGTATTGCCCGATATCCTCCGTATCTGCCGGGCTTTCAAGCGTGATGGCAAAAATATCGGCTGAGATAGGCACTTCAGGAATCTCTGCCTTGGCATATGCCAGAAATTCATTAATTGCTTCGTACTTTTCCTGTTCAATCCCGCTAAAATCCATATTCGCCTTTTTCCCATCGCTCGGAAAACGGACATAGTCAAACTGGATTTCGTCAAAACCCTTGGCAACGGCTTCCTTGGCAATACTTATGAGATATTCCCAGTTCTCCTTGTTGTAAGGATTCAGCCAGCACATCCCCTTATTGTCCTTCCACAGGCCTCCGTTTTTATTCTTTATCGCCAGATCCGGCCTCTTTATCGAGTAGACGGGATCTTTAAACGCCACAAGCCTGCCGATAACATATATGCCATTGTCATGAAAAGCTTCCAGCATGTAATCCGGATCGTACTTCTTCTTCCAGGTGCCGTTTTCCTTTACGGCTTCCACTTCGGACTCATAACCGACATAGCCGTCGTCATCCTTTATATCGACCACGTATGAATTGATTTCAGTAGTGTTTGCCAATTCAACATAATACTCGATGTTTTTTTTGCCCCCGGCCGTCCAGCCAGTCAGGTAAAGCGCCTTTACCTTGGGCGGTGTTTTTTCTTCCGCCGTATTGACAGTCTCTGCGTTTTCTTCGTTTTCTTCTCCCGGAATTTCCGTAGTTCCGGCGGCACCCTCCGCTGTTCCTTCCGCAACGGCAAAGTCTCCGGCAGCAGTTCCTGGAGACGCATCAATATCAAGTTCTTCATTTTCGTCATGGACTGTGCCCGGATTTTTTGCACCGGGCAGTACCGACCTGATATTGGCACATCCGCTCAACAGTGATATACAAATTAGAAACACCAATATTACCCTGGCTGAATAGCATGCTTTCATATGAGTTTACGTCCCTTCAAATATCTTCAGTATTTTTCCGACGTAGATTTATTTTATGTTCACCGGCAAATTTTATAATAGGTATTTACTAGACAACGCTTTAAACCCGGCAACATAATATCAAATATTATAACATCGTCACATTAAAAAAAGGTTAAAAAACGACATACTTCTATATAAATTCCACCAGTTCGCCAATAAGCCCCATAATCATTCCGAGCAGCCCGCCCAGCCAAATCAAGGCATTGAGTTCTTTCTTCATTAAAACCATTATTATTCTCTCCAGTTCCTGCAAATCCAGCTCGTTGATCTTGCTGCACACCACTTCCGAAATATTGACCGTCTCCAATACCCCGGCCAGTTTATTAGCTATTATATCTTCATACGTTTTCCATACGTATTGTTTTATACCGGGTATTTTGTCGTGATACCTTTCAATAATATCACTAACGGGCATTTTTAATATTTCTTCGGCTTGGTCGCCTATAAACCTTTCAATAACGGGCGATGATTTTTCTTCAATCAACACGTTTATTTTTCTCGCAACAGGTTCCTTCACGGAATTCAGCGCACTTTTGGTCAGGGTCCTGAGTATGGGTTTCGCCTTGGAAACTATTTCTTCGCAGGCATAATCCACGATACCTTTTCCAATGTCCTGCTCTATGGCTTTTTGTACAATCGTCAGCGACAAAATCTCTTTCGAGGCGTCAAGCTTGTCCCGTATTACATCTTTAGACGCCAGTTTTTCCAGCACCGTCTCCACTGTATCGCCGGTTTTGCCGTACGTGTCCGCTACTTCGTCAATTTTTGTGAATATATGGCTTTTCATCGTGTCGGATAACAGGGTGTTTTTCAGCGTTTCTTCATCCAGCAAATCCCTGCTTATCACATCGCCGATAGCTTTAGCAAGATATGGCCTTTCCTTGGGAATAAGTCCGGGAGTGAATGGCAGTTTGAGTTTTCCGATGTATACGGGTTTTAGCGGTCTAAACAGCATTCTTATTGCCAGACCGTTTGTTACCAGGCCAATAAGCCCCCCGACAAGAGGGGATATTATTATCCGAATGTTCATTAGAGTACCTTCCGACTTATATTAAACAAAAACCTCACAGCTATCCAAGTCTGCGAGGTTTTTGCCTGGCTCCTCAAGTAGGACTCGAACCTACGACCCTGCGGTTAACAGCCGCATGCTCTACCAGCTGAGCTATTGAGGAATATAATTCCGGCAGGGACCTATTTTCCCAGGCCGTCTCCAGCCAAGTATCGTCAGCACTGAGAAGCTTAACTGCCGTGTTCGGGATGGGAACGGGTGTTGCCTTCTCGTTATGCCCACCAGAAATCTTAAACCTTATCAAATCGGTGCAAGCTCTGACTTGCAAACCGGCATTTGCACCCTCAAAACTATATAATGTAAAGCTGTGACCTAAACCCAGACCACTGCAGGATCCAAATCTACCGAAGACTATTCTCAATCTCTCGACGTTACTTTAGCAAATTTTTTTTATTTGGTCAAGCCCTCGACCTATTAGTACCGGTTAGCTCAATACATTGCTGCACTTACACCTCCGGCCTATCAACCATGTCGTCTGCATGGGGTCTTACCCATTGCTGGTGGGATATCTCATCTTGGGGTTAGCTTCACGCTTAGATGCTTTCAGCGTTTATCTGTGCCCGACTTAGCTATCCAGCCGTGCCATTGGCATGACAACTGGTACACCAGCGGTCGGTCCATCCCGGTCCTCTCGTACTAGGGACAGATCCCCTCAAATATCCTGCGCCCGCGACAGATAGGGACCGAACTGTCTCACGACGTTCTGAACCCAGCTCGCGTACCGCTTTAATTGGCGAACAGCCAAACCCTTGGAACCTACTACGGCTCCAGGATGCGATGAGCCGACATCGAGGTGCCAAACCTCCCCGTCGATGTGGACTCTTGGGGGAGATAAGCCTGTTATCCCCAGGGTAGCTTTTATCCGTTGAGCGATGGCAATCCCACGTTCTACCACCGGATCACTAAGCCCTACTTTCGTACCTGCTCGAGATGTACCTCTCACAGTCAGGCTACCTTATGCCTTTGCACTCAATGCGCGATTTCCAACCGCGCTGAGGTAACCTTTGGACGCCTCCGTTACCTTTTGGGAGGCGACCGCCCCAGTCAAACTGCCCACCTGACAGTGTCCCAAGACCGGTCCACGGCCTCTGGTTAGAGCCCCAGCACTCTCAGAGTGGTATCCCAACAGTGACTCCACGTAAACTAGCGCCTACGCTTCTCAGTCTCCCACCTATCCTGTACAAAGAATACCGAAACCCAGTATCAGGCTACAGTAAAGCTCCATGGGGTCTTTCCGTCTTGTCGCGGGTAACTTGCATCTTTACAAGTACTACAATTTCACCGGGTGCGTTGTCGAGACAGTGCCCAAGTCATTACGCCATTCGTGCGGGTCAGAACTTACCTGACAAGGAATTTCGCTACCTTAGGACCGTTATAGTTACGGCCGCCGTTTACTGGGGCTTAAGTTCATTGCTTCGCCTCTCGACTAACAATTCCCCTTAACCTTCCAGCACCGGGCAGGCGTCAGCCCCTATACATCATCTTTCGATTTAGCAGAGACCTGTGTTTTTGATAAACAGTTGCTCGGGCCATTTCACTGCGGCCACATCTCTGTGGCACCCCTTCTCGCGAACTTACGGGGTCAATTTGCCGAGTTCCTTAACAACGCTTCTCCCGCTCGTCTTAGGATTCTCTCCTCGCCTACCTGTGTCGGTTTGCGGTACGGGTGCCTATACTCTCGATAGTGGCTTTTCTCGTCAGTGCGGAGTCGGTTACTTCGGTACTCTTTTTTCCCTCCCCATCAGGCCTTCGAAACGTCCGGCGGATTTCCCTGCCAGACTATCTATCTCCCTTGGACGAGCCCTTCCAGCTGCTCGCTTAACCTATCCCCCTGCGTCCCCACCTCTCTCATGCGAGTATCGGCAGTACAGGAATATCAACCTGTCGTCCATCGACTACGCCTCGCGGCCTCGCCTTAGGACCCGACTAACCCTGGGCGGACGAACCTTCCCCAGGAAACCTTAGGCTTTCGACGGTAAAGATTCTCACTTTACTCTCGCTACTCATTCCGGCATTCTCACTGCTGCCTCGTCCAGCCGTCCTCTCGGTCGACCTTCTGCCTATCGCAGCAAGCTCCCCTACCACTCATACACACCCAATGCTGTAACCTGTATGGCACCGCTTAAGCTCAATGCTAAAACTTGTTTGTACACGGTTTCAGCTAACACTAACTCACACGTCTTTGCTAACTACCTGTACACGGCTTCAGCTTGATGCTAAAACTCGTTTGTACACGGTTTAAGCTAACTCTAAAACTCGTTTGACCTTTTACACTAGTCCTTCAGCTATGTTCATCGGTATAACACTTGCTGCTCTTCTTAGCTGACACCCGTTTCATACCTTTATAGCTAAAACTCGTTTGTACACGGTTTCAGCTTGAGACAATTTAACGAAAAACTTCTGAAACAATTTCAAAGGTCGTTTTTCGTGAAATTACCTCCTCCACAGGTTCCACCATTGGATGTGCATGAATCTGCAACTTCGGTACACGGTTTAAGCCCCGGTAATTTTCGGCGCAGGCTCACTCGACTAGTGAGCTGTTACGCACTCTTTCAATGAATGGCTGCTTCTAAGCCAACATCCTAGCTGTCTTAGCAAGCCCACATCCTTTCCCACTTAACCGTGATTTCGGGACCTTAGTCGGCAGTCTGGGCTGTTTCCCTCTCGACTACGAAACTTATCTCCCGCAGTCTGACTCCCAGGTAACATCTCTACGGCATTCTTAGTTTGATAGGGTTCGGTAACCCGGTAAGGCCCCTAGCCCATTCAGTGCTTTACCTCCGTGAGACTACACGCCTGAGGCTAGCCCTAGAGCTATTTCGGGGAGAACCAGCTATCTCCGGGTTCGATTGGCTTTTCACCCCTACCCACAGCTCATCCCAGACCTTTTCAACGGTCGTGTGGTTCGGTCCTCCACGAGATTTTACTCTCGCTTCAACCTGGCCATGGGTAGATCACCCGGTTTCGGGTCTACTGCATGTGACTTATCGCCCTGTTAAGACTCGGTTTCCCTGCGGCTCCGGACCTTCAGCCCTTAACCTCGCCACATACAATAACTCGCCGGACCGTTCTGCAAAAAGTACGCTGTCGAGCCTTAACGCTCTCCAACTGCTTGTAAACATAGGGTTTCAGGTTCTCTTTCACTCCCCTCCCGGGGTTCTTTTCACCTTTCCCTCACGGTACTGCTTCACTATCGGTCACCAGGTAGTATTTAGCCTTGGAGGGTGGTCCCCCCAACTTCCCACAAGGTTCCTCGTGCCTCGTGGTACTCCGGATACCGGCCTGCCTTCGCATATTTCGCATACGGGACTGTTACCCTCTATGGTCTGCACTTTCCAGTGCCTCATTCTGCTATACGCTCAGGTCAGTCGCGCCGGTCCTTAACCCCAGCCCGGAAATAATCCCAGGCCGGTTTGGGCTCTTCCGCTTTCGCTCGCCACTACTTACGGAATCTCGGTTGATTTCTTTTCCTGCGGGTACTTAGATGTTTCAGTTCCCCGCGTATCCCCCCGCTACACTATGTGTTCATGTAACGGTGCTTGAGTGCTTACCTCAAGCGGGTTCCCCCATTCGGAAATCCACGGGTCAATGGCTATTTGCGCCTCACCGTGGCTTATCGCAGCTTATCACGTCCTTCATCGGCTCCTGGTGCCAAGGCATCCACCCTACGCTCTTAGTAGCTTGACCAGCTCATTAGCTTGGTTCCCTCAAAAAGTGGTCGTCTTTGCACGTCTTCGAGATCTCTACCACACAACACCATTCATCCAGTGTCGTGTAATCCTAAGTTCACTCCCTCAGAAACTTTCCTCGTTCCTGATGTAGTTACCCTTATTTGTCTTCTCTCTTCGCTTTACATTATATAGTTTTCAAGGTGCAATTCCGTGCATCGCGGTGTTTGCCTGCGCAAACCTCACGGTGCATGGACCTTCAAAAGTAAACAGCCCAGACAACATTGCTTCACAAAGAGACTTCCGTTCATAATCCGTTGATGATCCGTCCGGTCATCGGTCGGGTCCTTAAACCCTCCCCATATACCTCCGGACCATATCGACCTGGATTAGCAGAGCTTAATCGCTCCAGCTTCTCCTTAGAAAGGAGGTGATCCAGCCGCACCTTCCGATACGGCTACCTTGTTACGACTTCACCCCAATCATCTGCCCCACCTTCGGCAGCGCCCCCCTTGCGGTTAGACTACTGACTTCGGGTGTTGCAGACTCTCATGGTGTGACGGGCGGTGTGTACAAGGCCCGGGAACGTATTCACGGCAGTATGCTGACCTGCCATTACTAGCAATTCCGACTTCATGTGGGCGAGTTGCAGCCCACAATCCGAACTGGGACTACCTTTGGGGATCCGCTCCGGATTGCTCCTTCGCTTCCCGCTGTAGTAGCCATTGTAGTACGTGTGTAGCCCAGGACATAAGGGGCATGATGATTTGACGTCGTCCCCACCTTCCTCCGATTTGTCACCGGCAGTCTCGTTAGAGTGCCCACCTCTACGTGATGGCAACTAACAACAGGGGTTGCGCTCGTTGCGGGACTTAACCCAACATCTCACGACACGAGCTGACGACAACCATGCACCACCTGTGCAGACGTCCCGAAAGACTGCTGTGTTTCCACAACATCCGTCTGCATGTCAAGCCCTGGTAAGGTTCTTCGCGTTGCTTCGAATTAAACCACATACTCCACTGCTTGTGCGGGCCCCCGTCAATTCCTTTGAGTTTCAGCCTTGCGGCCGTACTCCCCAGGTGGGATACTTATTGTGTTAACTCCGGCACAGAAGGGGTCGATACCTCCTACACCTAGTATCCATCGTTTACGGCGTGGACTACCAGGGTATCTAATCCTGTTTGCTCCCCACGCTTTCGCGCCTCAGCGTCAGTTGTCGTCCAGAAAGCCGCCTTCGCCACTGGTGTTCCTCCCAATCTCTACGCATTTCACCGCTACACTGGGAATTCCGCTTTCCTCTCCGACACTCAAGAAACACAGTTTCAGATGCAGCCCCGGTGTTAAGCACCGGTATTTCACATCTGACTTGCATCCCCGCCTGCGCGCCCTTTACACCCAGTAATTCCGGATAACGCTCGCCACCTACGTATTACCGCGGCTGCTGGCACGTAGTTAGCCGTGGCTTGTTCCTGAGGTACCGTCACTTGCTTCGTCCCTCACCAAAGAAGTTTACAACCCGAAGGCCTTCCTCCTTCACGCGGCGTTGCTGCGTCAGGGTTCCCCCCATTGCGCAATATTCCCCACTGCTGCCTCCCGTAGGAGTCTGGGCCGTGTCTCAGTCCCAATGTGGCCGATCAACCTCTCAGTTCGGCTACCAATCGTCGCCTTGGTGGTCCGTTACACCACCAACTAGCTAATTGGACGCGGGCCCATCTTCCACCGGATTGCTCCTTTGATACCAACAGGATGCCCTGTCAGTATGTTATGCGGTATTAGCACAGGTTTCCCTGTGTTATCCCCCTGTGAAAGGCAGGTTGCCCACGCGTTACTCACCCGTCCGCCACTATCTTATAGGGCGGATATCAGATAAATCCAATCTCCATCCTATAAGACCGTTCGACTTGCATGTGTTAGGCACGCCGCCAGCGTTCATCCTGAGCCAGGATCAAACTCTCTGAAAAAATCTTCCCAAAAGAGCCTGTCTGGGCTCCTTGCATTCGTTATCCTCTTACTCTTGACGAGTCCCTTTGCATACCCGTTATATGATACGGTATGTTGTCTCGCTGTTCACTTTTCAAGGTCCATCCGGCTGCTTTTTTTGAGCAGCTTTATTATAGTAACACGATGACCTCCGTTTTGTCAACCATCCTTTTTTTCGGTTTTTTTGGTGCCATCGTTCCTGCTTTCCGGCCTTTCGTTTTATCCCAAATCTCTTACGAGGGTTTTACGAAAGCACCAGCCGCTACAGCACTTTTTGTGCAAGCAGCTTATACAATATATCACCGCGGCCGGCTTTCTTCAACCCTCTCTGCTTATCTTTTTCCGTTATAGGTATGATTTATTCCCGCTTCTCTTTTCTATCCTCGGCTTTATTGGCGTATATTCGGTTTCCCTCGGCAATGGTTCGGAAAACATCTTTATTGCGAATATACTCCCTATATCGTTATAACATGCGGCATAATTGCGGATAGCGCAGGAATGGCATTATTGCGCCAGCCTGGTTTGACCTTTGAGTTTCCTGAACTTGCCGGGGCTGATTCCCGTCCGGCTTTTGAAAACCTTCGAAAAATAGCTCTGGTCTTCGTAACCGACAAGGTATGCGACATCCACCAGCGGTATAGTGTGATCCTCCAGCAGCTTTTTGCTCATCTCGATTCTTATCTTGTTTAAATAGGTATTAAAGCTGCATTTCATCTCAGCCTTGAATATGGAGCAGAAATAGGAGGTGCTGAGCTGGACGTGGTTAGCCACGTCTTCCAGCGTTATTTTCTTCATGTAATTGCGCTTGATATAATCAATGGCCTTATATATCACGTCTATGTGCTTTACGTCAGCCAGGTTGAATACACAGTCGGTAAACCTGTTCAGAATGCCGGACAGCCAGTATGTCAAATCGTCCACCGTTTCGAAATCATGTATTTGAGACAGGTACTTGTAATTCAGTCCGAATATTTGCTCAACGTCCGCTCCCCCTTCAAGCGCCGCCCTTGAAAGAAGCACTATCAACTCCAGTATCCTGGCTTTTATTATTCTGAAATCTCCGCCTGATACGAAGAACAAGCGTCCAAGTATTTCATTCAGCACTTTCTGGGCACCGGCCTTATCACCCAGCGATATCAAGGACAGCAATTCCCTTTCCTTTTCTATGGGGTAGCTCTCCGTCTCACTTAGTTCCCCACCCATGGTTTTTATGTGCAATATGTAGTCCGATATCCTGGACTGCTGTTCGAGCAATTCCCTGCTTTCCTGGTAGTATGACGCAGAAACGCCCGAAATATGCAAGGATACAATGAATAACAGTTCCGAAAGGCTATTGACTACTTCCGGGTCAACAACCGGGATTTCATTAATCAGCCTCTCGATTTCACCGGCTTTCGAACTGTCAATTTCTCCCTTCTCTATTATTTCATCCAGCAGCAGGTCGTCCGGCTCCGTCATTAAAACCGGCCCGCCAAGGACTGCTCCTACCATGTAGCCGTCGGCAATAACCGGTGATGCCCAATGCACAAGGCCAACAGGGCAAAAGAATATGTATTTGCCGCCGAATCTTTCTGCCTGGTAGCCTCCATACAGGTGCGCATTAGCGCAAATCTTGCCCCTGCACGGCATTACCGCGCATACTTTACAGCTTTTCTCAGGGTTTGCCTCAATCAGCGTTTTTCCGTTTATGCCGATTAAAAAAGTGCCGACGCTAACAGACCTGCCGTATGCTTCCAAGGCATGTTTTGCGCTCTCATAGTTTATCACGGAATCATTAACTGGTATTGCCACGATTACTGCTCCTTTACTATTCCATGCGTTTTAAAACAGTCCTATGGATATCAATTCTCAATACCTGTCTTATAACCATTGGCATTTATCAAAAAATCCGCTGTATACTATCGGCGCCTGCAAAAAATCTAGAGCGCCAGTTCATCAAATTTCAGCCTTACTTTTTTCATGTCCTCAAACATTAAGGCTTTCTTTGACGGATCCCTCAGCAACGCTGCCGGATGGAACGTAGGCATAATCAGGAAACCCTTCCGCTCAATCCATTGTCCCCTGGCCTGGGTGATTTTAGCGTTTTTATCAACGATATATTTCAATGCCGTCGCCCCAAGGCACACTATTATCCGCGGCCGCACCAGCAACGTCTGGACCCTGAGCCACGGCAGGCAGGTCTTAGCCTCATCGTCCGTCGGGACGCGGTTTTTAGGCGGACGGCATTTTACAATATTGCAGATATAATAGTCACTTTCTTCAAACATCAGGGATGACAACAGCAGGTCCAGCAATTGCCCGGCCGCGCCGACAAAAGGCTTGCCCTGCTTATCCTCCTGCTCGCCGGGCCCCTCACCGATCAGCATCAGGGGAGCAGTCCTGGAGCCACGTTCAATGACAATATTTGTCCTGGTTTTGCCCAGGCTGCATCTCATACATGCATTGCAGTTTTTCTCAAACTCGTCCCAATTCAGCATACGGACCACCTTTATGTTGTCTACAGTTCCATGTGTTCTATCGTTTCAAAAGCCGTTTTTTCTTCAGTTTTCGGCTCACCGTGCTTGACGAGCATCATGAAGAAAAACGCAAGTACCATTGATATACTCGAATATATAAAGAGGAACTCATCCCCGAGAAAATCTTTAAGGAAACCGAAGAGAATAGGGCTGACTATCGCCGACATCATGGAAAAGAAATAATAATACCCCGTATACTTTCCGATTCTCCCGCTTGACGTCATTTCCACAACCATTGGGTAAGAATTTATGTTAATCAGCGCCCAGCTTATTCCGCCGACTGCCAGCAAAACATATATCAAGCCGGTACTTGCCACGAAATTCATGCACAGGAAAACGAGAAACAGTATTGTTATGCCTATCAATATGGTCCTTTTCCTCCCTATCCGGGTGGCCAGGAAGCCCGACGGTATGGAAAACAGCACCAGCATGGCAGAAAATATCGACAGCATGAAAGATGACTGGCTCTTGTCTATATTCAGTACTTTTTCACCATACGTCGAGAAAAAAGTCTCAACCGCATTGAAGCTCATAAACCAGAAGAATATGGCTAAAAGCAGGAATATCAGGCTCAGCTTGACGCCGGAGTTATCAGCGCCTGCGGCTGCCGCCCGGTTTTCCCCGGCCGGCTCTTCGCTCTCTATTTGCTTTGGTTCATGTATCGTCAGGTACATTACGATAATTGTCACGATCATTATAAACGAACCTACGGCAAAAGGCAGTATTTCATTCAGCCTGAACAGGAATCCGCCAATCAAAAAAGCAATAACCGAACCTATCCCGCCCATGAAATTAATAATACCGTTTGCCTTGCTTCTCAAGGGCCTCGGCGTAAAATCAGGCATTAACGCCACCGTAGGCGCCCTGTATATGCTCATGCAAAAATTCATGGCAATCACTGTAACCATAATTGGAACCAGCCAGTTTCTCATAAAAGGTATCAGAATGAAGAATAAGGCTGACAAGGGTATGCCTACCAGCAGGTACGGCATCCTTCTCCCGTACCTTGTATTGGTCCGGTCGCTTAATGCGCCGAAGATGGGAAGAAACACCAATGCAAATATGTTGTCGATAGTCATTACCGAGCCGACCTCTACTCCTGACAGGCCCAGCTCGTCCAGGTAAATGGGCATGGCCACGTTATATATACCCCATACTATGCTAACGGTGAAGAAGCCCAGCCCAATCAGCATTGTTTTTTTGTAATCCAGTTTCATGATACGCCCCCGATCTCTTTTACTTCTTTAAGCGCAATATCAGGAACATTGGTAATAATTCCGTCGACCCCGGCCTCCACCATTGCCCTGATATGTTCAGGATGATCCACGGTGAATGGATTTACTATTATATTGTTCAGCTTACAGCCATTCATTACTTCAGGAACAATATTGTAAAACAAGGGATGAATAGCGTGTGCTCCCAATCGCCGGGCATATTCCCAGGGCTCGTAAAGTCCGGCCATATATAGCGGCGCGGTCTTTATGACGGGGTTTATTCTGCGTATCTCCACAAGACTGTAATGATTGAATGATGAAATGATTGTACGCCTGGCAAGATCGTATTTTTCGACGGCATCCAACACGGCACGTTCAATGCCGGGATAAAATACCGGGCCGTTCTTTATCTCTATGTTCAGGATTCCGTCCCACTCGGCAACAAGCTCAAGCACTTCTTCCAACCCCGGAATCCTCGTATCCTTGTATTCCGCCGAAAACCATGAACCAAAATCCAGTTCTTTCAGCTCGTTAAAGGCCATGTCCCTGACATACCCTGTACCGTTGCTGGTCCGGTCTACCTTCTCGTCATGTATGACGACAGGACGCCCGTCCGAACTTAAGTGAACATCCAGCTCTATCCCCCCGGCTCCAAGCTCAAGAGCTTTTATAAAAGCCGGCATGGTATTTTCGGGCGCTTGCATTGACGCTCCCCTGTGTGCAAAAATCACCGGCGCTCCCATGCCTGTCAGCTCCCTTCTGTTTGTATAAATGACATGCCTATAAAGTCCAAAAACATAATGTTATACTAGAACTATATCAAACATGTAGTCAAAATTCAATTAATCTAATAAGAAGTAAAACGCCATGAAAGAATGCTTTCTAAAAAGCAGCCTTTCATGGCTTGGTTCATGTCTCACGCTGTTTTTCGTTCACTAATCTTTATGACGCCATGCATACTTTGGCGGCCTCTTCCGCGGCAGACGCAGCGTCCGGCGTATATATGTCCGCCCCTATTTGCTTGCAGAATGAGTCGGTTACCGGCGCCCCGCCTACCATAACCGTTACCTTGTCTCTTATTCCCACTTTTTCAAGAGCCTCAAGGACCGTTTTCATTTCCGGCATCGTAGTAGTGAGCAAAGCGGACATGGCGACAATATCGGCTTGTGTTTCAATCGCCTTCTCAACAAATTTATCTGCGGGCACATCTATACCTATATCGTAAACTTCAAGCCCTTTACCTTCCATCATCATTCTTACAAGGTTCTTGCCGATGTCATGCAAGTCGCCCTTGACCGTACCAAGCACTACCTTCCCTTTAGCCTTTACACCGCTTGATACCAATAACGGCTTCAGGAGCTCGGAACCGGTATTCATTGCCCTTGCGGCAATAAGTACTTCAGGAACGTAAACCTCGTTATTTTTAAATTTCTCGCCAATTATCGACATTCCTGCCAGGAGGCCATTTTCAAGAATAGTTTGTGCGTCTATTCCCTCATCAATCGCTTTCTGCACCAATTCTTTCACTGCCTTTGCTTTTCCCTGTTGTAGATTAATGGAAATTTCATCCAGGACACCCATTTAAAATCCTCCTTTTTAAAATATTAAAAAGTATTCGGTTATTCGGCGTCTGCCAACACCTTTTCATGTACCGGCTAAATTTAAGAATAACACAATATCTGCCATCATTCTACTATTTTCGCTATTTTCTCGTAAAACCTGTCATAATGTAAAAGCAGATAACTTTCCAGGATAATTGTATAAATGCGCGTACATGTTCCTCTTGTAAAATATTAATATTTTTATAAAAACTTTATTATTTGGCCCGGCAAACACGCCTGATACAAGGAAAAAGTATTGTTGCCGGGCAGATAATATCCTATAATATATTAAAACGTTTACAAAGAATGGTCAATAAGTTAGAAAGAAGCTTTTAAAAATCAAACACAGGAATGCAAACACTATAAGTAACCGTAACCCTAATGCTAAAGGAGGCTTTGCAATGATTATCATTGGTGAGAAAATCAACAGCAGTCTGAAAGCCGTAAGACCCGCCATTGAAAACTACGATGCGGCGGCGATACAAGACCTGGCGAAGAGGCAATCTGAAGCAGGCGCGGTGTATATTGACGTCAATGCAGGGACATTTGTCCAGGATGAGCCGGAAAGATTGGAATGGCTGGTCAATACTGTACAGGACGTGGTTAACGCGCCATTCTCTATCGATTCCCCAAACCCCGCGGCTATTGAAAGAGCCCTTAAAGCTAATAAAAACGGAAAACCGATAATAAATTCAATTACTGATGAAGCCGCAAGGTTCAATTCAATAATGCCACTGGTAGTAAAATATGATACGGGTATAATCGCATTATGCATGGACGACAACGGTATGCCTGAGACAACCGATGAAAGGGTAGCGATTGCTGAAAGGCTGATAAAGAAAATAACCGGAGAAGGCGTCAAGCTTGAAGATATCTACATAGACCCAATGGTCAGGCCCATAGGCACCGGTTCACATTATGGCAGGGTCGCCATTGATACTATACGCCGGGTCAAAAACGAATTCCCGGAGGTTCATATTGCATGCGGCCTCAGCAACGTATCCTTTGGTTTGCCCGCAAGAAAACTCATAAACCAGGCCTTCCTCATAGCAGCAATGGCTGCCGGCATGGACGGGGCAATACTTGATCCGCTGGACAAAAAGCTGATGTCATTCATTTATGCGACCGAAGCACTGCTGGGTATAGACGAGTATTGCATGAATTACCTGACCAGGTTCAGGGAAGGTTTGCTGGATATCTAGGGGCATATCCGGCTAAAAACTGAAATTATCTTGGATTAACGCTGCCGTTTGAGCAGGGTCATATAAATAATACCACGCGCCCTCTATGAATTTGCTTTTTCCCGGCAATGTGAACGTGTGTACATTGCCGCTTTCTATTTTTTTTATTTTTCCTATATAGTAAACAATATCAGCCATGGTTATGTTTGTTTTCACATGCTCTTTTAAAATATTAAATATGTCGCCTGCTTTTGAAATATAATCAATATTGAGTTTCTGGCTGATTAACGCTTTCATGAAATCCTGCTGTATTTTTATTCTGCCGATATCGCCTTCCGTATAGCCCTGCCCGTAGTTTCCCTTTCTGTACCTGACCAGCTGTTCCGCCTTTTTTCCGTCAAGCAGCTGATATCCTTTTTTAAGGCGGATACGGAGATTTTGCGTCGGGTCGTCATAAATCATCCGGAACGGTACATAAAACTCGACACCCCCAAGGGTGTCTATTATTTTCCTGAATCCTTCAAAATTCATCGTGATGTAGTAATGGACCGGAAGCCCCGTAATGGCGGTCAATTCTTCGGAAATAAGGTTCTCGCCGCCCTTTGAGTACAGCGAGTTTATCCTGGCACGCCGGCTATTGCAGTAAACCTTTGTGTCCCGTGCTACTGACAAAATATTTAGCTTTGAACTTGCAGGGTCGAAATTGAACAGCATTATTACATCACAGCGGGTCTCGTCCTTATCCAATCCGAGTACCATCAGGTTGACAGGCAATTCCCTGACGGTACCGCTGTTATCACGCCCGTAAAAATATTCAGCCCGTTTCCCCGTTTCCCCGTCGCGTGGCGGTGAAACCAAAAGCAAGAGCCCGCTCTCCCCGTTGCGCATAATTATATATAGTCCGTTTGTGAACATGGCAAGCAGCAAAGCGGCACAAAATGCAAAAACAAATGTATTTTTCCTCATGTCAGGCCTCATCTTCTCCTGGTTTTATGTTTTCTTAAATATTGTTATTGATTCATGTATTTTATATAATAAAAAGAAAAATACTACATATGTACGGAGGAAAGCCAATGAGTGAGATGTCTGTTATAAAAAGGGAATACAAGGGCTGGCAAAACTGTGTCGAGGTTTCCAACGGAATCGTTGATTTGATAGCCACCACGGATGTGGGACCGCGAATCATCCGTTTCGGCTTTGTCGGCAAGGAAAACGAGTTTCACGAATTTTCCGAGGACATGGGCAAAACGGGAGGAGAAAAACACAGGTTTTATGGCGGCCACAGGTTCTGGCACGCTCCCGAGCATCCTGTCCGGACTTACCAGCCCGACAACGAAAAAGTAGCGTGGGAAAAGAAAAAAAGCGGTATCGTCCTTACCCAGAATACCGAATCACTTACAGGGATAAAAAAGGAAGTTGAGATAAAAATGGCGCCTGATTCCGCCAAAGTCACAGTATTACACAGACTGACCAATATGGGACTCTGGGAAGTGGAACTTGCTCCCTGGGCCCTTACGATGATGGCTGTAGGCGGAACAGAGGTCATTCCATTAAATACACGCCAAACTGGCCTGTTACCCAATGGTAATATATCGCTTTGGCCATATTCAGGCATGAATGACAAGCGGGTTTACTGGGGAGAAAAATACATAATGCTTACACAGGATGAAAATATCGACAGGTCATTCAAAATCGGATTGGCCAACGAATCAGGATGGGCTGCTTACGCCAACCACGGCCGCCTTTTCGTAATACGTTTTGAACCGCACGAGTACGGGTTCGAATATCCCGACTACAATTGTTCATATGAGTCATATACCGATGCGCGGTTTCTTGAAATGGAAACATTAGGACCCTTAACGCTCCTGGCCCCCGGAGAAGCAATCGAACATATTGAAACCTGGTATCTCTACGATAACGTGGAAAAACCAGCAAATGAAAATGACATTGAAAACAACATTTTGCCACTGGTGCAAAAATAACAAGGAGATATGAAAAACAGAGGACCAGCAGACAACACAGCTCCTGGCAGGCCAGGAAACACCAAGCATTTTGAATTTCTGGATTCCGAATCGGCGGGACAGATGATTCGCTACGTCATAACGGGCTTGTCAAGCGCTACTATTGAATTTACGCTGTTATACGTTTTTAAAGATATGGCAGGGTTGCCGGTCATTGCTGCAAACTCCGCGGCGCTGTCCATTGTTTTTTGGTTTAATTTTCTCATGAACAGGTACTGGTCGTTCAAATCCAGGATGAAGATACAAAAGCAGCTTGTTATGTACCTGTTCTTGTTTTTATTCAACCTGCTGGCGTCCGATGTAATCATGTACCTGCTTGTTGAGAAGTTCTCAATTCAGTACCTTGTTGCAAAGGTGTTTGCTATTGGTGTGATGGTCTGTTGGAATTTTGTTCTTTATAAAAAAGTTATTTATAAAAAATGAAAGCCCGGGTGCCGTTCACCCGGGCTTCCTGGTGGAGGGAGATGGATTTGAACCATCGAAGTCACTGACAACAGATTTACAGTCTGCCCCCTTTGGCCACTCGGGCATCCCTCCGCGTTATGCCTGCGCCATGTTCATCAAAAACCGCGCATGTTCTATAATACATTAGGTAATGCAGCTTTGTCAAGCAAAAGTCGCAAGTAAATTATACAACTTGTCAAGTAAATTATAACCAGGTTTTTAACGTGATAGTGGCACCATCATCTGCCGGCCTGCCGACTTGTTCCCCCGGATCAATCATAGGACTGCATGCTTGTATTTGTATCCGGGCTGCCCGGCTTTGCCCGTTCATGTGCGGCCAGCAGTATAATGCACGTCGTCAGTATAGCTATTGACACGATATATATAAACCTTGGGTCAAAAAGATATATGCTGCCTGAAACAAAACCCAATACCGCGGTCGCGGCGCATGCGACGGTATTTACCAGCGAGTATATCCGCGCCCTTTTATTGCCTTCCGTAGCTTCGGCCAGCATTGCATCAATAAAAGGCCTGCAAATCCCAAATCCCAGCGCGTATATCCCTATACACAGCATGGTTGCCGGCAAACTGCCCGTTGGCAGCATGATCAGTATAAATAGTGAGACTGCCTGTATTGCGAAGCCATACATAATATTCCGCGCATTATTGTACCTGGCTATAGCCGGTGTGATAAAAACCGCAACAAAAAGAACAACCCCGGAATATACGCCGCCAAGTATTGAAACGGATGATTTGCCGAGTTTCATGAACTCCGTCATAAATGGAGCGAAATAAAGGCTCTGGACCGTTCCAAGCGGTATGTAAATATAAAACATGATATAAACCAACGCAGCGGTAATGGCCCTGATGTTTCCTCTTAACATCACCGCGGCTTTAAGCGGTATAATATTCTTCCAGTTTAGCGGCAGGGGGTTTTTCTTACTTTCATCGATGATACTTTGCCCTATTTTTGTCTCCGTGTAAAAATGATTCCTGACTATTATCATTGTGGACATGCTGATTATGGCAAAAGCCAGGAAAATCCTTTCAGCGGTAACAACACCGTATGCCCCGACCAGCACGCCCGCAAGGGGAACGATTAAACCGGATACTATATTTATGAAATTAAATAAGTTAAATGCCGCTATCCGCTGCTCGTTATCTGCATCTTCAATAACCATGAGATTCCAGGACACATGTACCAGTTTACTGAAACTGTTCAGAAAAGTAGCCAGCGCAAACAGCGCAAAGCTATTCGATATGAAATAGACAAACAGCGCCAGCGGCCAACTTATGAAATCGAAAATCAGCGTTGTTCTTTTTCTCCCCAGCTTGTCAATTATCATGCCGCTTAACAAGGATGAAAAAATACTGAACATGTACCCGAGCGAAATCAGGTAACCCAGCTGCCTGTCCGTCACGCCAAGCTCTTTCATATACAGGCTCAGGTAAAAATTGAACAACGCAAAAGGAAATGCCCAAAGCGGCTCGCAAACAACCGAAACCTTTGCATTTCCCTTCAGTATCCTGTATGCATCAAGTATGTTGTTTAACCTGCTTCTATTTGCTCTCATACGAGAGATATCTTAGCATTATATTATAATGAAAGCAAGCTGTGCTGTTTTTCAGCACCAAAGAGTCGCCAAAAGGACTGGGCGAAATTTGAACCAATACTGTTTTTAAGCAAAACCGAAAGCCTGTCATGATCGATGTATATCCATATGCGGCAATCTTACCTTTCATGCAGGGGTACATATTGTTTAGCGCTGCTTATACTCTTATATGCAGGTCTTATAATCTTTTGAACACCAAGCACTTCCTCTGTAAAATGAGCACACCAGCCTGCTATTCTGGATACAGCAAACAACGGAGTATAAAGTTCAGATGGAATGCCTAGCATGTCATATACAAAACCTGAGTAAAAATCAACATTAGCACAGATATTTTTCGCATCGCCTTTTTTTGCCGATAATACCTTTTTAGCTATTCTTTCCACAGATTCATATAATGCAAATTCTTCCAGGCGGTTTTTTTCCTTTGCAAGTACCTTTGCCCGTTCCCTTAAAATTTCCGCTCTTGGGTCTGAAATCGTATATACTGCATGACCTAACCCGTATATTAATCCTGACATGTCAAATGCTTCTTTATTAAGTATCTTCAATAAATATTTCTCAATCTCATCGTCATCATTCCAATTTAATACATTCTTCTTTATATTCTCCATCATTGACATAACTTTCAGATTTGCTCCGCCATGTTTTGGTCCTTTTAAAGAACCAATCGCCGATGAAATGCTGATAATGCTTCTTTGCCTGAAATGCATATGCCATGAATATTGGAAGCCGAGAAATTAATTGAATGCATTGTCTCACTATATTTGACACTTTTAAACTATCAGCATTACTATCATATGAATAAGATGCCAATACACTCCTTGCAAGTTTATTCATAATATCAAAACTCGGCGCTTTATGAATCATGTCTTCAGAAAAGTTTGCAGGCAACTCCCTGTTTTCTCCCAACAATTTACTAAACTCCAATAACTCATTCTCATTGGGCAATTCTCCCACCAAAAGCAAGTAACATACCTCTTCAAACCCAAACCTGCTTTCTTTTATGCACGCGCTTATAATATCCCTAATATCTATTCCTCTATAACTTAAACGCCCCGGAACAGGAACTTTTTCTCCTTCACTGATAATATAACCATGTACGTCCCCTATTTCAGTCAAGCCCACTAATACGCCTGTGCCATCGTTATTTCTCAGGCCTCTCTTGACGTTATACTTTTGATACAGCTCACTGTCGATTATGCCTCTGCTGTCTATAATGGACGCAATCCTGTCTATTGTCGCATTCATTTGCCAATCCTCCATAATTCAGCTCTATTTATATATTTTTATATAATAATATAAGGATTATAAAATGCAAGTAGCAATTTATTGCCTCTTCCTGACCATAATTACTTCCGCTATATTTCTTTTCCAGTTATATATGCCATAATCGCTGCCAAATTGTTCATCCTGTAATTTATAAAATTATTGCGAGGTCCGATAGTAAAATCACCCATATAGTTAAACCTGATAAACTTTTGGTTATTATCATAGATTTCTTTTGTCATATACTTTACGGACTTTCACCGTCCAAGTCGTGCGCATGCCGCGCGCACAATGCAAAAACCGCCTATCCCTACGGATAAGCGGCTTTTATCTGGTGAGCCATCGGCGACTCGAACGCCGGACACCTTGATTAAAAGTCAAGTGCTCTACCTCCTGAGCTAATGGCCCATGTGGCTGGGATGGCTGGACTCGAACCAGCGAAATGCAGGAGTCAAAGTCCTGTGCCTTACCGACTTGGCTACATCCCAATAACCCAAACGCAAAGTCAATTATAAAGGGATGCCGCCGTTTTGTCAAGTAAAATAAAACGTCCAAACCTGTCCAAACAAATGTGGGAAGCAGATAAACCCGCCTCCCACGCCTTCTGGGGTGAACTATGGGAGTCGAACCCATGACCTCCAGGGCCACAACCTGGCGCTCTAACCAGCTGAGCTAAGCCCACCATGTCGCAGTCAGTCGACTTACAGAGACATAAGCTATTTTAAGGCACAGGAGATGTTTTGTCAAGTATCCGGAAACAGTTTCCGAAAACAGTTGCAGAAGACAGTCGCAGAGCAGTTTCCATGGGCAAGCCTTATGGGCAGCCGCACCTGGCTCCTTCAGACATCCTGCAGTTCCTTAAGCCACAATTCAGCGTCGGCATCGCTGGGCATGCGCCAGTCCGCACGTGGCGAAAGGCTGACGGTGCCTACCTTCGGGCCATCCGGCAGGCAAGAGCGCTTGAACTGCTGGGAGAAAAACCTCTTGCAGAATACCTTCAGCCACTTCTTAATTGTACCCGGATCATAGACGCCTTCAAACGCCTTGTTTGCCAGGAATGCCAGTTTCCTCGGGGAAGATCCGTACCTTATCATGTGGTAAAGGAAGAAATCGTGCAGTTCGTAAGGCCCTATAATATCTTCGGTCTTTTGCCGTATCCCGCCTTTCTCGTCAGGCGGCAGCAACTCCGGCGAAATCGGTGTTTCCAGTATGCGCAGAATAACTTCCGCGGCCGGTTTTTCCGCCTCATTTTCGGCGGCCCATTCCAGCAGATGCCTGATAAGTGTTTTGGGCACGCCGCAATTGACTGAATACATCGACATATGGTCCGCATTGTAAGTACACCAGCCAAGAGCCAGCTCCGACATGTCGCCTGTTCCGACAACAAGGCCGTTCTTCTTGTTGGCTATATCCATAAGCACCTGCGTGCGTTCCCTTGCCTGTGCGTTTTCGTAAGTTACGTCACAAACCCCGGGGTCATGTTGTATGTCCGCAAAATGCTGGAGGCATGCTTGCTTTATGTCAATCTCGAGAAGTTCAACACCAAGAGACCTGGCCAGGATTACCGCGTTTTCATGGGTTGTATCGGTAGTCCCGAAGCCCGGCATGGTGACAGCGGTTATATTCTCTCTCAGGATGCCCAGCATGTCAAAAGTTTTCACGGTCACAACCAGTGCCAGCGTCGAGTCCAATCCGCCGGACACACCAATCACCGCATTCTTCATACCGGTGTGTTTCATCCTCTTTGCAAGCCCCGCCGTCTGGATGGCGAATATCTCCCTGCACCTTTCATCCCTGGCCGATTTGTCGGCAGGCACGAAAGGGTGAGGATCAATATGCCTCACTAGTTTGCCTCCTGCCGGCGCCTTTTCTCCGAATTCAGGCAATTCAAGGCTGAAAGGGATTTTCCTGAAACTCCTCGGACTCGCCGTTTCCGCGAAAATAGTGTTCTTTATCCTTTCAGCTTTAAGGCTCTCTATATCAATTTCGCTTATAACCATGTGGCTTTCGCGGACAAACCTCTCCGATTCCGTGAGAATTGTCCCGTTTTCAGCTATAATGGCATGCCCGGCATACACGGTATCGGTTGTTGATTCATCCACCCCCGATGACGCATATACATAGCCTGCAATGGATTTACCTGACTGCATCCTGACCAAATCGCGCCTGTACCCGGATTTGCCTATTATTTCATTGCTTGCCGACGGGTTGAAGATTATGACAGCTCCTGCCAGAGCCTGGTACGAGCTCAGAGAAACAGGCGCCCACAGGTCTTCGCATATTTCCACGCCAAAACAGACCTGTCCTGGCTCCCCGGACTTAAAAAGCAAGTCGTTTCCAAAGGGGATATCCTTTCCGAACAGACTTATAAATGAGCTGACGGCTTTCGTTCCCGGTGCGAACCATCGTTCCTCGTAAAACTCCTTGTACCCGGGAATATATGTTTTGGGCACGATACCCAGGACTTCTCCTTTTTGCAGCACCGCCGCGCAGTTGAAAAGCTGGTTGTCCGCAACAAGTGGCAATCCTGCAATTGCAAGTATCTTCAAATCCCGCATGCTTTCAGCCAGCTTGCCAAGGCCTGCCTCCGCTTCCCGCAGCAGCAACTCCTGGTGAAACAGGTCACCGCATGTATAAGCCGTAATCGACAGTTCAGGAAATACAATCATTTGAACGCCGGCGTCCTCGGCTCTTTTAATCAAATCCGATATTACTTGCACATTGTAGCCGCACCCGGCTATTTTCAGCTCCGGTACCGCGGCAGCCACCCTTATAAATCCATAATTCATGCTTTCACGCTTCCCTGCTTACGCTTTCCTTTACGACCTACAGCAAGCCCGGCCGGTCTTGTCCCGGCCAGGCCTGTCCATATTCCCGTCAGGTGTTGCTTTACTATACTTAATATATTTATCGGTTTTATTGTATCACGCCGCAAATCAAATATCCATAGCCTGCCAGTACCAGTTCGCTGATATGGACAAAATCTGCCGTTTCCTTATCGGTTTTTCAAGCTGTTAAGGCGCTCCATCACTTTTTCATGCATTTCACTGTATTTAGCCTTCTTTTCCCGTTCCTCTTCAACAAGCTTCGGAGGCGCTTTCTTAATAAAGCCTTCGTTGGCCAGCTTGCTGTCAACTCTCGCAAGTTCTTTCTCCAGGTGTTCTTTTTCCTTCTCCAGCCTTTCTATTTCCTTCTTTATATCTATCAGGTCCTCAAGCGGGATGTATATTTCTGCTCCGGCAATCACCGCAGCGACCGCATCGTCCGGTATTCCGCCCTTGTCAGGCTGAACGGCGATTTCCGACGCTCCTGCAAGGCGTATGAAAAGCTTTTCGGCGTTGCGCAGGATTGTACTTTCTTCCGGTCCGGCCACAAAAATCAGCTTGCTCTTCCTCGACGCCGGTACGTTCATTTCCGCCCTGATATTTCTTACTGCCTTTATCGCGTTCATGACCATCTCCATTTCCCTTTCCGCCTCCGGGAAATGCATCTTTTCGTCATATTCGGGCCACTTTGATATCATTATGCTTTCGTCGTCATTAATAAGGCGCCTGTAAATCTCCTCGGTGACAAAAGGCATATACGGGTGAAGCAGCTTCATGGCCGCCCCCAGCACGCGGTTAAGCACCCACTGCGCTTCAAGCCTTGTATCGTCCTCCTTGTCGAAAAGCCTCGGTTTGACAAACTCAATATACCAATCGCAGAATTCTTCCCATATGAATTCGTAGATTTTCTGGAGCGCTATACCCAGTTCAAAATGCTCAAGGTTATCCGTCACATCAGCGGTCAGCGAGTTAATCCTGCTTAATATCCACTTGTCCGCAGTTGTGAATTTTGACGCGTCTACCCCGCTGAAATCCACGTTTTCATCAAAGTTCATAAGCACGAACCTTGTAGCGTTCCAAATCTTGTTGGCGAAGTTCCTGCCGGCTTCGACCTTCTCGTTGGAAAACCTGAGGTCATTGCCCGGGGAATTGCCCGTAACAAGCGCAAAACGCAAGGCATCGGCGCCATATTGCGAAATAACCTCCAGCGGGTCTATCCCGTTGCCGAGCGATTTGCTCATTTTCCTGCCCTGTGCGTCTCTTACGATGCCGTGTATGAATACATACTTAAAAGGTTCTTTCCCCATGTGCTCAAGGCCTGAAAAGATCATCCTGGCCACCCAGAAGAATATGATGTCGTACCCGGTAACAAGCACGCTTGTCGGGTAGAAATACTTAAGGTCTTCGGTTTCTTCCGGCCAGCCGAGCGTGGAAAACGGCCAAAGCGCTGAACTGAACCAGGTGTCAAGCGTATCGGGATCCTGTTCGATTGATTTGCTGCCGCATTTTGCACAGGAACCGGGGCTCTCGGTCTCAACCATCGTCTCACCGCATTCACTGCAATAATAAGCCGGTATTCGGTGCCCCCACCACAATTGCCTTGATATGCACCAGTCCTGTATGTTTTCCATCCAGTTGAAATAAATTTTTGAAAACCTCTCCGGAACAAACTTGATGACGCCGTCTTTAACAGCCTTTATGGCAGGTCCTGCAAGCGGTTTCATTTTTACGAACCACTGCGTAGAAACGAGCGGCTCGATAACGGTGTTGCACCTGTAACAAGAGCCGACGTTGTGCTTGTGGTCCTCAATTTTTACAATCAGACCGAGAGACTCCAGGTCTTCAACAATCTTTTTCCTGGCTTCATACCTGTCCATTCCTGCGTATTTGCCGGCCGCCTCGGTCATCCTGGCGTCTTCGTCGATGACCTTTACCTGCTCCAGGTTATGCCTGAGCCCCACTTCAAAGTCGTTCGGATCATGGGCAGGCGTGATTTTAACGACGCCGGTGCCGAATTCCATGTCAACATAGGAGTCGGCAATAATCGGTATCTCCCTGCCTACCAGCGGCAAAACGGCAGTTTTCCCCACCATGCCGGCATACCTCTCATCTTCCGGGTTTACCGCCACGGCCGTGTCGCCGAGCATTGTTTCGGGCCTTGTCGTAGCGACGGTTATGAACCCCCCGCCGTCTTTCAACGGGTACTTGACATGCCAGAATTTCCCGTCCGACTCTTCGTATTCCACCTCGGCATCCGAAATCGACGTACGGCACTTGGGACACCAGTTGATGATGCGGTCTCCCCTGTAGATCAGGCCCTTCCTGTAAAGCTTGACAAAGACCTCGGTGACCGCCCTGGAAAGCCCTTCGTCCATGGTGAATCTTTCACGGGCCCAGTCGCAAGAGCTTCCCAGTTTTTTCAGCTGCTCAATAATCCTGCCGCCGTATTCTTTCTTCCATTCCCAGGCTCTTTCAAGGAATTTTTCCCTTCCGATCATTTCCTTGGTCAAGCCTTCCCGGGCCATCGTTTCAACAATTCTCGCCTCTGTGGCTATGCTTGCATGGTCGGTCCCCGGCAGCCAGAGCGCACAAAAACCCTGCATCCTTCTCCACCGTGTCAGGATATCCTGCAGCGTATTATCAAGGGCATGCCCCATGTGAAGCTGCCCGGTAATATTCGGCGGCGGTATCACTATCGTATAAGGCGTCTTGGCCTTGTCCGGCACAGCATGAAAATAGCCCTTGTCCATCCATTCGCGGTATATTCTTTCCTCAGTCTTTGCCGGGTCATAAATTTTCTCCAGGATTCTTTCTTTTCCCATTATTATTCCTCCCATAACCTTCTTCTCATTTGAAAGCGATTAGCGTCAATACCAGCCCGGGCAAGGCGATCAGCATCCCATACAGTTTGACACTGACAGTAGCTTTTACAAGCCTGTAATCCCCCGCTTCGTCCTCGCTCATTTCACTCTCATTATTAATAGCAACCTTTTTATCAAGGTTAAATTTTTTAACCAGTCCCTTTGCTCCGATAACTATAGCAAAGCCGGATACTACGAGTATCCCGGCAATAATTTTCAACGCGGTCATTTTATCTCATCCTTTCGCAAGTAAAAGCATCCCTTTCACGCATATGCGTCCCTTCTTCCGTTAAGGTCGCGGCGCATATCATGTTAACTAAAAAACCCTTCATCCAATTTTTTTGGACGAAGGGCACTTTTTCTCCGCGGTACCACCAAAATTCCCTGTTACGCTGTTACGGGCGCTCTTAAGATATAACGGATCTTACCGCTGCATTTTGGGCATCGGATCCATGTATCGGACCGACAATGCTTTCGTGCAGAACTCCCGGGCGACATTCAACGGCCTTATCCCGGAAAGCCTCTCAGCCTCTGAGCCTTCCTCTCTTTCGGGCAGATGTCCGTCTACTCCTCCCGATCATCGCTTCTTCATTATAAAGCCTATATGCCCGCAACTTACATATGATAATATATTATATGAAAAAGAAGTGTCAAGCATGGTATAATATTCCAGTGTTCGGGATTCCGTCCGACGGCACTCTATAATCATGTCAAATCAATATTGTATCAAACTGCCAGGGCTTTCCGCCTACAAGCGCGCCGCCGTCAACATTAAACAAGTGTCCGGTCATATAACTGGAAGCATCGGAAGCAAGCAGCAAAAGCAATCCCACTATTTCCTCGGGTCTGCCGGGACGTTCGGCTGCAATGCGTTCCCGGAGGTAGTTGGCCCGGTGCTCGTTCTCCCAGGTGACCTTTGTCAAATCGGTAAGGATATGCCCCGGAGCGATACAATTTGCCTGTATGTTGAATTTTGCCCATTCAACCGCCATCGAACGCGTCAATGCGGCAACGGCGCTCTTGGTTGCGCCGTAAACAGAAACGCCGCCCAGCACGCCGGTGCTGTTATAAGAACCGATGTTGATGATTTTCCCGCCGGTGTGCCTCATTGACCTGCGGACTACCTCCTGGGTCAGGAAAAACACCCCTTTCAGGTTAACATTCATAATCCGGTCATACGTGCTTTCCTCAACATCCAGGAAACCCTCCCTTTTGTTAATGCCTGCGCAATTAACAAGGATATCGATACGGCCGTATTCCTTTCAGCACCTCTTCCACGCAGGAACGTATGGAATCCAAATCGCTGACATCCAGGTATAGCGCCTTGTGATTTCCCGGGGCCATCTCCCCGATAAGCCTGTCCAAGGATTCCATGGATATATCCGTCAAAACCACGGATGCTCCCGCGCCGGCAAGACCTTTTGTCAGCGCGCTTCCTATGCCCCGCCGGCTCCCGTTATCAGCGCGACCTTCCCTTCAAGAGAGAAAGAGTGTTTTTAGATAATTGCCAACATCCATTTTTTCCCGCCTCCATTTTATAAGTTTTCCGAAATCAAACCTTACACACCTTCATGCCGTCATATCCGGCATATAATACCCCAAATACCGGGCATATTGGTATTCACCCCAAACAAGCCGTTTTCCCAATGCAAACTTCGAATAACGGTGTACACATGTAATTGCATGTTGTAGGTTGTATTACAATTCTCAATATATAAACAGTGTAATACATATTTTGTATTATATCAATATTGGAATTAATTTTCAGGTAAACCAGCTGTATTTACTGCTTCTCAAGACTTAATGCATTATTCCCTGATGGCACTAAATAGTTGACAGAGCCATTTATATGTTATATGATGTATTACAAGTAGAGTAAACGATTACTAGCATTTCGATGCAACATCTCGCAGCTTCTTCATGATTACATTTATGAAAGGAAGGTTGAAATGAAGAAAATTGGATTTGTAGGACTGGGCATTATGGGCAAGCCAATGTCGAAAAATTTGCTTAAAGCCGGTTATTCACTGGTTGTTTACGATATCAAGAAGGAACCTGTTGATGAACTGGCAGCCATGCGGGGCCGTTCCTGCCAAAACGGCAGGGAAGTCGCAGCTTCAAGCGATGTCATCATAACCATGCTGCCGAATTCCCCCGACGTAAAGGCTGCGGTGCTGGGTGAAAACGGCATACTTTCAGGCATGCGCCCCGGATCAATACTCGTTGATATGAGTTCCATCGCACCCCTGGCCTCCCAGGAGATTTGCGCCGCTGTTGAAGCAAAGGGCTGTGAAATGCTTGACGCGCCGGTAAGCGGCGGCGAACCAAAGGCTATTGACGGCACCCTGTCCATCATGGTAGGAGGCAAAAAGGAAGTCTTTGAGAAAGTCAGGGATATATTGCTGGTAATGGGCGCGACCGCCGTACACTGCGGCGGCATTGGAGCCGGCAATACCACAAAGCTTGCCAACCAGGTAATTGTCGCATTGAACATTGCCGCGGTCAGTGAAGCTCTTGTTCTCGGCAAAAAGGCAGGAGTCAAGCCCGAAGCAATCTACCAGGCTATTCGCGCGGGTTTGGCAGGCAGTACCGTTTTGGATGCAAAAGCTCCCATGATGATGGATGGCAACTTCAATCCCGGTTTCCGCATCGAGCTTCATATAAAAGACTTGAACAACGTGCTCGAAACAGGGCACAGCGTTGGCGCTCCCCTGCCCCTGACTTCCCATGTAATGGAGATGATGCAGTGGCTTAAGGCCAACGATAAGGGAGGGCAGGACCACAGCGCGCTTGTACAATATTATGAAGCGCTTGCGGGCGCCGATGTGCGCAGATAGCAAATATTCTGCTTATAGCAGGTATTCGTGGCAAAAATGAGATGTTTCTAAAATATTATATTTCGTATGGTGGTGTAATTTACGTGGCGTTATCGAATATAAAGAAGAAAATATCAGCAACGAAGTATATAAGCAATTTATGAATGCGATTGCTTCCGGCGAAGTGGGCTCCCGGCAGCAAAATACCTTCGGAAAACGAATTGGCGGCTACCTTGGCGTAAGCAGGATATCGGTGCGCAGCGCGCTGCACAAGCTTGCAAGCCTTGGACTGGTGGAAAGCAGACAGGGTGAAGGGACTTTCGTCTGCGAATTATCGGGTGAGCAGTATCTCAACAACCTGGTACCTATAATCATGCTCAGCAAACCTGACCTAAAGCACCTACTTGAGTTTCGCATGATATTTGACTGCGAGATGGCCGGATTGGCTGCAATGCGTGCTGATGACAAAATGATACAGAAGCTTAGGGCCAACCTGGCTCATCACAAGCAACTCAGCAATAACACGAAGGCTGCTGCGGAGTGCGATCTCGAGTTTCATTACCTGATTGCGCAGGCAACCGGCAATCCGCTCCTGATAAAAATCTACATGACGCTGAAGGATATTTTTCTTGCCGGACTTTACGATATCGTGGCCGTCATGGGTACTGCCAACGCTTTCTATTATCACAACAAGATTATCGATTGTATTGAGGCCAGGGACAGCGAACGCGCCAGGGCAGTCATGCGCGAACATATCATTGATACTATTGATGCGGCTGTAGAAAAAAGGGAAAACTCGAATAAAAATACTCCCTAATACGCGCATCAGGGAAGGAGTTGTACTATGGCGATCTGCGATATAGCTTATCTAAAAGAAAAAGCAAAGGCGATCCGGCATGGCATAGTCGATATGGTAGGATGCGAAAGGGGAAAAGCAGGCCATTTGGGTGGTTCCTGTTCCATAGCGGATGTCGTAGCAGTGCTTTACTTTCGAAAAATGAAGCATGATCCGGCCAACCCAAAGGCGGAGGACAGAGACCGTTTTGTGCTCAGCAAGGGCCATGCGGCACTTGCCCAATATGCTGCATTGGCTGAATGCGGCTACTTTTCCAGGGAGCATTTTAAAAGGATTAAAGAATACAATTCCATATTGCAAGGCCATCCCGACATGACAAAGACACCCGGAGTAGAAGCCAACACAGGCTCACTTGGCCAGGGCCTTTCCATTGGCCTTGGAATGGCCCTCGGTCTGAAGAGTAAAGGAAGCAAACGAAAGGTCTATGTAGTTATTGGCGACGGAGAATTAGCCGAAGGGCAGATCTGGGAAGCCGCCATGGCGGCAGCCAATTATCAAACTGACAACTTGGTTGCCATCATAGACTACAACAAGGTCCAGGCGACCGGGATCATTAAGGACAGAATGGACATAGGCGATATAAAAGCTAAGTGGGAAGCTTTCGGCTGGAACGTAATCGAGATTGACGGCCATGACATTGAAAGCATCTGCAACGCTCTTGATGAAGCTGATAATAGTTCGAAAAAGCCTGTAGCAATACTGATGCATACTATAAAGGGCAAGGGTGTTCTCTTTGCCGAAGGCAAGGCTGAATTCCATAACGCCCCATTGACACCGGAACAGTTCAGGCAGGCACACGAAGACATCGACTGTATGTCATAAAAATGATTAAAATTTTTTAGCTTTGCTATAGGGAGGTTATTATGGTACAGTTACATAACCAGCGCGTTGCTTATGGTGAAACCCTGGTGGCCTTGGGAAGGGAGAACCCTGACATTGTAGTGCTGGAAGCCGATTTGGGCAAGTCTACCCAGGGAATAATGTTTCAAAAAGAGTATCCTGACCGCTTTTACGAGATGAGTATTGCCGAAGCGAATATGGCCGGCGTTGCCGCAGGCTTGTCTTTAACGGGTAAAATCCCTTTTATGGCATCTTTTGCCGTATTTAGCACGGGCCGCTGCTATGATCAAATACGGACATCCATCTGCATTCCTGCGCTTAACGTTAAAATTTGTGGTTCAAGCGCTGGCCTGTCGGACGCGGGAGACGGCTCAACGCACCAGTCTGTTGATGATTTGGCATTAATGAGAGTGTTGCCGAACATGCAGGTATTCTCCCCGGCTGATGCCATTGAGGTTAAAAAGATACTCCGCTACATGGCTGAAAACGAAGGTCCTATGTATATACGCGTCAGCAGGGGCGACCTGCCTGACTGCACAAACCCTGATGACAAATTCATACCCGGAAAAGTGTACCCTCTCCGCCAGGGCAAAGACGCGGTTGTTTTCGCCACAGGCGTTATGGTATCCAGGGCACTGGAAGCCGCAGACGCCCTGGAAAGGGAAGGATGCTCCGTTATGGTTGTCAATGTTCCCTCGTTGAAGCCTATCGACAGCGATGCGGTTTTAAGCATTTGCAAAGATTTTGACGCAGTAGTTACCGCCGAGGAACACTCAGTTATCGGCGGGCTTGGAGCTGCCATTGCAAGTATTCTTGCTGAAAGACAGCCCAAGAAGGTCAAGATGATTGGGATACAGGACAAATTCGGCACTTCCGGCCAGGATTACGAAACTCTGCTGGAAGCTTACGGGCTCACTGCAAAGGCCATTATGGACGCAGTTCGCGCATGCTGACATTCCCCCATCAGCATTGATTCGCGAAAAAATCCAGGTTCTTGTTGGGGTCAGGCTTGAATTATTTACTTATTCTCACGCGAGCACGGACACGGGCGCGGATAAGTGAATTATACAAGCCTGACCCCGGCAACACATGATCCCAACTTTCCAAATTTAACTGACCGCACACGCTTGCAAGCCGTCTCCACCCGTCCCCATGGCATTTTTTTAGATTTATTAAATTTATTTAATTGAATACACTAAAGTAATTATGTATAATTTAATTATTTGAAAAGAGAACGCAATTTTATACTTGTACCAGGAGTGATATGTATGAACATAATAAACGGTGGAGTTACGGCTCCCGAAGGCTTTTTTGCCACCGGGATGGCTTGCGGCATTAAGAAGGACGGAAAAAAGGATCTGGCAATTGTCTGTTCGGAAGATAGCGCAGCTGCGGCAGGCGTTTTTACTATGAATAGAGTAAAAGGTCATTCCCTGCAATTAACCATGGAACATATAAAAAACGGGTATGCCAGCGCAATTGTCATAAACAGCGGAAATGCCAATGCCTGTGTTGGCGAGCAAGGTTACAAGGACGCATTGGAAATAGCGGAAATAACGGCAGGACTTCTTGAATGCACCCCGCAGGAAATACTCGTCGGGTCGACCGGGGTAATAGGAAAACCGCTGGATATGAACGTGATACGCCCGGCGCTGGAAGCGCTTGTAAGCGGCATGGATCCCAACGGGGGTCATGATGCGCTGGAAGCAATAATGACAACCGACACGATGTTCAAGGAAATAGCCATAGAGTTTGAGCTTCAGGATACCAGGGTCGTAATAGGCGGAATGGCAAAGGGTTCGGGAATGATTCATCCCAACATGGCAACCCTTATCGGCATAATCACGACAGACGCCAACATATCAAGAAAACTCCTGGACAAAGCCCTCAAGGAAGTAGTCGAAAAAACTTTCAACAGGGTGAGCATAGACGGGGATACAAGCGTATGCGACATGGTTGTAATCACTGGCAAACGGGATGGCGGATAATGCCGGGATTATTCATGAAAATGAAGATTACGAGCAGTTCATAAAAGGCCTGGAATATGTTTGCACACACCTGTCCAAGCTCATTGCCAGGGATGGCGAAGGCGCGACAAAGCTGATAGAAGTGGCGGTGGAAGGAGCAGGCAGCCCGGGTGACGCATACAAAGCGGCATCCGCCATTGCAAAATCGCCGCTCGTCAAAACCGCCATATTCGGCGAGGACGCGAACTGGGGAAGAATAATGACGGCAGCCGGATATTCGGGGGCTGATTTTGATCCGCTATTTACCGATATATATATTGGCAGCCTTTTAGTGTGCAAAAGCGGATGCGCGGTTGATTTTGACGAAGCCAAGGCAAAGGATATCCTCAAGAAGAGCGAAGTAAAGCTTTTGATCAAGCTGAACAAAGGCGTATACTCGGATCATGTATGGACCTGCGATTTTTCTTATGACTATGTTAAAATCAATGCGAGCTACCGTTCATAAACCGGTTGGTTTTTAGCAGCACCATGATTTATATAAGGGGAGGGGTTTGTGTGGATACCAGGCAATTCTTGGTATTTATGGTCAATAACGAGGAATTTGGCCTGAATATTGAAAAAATAAGCAGTATTGAAGAAATGCAGGATATTGCCAAAATGCCAAACGCACCGGACTATATCGAGGGAGTGGCAAACCTGCGTGGCAAAGTCCACACCATTTTCAACCTGAGAAGGCGGTTCGGTATGCCCTGGCACGGGATTCGACGAAAATACCAAGATCATAATTATAAATATGCCGGGCTCTTTTGTCGGCATTATTGTCGATGAAGTTCGCGAAATAATCAAGATGGAAGACGATAACATGGTACCCGTTCCAAAGGGCACTTCCCCTTCGGTAAGCAAGATTCCTGTGCGGAGCCTGCAAGATTGGCAAAAGGCTTGTCAAGCTGCTGGACCCGGAAAAGATCCTTACGGAAAACACTGAAGAAGAGGACGACAAAACGGTGACAAGAGACCGGTGTCTTCTAAAGACGGATAAGGGCGTAAAGGGCAAGATTCTGTACAATCTCATATCCTGACGCCTATGATATGCAAAAAACGTATATATGCCGGTTCAAAATCAATGAGCCTGTAAAAATCCGTATCAAAAGTATGGGCTGCAACCAGGATGTTGTCGATGCCCGGCGGATTCCCTACACTTACAATCACAGGCGAATGATCGAAATGTTTGCTGTCACGGAACGACAACTGCGCTATATCTCCGGGTTCCACCCCGGAAAAGTCCGTTTCCTCGGCAAAAGGCCCCGAACCCTTGTTATTGACCAAGAAATTGTAAAGGTAATTTACGCCGGTCCATGACGCCGTCCTGTTATACGAGTTGATATAGTACCATCCGAATACGGGCGTGTAATTCATGACGCCGCTCCCGGCAAAAATGCACTGGGAAGCAAAATTTGTGCAGTCTCCCCCAGATTTTCGAAATCAAGGTAAGCCGGGTTTCTTGCATAAGCCCATTTGTGGGCGTATTCCACAGCCTTCGCCCTGTCGTAAGGCTTTATCGTTTTATTCCTTTCCACACCGAAATAGTACATGTTTCACCTCTTCATATGCATGTTGCGGCACAGAAACAAGCGTAACAGCTCTATATACTCATTTTATGTATCACGACAATAAAAAATGAAAGCCGCTGTTAGGCAGGAATGTATTTCAGACCTTATAAGCAACAGTATAAACAACAATTATTCTGTTTTCATCGAAATATCCTTTTGCCTGCACATCAACCGGCCTGCACATCAACCGGATGACCATAGACCAGTGGATTTTCCCCTGATGACCATAGACCAGTGGATTTCCCCTGGCACGGGTGAATTTCACAGTCCTGGTCTCCCTCTGCAGGCCGCAATTCTAAGCAGCACGCGCAGCAGAATAAGCAAATAATTCAAGCCTGACCCCATATCCCATATCCTCAAAAAATACAAAACGGGGAACGGTATCTACCGGTTTTTATCAAAGAACCGCTCCCCTGGCGTGAAATATGGTGTCTTGTTGTTTGCTATCTACATGTTAATCAAGTATGTACCCGTTCACGATCGTTTCGAGCATCTCCTGCCTGCCCGAGGCAATTTCGACCTTGTCAAGCTTCAACACATACTCTTCCAGTTCTTTGAATCCAACTTTGCCGTCGACGATATCCTTGCCGATGCCGGTGCTGTAGCTTGAGTACCTTTCCGTTCTATGAACCTGTCGATTTTACCGTCCTCGATCATCTTCGCAGCCGCCTTCAAGCCTTTTGCAAAGGCGTCCATTCCTGCAATATGCGCATAGAACAAATCGACAGTCTCAAAAGAGCCCCTCCTGACCTTGGCGTCAAAGTTCAGGCCGCCCTTTGTAAAACCGCCCATTTTGAGCACTTCATACATTGCAAACGTTGTTTCATAAATATTGGTCGGGAATTGATCAGTATCCCAGCCAAGCAGCAGGTCACCCTGGTTTGCGTCGATGCTTCCGAGCATCCCGTTTATGCGCGCCACCCTCAGCTCATGCTGGAACGTATGCGCTGCCAATGTCGCATGGTTCGCTTCGATATTGAGCTTGAAGTACGGGTCGAGGCCGTATGTTTTAAGGAATCCTATTACCGAGCCCGCGTCGAAATCATATTGATGCTTTGTCGGCTCCTTTGGCTTCGGTTCAATCAGCAACTGGCCGTCAAAACCTATCTCCTTTGCATAATCCACGGCCATCCGGAGGAAACGCGCCAGATTGTCAAGTTCCAGCTTCATATCCGTATTAAGGAGGGTTTCATAACCTTCCCTGCCGCCCCAGAAAACATAATTCTGTCCACCCAGTTCAAGGGTAATTTCCATTGCCTTCTTTACCTGCGATGCCGCGTATGCGAATACATCAGCATGGGGCGAAGTCGACGCGCCGTGGGTAAATCTCGGATGCCCAAATGCATTGGTAGTACCCCATAACAGTTTCACACTGCTCGTTTTCATGCGGTCCTTAATTACAGCAACAATCTCGTCCAGCCTTTTGTTCGTTTCCCTCAAGGTGTCAGCTTCAGGAGCAATGTCCCTGTCATGGAAGCAAAAGAACGGTATGCCCAGCTTCTCGCAGAATTCAAAACAAGCTTCGACCTTGCGTTTTGCCAGTTCCATCTTGTCGGTCACACCGTCCCACGGCCTGACCGCAGTCCCGACAGGTCCAAACGGGTCCGTCCCCGTCCCCTGGAACGTATGCCAGTAAGCAACGGCAAACCTTAGATGGTCCTCCATTCTTTTGCCGGCAACAAGCTCATCCGGGTTGTAATACTTGAAAGCCAACGGGTTGTCTGATCCTTTTCCTTCATACTTTATCTTCCCGATTCCTTTGAATATTTCGGCCATACAGAATACCTCCGTTTACTAATTTATATATGATATTAGCTTAGGCCTCTGCCAAATCATGGGGTCATATGGCTTAAATATCTTTGGCAAAAACCCGATTCTAACTATTTACATTGTGCTACCTGCCAAATAAAATCTTCAGCGGTATGATTGCCGCGCCCAGCATGGACGACCTTTCGCCCATGCGGGACATGATGATTTCCACGTTGGAAGCGGGCTTCTTCAATGCCCGGCGGTCTACCTCTCTCCTGATTATATTCATCACCATGGCTCCATACCTGATAAAATCCTTTCCAAGCACGATTTTGGAAGGATTCAGCATATTCACAATACCCGACAACGCAACACCGATATACATCGCAGCCTCGTCCAGCAAGTCTTTTGAAAACTTATCCCCGTTCATTGCGGCATTTACAATATCATCAAACGTTATGCCCCCTGCGTCACCGGTTTTATTCAAGCTTGAAGCGGCGCCCTGCCTGAGGAGTCTTCTTGCCTTTTCCACTATCCTTCCTGTGGATGCAAATGTTTCAAGGCAGCCATAGTTGCCACAGCCGCATTCCGGCCCGTTTTCATCCACCACGATATGACCGACTTCGCCGGCGCTTCCGCCTGATCCCCTGTAAAGACTTCCGTCCGTGAATATTCCCGCACCTATACCCGATTTGATGTTTACACACACAAAATCGTTTACATCTCTGCATTCGCCTATCCAGTCCTCGCAGATTGCGGAGGCCATTGATTCGTTTTCAACATACACCGGGTAATTCAACCGGTCTTCAAGCATACCCCTGATGTCTGCTTCCTTCCAGCCCAGGTTCGGTGCAAGTATGACTATGCGCGATGTAACATCAACCAGGCCCGGTACGGATATCCCAACGCCCAGCAATTTCCCTGCATCTATGGAATACGTCTCCGTTATGCCGGATACAATTTCCGATATCGCCGAGGCTGCCGTTTCGGGCGTGTTTACGGCCATTGGCGCCGAGCCTTCATATACTACTCTTCCGGTAATATCAACAAGTACAAATGAAATGTTGTCTATTTCAACGTCAAAGCCTATGGAATAATACGAATCCGGTTTCAGCTCCAGGAGTACGGGTTTTCTTCCTCCCTTTGATTTCCCTGTCCCGGTTTCGTAAATATATCCCCTTTCAAGCAGCGAAGACACGATGACGCCGGTTGCAGTAGGCGACAGACCCGTCAATTTCGAAAGATCGAACCTGGACAATGATTTTTTGATCCTTATCAGGTCAAGGATGCCAGCCTCGTTATAAGCTTTCAGGAATTTACTGTTGCCAGTGTAGCTTTTTGTCATACGTCATCCCCGTAAACCCTGCTCATTATACCGGCCAAATCTTTAAAATCATTTCGGAGGGACCTGTAAAGCTGCCCATAAAGTTTATAAAATTCCATGTACTTTTTATTAAGCTCCATGTCGGGCTGCTGGACTTCCTTGATTTTAATTGCCGTGTCACACGCTTCCGCCACATCCTTGTAAATACCCGTTCCGACTCCTGCCAGCAAAGCCACGCCTAAGGCCGGGCCCTCACTTGAATTTATGGTTGTTATCGGCGTCCCGAAAATATCTGCCTGCATCTGTTTCCACAGCCTGCTTTTGCCGCCGCCGCCCGAAGCCCGGATTTCATTTATCTCGGCTCCCAGTCCTTTTATAATTTCCAGGCAATCCCTGAGAGAATAAACAACGCCTTCCATGACAGATCTGATCATATCTCTCTTTGTATGCACGGTAGAAAGCCCGAAAAATACTCCCCTGGCATCCGAATCCAGGTGCGGCGCCCTCTCGCCTATCAGGTATGGCAGGTAGATGAGCCCGTTACTGCCCGGACGTACCTTTTCAGCTTCCTGGTCCATCAACACGTACGGATCTACGTCCATAAGCTCGGCTACGCTAATTTCATCTTTACATAATATATCCCTGAACCATTTCAGCGAGAATCCTGCCGCCTGCGTTACACCCATAACATGCCACTTATCAGGCACAGCGTGGCAGAAGGTCTGGGTCCTGCCTTTGGGGTCGATGCTTATCTTGTCCAGGTATGCAAAAATAACGCCTGAAGTGCCAATTGTCGAAGATATAAGTCCGGTTTTGACTATGCCGTTTCCAACCGCTCCCGCTGCCTGGTCGCCGCCGCCGCCGACCACCGGCGTTCCTTCGCGCAGCCCGGTAACTGCTGCAGCGCTGCCGCATACTTTACCGCTCACCTCCTGGGATTCATAAACCTTCGCAACCTGGCTCCTGTCTATTCCCAGTTTTGACAGCATTTCATCACTCCAGCACCTGCGCGGGACATCCAGCAATTGCATGCCGCTGGCGTCCGACACCTCGGTGGCAAATTCTCCTGTAAGCCTTAACCTGACATAGTCTTTTGGGAGAAGTATTTTTTTCGTTTTCTCAAAAATAGCCGGCTCGTTATTCTTCACCCACATAATCTTGGAAGCTGTGAAGCCGACTAAAGCGGGATTGGCAGTAATCTCTACCAGCCTTTCCGCTCCTATTATCGATGTTATCTGTTCGCATTCGGCGGTAGTACGCTGGTCGCACCATATGATTGAACGCCTTAAAACTTTGTCTTCCTCATCAAGCAAAACAAGCCCGTGCATCTGTCCGGAAAGCCCGATTCCACTGATGTCGTCCGGCTTGATTCCGCTCTTTGCAAGCACTTTGCGGATACCGTCCACCGTCGCCCGCCACCAGTCCTCCGGCTCCTGCTCCGCCCAGCCAATCTTGGGCTGATAAAGCGGATACTCTTCCAGCGCGCTTGCGACAGTGTTTCCTTTTTCATCAAAAAGAACTGTTTTTGTTCCTGAGGTGCCAACATCAATACCCAGTAAGTAAGCCATAAGCATTTCCCCCCTGCCCGCAACTTTTTAATATTATATTAATAAGTATATCATCCGGGAGAAAAATATACAATTAAAATGTAAATAAAATCAACAAAAATTATATAACATGCCTTGTGGCAAGAAAATCCTGGCTCTTGCCGGGATGACGGCTCAACGATAATATAAGCATGTTCCCCCATTACTCTTCAATTATGCCGGCAGCCTGCTCGAACTCTATTTTGGGTATTATAACAAGGCATCCTGAGCTACGGATGGTGGATTACAAGCGCCCGCGTTGAAGTAAGACAGGACATTACAGTCTGCCCATGAAGGAACCTGATGTCAGATTGCAAGCTCCCCCGGTCGCTGATTATTATTTCACGGATTACGTGCGGGTGTGGGTCAAGGCATCTTATGTAACAACTTGGCAAATCCCGCACAAATAAATCGGTGGATAGGGCGGCTTGCAATTTGACATTTTGTGGACGAATGGCTGCAGGGTGTTTGTCCTGGTGAAACTTGAACGCGGAACCCATAAGGAATACCCGTAATACTTCGGCATGGACGCCGAAGTCGCTTGTCCTGAGCTACGGATGGCGGATTACAAGCGCCCGCGTTGAAGTAAGACAGGACATTACAGTCTGCCCATGAGGGAACCTGATGTCAGATTGCAAGCTCCCCCGGTCGCTGATTATTATTTCACGGATTACGTGCGGGTGTGGGTCAAGGCATCTTATGTAACAACTTGGCAAATCCCGCATATGCCAAAACACGGTGAGACAAATCCGCCACATAAGGCGGATTTTTGGGTGAGACAAATCCGCCACATAAGGCGGATTTTTGGGTGAGACAAATCCGCTACATAAGGCGGATTTTTGGGTGAGACAAATCCGCTACATAAGGCGGATTTTGTTGGAAATGACACGGATGTCATTAGAAGCGGCTGGACAAAATCAATAAAAACAGCTTCCTCCAATGAATTCCCTGATTATTGAATTTGCAGGCACATCCTTGCAGTCCACCGGCAGAAAGTAACTGAGAAATTCAATCAGCCTCCTGGCTTCCGAGTACTCCTCGGCGCTCCTGTCGATTTCGTAGAAGCAGCGGCTCGGCATACGTCTTCAGGACGCCAAGCTCATACACAAGCGCAGAATTGAACATTACGTCCGCGCTTTCCTGGAACGGAAATATATATTTCTCCTCCCCGCGCCTGACCGAAGGCCACCTTTTTATCGTACTCAAGGCATTGCTCCCCCTGAACTGGTGATCCCTTACTATGCGCCTGATTATCCTGTTGTCGGTAGTGGGAATCCTGTTGTGGTCATCTATATTCATGGATGTCAATGCGCTGACATAAATCTTGAATTTCTGATCGGCGGGTATTTCCGACGTCAACTTGTCATTCAGCCCATGAATTCCTTCAATCAATATCACATCATCCTCGCCGATCCTCATCTTTCTCCCTGCAGGCTCCCTTCTTCCCGTAGTAAAATTATATATCGGGACCTCCACTTCTTTTCCCTGCAAGAGCTCTTTCAACTGCTTATTGAAGAGCTCTATGTCTATCGCATCAATGGATTCGAAGTCGTATTCCCCGGATTCATCCCTGGGCGTGTCCTCCCGGTTCACAAAATAGTCGTCAAGCGAGATCGTAACCGGTTTCATCCCGTTTACGCGAAGCTGGATGGAAAGCCTCTGGGCAAACGTGGTTTTGCCTGACGACGACGGCCCGGAAATCAGGATGACACGTTTTTTATGATTGCTGCCTGATATTATATCGGCTATTCCGGCAAGCTTTTTTTCATGAAGCGCTTCAGCTATCCTGATGATTTCGGTGGCTTTCCCTTCCCTGACAAGGTCGTTCAGAGCGCCGACATTTTCCACTTCCAGTATTCTGCCCCATTTCTTAAATTCCAGGTATATGTTAAAAAGCTTTTCCTGCTCGACATATTCGGGCAAAGTCCCCGGTGACGATTTATCCGGGAAACGCACGATCAATCCGCCTTTATGGTATTTAAGGCCAAAGACCTTGATATAGCTGGTATCCGGCGCCATGTAGCCGTAAAAGTAATCGTCAAGGCCTCCGCAGTCATAAATAGTCACAAGGCCTTCTTCCTGTGTTCAACGGAATGGTACCTGTCCATCCTGCCGGTCGACTTGAATAACTCCTTGGCTTCGTCAAGCGGTATTTCCCGTTTCTTAAAAGGAATCGCCTGCCTGACGATTTCTTTCATTCTCTCTTCCAGGCGTTCTACTTCGCCGGGTTCAAGCTCCTTGTCTCCGCGCAGCTCGCAGAACAGCCCTTTGTTGACCGCATGGCTGATAATGACCCTCCTGTCCGGGAAAAGGTCATAAGCTGCCTTTATGAGGATAAAATAAAGGCTTCTCCGGTATATCCTCATGCCGTCTTCCTCGGTCAGGTCAATGAACCTTACCTGCAGTCCCTTTTTATTTCATAGCTTAGTTCCTTTATATCATTATCCACCTTTGCGGCAATAATAGGTTCGCTGTAAAGCTCTTGGTACAGTCCCGGGACAGCTTAAGCAGCGTAGTGCCTTTGTCCACGTAGGTTTCAATGCCGGGATATATAATAACCCTGACTTGTTCTTTTGTGCCTGCCATTTGTCTTCTCCCTGCTACTTTGATAACTGCTATATTTATTATAATATAATAAATAAATAATTGACAGTTAATTACTGCATTATTGACAAAATCCCGTAAATCGTATGACACATATGACATCATCCGCCCCGCCTGGGTGAGGGTCAAATCGTTACAACAGGTCCATACTCTGAACTGATGCTAAATCTGCGCTATGCGCGCTTATCCCCATTAACAATTCTTCAGGCATATTGTTGCGGAGCAGGCTAAATAGGACTAAATACCCTTTTCTGTTTGATATTTATCATATATAATATATTTATGGCTGTATAAAATTAGTAGCCTTGCTGTTAATTTATAATCTGTTATACTAAAATAATTACGGAGCGGTCAGTAATGGGCTCTTTAAAACACAAAAGCGGAAACTATACCGTCAACAAGGAAGAATACATATCGTTGGAAGGTGAAAACACCGGATCACTGGACTTGCTTTTGCAAGGCAGGATGGACATATACATTACACCGTCCGGTGAAGCCGTTGCAACAGCAGCCTGCCTGGAGCAAAACAGCTACAGGCTGTTTGATGTAGAGCAGAATATTTTCATTGGCATAAATGATCTGTTGGGAAGCGGAAAAAACAGTTTTACCATCACGGCAGCCACCGACTGCAGCCTGTACGCATATGCCGCCAATGATGCAAACGATCATTACGACCCTTATCAATACGCAAAAGGATTACGGCGCGTACTTTGTGCACTCTTTATGCTGTCTTATCAATGATTCATATAAGGCATTGCAAAAAATCCACTCCTATTATTCCACAGTATCGGGCATATTCCGAAATTTGTGCACATATTATGCAGCGCTTACGGAGAAGTACAAGCTCGACCCGGTCTCCGGGGATATTTCAGGCTTGGCAAATCCAATCCGGACACCTTGCAAAACAGCAACACAACTATTCCGGTCTACTTCAGCAAGCAATTTATCGAAAGTCGTGACAATAGCCTTGATACTGAGATTTTTCCGCAATCATCCGATATTTTTAAAAAAATTGAGTATTTCAACCACTTGCTGGAAATACCTGCTGACACGAAGAAATCTTTTTTCGGAGCGGATCACTACATTGCCAGAATCCACATCGCCGAAGCATCCGGTTGCCTCGAACAAATATTGCAAAAAACCCGCCTGGTTTTTTCGGACCTTGAGAAAATTATCGGGCTGATGTACGGGGATAATGATGAAAATATCTACATGGCCTTTGTAAATACGGCAAAACAAATGAGCGCCTCGAGCCTCGATTTTTCCCCGACGGTTGAAGCCGCATCTTATGTTATAGAAAAGCTTAAAAATATATCCGATTATATAAATCATGAATACAGGCATAGTACCGGTATCGATTTTGAATACCTGGAACATGTCCATGCCAATTTTATAACGTTATTAGACTCAGTTCCCGAAGAAGATGCCGCGTCAATTTCCGTTGAAGCCGAAATGGTGCCGGATCTTCCGGAAGAATTAAATAACAGCGCGGTAAAAATCCTTGAGTATTCGCAAATCCCCGAGGAGAAGGCAACACGATTCATGTCAAACCTTACTGCCTTCAGAAATCTTAAAGACCGCCTGGCAACCGGTGAATCGGCCCGAAATATACGTAACGCCATAACGGAACTGTATTTTGAAATCTATACCGCCGTATTTAAAAGAGCATATCTTGAAAAAGACAATTCCAGGCTTGTTAAAATGTTTCTCTCGTACGGCTACATGGACGAAAAAATACTTGACAACAGGCAGACACTAGCCATCTACAAGCTTGCAGGCATTGAGCAGCCGGTTTCCTCTTCAGGCATTTACCACATGCCGGAGTGGCTTGAGAAAATATATCACGATGGAAAAGGTTCCGTCCATCAACAACTTCGGGCATGATTACCATGATACTTTCCGCGAGTTGAAAAAGCAGGGAAATTGACCGAAAAGGATAAGCTTGCTTATGACCGTGATAATGAAGGACGGCTTGCGTTTGAGATAAACAATATGTTTCGTTCGAACCACAAGCTTTGCCATGGCCAGATAGCACTGTACTTCCCCATTCTTCACAAGGATATGGCTCCGTATGATCCGATCCGTTCATACGTAAATCCGTCATCAATTCAGGAGAAACTCGACAATCTGCTGAAAATAGATTATTCAGCCTTCCACAGGGAAATCCATTACAGGAATCCCGAAAAAGGAATTGAAAAGGAAATAATATCGATCAAGGTTATTCCAGATATTATACTCGTCCCGATATACGGGACACGGGCAATGATGTGGCAGGAAATTGCCGGCAGGCTGAGAAACAGTCCCGGAAGATTCATTCTGCCCGTTTTTACCGATGAAAACCTTGACGATATGATTGTGAAGCTTGTCGGCAATTTCAGGTGGGAATTATGCAGGACAATGATGGGTACGTCCTGGAACAACATCGCGCATCCTTCCCTCACGTCCGAGTACGCCGACTACATACAGTTTTACCGTAAAAACAGGGAACTGTCGCGAAGAAGCAAAGCAAAAAATCAAGGCATTATGTTCAAAACACCACAACAAGCTGCGCGATATATTCACATCCGATTATGATATCTGGATTAACAATGAATCCAAGGGCAACCCGCGCCTGAACAAGGTTGCCAGGAGCATTTTCTTCAGGTATTGCCCATTTCCGAAAGAATTAAGGGAACAGTTGGCAAAACAGTCGGTTTATGCAGACCTGGTTGCCATGATGGAATTCCAGAAGTCCAAGCAGGTAAGAGAACTTGAAAACCGTTATAAGCACTACATCAAGTCAAATGACGATCTCGACCCTACGCTCAGGGAAAACCTGGAATTCCACCGTAATGCGTAAGCTTAGGCTTAAGGACACAGGATCATTTATTCACCTGGCTTTCGGTATCATGCCTAAAAAACTTTCTTTAAGTTTTTTAAGGTATTCCTCGAAATAAGACTTGGTCGCTATGTCATAATTTATAAGCTTCAAACCATACTCAAAGCAGTTTCCAATGCTATTTTTCCATACAATCTGGCTGTTGAAATAAAACATGTTTTTGTCGGTAATCAGGTCAATATCAAGAAACTCTTCTTCCGGCAAATCGACATCTGAAACAACGCCCATTCCGTACAGGCTGATATTCCTGACCATCAGATTTATCCTTTTACTTGAAAACCTTTTCCGGGCGCTTACCATGAGCGATACGGGATACCTTTCATACATGCGGCGTTCCTCTTTAATATCTTTCTTGCGAATCCTGAGGGCAACATGGCCATTAGCAGGGTCTATCTCAGCAACATCCGCGGAAATCATATCCAGGTCCGTATCATACACCAATAAAACCACCGGGTCATGAACCTGGAACATATCGTTCCTGCCCGATAAAGGAGATAGCTTAATAATTTCGCCGCTATTTTCATCCACCCTGCACTTCAGAAGGTAATCGATACTGTAAACACTGAGGAAAACTTCCTCGTGTCTGTCAAATCCCATAATTCCTCCTGTACATATTGGTGTAAAAATCAGCATGTCAATTATGCCTGTTAATTCTTAGCTACTTTGTTATTATTTTAGCAAAATAAGTTTACAAAATCAAGTTGCGTGGAAACTACAACGTGTTCCGACGCTTCAGCGCGTTAAATCCCAAAACAACTATCCAGATATCCACGGCAAATATGAACAGCCGCTGAAGAAGACCGGCATACCGGCTGAAACAAATGCCTGCAAACGCCAAAATGCAAACCACATAGATTACCCAGAAAAAAACCTGCGTAATCCATGCACAACGCACAAGCCCGTTCCATGCCGGATCTTTTTTCATCCGGTTGACCAGGGCCAGGGGAGAGAAAATAACGGCTGTTATTCCGACAAAGCTGACAAGGGTATGCATCGTTCCGGAAAAGGTCGCTTCCGCCGCATCCATCGGAAAAACTGCAGAGCCGATGGAATCCAGCAAGCCATACAGGCATATGAAAAGCGGTCCGACAAATGAAAACCTGCCCGTTTTTCCCATTGCATTGTTTAAGCCCAGGGAGAAAAGCATCAGTATTATTCCGCTTACAATCCACCAGGCTGTAACAATTTTCGACGTGACACCGGGAATGATGCCGAATTCACTTACATATTGCTCTATGCTGTTATAGCCGGGAACTGTAAAATCAAGCACAATAATGACGGATGAATTCACAATGGAACCCAGGATACCTGCCAGTAAAAACATGCGGTTTAATCGTCTATTTTTCATTAAACCCCCTAAGCGCTTCTCAGCCTTTTGACTTAATGATGAAATACATCGCGCGATATTATTAAATAAAATGTTCATACTAATTATACTATGGTATGTAATAATTTACAATATAAACAATAATCTCATTCAAATAGATATATCTGCTTTCTCTCTTTCCTGGTTATCATCCAATACGGAATGCCGGGCGCAGCAAACAAGGCACTGTGCGCAATACAACGCAGAGTGCCTTATCTTACCTTCAGGCTTTCGCGATATCGTACTATGTTATCCGCAAATCACTTACTTTGCTTCCTTTGACGCAAGATATTCATTCAGGTCATTTACAACTTTGTCAACGTCAACCCCGTGAACCGCGCATGCCTCCTCCAGGGTCTCACCCGATGAAGACGGACAACCCAGGCAATGCATGCCTATTTTTAAAAGTATGGGCGCAGTGCCGCTGTCCAGCTTCAAAATATCGGCAATTATCATGTCTTTTGTTACCTTGGCCATAACCAAAACCTCCTAATTTTACTGTAACCGATAAGCTTATTTAGCATCCATAGCTTAAATTCCAGTATATTATACACTATATTTATTTTAAAATATACCCTTGAGACTGCAATTAAAACGAAAAATCCGCCATATAGCCAGGCGGGGCTACGGCTGCAAAGTTTAAAAAAAATTAACATTTAGGCTGAAGAATTTTGCCGCTCAGGATGGTATATATAAAATTGGGGCTTTTTATATTGACACTTTTGCAGGAAATATAAATAATGAGTCCTGTCAGTACAAATAAACTTTGAAAAGAGGCTGTTTTCCAGTGAAGAAAAACATACTCGTCTGCGTTACGCAGCAGAAAACCTGTGAACGCTTGATACACGAAGCCAGCGAATTGCGTAATGAGTGCAATGGCGATCTCTTTGTTATAAATGTCGTTAAAAATGATTTAAATTTCCTTGACAGCGCCAGCGAATCCGAAGCCCTCGAATACCTCTTCGGAATATCAAAAGGTGTCGGGGCCAACTTAACAGTGCTCAAGTCGGATGATGTTCCGGGCGCCATAGCGCAGTATGCAAATGATAATGATATCGATTGCATCATTCTCGGCAAATCACGTGCATCAAAACAAAGCGACCAGTTTCTTAAAAGGCTGAAATCGCTGTTGAAAAAAGGTGTTGAAATAAGAATCGTGTCATAAAAATTATGATATAGTAAAATAATCACATATTATGTAGTACTAATTAACTAAATTCTTGCCAAACGCTTGACTTTACAAGCTTTTCGTTATAAAATAATGTCGAATTCCAAATTTAGGAGGTCGTTTTAATGAACAAAACAGATCTAATCAATTCTATTGCCTCAAAATCGGGTTTAAACAAGAAAAATAGCGAAGCAGCCCTCAACGCATTCATCAGTTCCGTAGAAGATGCGCTTATGGCTGGAGAAAAAGTAGTACTTGTTGGTTTTGGTACGTTTGAAGTAAGGAAAAGAGCCGCCAGGAAAGGTAGAAATCCACAGACTAAGAAAGAAATCACCATACCCGCTTCAAAAGCTCCTGTATTCAGAGCTGGAAAGGTATTAAAGGATAAAGTCAATAAGAAATAATAACTATGTCATGTACATAAAAGGAACTGCCGCACAGGCAGTTCCTTTTATGTGCATTAATTGTTCAAGCGCCTGTTTCCCGCTCCGTTCCATAAGGCATTGCTGTCGCCTTCCATCAGTTGCCTTGCTTTATCCGCCAGAAAAGCGATGAGTCGCGTATTACTGAGCTTTTCCCTGCATAGGGGAGACATTATTCTGTATTGATTCGAATCCGGGGTATCCAAAATCCCCTTGTTTTTCATCTTTTTATAACCACTGTCAATTGCGCACCTGATTGCTTTATCGATACCTTTGACAGTTGTATTATGCTTTTCCGCCAACACGGGGTATATGAGCCTGACAACGGAATTAAGCAAGGCCGGCTGATTCACCGCCAATGCTGCTGCTTCTCTCAGGTAACGGTATCCTGCGACATTCGGGGTTATGCCCATTCTTTTTATCAGGCCTGCAATAATCCTCTCCGTACGGTTTTCTACTGTCTCATGCACCTGATAGGCCGGTTTGACCGGCCTATGGCTTATTGCTTTCCGCATGGCCTTCCTCTCGGCATGAAGCATCCTTATATACTTTATGAGCATCTCAATGTCAAAAGGCTTAATAACATAATAGTCAGCTCCCAGCTCAACAGCCTTCTGAATTACAAGCTCCTTGCCAATTGCGCTCAGAACGATAAATACCGGTCGTTTATCCGGACTAATGTCCTGTGTTCTTTCAAGGACTCCTATACCGTCAATTTCCGGCAAAATAATATCGAGGATGACAACATCCGGCTTCTGTGCCTTTATCATTTCAATTGCATTTACTCCGTTCATCGCGATTCCGGCAACATTTATGTCCCCGGTATTGTCGATGTATTTGCATAGCATGTCACAAAACTTAATATTGTCGTCAACAACCAACACAGAAATTATATCCGACATTTATCCAGTATCTCCCTTACGATTTCTTGAGCCGTTTTTGCTCCGCAATATACTGTATAATCGGCATACCCGGTATACAGCGGCTCACGCTCTTTATAAAGCGAACTAAAATCCTGACCTGTCTCCCTGGCCAGTCTTCTCCCGGGCATAAGCCTCTGCTCCAGTATCTCGAGGTCCTGCTTCAGAAATATTACTTTGCCGATATCCTTAAAATGACGCATCAGTTCGCCGCTTTTTACAACTCCGCCTCCTGTCGCAACGACACTGCGCCTAAATTCAACGGACATGATGGCCTTTTTTTGAATTTCCAGGAATTTTTCCAGGCCGTCCTCGTTCACAATATCTTTCAGATCGCGCCCGTCGGCGTCCCTGACAATTTCATCGGTATCCACAAAGGCAAATCCCAGCTCGCTTGCCAGCAACGGGCCTACAGTGCTCTTTCCCGCGCCCGGCATTCCGATAAGGATTATGTTTTCACGGTAATCCTGCTTGTTTTCTCCTGTCATATCCCGCTCCACCCCGGGTCAATCATAGACGCTATATTCTTGTACCCTTCTGCCATGTATAGCGCATCAAGCAGGACAATTCTCATCATTGCCTCGCATACGGGGTAAATCCTGGTACAAATGGACGGATCGCTCCTGGACGCGAAAACGTGCTCTACGTTTTTCAGTTTTGCCATATCGACCGTCACTTGTTCCTGCAATATGGTTGGCGTAGGTTTGACCGCAACCCTTACCCTTATCTCTTCCCCGTTGGATATGCCCCCGAGCAGCCCACCCGCGCGATTTGTGCGGAAGCGTATCTCGCCGGACTCTTCATCATAATACGGAGTATCGTTGGATTCCGATCCGGTCATTGACGCAAGCCTGAACCCATCTCCGAACTCAATGCCTTTTACGCCGCCAATAGACATGAGGGCATGGGCTATCATCGCATTGAGCTTGTCAAATACCGGTTCGCCTAATCCGGCAGGCACGCCTGCGGCAACCACTTCCACAACTCCTCCGCATGAATCCCCGGCAGCTTTTACTTTTAGAAGGTCCTCGATCATTTCCTGCGCTTTAACAAGATCCGGACAGTTTATTTCATTTTTACGGTAATTTGCCCTGGCTGTTTCATAAGTGACAGGAGCGGCTTTTATTCCATGGGATTCCACGGTGTAAGCAATAACATCAATCCCGACCACATCCAGTACCAGCTTGGCTATCGCTCCCCCGGCGACCCTTGCGGCAGTTTCCCTCCCGGAAGCCCTGCCTGCGCCGGCCCAGTCATAATACCGCCCGTACTTTTTATAGTAAGTGTAAGACGCCTGGCCTGGCCTTATCAGCTCCCTGTTTTCCCTGTGCTGGGCGACATGGGCGTCATCAAAGTCGCTGTTCGGTATTATCAAGCCGACAGGAGCCCCGGTTGACAAATCATTTTCCATGACACCGGAAAAAATATATACCTTGTCGGCCTCTTTCCTGGGCGTACTGAGCTTTGAAAGGCCGGGCCTTCGTTTATCCAGCTCAGCCTGTATAACTCCGGGAGTGATTTTCAATCCCGGTGGCACACCGTCCACAATGACCATCTGCCCGCCGTAAAGTTCGGGCGGTATTGACGGGTTTTTTCTAAAAGCTCCCGCATATGACTCTCCGCAGGTCGTTATGCGGAAAAACCTGCCGAATGTATTTCCAAGCATTGCATATCCTCCGTTACAAGATTCAATAGGTCTTATCAGCTCTGTACTTCAAGGTCGGATTCTTCGTTTACAGTCTCAATATCGCCGCCGCACTCCCTGACCAGGCGCGGAAACTCCGGAAATGTGACATTCACGGACTCTGCCGTATCAATTTCCGTAACACCTTCCGAATTAAGCCCGGCTACCGTAAGAGCCATCACGATCCTGTGATCATCATGACCGCTCACTTTACACCCTTTCAACCTGCTTTTCCGGATTATGAGCCCGTCCGGCAGTTCTTCCATATCTGCGCCCATTTTACCAAGCTCGGTTAACATTGTACGTATCCTGTCGGTCTCCTTAAGTCTTGCCTGAGGAACGTTCAAAAGGCGTGTTTCCCCTTCTGCGAAACATCCCGCAACGGCCATGGCCGGCAGTGCATCAGGCGTTGAATTCATATCAATTTCAATACCCTTTAATTTATTACCCCTTACCGCTATTCCATCATCGAGGCAACGAATCTCAGCGCCCATCTCCCTGAGATAGTCCAGGACCTTTTTGTCCCCTTGCGGATCTGTCATATCCAGGTTTTTCAGAATAAACTCGCCTCCGGAAATGGCGGCCAGCACCATGAAAAACGTGGCGGACGAAAAATCACCCGGAATCGTAGTGTTAAAAGCCCTATATTTTTGCCCGCCCTTTATATATAGGGATTTAAAGTCGTTATTGCAGTATTCGATACGCTGTTTGTCAAGCCACCACATCGTCATTTCCACATAGGGAACTTCATTTATCCTTGATATCATAATTTCCGTATCATTATCAAGCAACGGAGCATTAATAAGAATCGACGAAAGGTACTGGGAAGTGACAGCATCAAGCCCGGCTCTTCCTCCTTTCAGCCTCCCTTTTACAACAACCGGTGCCATATCGTTGCCGCGGGTGGAAAATACCGTTCCTCCAAGTTCGTTCATTGCCCGGATTAACGGCCCAAGCGGCCTTCTGCGTACCTGGTAGTCGCCGGTTAATACCGTGTACCCTTCTGCCAGCCCGGCGGTCATCATGGCAAACCGCAGAGTGGTACCGGAATTACCTGCATCGATTATGTTTTCCGGCAAGGCCGGCTTGCCGTCAACGCCGTCAATAACAAACCTGTCCAAATCATTTTCGATTTTCGCGCCGAAAGAACGGCAAACAGAAACTGCCGAAAATGTATCCTTTGATAAAAGCGGGTTTGTAATCACCGACCGTCCGCCTGCCAGGCCGGCTAAAAACACGGCCCTGACTGTATGGGATTTAGAAGCAGGAACGCTGACGCAACCGCTGACAGCCGATTTTCTTACTCTCAAAAGCATAGCTTTGTTCCTTTCTACCGTCCTGCAAAAACTGCCACGAATTTATTATTTAATATATTAATATATGGCAGCTATAACGTCAAACTATTTTGCTTTGCCAAGAGCTGACGATTTGCCGCAGGGCGGCAAGACAATGGCGCAAATATCACTAGAAGCGGCCGAACAAAAATAATAGCATATGCGCCGGAGCCCTCGGAGCTTTCATCCTATGCCCTGACCCGCACCCGCATTGAGCCGCCCGATTCACCAATGCCGGCCTGCCCTGTGGAACCTAGAACAATTGTCTTTTCCTGAAGAACCTTATTGATAAACACATCGAGAGCACATATATGCATGCACAGAATAGGATAAACAAGGCAATTAACCATTCCGGCCCTATTGATTCAATAAACAGTTCAACTTGCTCCATCCATGGAAAAGAACCCTGCTGATTGTCTCCTTTCAACCGTGATATTGCCGGTATGGCTCCAAACAGCATAAAAGTGCCAAGAAAGACAAACCGGTTGATATTTACGGCTTTTATATAACCAAATTTAAAAGCCATGGGCAGATAAACGGACATTATTAACATGAAAACCAGGCTTGTGCCAACTACTGCAAAAGCGTTAACAATCGCCCGGGAAACATCACCCGCCGCATGGATATCGGCCGCAGGCAGTATTCCGGACAAAAGCGGGTTGAGAAACCACATTGCTGCCCCTGCGATGATAATCATCACCGCCGTGCTCAAGTACCTGGCAACAACGATGCTGTCGCGCTTTAACGGCAGGGAAACGAGCAACCTGAGCGTATTGTTCTTTTCATCCTCGTAAAGGCATTTATTTATGAAACCATAAATAATAACAAATGCCCATACCGGAAACGCCATTTGCAATCCTTCTCCAGTCAGTGCAAAAACCAGCATGACTGCCAAACCTATGAAAGTATAATTTACCATGGACCTCAATTGAACCTGAAAGTCTTTCAGCACCAGTAGCCGCAGATGTTTTGTCATGCTTCCCCACCATCCTTTACAATCCTTAAAAGCAGTTCGTCCAGGGATAATTTCTCCATGATGAAGTTACCGTCCGGAAACTCCTTGCGGAACTCTTTTATAAAGCTGTCCGGTTTGTCGGAAATACCGCTGTAACCAAATTCCCCTTTCTTTAAACCGTGCAGGCTTCTAAAAATCTTATCGCTGACATAACTACTATCAATTTTGAATAATCTCCAATTATCAATTATTGTATCTTTCTCATCACTGAGTATTATTCTGCCGTCGTCAATAATAGTTACATAATCCGCTATTTTTTCGATATCGGACGTAATATGCGAAGAAAAGAACACAGAACGGTTTTCATCCTGGACTATCTCAAGCAATAATTCAAGCAGTTCATCACGGATTACCGGGTCCAGGCCGGACGTCGGTTCATCAAGTATCAGCAGTTCCGGTTTGTGTGACAGCGCGATTGTCAGGGCCAGTTTCATCTTCATTCCCTTCGAAAGCTCATTTACTTTTTTTGAAGGGCTGATTGCAAACCGTTCAAGCAGTTCATTGCAATATATTTTGTCCCAGTTTGGGAAAAATCCGCCGAAAAAATTCACAGTCCAGCCAACACTCATATTCTCATAGAAATACTGCTCCTCGCCTACATAACCGACCCTTTGTTTTATTTCATCCGAATATTGCCTGTTGTCAAGATCAAATAGTTTTATGGTTCCTGACTCATATGGAATCAGGTTCATGATGCATTTTATCGTCGTGCTCTTGCCTGCGCCGTTTTTCCCGATAAAACCCATGATATAGCCCCTGGGTATGTTAAACCCTACATTCTTAAGTGAAAAGGCATCATAGGATTTACACAGGTTATCGACACTAAGTATGTATTCTCCCATGTTTAACCTCCATTATTTCTTTACGATTTGTGCCTGCAAATTGCATACCTATGAATAAGCATCCAGTATTTCATTGAATATATTCATAACACTGTCGTTATCCATGCCAAGCTCCCTGCAGATATCAATGCCGAGTTCAAAGCAGTGCTGTATGTTCTTAAGTTTATCCTCCTTTGCAAACTCCGCGCCTGATTCGGCGACGAACGACCCTTTGCCATGGCTGGTAATAATGTAGCCACCCGCTTCAAGGTCATCGTATGCCTTTTTTACCGTTATCACGCTTATTTTAAGCTCTTTAGCCAATGCACGGATTGACGGAAGCATGTACCCCGGGGGAAGCTTTCCGTTTAATATCTGCTCGATTATATGCTTTTTTATTTGCTCATATAGCGGCGCCGGATCATTATTTGACAACGCAATAAACAATTTACCACCTCTCAGCCGGGCGCTGTATATATCCTGTTATATACAGTATAAAGCAATTCGCATACAGTGTCAATACCCGCTTAAATGAATTGATTCGCACATTTTTAAATAGTATAATATTGTGGAAAAGTAATTCAGGAGGCTAATATGAACGAAACCAAGTTAGGGTTCTTCTCCCGTTTTTATTATAGCATTACCAGTTTCGAAAAATACAGGTTGTTCCTGAGGCAAAGTACAAGCAAAGCAGTGGTCTACCTGCTGCTGCTTTCGTTAATCCTCTCACTTGCCGTATATTTACCCGGCATAATTAATTATAATAATATTATTGATAATCTGATCGCCAACTTTAATACAACGGTTCCGGACTTTAGACTGGCGAACGGCAGGCTGGAAGTCGACGGCAAAATGCCGATCATACTAAACAAAGAAACTTACGCCATCATAATAGACACTTCTCCCAACGCGGATGAAAGAATCCTTGACGAATATGACACTGCTATGCTTATTACTTCCGACAAGGTTATACAGAAAAATTTTGCTGATAAAGCAACCGTTGATTTAGACATGCTCCAGGGCGTCGTTATGACCAAAGCCAGTATCAAACAGGCATTACCGGTTATGAAGCCTTTGGGGATAATTGTCTTCATATTCATAATGCTGTATTTTATCTGCTCCAGATTTGTAAGAGCATTGTTTATCAGCGTTATCGGTATTATAATCAATGCGGCTAAACGCACAGGCCTTAGCTACCGCAGCATTTTCAAGCTCAGCGTCTATTCGATGACGCTGCCGCTGCTGCTCTTCACCATCCTGAACCTGGTACCCGTCATTATACCTTTCAGGTGGTTTCTGTTCAATATAATAGCGGCTATTTACCTGTATAATGCCATTGGCAATATCAGAAAAGAAATAGACAAGACCATGGGCACCGGCAGTCTTTAGCAGGTCCCCATGGCCTCGATCTTTACAGGTCCTACTTATTCTTTTTTACAAAATTCTCCAACGCCGCCACCCAGTCATGGTCCGGATCGTTCGAGCGGAAGAATCCCTGATGGTCGCCCGCCATTGCCCACAAGAAATAAGTATTGTACCCGGGCGCTCCTACAGTGGTATGATATCCTTTCGGGAACTCCACTAATTCATCATTTTTCACCATGTAGCATTCGTTAATTTCTCCGTCTTTGGTGTACAAGCACTGCAAAGCAAAACCCTGTTGCGGCTGAAACAGGAAATAGTATATTTCCTCCAATATCCCTTCTGCCGGCATGCTATCTATATCATGCTTGTGCGGCGGAAAACCTGCCCAATTACCGGGAGTAATGAAAGCCTCCCCTATGGTCAGACGCTTTGCGTTACTTCGTCCGTCAATGATAAAATGCGTATCTCTCTCCCACGGCTTAACGCCCAATACGGCAGCATTGACATGGTCAGGTCCGTAGCACGCAGGCTCGGTATCTTCATCAATATGTGTTGAACAAACTGCAATTTTAACCCTGCTGTCCGCTGAAATTTTAACTTCCTTATTGCGCGGGATATAAAAACTGTGAGCTTTGCCTTCAAACACGGAACGGCGGCCGCCTACGCCCTTCCACTCCGTATTGTCAAACTTCACATTACACTTGCCGCCCAATATAATAAACGCCGACTCCTTGTCCCCTGTAGAATAATCGACGCTTTCGCCGGGCATGAGCTCGATTATGCCGAAATCCAGCATCTTGAGTGAAGACGATGGATCTCCTGCCTTGCACAGCAAGGTATATCCGCTTTTTGAATCGTATGTTTTTTTATAATCCATTACAGTTCCCTCCTGTTACTAAATATTTCGCATTATTCCCGGTGACATTGTCATTTTGCCATATCCGTGTATATGGGCGCAAGCGCGTCATGTATGCGCCTGTATATTTCGAATCCCCTGTCGTAAACTTCCCGGTTTTTCTCGTTTGGATAGATTATGCTTCCCATCCTGGTGCAGACCTCCACGCTCTGCTCAAACGATTTGAAAACCCCGCTTGCCACACCCGCAAGCATGGCAGAGCCAATGGAGGAGTCATCGGTAAGGACATCGATGACCGGTATGTCCAGCACATCCGCGACAATCTGCCGCCACAGCGGACTTCTGGCGCCTCCCCCGATAATACGCACTGTATCGGTTATCTCAATTTCCATTCCTTTCATGGCTTCCATGCATTCACGCAGAGAGTATGCCACACCTTCCATTACAGCCCTGTTGAAATGCCCCTTTCCGTGGAACGATGACATTCCCGTAAAACTTGCCCGCAAGTTATCATCGAGATACGGGGTGATTTCCCCCTGCAAGTACGGGTGGAAGAAAAGCCCGTCGGCTCCTGCCGGAACTCTTTTGGCAGCCTCATCAATCAGTTTGTATGCACTCGTTCCGAGCTTTTTTGAAAGCTCCACTTCCTGTGCCCCAAACACATCCCTGTACCAACGGAGGGATGAGGCACAGGTTTTGGTAGCGGTGCCCGGGTACCATAATCCGGGAATAATATGTTTGTAGTTTACAATCAGTGAATTGACATATATTTTATCGGTTATGGCACAAATGCGCCCGGCTGTGGCAAGCTTTAGAGTAGCATGCCCCGGCCTGATTGCGCCTGATGCATATACCTCCATAACGGTGTCCGTCGCTCCGGCCGCAACAAGAGTTTTTGTTGAAAGACCGGTTTCGCGTGCAGCCGCCTCACTGACCGTGCCCACGATAGAATCCGGTTCCACAATTTCAGGCAGCTTGTCGACAGTCAAGCCGCAGAGCGAGCATAACCACTCGCTCCACTCACCCTTTTCAACATCCATCAGCATAGAGCCCATGGCATCTATTGAATCGGTTGCAATGTTACCGGTCAATCTGTACCTTATATAATCCTTTAGAAACAATATGCGTTTTATCCGCTTAAAATCCCCGGGAGCATTCTCCCTTATCCACATTAGCTGTGGAAGCGTCCAAATCGTACTGGGCACGTTCAGACTGAGCCTCATAATCTCATCCTTGTACGGAGAAAGCTCCTGAACCTGCTTCGTACTCCTGGCATCCGACCAGTAGATGGCCGGACGTATTACATTATTGTTTTCATCCAACAACACCGCTATATGCGTTCCGCCATCCAATGACAGTGCCGTGATATCATCCGGTGATACCCGGGATTTTTCAAGTATGGCGCGCATATTCATTACGAACGCATTATATATTTCTTCCGGGTCCTGTTCCGCCCATCCCGCCTGAGGAAAATACATCCTATATTCGCAGGAGGCAGAACATATTATTTCGCCGTTTTCGGATACCAGCGTGGCTTTTGACGAACCGCCTCCAAAATCCACGCCAAGCAAATACCTCACCAAATCACGCTCCTTAAACGTGCTCAACTAAGTTATCCCAGCGCTTTATTAAGCAACACGAACAGGTCAGCGATCTTTATCTTTTCAGTCGAATGCGCAGACATATTCGTCGTACAGCACGGGCAGGCAGTTATCATAAGCTCGGTGCCTGTGGATTCGGCATCTTCCAAACGCACTTTTGCCATATTATCGGCAACCTTGCTGTATGTTCTGCTCAGTACCGGGCCGCCGCAGCACCTGGTCAGGTTGCGGTTAAGAAACATCTCTTTCAGCTCAATGCCCATTGCATTTATTATATCGCGCGCAGGCTGTGTTTCTTCAAAGTCCCGCGCCAGCCGGCATGGATCATGAAAGGTGGCCGAAACATTATTAAGCTTTCCAACCTTAAGCCTGCCTTGCGCTATCAGATCGGCAACAAAGGCAGTAGCCGTAACGACCTTTAGATCCCCCATCAGGTTCCATTCATTGCATTGGCGCATGAAAAAGCATGTATATGTAGGATCTATTGATATAATCAGCTTTGCGCCGGTCGAAACTATGGTATCTATACATGCTTTTGCCATATTCCGCACTTCCTCGACCGGACCCATAAGGTCAAAGAGAAGGGCACCGCTGTCAGGCTCGTCTTCAAGAGCTGTAAATTTCACATTGGCTTTCTCAAGTATGTTCATCAGGGCGATCGTGCTTTCGGCACCGTCCCTTGAAGCAGTGTTGCCCATGTAAAGCAAAATTTCCGCTTTTTTATCCAATTCCCTTATCTTCTTAACAAGAGCTTCGTTTACCGCTTTTCCCGAAATGTTGCCTTCCATTGCCCTTTCCAACACCGGCAGAACATTCGCGGGAACGCAATCGTTCACTATGGCTTTTGTTCGTGCTTCCCTTATGAATACGGGAGGGTCATACCCGGTAACGCAATCATCAGTACAGGCACTGCACAAGGCACACTGGAATATCAGCTCATATGCGTCCTTTGGAAGCTCTACGCCCCTGTTGTCCAATGACAGAAGCAAGGCCCTGCCTCGGGGCGTATTACCTTCATTCCCCGTAACCAGTCCAACAGGGCATAAATGCCTGCACATCCAGCAGAAGCGGCATGCATCAATAATATCGTTAGCTCTTTCGGTAAACATCCTAGTCCTCCTTATAGCCCTAACTTGTACGGATTCATGATACCATTGGGATCCAATGACTTCTTAAGTCCCTCAAATACCTGCATGGCAGGTCCGTACTGTTCTTTCATCAAGCGTGACAATTTAAGCCCTATACCGTGGTGATCGTTAATCACGCCTCCGTATTCCAGGGTTGTTCTAACTCCAGCGTTCCATATACGGTTATGAAGTCTTATGGCTTCCTCGGGATCTTCCGGCGGTTCATCCATTATAAACCGGTCATACATCATTGTCCCCCAATCATACCAGTGAGAGAAATGCGCTATAAATCGGACCCCTTCAAATTGTTCCACCGCATGCTTAACAGCCCAGTAGAGTTCTTCAATCTTGTCATAGGTCGTTATGGTATCCATGGTTCCAAACATCTGGGGATTGTTCATAATGTGCCCTGGGTAGAAGAAGGTAATGCGGTTTTTATACCATTTTTCCCCGTATTCCGGCCCCATGTTTTCTCCGCCATATTTTGCACATATCTCGTATATGATGCGTTCCTCAATGTCCACGATTTCCTTGATTCCTTCGACAGCAAGGTTCATAAACGCTCCGGGCTTATCGAAGCCCAGTATGCTTTTTATAATGGATGTTGACTCCGCTTCATCATATAAACGCAATATTGACGGTTTTACCTTCTGGACGATATCGCGGCACGCAGTAAACCCGGTATTGATGTCCTTGAAAAGGAATGAGCAGAATCTTCTGCATTCAGGTTGTTCAAAAAGCCTGAACGAAGCCTTGGTTATCACTCCCAGCGTTCCTTCGGAGCCGATGAATATTTGGTTGAGATCAGGGCCCGCTGCATGTTTAGGCACCGGAAGAGTGTTAATTATATCGCCGTTGGGGAGCACGACCTCAAGGCTTAAGCACTGGTCGTCAATTTTGCCATATTTAGTCGACATAATACCAATTCCACGATGGGCTAAAGCCCCGCCCACGGTCCCGCAAGTAAGGCAACTCGGGATGTGCATGACGGAATAGCCATGCTTGTTGGCATGCCACTCAAGGTCCTGGAATATCATTCCGGCTTCACCGGTAATCCTGCGGGACTCTATGTCGATCTCCAGCAGCTTGTTCATTAGCTTTGTATCCAGCACAATTCCTCCTACCATCGGCAAAGCACTTCCCTGCGAGCCGCTTCCGCCTCCCCATGTATGCACGGGTATTTTATAGTAGTTGGCAATTTTCAATACTTTGGATACCTCTTGCGCGCTCCTGGGCCTTACAATAAAATCCGGCTCAGGCGGTCTTCTCCCTTTATCGGCCCACATTCGCGATATCCAGAAGTAGTCCACTCCATATGCTAGCTTTTCTCCCTCGCTGACGCTGACATTTTCCCGACCTACTGCGTCTTCAAGTTCGCTTAGAATCATGTCTTTCATAAATGCTTTCATTTCCATAAGGTATCCTCAGTCCTTTTATAAGTTTATTGACGTGGCATACAATCCACGGTTGCCAGGATTGCAGGCCAATATGGCACCACGATAGCTAAAATAAGCTCAGCACCGTATTAACCACAGGTTATCAACCGTTCATTTCTTTCTGCTAGTGGCTCTTAAAGCCGCATCCGCTATATTCTCGGCTTTAATGCCGAATCTTTTTGCAAGATACTCCACATCTCCTACTTCGCCAAACTCATCTTTAACACCGACCCTTTCAAGCGGGACGGGTATATTCTCGCCTAATACTTCAGCAACCGCAGAGCCCAGCCCATTAATGATACTGTGATTCTCCGCGGTAACTATGGCGCCTGTCTCTTTTGCAGCACGAACTATAGTCTCCTTATCAATAGGCTTTATTGTAAACATATCAATAACTTTGGCAGAAATGCCCTTCCCCTTTAATATCCCGGCGGCATTTATAGCCTCCACGACACAATAACCGCAGGCAATAATAGTTACGTCTTTTCCGTCGCATATTTCTGCCGCTTTTCCGATATCAAACTCCGACCCTTCGTTATATACCTTTCTTGAACCTCTCCTGGTTAACCTGATATAATGCAAACCATAACTGTCCTTTACCTGGGTAATTATATTTTCCAGCATTGTACCGTCAGTCGGCTCCAAAATAACTGCATTAGGCACATTCCGCATTATGCCCGCATCTTCGAAAGGCATATGGGTGCCTCCGTTATAAGCCGCGTTTATTCCGGGATCACTTCCGACAATCTTTACATTCCATTTTGAAAAGCCGCAGGAAAGAAAAACCTGATCATACACCCTTCTCGTTGCAAAAACTCCAAAAGTATGTACGAACGGAATCAGCCCGGTCGCAGACATCCCGGCGGCTACACCCACCATGTTGGCCTCCTGTATGCCGCAATCAATTATCCTGTCGGGCAATTCTTTCTGGAAGCCGCCCAATCCTATGGAATTTAAGAGATCGGCATCCAGGGCATACACCCTGGAGTCTTCCTTCATCATTTCAACAATCTTCCTGCAATAAACATCGCGCATGTCAATCTTTTCAATATCGTTTTTATCTGCCAATTTTATCTTCATAACAATATACCTCTTGCTTCCACTATGATATCAGGCCGGCCAATTCGGCTTTCAGGCCGTTAATCGCGTCAATCGCCTGTTCCCGGGATATATAAATATGGTGATTCAAAACGGTATCCTCAACAAATTTGACTCCCTTGCCTTTAACTGTATTCAAAACGATTACGGAAGGCTTATCTTTTATTAAACTTGCTTTATCTATTGCATCATAAACTTGTTCCACGTCATTTCCATCCACACTTTGTGCATGCCAGCCGAAAGATTCAAATTTGCTGCAAAAATCCCCCATGTCGCATATATCCCTGGTATATCCGTCCAGTTGCTTCCCGTTATTATCAATAAATACAATCAAATTATCCAGTTTTCTCTGGCGGGCAAAAAGCGTGGCTTCCCAGACCTGCCCTTCATTGCACTCGCCGTCTCCTACAATTGCATATACCTTATTTGTCTTGCCCTGCAGCTTAAACCCCAGCGCTGCTCCCGCTGCCTGCGATATTCCCTGCCCCAGGGAGCCGGTCGACATGTCGATACCGATTGTTTTGTTCCTGTCAGGATGACTTGGAAGGTTTGTTCCTGGCTGATTAAGCGTTTTCAGCACTTCACGGTCAAAGTATCCTCTCAAAGCCAGTGTCGCATAAAGAGCAGGTCCTGCATGCCCTTTGGATAAGACCAAATAGTCTCTTCCCTCCCATCCTGGATTTTGAGGGTCAATTTTCATAACCTTTCCGTATAAAACGGACAATAAATCCGCAATAGACAGTGAACCCCCAAGATGGCCGAATCCTCTCGCTAAAAATTCTTCCATCATCGCAATGCGAATCTGTGTCGCAAATATTTGCAATTCCTTTTTTAAGCCGCTGTCCAAAATATCATCACCTCCATAAAGTTTACGCTGCTTGAAATCAATTATCAAAGCCCATCAAAGGTAACAATTCCTTTTAACATCTCCTTGGATGAGTTTGCCATCATTTCAAAACCTTCTTTTATATCTTCTAATTTAAAAGTGTGGGTTATCAGGGAATCCAACGGAAGTATGCCTTCACTGTAAGCCCATATACCCTGCCGGGCATCTTCCGCAACATCCATGGAATACCACGGGTGGGCGGAAATGAGGTCGGGAGATTTGAACATAAGGTCGTATCCGAGCTTCGGGTTCCATGATTCAGGCTTACCGTACAATGAAGGTATAAGTATCCTCCCTCTCCCTTTATATCCAAAATAATCGGCATTTCTCACTATTGCGCATGCAATCTCCAGCCCCTTAAGGCTGCCTGTAATTTCTATCACAACATCAACGCCGTGATTGCCGGTCAAGTCATATATTACCTGCTCCACGTCATTTTCCCCAGGTTGTATGGTTGTTGTGGCGCCCATTTTTTTGGCCAATTCCAGCCGCTCCGGAATCAAATCAATTGCGATGAGTTCACGAAGCCCCTTGTATTTGAGACCTGCCAGTATCAGCAAACCCATAAATCCGCATCCAATTACCGCAACATAATCGCCGAACTGCGGCCGAGCCGTTTTTACAATATTTACAACACACGACAGAGGTTCAACCAGGCAGTGTTTAATATTTCGCGTATCTTTGGGTATCGGGTGGAAAAATTCTTCCCCGGAAACCAAGTAATCACAAAATGCGCCTATCTTCGCACCACCGCAATAATCGCCGGCTTTGAAACGCTTCACGCCTTTTCCGGCTTCCACAACTACACCCATTGCCTCGTGCCCTATAGGTTCGGGATAAGAAAATTTTTCCGCCATGGTACGGTTGCCCAGCTTGTTTACGCCTTTCGTGCTTATGCCCAGATACGCCGGAATATCGGAATGACAAAGCCCGGAGGATATAACCCGGACAAGAATTTCATTATCCTTAAGCCTGGGTATTTCACACTCCACTATTTCAAGCTCTCTAGGACCTGCAAGATAAACCATCCGTGTTTTCATCGTACTATTCACCCCAATTCCCGACATAACCCCGGAGTGAGTCTTTGCTTAACGCGATATCTTCTTCCTTGGGAGTTATGCCAAAGCAGAATTCAAAAATATCCACCGCCTGGGCAATTAGCATATCCATTCCGTATGTCACCGTAAGGCCAAGTTCACGTGCGCGTTTTATAACTTTTGTTTCAGGTGGGTTCCCAACGACATCAAGAACAGAGCAAGTTTTAGGGAGCCTGTCCATGAAACGCAAATATTTGTGATCGTGTCCGAAGCCACCCATGCCCAGCGGCGTACATTGCAGGAACAACTCGGCATTTTCGGAGGCCTTGTCAAGGTTCTCAGGCGTAAGAATCATAATATCCACTGCCATGGATGTGTTTTCACGAATAATTTTTGCAACCTGTTCGGCTTCTTCTAAAATTATGTTGACAATAGTAGTCTTTTTTACACCTTCTTCAGCCAATTGGTAAAGTATAGGTCCTACTATGCTCCCTGCACCCATTACCAGGGCTTCTTTGCCTGAAAAAGATGTCCCATGGGCACGCATGGCATTTATTGCGCCTTTTGCTTCCGTGCTTTTTCCGATAAGTCTGCCTTCCTCAACTTTAACAATACATACGCAGCCGAATAGCCTGGCAGTGCCCTGCACTTCGTCAAGGTATCTGACAATGCCTTTCTTGTGGGGCATTGTAACAATAAAGTGCTTTATATCAAGGGTATGAACCACGTCAATAAACCTGCCCAAGTTTTCTTTCTTAATCTCCACGGGAAAGCATATTTCATTTATATTAAACCGTTCAAGTAAAGGATTATATACATAAGGCGCAGCGATGGATCCCAATGGATAACCTATTTGCGGAAATATTCTCGTTTCATGATTACATTTAAGGTTGGTAAAAGCCATAAAACATCTTCCCCCTCTCTTTCATTTCCTTGCGTTTTCTCATTCATCCCGGGATTTTCGCATCCTTACGATTTGCTAAGGGACATCCTCAAACGGTATTCTCTGTTTTTATTTATATAATAATTGAATACCATGAAGAGCAACAGCAAAGCGCCATAAATGAGTTGGTTATAAAACGTGCTGATTCCTCCGAACAAGCTCATTCCCGATGATATCATTTGTAATATAAATGTTGATATTATAACCCCCTCAACGCGTCCAAGTCCGCCCGTAGGGTTAATGCCCCCCATCATGCAAATCAAAACTCCCAGCAGCGCATAGGTTGAGCCGTTGGACGCATTTACCGAGTTGAAGCGTCCCAGCATAATCATGCCACCCAGGACACTCATGCAGGCAGACAGGATATATGCACGGATTAATATCGAACGCTTGCTTATCCCGGAAAACCTTGCGGCGACAGCATTAGTTCCCTGTAAATAAAGCTGAAGGCCGAATCGCGTTTTATACAGCAAAAAAACCATCAGCAGGGCACAGGCTAGGTAAAACAAAATCGGTATTGGAACAATCCCTATCTTAGCCTGGATCAACGTATAGTATGAAACGGGCATCTTGCTTATGGTTCGTCCTTCTGTCAGGATAATCCCGATACCCGTAAATAATTTCCCTGTGCCGATAGTTACTACCATGGCCGGCAAGTTCAGCTTGCAAATTAAATACCCGTTCAACGCTCCTAGTAATACACCGACACCAAAGGCAACAAGAAACGCCATTAACAGCGATGTAAATGCATTCATTCCCTGGGCATTCATATCCATAAATGCAAGCATATATTTTGCAGATAGTATTGCAGCCAGGTTTGCCACGCCAACAGCCGAGAGATCGATTCCTCCTGAAATCCTTGTAATCATTATGCCAAGAGCAATAATTCCGTATTCCGGCAGTTGATTCAGCATGGACCCAATCATGGAAACCTTGAATATCTTGCCATTTGTAATTATTCCAAATATTGCATTTATACATATAAACAGAACAATAAGGCGTAAAATATGGGCATCAAAAACAATTCTATTATCGGCGGCATTCTTTTTAGGCATCTTGTTCTTCCTCCCTATTATCAGCCTGTGTTGCCGACAGTTTTCTTTTCTTTTCAAATACTATCTGTATGGCCGTTATGCTAAAACCAATCAATATGGTTAACCCGGTAGCAAATTCCGCCCAATAGGAATTAACACCCATGAGTAATAACGAGTTGCTTAAAACTGTAATAAAAACCGTACCGAATAAAGCTCCTGTAAGAGTACCGACCCCGCCTGATATGCGCACTCCGCCCAAAACAACTCCTGCAATAATGTTAAGCTCCGTTCCGGACTCGAATATTGGAGTAAGGTGGTTAGATAGTATGTTGCGGGTGTATCCTATCATGCCCGCCAATCCCCCTACAAAAGCGTAGACAAACATTGTATGCGCCAAAACATTGAACCCCAGCCTGGAAGCTGCGTCAATGTTACCCCCGATTGCATAAATTCCACGCCCGAGCATGGTTTTTTGCATGATAATCCATGTTATAAAAACCATGATAACCAAGTGTATCGCACTTACATGCAAAGGGCTTGAAAGGCCGCTTTTAGCGTCAGTAACGGTAAATAAGAATTTTCGCGCAAATGCTGCGAGATTCGCAGGCAGGGGATGCTGAGTGCAGTTTAGAGGACCAAGCATTATACCCCAGTATAAGTTTGAAACACCCAAAGTTACTATTAATGAAGGAAGTTTATAATAACCTATAAGAATGCCATTCAAGCAACCAAGTAAAGCTCCGAAAATGAAGCATGCAAAATAGCCCCAATTGATATTGCCGCCTAACCCGCTTTTTATTTGGCTGACTATCACTACATAAGAAGAAAGTGATGCAATAGCCGGGAACGAAAGGTCTATTCCGCCAGATACAATAACTATATATGCCCCTATGCAAAACATGCATGGTACTATACACGCCCGGAGCATGTCAA
>JBMNKL010000005.1:0-43620 GCA_050952225.1 Acetivibrionales bacterium
TACCGCAACATATGAAGGCCCGCCACCCGAAGGAGGAGTTGAAGGTTCGCTATCTGAAGGCGGAGGGGTTGTAATATCCGACGCGTCATCATTATTCGTCGCGCTGCTGTTTTCGGGCACTTCTTTCCCGCCTCCCGCGGTAACCCCGGAGGCTCCTTCGTTTTTTATCACTGTATTAGGCGTATTAATTGATGTGTTATCCGCGCCTTCTTTTGCCGTTACAGTGCTTACCGTTCCTTTGCCTGTTACCTCTGTGCCGGCTGCTGAGGTTTCAACAACATCTATCTTGCCTTCAACATTCAGCTTGGTACCTGACGCTTTAGCGTTTACAACCACATTAGTAACTGAAGCGTTATCGGCAACGGTAACCTTGGCCGCTCCTTCCGATACTACTTCGATTTTATTTATAGCGGCATTTTGTATAACCACCGGAACCTCTGGTGTAGCAATTTCTACCGTGTTTACCGTTCCTTCAATAATAACATCGTCTTTCCCGTCGTCTATTTCAACGACTTCTACGCTTGCACCGCCTTCAACGGATACCCGGATCTGTCCATCCACTTTGGCGACTATTACTCTGCCCGAAACCCCACCGCCTATGATAATGATGGAGTTCATACCTCCGCCGCGTGCAATAAGGTTGCCTTTTATTGTTACATTATCAAGGGTTACATCTCCGTCGCCGACCCCGTCGCCGATTATCAGATCTCCATTGACGGTCACATCTTTCAATATAACGTTGGGAACATTTACCATTATATTCCCGTCGGCTACATCTGTATATACGCCTTCCTTGTTTATATACTGCTTTATCAGATTGTACATGACCTGGGCAAATTCAGCCCTGCTTATATTTGCCTTGGGGTTCAGCCTGCCATTCGAACCCTGTATGTAACCGGCGTTAACCAAAGCATAGACTTCGCCCTTTGCCCAGTCAGATATTTCATCACTGTCAAGAAAAGTTTTGTTCATTGTGTCTGAGGGTTTGAGCTTCAGTGCTCTTGCCAGTATCGCAAAAACCTGCTCACGGGTAATGTTGCTGTTTGGATTCATCTTCCCCGCATAGCCCTGCATTATTCTCATTTTATATGCTTTTGCTATGCTGCTTGAAAACCAATCCGTTTTCTTAACATCCTTATATTCGGAAATGTCGCCTTCCTCCGCAGCACCAAATGCGCGGGTAATAACCGCTGCCATTTGAGCCCTGGTCAACGGACTGTCCGGCATTATTTTACCGTTGTCTCCCAGAAGCAACCCGTTTTCAACAGCACTCTTTAATGCTGCTGTTGCCCAGTTGTCGGGCATATCCGAAAACGAATGGCCGGCTTCAGCCGCCAAGACACCGGTAACCGGCAAATAACCTAATAGCACAACAAGCGCCAACAGAACCGATAGTAACCTCTTAATCATGTTAATCCCCCTTGGTATAATTATTCCTTCATTTATTACTGCTTCTAATACTGCTTCTAATAATTCAACAACCAAAACTAAATGTACTTCACCATACGTGAGAGCAACGGATGCAGTTCACTTCGGCGTTCTTGAAATAAGGAACGTCTGCTATGGTATAGATATTATTCCTGTTAATGGGCTTATCTTTATACATTGCGTTTTCGACATTGAACATTACTTCTTCGAGTGACTGATTAATACTAGTTTTCGAACTAAAGCCAGGCAATGCTGCGCGGGCACTTAAACAAATTCCCGCAGGCATGACATACGACAGCGGATTTTCAGGAATATCAATCTCAAAATCAACTCCATCCGCCAAAAAACTTATGTTTTCCAAATAACAAGGAGTTTTTATCAGGAAGTCTAAGATAACAAATATAAGTACCGATGCAAGGTATTCCCTCATTAGCTTCTCCATCATATGTTATATCTAAAGCTTCAACTTCTGCAACAACTGATAGTATTAATATCTCCGGTTGTTTTATTATAACATCAAAATATCGATAAGTCCACATATTATTAATAAAAAACGTAAAATTATAGTCGCTATTTTTCCGTGGTTTTTCTTCAAAAAAGTTGCCTTGATACAGCGGATAGTTTATTGTTAATATAGCTGATAGTTTTATCAGGAAAAATATACAGAAATAAATAAATGTTACCGGAGGTTTAAGACAATGGATTACCGCGAGCTGGTCAAAAAGGCCATGGAAGCAAGGCAAAACGCGTATAGCCCCTACTCAAAGTTTAAAGTAGGAGCGGCGCTTTTAACCGGGAATGACGAGGTGTATACCGGTGTGAATATTGAAAACGCATCTTATGGATTAACCATATGCGCGGAAAGAACAGCCATTTTCAAAGCCATATCCGAAGGTGTGAGAAAAATCGGCGCTTTAGCGGTTGCCTGCGATACGGACACTTATGACAGCGCGTTTCCATGCGGTGCATGCAGGCAGGTGATGACAGAATTCATGGATGATGAAGCGGACATTATAATCTCGCTCAATACGGGCGAATACAAGGTCTATAAGCTGAAAGAACTGCTGCCGCTGGCATTCAGGATCTGAGCCGGCTTATCCAAGCCTTTGTTCAATAACTTCAACCAGTTCAGCTGCTTTCTTCTCTATGTAATCCTTGTCTTTCCCCTCGATCATGACGCGAACCAGCGGTTCCGTTCCGGAGGGCCGGATCAGCACCCTTCCCTCTCCATGGAATTCGTTTTCCAGTTCGCGGCATAGCCGTGCCACGACCTCGTCATCCATATAGCAGTGTTTGTTTTCGTTTTTTACCCTGGCATTTTTCAGGACCTGGGGCAAAACCTGCATTACCGACGCTAATTCGGACAGTTTCTTCCCGGAAGACTTAAGCACATTAAGAAGCTGCAGTGCAGTCAGCAGACCATCTCCGGTGGTGTTGTGCTTTAAGAAAATAACATGGCCGGATTGCTCTCCCCCTATAACATATCCCTTTTCCAGCATTTCCTCCAGTACATACCTGTCGCCGACCTTTGTCTTTACCAGGTTTATGCCGTATTTTTCAGCCATGATGTCAAGGCCCATGTTACTCATAACTGTTACGACGATTGTATCTTTTTCAAGGCGTCCGCTCTGTTTCAGCGCAAGCCCGATGATTGCCATAATCCGGTCTCCATCCACAACATTGCCCTTTTCATCTACAGCCAGCACCCTGTCGGCATCTCCGTCAAATGCAAAGCCCAGGTCGGCTCCGGTCTGGATAACATGCTCCTGCAGCCCGGAAATATGCGTGGAACCGCACCCTTTATTTATGTTGAGCCCGTCGGGTTTATCGTTGATGGCAAAAACCCGCGCCCCCAGTTCGGCAAAAATGGCCGGGGCTGCCTTGTATGATGCCCCGTTGGCGCAGTCTATCGCGATTTTCAAGCCTTTTAAGCTGACGTCCGCAGTTTCCTTCAAAAATTCAATGTAATCCCGCAACGCATTATATTCCGTGCTTTTCCTGCCAATTCCCGCTCCTGTCGGGGGATCCAGCCGGTCCAAGCCGTCGCGGATAAGCTTTTCGATCCTGTCTTCCATGGCATCGGGCAGTTTATACCCTTTAGAATCAAAAAACTTTATCCCGTTGAACTCGTAAGAGTTATGAGATGCGGAGATGACTACCCCTGCATCCGCTTTATAATACCTTGTCAGGTATGCCACGGCGGGTGTCGGCACAACCCCAAGACATACCGCATCGGCGCCTACCGAGCATATCCCGGCGACAAGGGCTGCTTCAAGCATAGGTCCTGATACCCTTGTATCCATACCCACCAGTATCTTCGGCATATGCTTTGCCTCGGCGGTAAGTTCATACGCTCCCGCCTGTCCCAGCTTATATGCCAGTTCCGCCGTCAGTTCCGAGTTTGCTATTCCTCTCACGCCGTCAGTTCCAAAAAGTCTTGCCATCCGGTTAACCCCCTGGTAAAAATGTCATAAGATCTATATTCATTGCCTCGCAAATTTATTGTGTCGCATCTTCGCCCCTGTTGCTTTCCGGCGGCGCTTCCGTCTCCGGGGTCTTGGTTATTTTAACTTCAACACTTGCTTTCTGCATCAGCTTGAGCTGCGGCGGCATGATTATGTTGAGCGGCAATCTATGAGTGCCTTCGCCCAATTCCATAACATCTACGGCGGGCTTAAGCGCTTCAGGCTTTATAGCGTCCACCTCGGCCTGCCTGCCCTTGAATTGGAGCTGGACGCTTTCTGTAAGTATTTCATAAGCCAATGTGCCGTCATTCCTCGCATTCAAAATACTGATATCGCTTTTTGAAAGCTCTATATTTCTTACGACTAGTTTTTCGACACTCATGTTAAAAGTAACACTGTCGGGTGAATTAACAAGCTTGACACCGTCAGGAACCACCAGTGGCACGGATTTTGTGAAGTTTGCCCTGATGTTGTCTATATCAAGCTGTTCTGTTTTAATGTTAGTGAGTTTTTCCAGTATTTCCGGCGGACCGGTCACCAGCACCTTTTCAGGCTCAATTACCCTGAGCGTTTCAACATAATCATCGGCCAGCCTGCCCCTTGTAACCGCATAAACCGGCAGTTCCTTAGCCACTTCCACGGTCACGGTCACTTTAAGGTCGTTACTGAGGCTGCTTATTTCCTTGCCTTCTTTGTTATATACAACACACTGGACATTCATCGTGATATCCCTGTCGACACCCGCAAGCTCCAGGCTCGCCTTTATCGAATCCACGCTGTCGATAAGCGACTCTTCTCCATATATCGGCATCATCTCGGGTGATACGGACGTCCTCAGGACCACATAGCCCGGCTTTGTTTTGATGTCTGTTTTCAATTCCACCGGGAAAGTCCCGGTTTTATTCCTGGCCAGTTGGATGTCTACCTCTGAAGGGCTGAAGGATTCTATTGTAACATCCTTTACCAGGCATACCGGTTCGGATATCTTCAATTTTTTATCATGTACCGATTTAATCTGCGCGTAATCAAGCGTTACCTCGAAATCGGCCGCTTTGACTTTATCCACGGCATCCTGGCGTCCCCTTATCGTAATATCTATGTAGTTGCGGGGCGTATTCTTCAAAGTATAGCCGTTTTGCTGCAAAAATTCCTCGTTTTCAACGCTAACCGGCACATTATAAATAGTCCGGGATATAAACGGATTCGTACTGTTTGTAATAACAAGCCAGATAACAATCGCGATCAGAATCGAAATAATTTTGATATTTAAATCTTTTTTAAACCAATTCTTCATCTGGCTTTGCTCCTCCACCACTTAATCTTTTTCACGCTTGTCTCATCCTTGATAAGGTTTTTGTTCAGCGCTTTTCTGAGCATGTCGGGAGTAAGGTTCCTGGTAAGTCCGCCGTTGAGCGCGAACGAAATTTTCCCCGACTCTTCCGAGACCACTATTGCAATCGAATCGGACACTTCGGTAATGCCCAGCGCCGCCCTGTGCCTGGTACCCAGTTCCTTGCTCAGGTTCGGGTTGTCGGTAAGCGGCAGGAAACAGGCGGCAGCCTTGATTTTATTGTCACGAATTACAATTGCCCCGTCATGCAGCGGCGTGGCAGGGATAAAAAGGTTTATGATAAGTTCGCTTGAAACGTTCGAATCAAGCTGTATACCTGTATTAATTATTTCACCGATCTTTGTCTCCCTTTCTATTACGATCAGCGCGCCTATGTACTTCGAAGATAATTCGGCACATGCTTTCACTATTTCTTCAATTACAGCCGTCGTCTTAACCTTAAGGCCGAACGCTTCATCAAAATTGAGTATGTCCTTGAAGCGGTTCCTGCCAATCCTCTCAAGCGACCTTCTCAATTCGGGCTGGAACAATACAATAGCTCCCAAGGCCAAAAACTGCATCATGTTCTGGAGAATAAAATTGATTGTTTTCAGCCCAAGCAGCCTGCTCAGCTCGCTCGCCGCAACTATCAGCAGTATACCTTTAATCAACTGCCATGCGCGCGTTTCCCGCACAAGGATAATAAGCTTGTATACTACCCAGGATACAATGCTGATGTCAACAATTGCCCTGATTATGTAAAAAGGGTCGTTAAGCCCCATATAACCGGCAAAATTATTAAACATGTCCCTGAGATTAATACTGTTGAAAAAATCCAAAAATGCTCACACCCTTATACCAAGAAATCCGCTGCATTGCAAAAACCGGCGAATTTCCCTGGTTCACCTTAAAATGTAAACCGGGATTTTATATTTTATATCTCGCCATGATATAAAAGGCATAGCTCCCAATTAGAATTATACCTTCTTTTTTGTTCATTTGTAATCTCTTTTTTATACTTTTAATAAAATTTCGTAGATTGCAAGTTTAATTGCCTTACATTTTTTAGCAGAACCTTGTTTTAAGCAACCATCACCTTAGCCATCATGTTTGCAGTTTGATAACCAAATATTCTTCCAGGGTAATTATTCATCCAGCGCTCTATCCTTTGTATTTCTCTATGTGTGAGCTTACCTATGTCTGTCCCTTTTGGAATAAATCGTCGAATAAGTTTATTGGCATTTTCATTCGAACCACGCTCCCATGAACTGTAAGGATGAGCATAATACAGCTTGAATCTTTTCTTATCAGGGTCAAGGGCAGATGTCTCCAACACTATACTGTCTAAAAATTCGGGGCCATTATCTACTGTAATCGTTTTAAAATGCTTCGAAAACTTCTTGCCATACTTCCGCTCCAGCTTATCTAGTTCTCTCTTCACCGAATCCTGGGTCCTATCAGGCATTTTGCGAATTATCTCCCGTCTCGTACTTCGTTCCGTCAGCACTAACAAGCTCGCCCCCTTTTCTCCTCCTTTACTAACTATACAATCCATTTCCCAATGCCCATATTCTTCCCGATCTTCTATATGCGCCGGCCGTTCCTCTATACTTGTTCCCCTTAAGTTTTTCTTAGCTATTCTGACTTTGCGATATTCCCTCTTCTTCTTATTACGCTTTATTGGCAGGTCTTTGTTGCTTATATTGGCAAATATCCCTTTGTCAATGTAGTTGTATAACGTTTTTGTGCAGATCATTGTTTCAAATTTTAATCCCTTGGCCTTTATTTCTCCTATCACTGCGTCCGGTGAATACTTGTCCTCGATTATCTTTTTTTCTATGTGATTTGCTAATTTATGATCGTGGCCAATTTTAAGACCCGCTCCTTTATTTGATCCCGCCTCCTCATATCTTCGTTGACCTACATCAGCACAATATTTCACAACATACGTCAGATCGCTGTTCATAAGCCTCACGCTCCCACGAGCTATTTCCCGCTCGATAGTGCGTCTATTCCTGCCCAATATTAAGGCTATCTCCTTTGGTTTCTTCCCATCCCTTATTAATATTTCGATTTGATACCTTTCTCTCTCATTTATGTGTTTAAAGCTTCTTTGCTTCGTGGTATTATTAAGTTGACTCATTTCGGACCCTCCTATGTTTTTGGTTCGGTCACTTAAAACATTATCAGAAGTTCCGACTTTGAGTCACTATTTTTTCTTCAGTTTGGGCAATTAATTTTACAACTTACCCTTTTAATAAAATTTTAATTTTGAGCCTACATATTTCCAGCATATACAAACTTAAGATGTTTTTTTGCAATATTTACGGCATTTTTGATCACGTCCGTTGGTGTGGGCGGTATATCGCTCATCGTGTAATTCGGGAAAAACCTCGTAAGGTGCAGTACTACATCCCGGCTTATACCTGACAGCCATTCGGCTATTTTTTCAATTTCATCCGGGTCGTCATTCAGTCCTGGAATAACCAGTGTCGTGACTTCCACATGACAGCTCCTGACAGCCCTTTCAACCGTCTTCTTAACAGCGTCAAGCGAGCCCTTGCAGTATTTTTTATAAAAGCTGTCGGTGAAAGCCTTTACGTCGATATTCATGGCATCGATATACGGCAGCAGCTTTTCGAGAGGTTCCTCGTTTATATAGCCGTTTGTCACAAGAACGTTTGACAGGCCTCTTTCTTTTACCAAAATCGCGGTTTCGTAAACGTATTCATACCATATGGAAGGCTCATTGTACGTAAATGCGACCCCTGTATTCCCCCTGCTCGTATACTCGACAGCGAGATCGGCCAGTTTTTCGGGCATTAATTCCATTGTACGGGCATTTCTCTGCGAAATGCTCCAGTTTTGGCAATAACCGCATTTGAAGTTACATCCGAACGTACCTGCGGACAAAATCGTTTTCCCCGGATGAAAACGGTAGAGCGGTTTTTTCTCAACCGGGTCCAGGCCAATTGAACAAACCCGGGCATAGTTTAAGGAATAAAGCCGGCCGTCTATGTTTTTTCTGGCCATGCATATACCTGTCCTGCCTTGCTCGAGTACGCATCCGTGCGGGCAGAGGAGGCATTGCACATTGTTATTTTCAATTTTTTCAAAAAACATCGCCTGCTTCATGAATTACCCTTCCCCGGCTTATTTATGCCTGATCACTTCAAAACGTTCCATAGTATATTTCTCTCCCGGCCTGATACCAGCTTTCCGCAATGCGATAGCCACCTGCTCCTCCGGAGTGTCTACTCCCTCCAGGTCAGGCAACAGAAGCCCTGAACGCGCTCCTGACCTGACAATAACGCCGTACCGTTTGACATCGAGCTTATCCAATGAATCAATAGCTTCAGGCTCGCCCAGTACATCCACCGAATATTCAAGGGAATCCAGTTCGTTTTCCTCGACCGGGCTGAACCTCGGATCTTCCGTTCCTGCACTGATTGCGTTGTGTATGATCTCGTGTGCGATATTATTCCTGGCTGGAAATATTGTCCCAATACATCCCCTGAGCCTTCCTGACTTTTTTATGGAGACAAACACACCTGCCCGCCTGCTTGTCATCTCGTGCGGCAGCACATCCGGGACATCGATTACGGTTGAATTCGTTACGTACATTTCGAGTGCCTTCCTTGCAAGGGAGACATACGGATCTTCCATTTTCCTTATTTCATCCAGCCTTTCTTTGTCCAGGCTCTCAAGCTTGTCCAGGAGGCTTCTCCCCGCAAGCTCCTCCCCCGGAATGAACCTGGCAACGGCATAACCTACGCCGAACGGGCCTTCGTATGAATAAACCTCGGACCTGATACTGCGCCCGTCAAGGGCGCCAAACATCATGATAAATGAGCGCAATCCGCATTCGCCCGCTTCTTCAGTCAAGCTTTCGTCAAAATTAAGCAGGCCTTCCGGATCAGGAATCTTCAGGTAATTCACCAGCTGGCTGTCAAATTCCGGACCGCTTTCATCAAAGCCATACGGGCCGTCCGGGGACAGCCTGTGCGAAAGATCCCCGCTCGCAAGAAATACCGCATTTTCACCGGTATTCCGCACTGCCTTGCCGATACACGCGCCAAACTTGTATAGTTCTTTAAACGGCAAACCTGCTATCGAAATATGAACCAGCTTAAAATCCGTGTACTTTTCTGCGATAAAATATAGCGGAACCATGGCGCCGTGATCAAGATCCCCCGAAATTCTATACCTGGCGGCAAGACGTTCGTCCAGCCCGCCGCATGGAATACCTTCCTTATTTGCTATTGATATTATTTCTTCGGTCAACCGGATATTATTGTCAAACCGCAGTTTGACTTCCGGAACTCCGAATCTTTCCATACTGCCGCTAATCACATGTTTTAGGTTGATATGGATAAAATCCTGGAATACCGGTCCATGAGGCGTAGTAAGAATTATTGTCGAAGGTCTAAGCTGCGCGATTTCCGCCGCCATTTTTTTAAGAGCTTCCAATGTGGCTCGCGCTTTCTTTTCCTCTCCCATGCCGATCTCGGGTATCAATATCGGCGGATGCGGCGATATGAACGCACCTGTAATCATCCCCATAATCACGACCTTTCCTGGTTTTTCAAAGCTCGGCGATAGTTAATGTGCCCGGTACGCTGACAGGCAATCCATCCCCATGTAATCAGCCGGCAATCAATCCGAAGCTAAAAACGCTGGTGGCTGTCCATCGTTAAAAAAGCCGTCGGCAAGCACTCCAGACTAATTAAATGCTATCATATCCATCTGCTCATCTCAAGGGTGAAATCCCTATAATCTTTTCCTGGTTTTACCTTGACAGCAGGTCTTTCTTTTGAAACGAGTTAAAATGAGATGTCTTGTTAACATCAAGAGCCCGCCAAAGTCAGCGGGCTTTTGTCCAATCCGTGGTCAGACTGTCCGTAATCCCGCTAAAACAGCAGGTTTTCGGACATCCTGTGGTGCGGGCGACAGGATTTGAACCTGCACGGTTTCCCACTGGAACCTAAATCCAGCGCGTCTGCCAATTCCGCCACGCCCGCATAATCCAGGTTAAGCAGTTCATCATACAACTGACATTATAATTACCGCAAGTTATCGTGTCAAGCCGATAATATTACCGTCCCGGGAGAAATGGGGTCATGGAGAAATGGGGTCAAGCTTGTGAGGTATGGGATCAGGCTTGAATTATTTTCTTATTCTTACCCGCACCCGCATGTAATCCGCCCAGTTCATCCATGCCTTATATGTTCCATGCCCTGGTTGAACAACTGCAGGACATGGTCATCGTCAAGCGAATAATAGACGGACTTGCCCTCCTTGCGAAATTTGACCAGCCTCATATTCCTCATAATCCTCAACTGGTGGGAAACAGCCGATTGCGTCATACCGACGGCTTCGGCAATATCACATACACAAAGGTCACATTGAGAAAGGGCGAAAATAATCTTAAGCCTGGTCTGATCACCAAGCACTTTAAAAAACTCAGAGAGCCTTAAAGCATCTGAATCATCGATCATGCGAGCCTTTACTGTGTCAACGTTCTCCTGGTTGATTTTCAATTCTTCACAACTGTCGCAGGTTTCTTCCATCATCAGCAGCACCATTCGTTCACGGCAGTCAGGCTAATAATGCGAATAAATCAGCTTAGCCCTGCAACCGCTATCAATCCTATGCTAGATTATATTTTTATTACCTGTATAAGTCAAGCCGGCATGCCACTGTTGGAATATGGGATATGGGATCAGCATGGGTGGCGGATGGGGCCATGGGGAAATGGGGTCATGGGAAATGGCAAATTAGAGTTGCCGCAAAGCCAGGCAATTGTTATATTTATATTAATAGCACAACGGGAGAATCATAATGGCTGTGAAAATCCTTATCGCATTTATTGCATCTGTTATTGCCTTAATTTTATACATGATATTCGAAACTACATGGCTGAAAATCGAAAGGCTTGATTTTTCACGCAAGGGAAACGGCCTTCGCATAATGCACCTGACAGATCTTCATATAAATATGACAAGAATCCCCGCCGAACGAATCAGGAAAGTAGTAAAAGCCGAAAATCCGGACCTTATACTCATCACGGGCGATTATATCAATGTTCCGCTGCACGCCTCGCTTTTCCTGAAGTACCTGCATACATTCTGCAAGGGGTACCGTACTGTTTTATGCCTGGGAAATCATGACATACGGGCCTTCGGGCGCAACAAGGAAGGTCTTGAAAACTTCATCCGGGAAATAGAAGCGCTGAATGTGGAAGTATTGCGAAACCGGACGGTAATAGCGGAAAAGAACAGGAAAAAATACAACATAATCGGAATCGACGACCTGCGCAAAGGCAATCCGGATATTGAAAAAGCCATGAAAGGCTGTGTTCCCGGTGTATTGAAAATAGCAATCACCCATAACCCGGACATAGTACTGCAGATACCCGGCAAAATTGTCGATTACATGTTTGCCGGCCATTTTCACGGGGGACAAATCTGGATGCCATTCAACCTGGAATTTTTTCTGCTCCGCGACGACGTCCTGTGCAAAATGGGAATCACAAGAGGGCTCAAATGTATAAACGGCATCAGGGTATACATAAACAGGGGCTTGGGGAACGTGGTCGTACCGTTCCGTTTCCTGTCCCGCCCGGAAATACTGATCTGCACCCTTCCGTGAGCGTTCTTTGTACTCTTCGCAGGCGTTCCTGCTACTGTGCCCACCGTTTGAGCCTTTTTTCAAGTTTTTCCTTTTCTCTTTCGTAGCCCGGCTTCCCGAGGAGCGCGAACATGTTCTTTTTATATGCCTCCACTCCGGGCTGGTCAAATGGATTGACACCCATCAGGTACCCGCTGATACCGCACGCTTTCTCAAAGAAATACACAAGATTGCCAAACCAATAGCTGCTCATTTCGGGAATATTTATAAGAAGATTCGGCACACCGCCGTCGGTGTGGGCAATAATCGTACCCTGCATTGCTTTTTTATTGACATTGTCAATGTCCATGCCGGCAAGGAAATTCAGTCCGTCAATGTTGTCGCTGTCTTCCGTTATGGATAAATTTTTCCTCGGTTTCTCCACGCTCAAAACGGTTTCGAATATATTGCGAAGGCCATCCTGGATATACTGCCCGAGTGAATGGAGGTCGGTCGTAAAATCAACTCCCGCCGGAAAAATTCCTTTCCGGTCCTTTCCCTCGCTTTCGCCAAAGAGCTGTTTCCACCACTCGGTGAAGAAATGCATTGACGGCTCGTAATTGACCATTATCTCGATCGTCTTCCCTTTCCTGTAAAGGATGTTCCTGGCGGCTGCATACCTGTAGCACGTCATTTTCGGCAATATCAGGGTTGTTGTAACGCCCGCAGGCATCAAGAGCACCCTGCATCATTGCATCGGTATCGATTCCTGCAGCGGCGATGGGCAGCAGTCCCACAGCGGTAAGTACGGAATACCTTCCTCCTATGTCGCCGGGAATGACAAAACTCTCATATCCTTCTTCCTGAGCCAGCTTTTTTAAAGCGCCCGCGGTTCTGTCCGTCGTGACAAAAATCCTCTTAGCCGCCCCGGCCTTGCCGTACTTTTTCTCCATGTGCTCCTTGAATATCCTGAATGCAATCGCGGGTTCCGTCGTTGTCCCGGACTTGGAAATGACATTCACGGATATTTCCTTGTCTTCCAGCAGCTCGCACAGCTCCGCAAGGTAAGTAGAGCTGATATTGTTGCCGGCGAAATAAATCTCAGCACCCTTTCTTTTATCCCTTGAAAGCAGGTTGCTGAAACGAATGCGAAAGCGCCTCAACCGCGGCTCTTGCTCCCAGGTAAGAACCGCCTATGCCGATAACCACCAGCGCCTCGGAATCCGATCTGATTTTTGACGCTGCATCCTTGATCCTGGCATATTCGGTTTTATCGTATTTTTCCGGCAAATCCACCCATCCGGTGAAATCGCTGCCGACGCCCAGCTTTTTGTGGAGCATTTCATGGGCGGAATATATAAACGGCGCCAAGTTTGATATTTCGCTCTCATTCAGATACGGCTGCGTGTATCTGCAATCCAGTTTTATCTTGTTCATGCTCAATGTCTCCCGCTATACCTGTTTTTTGCTCGCTTTGTCTTCTCATGCGCTCAGAAGTCTCAATAAGTTCCCTGACAATATCTTTTGCTTTCTCGGCCATCTCCTTGTTATGGCTTGTGAGCCCGCTTGCTTCCTGCACATTTGCCGAAACCTCCTGGCAAGCTGCCGATATTTCACTTATGCTTTCCACAAACCGTTCATTTGATGCCAATATCCGTTTAATCTTTTCGTCTACACTGTTTACATTCGCCCTTACTTCGTTCATTTTTTCAATTATATCATTAAATACGGCATTTGCCATTGAAATAAGCTTACCTTGTTCTTCGTTCATTTCTATAAGGTTAATGACAGCCTCGACCGAACTCTCCAGCTGGTAATACAGTTCATTTATTATACTGGAAATATTGACCGCTGAATCTTTGCTTGGAGCAGCAAGTTTCCTGATTTCATCCGCTACTACGGCAAACCCTTTGCCGGCCTCTCCCGACCTTGCGCTCTCTATTGATGCGTTTAGTGATAACAGGTCGGTTTGCTCTGAAATAGCGGATATTAATTTGGTAATTTCCCTGATACTCTCAGACTTATTTTTTAGTTCAAGCATCATATTATACACGTTGCTGCTGTCTTCCCGCACCAGGGAAGCTTTTTGATTTAAATCTTCCATAGTATTCATGCCTTCCTTAACCGATTCGGCCGTCCCGAGAGATATTTTCTCCATGCTTTCGGATGTATTTGAAGTATCCTTGATCAGATTTTGTATGTCAATCGTTAACCCGGATTGGACCTGTATATTTGAAGTGGTGTCGTACGTGCCTCTCGCAATTTCCTCGAAAGCATTTGCCACAACATCTGTTGCCGCCGCAAGCTCGTCCACGATTTTATTCACTTCTCTCGAGTTTTTATCCAGCAAAGCCGCGGTATTGAGTATGTCTTGCATGATTGCTTTTTCTTTCTCCATTTCCTCATTTATTCTGTCAACCTTCTCCTTATTGAATATATTCGAAAGCTTTGTGGAAATGATAAGCGTAAAACCGAAAAATACAACTGCGGCAATTTGTATCAAAAAATCTGTCGTAGCTCCAGCTGAATCTACTTTCAGGAAAAAGAAATAATACGCGATTTTTATCACATTAACCGCAATCGCCAGGCTGCAGCTGACAACGATAAACGCGAGGTTAAAATACAGAAAATACGACAGCAGAATTGGAAACATGTATGCAAAAACCATGAGCCGTTCAGTAGATGCAGTAAACATTGCAAAGATGTATGCAATAAAAAAACCCGCTATGGTGATATACTTCAAATATATGCTTTGCTTATTTTTGAAATAGAGCCAGGTCGAAATAAGCATTGGGATTAATATAAGTGAAAAATAAGTAAGTAAATATTCTAATTCTTTACCGCCTTTTAAATATTCGGTGATATAACCCACAACAAGGGCAATATTAAAAGCCCAATTTGCTGTAAGCACGACTTTATTGGTTCTTTGCAAATCGTTTCTCATATGTATGACCTCCATATTTTAATATAATGGCTCATTTTAAGACGAAATCTGCCTGGAAAAAATCACGCTGGCAGTGTTTCAATGAGGCGGTCGTAATCCATCCATCAGGCCTATCTTATTACATTTTATATTTATTACATATATAAATCAACATTATTCTGTAATAAACTGAAAAATTTCTATAAGCAGGTGATTATATCACAAATTTGACACTATTACCCACGTCTTTATAGCAGCTTTTCAGAATAATTATGTAAATTGAAAATGGGGTGAAAATTGGAAGCGTAATATTATCGAATCTGTATAAAATATGATTGGGAATTCAATATAGATTTTATATCGAAGAGGAACGAGGTGATGGCAATGTCAAGAAAAACCCCGCTTATCCCGGAAAAAAGGGAGGCCCTGAACCGTTTCAAGATGGAATGTGCCAGGGAAATCGGGCATGAACAGTTCGTCAAAGAAAATAACGACCACTACAAGGGCGATGTTTCGGCTGCCCAAAACGGGCGCGAAGGCGGCCCTATCGGCGGTCAGATGGTAAAAAGAATGATTGAGTACGCGGAACAGCATATGCTGAAATAATAGTGTGCCTGAATATTTTATAAATACAAAACAACATAAAGACGGTTCTCCGAAGAAGAACCGTCTCTTTACGTGTTTCTTTACACGTCTTTTTACACGTCTCTGAGCCGGGCGCCGAATTCATCTTCCAGCGCCCTGACAATTTGGCTCATCGCGCTGTTTGCTTCATCATCCGTCAATGTCCTGTCGGCAGACCTGAAAGTAAATGAAAATGCAACGCTCTTTTTCCCATCGGGCACCTGCTTTCCTTTATATACGTCAAAGAGCCTGACTTCCTCAAGTATTTCTCCGGCCTTCTCCTTAATCGTCCGTTCCATCCGCCCTACAGTCACGCCGTCGTCCACCAGGACGGCAATGTCCCTCATCACCGCGGGGAACTTCGGCATGGGCTTGTATTCTGGCTTGATTTCCGCATTATCCACAAGCGGTTCAATATCGACAGTACCCGCATAAGTCCTTTGGGCTGTCCCGAATTTTTCGGCGACCGAAGGGTGAATCTCCCCGAATATGCCGCATTCTTTCCCATTGACAAGCAGCGCGGCCGTTCTTCCGGGATGATACGAAGGGTTGTTTTTCACCGGTTCAAAGCTGTACTCTTTTATCCCCAGTGCTTCCATCAGTTCTTCCAGCACGCCTTTCAAGTCGTAGAAATCAACGTTTCCATACATGCCAAGCGTCAACACCGGCTTTTCATACGGAAGCTCCGCCAATGGCAGGCTCTTTGGCAGGTATACATAGGACATTTCAAACAGCCTTGCCTCTTCCACCCTCCTGTTATAATTGGTCGCAAGCGTTTCCAGCATGCTGGGAAGGGTTGTGGTCCGCATTATGCTGTAATCCTCTCCCAGCGGATTTGCGATTACAACAGCCTGCCTGAGTTCGCTGTCGGCGGGAAGGTTGAGCTTGTCAAACATCTTCGTGCTGCTGAACGAAAAGGTATATGCTTCCGAAAGGCCGCAAGACAGCATGGTCTGCCGTATCATATCCTCAATTTTCTGTTTTCGGGTCTTGCCGCCTACTGTTGCCGCTTTCCCTTCCAGCAGCGTAGCCTTGATATTGTTATAATCATAAAACCTGGCGATTTCCTCTGCCAAGTCGGCCTCACATTCCAGGTCGGGCCTGAAAGTCGGGGCCGTTACTGTTCCTGCCTCGTCGTTTACTTCTATTTCCAGCCTTTCCATGATATCCTTCATTCTGTCCACGCTTATGTTCGTCCCAAGCAAAGCGTTGATACTGTCGGGATTGAATGGAATAACCTTTTTTTCAGCCTTTACAGGATAGCAATCAATGACACCTTTGCATACAGTTCCCGCTCCAAGCAGCTCTACAAGCTGTGCCGCGCGATTCAGGGCCTCAAGGGCGTTTTCCGGGTCCAGTCCTTTTTCAAAACGCCCGGAAGCTTCCGTCCTCATCCCCAGTTTTTTTGCCGTCAACCGTACCGATATCCCGTTGAATGTCGCCGATTCAAACAGGATAGTCCTGGTATCCGGTTTTATCTCACTGTCGGCGCCGCCCATGACTCCAGCCACGGCTACCGGCTTTTCGGCATCCGCTATCACCAGCATGGAATCATCCAGTTCCCTGTCCTGGTCATCCAGCGTGCGCAGTTTCTCCCCTTTTTCTGCAGTCCTGACAATAATCCTGCGCCCTTCCAGGTTTTCAAGATCGAACGCGTGCATCGGCTGCCCATATTCCAGCATGACATAGTTGGTGATATCTACAATATTATTGATAGGCCTTACGCCCGACGCCTTCAGGCGATCCTGCATCCAGCGCGGGGACGGCTCGATTTTCACGTTTTTTATAATCCTGGCGGCATAGCGGGAACATAATTCGGGCGCCCTGATCTCAACAGTCGCCTGCCCGTCCACCGGATCGCCAAGTTCCTTGACCTTTATCTCAGGCTTTTTAAATTTTGTCCCGAACGTAGCCGCAGATTCCCTGGCAAGCCCGATAATGCTGAAGACAATCAGGCCTGTTTGAAGTTATTTCAAACTCGACGACCGTATCGTTCAGCCCAAGAGCTTCCCTTATATCGGTTCCCGGGGCAAAATCGCCTTCCAGTATGAATATCCCGTCTTCCGCCGCATTCGGGTATTCTTCCTTAGTCACTCCAAGCTCCGAAATTGAGCACATCATTCCATTTGACTCGACACCCCTGAGTTTCCCCTTTTTGATTTTAATACCTCCCGGCAGCGTCGACCCGTCAAGCGCAACCGGAACCAGGTCGTTAACTTTTACATTGGTTGCCCCCGTTACAACCTGGATAATCCCGCTGCCCGTATCAACCCGGGATACCAGCAGGCGGTCCGCGTCAGGGTGCTTCTCTACAGAAACAATCCTGCCGACAACCACCCCGCCGATTTCCCTGCCCAGTTCTTCAAAACCTTCGACTTTTGAGCCGGACATCGTAAGAGCATCGGCATATTCCTTCGGGCTCACATTTATATCAGTGTAATCTTTCAGCCATTTTAACGGCAATTTCATAATTTTATCCTCCTCGGCGTAAGTTAAAACTGGTCTCGCAGCATGCATCCGCGGTCCCCTAGAATTGCCTTAAAAAGCGCATGTCGTTTTCATAAAACAGCCTCATATCATCTATGCCGAATCTGCCCATGGCAGTTCTCTCGACTCCCAGGCCAAAAGCAAACCCGCTGTATTCCCGCGGATCAATGCCGCAAATCTCAAGAACCTTGGGATGCACCATCCCGGCTCCCAGAATCTCGATCCATCCTTCATTTTTGCATACCCTGCACCCATCGCCTCCGCAGGACCAACAGGTCACGTCAACTTCCGCGCTCGGTTCCGTGAACTGGAAATGGTGCGGCCTGAGCCTGATTTTTGTGTTTTCTCCAAACAGGCTTTTCGCAAACATCTGCAGCGTCCCCACCAGGTCTCCCATTGTCACGCCGTGGTCAACAACAAGCCCCTCAACCTGGTAAAAAATAGGGGAATGGGTGGCATCCACCGCATCGGAGCGGTAAACCCTGCCAGGGCATATGATTTTAATAGGCGGCTTCTTTTTTTCCATTACCCTGATCTGGACAGGAGATGTCTGGCTCCTCAAAAGTATATTGTCGGTTATATAGAAAGTGTCCTGCGAATCTCTCGCCGGATGTCCCTTGGGTATATTAAGGGCCTCGAAATTGTAATAGTCCAGCTCGATTTCCGGGCCGTCGGCTATCTCATAACCCATCGCAATAAAGACATCCTTGATTTCAGCCATGACCATGGTAAGTGGGTGTTTTTTGCCTATAAAACGCCTTTTCCCGGGAATGGTAACATCTATTGATTCCTCCGCGAGCCTTTGTTCCCGTTCCTTGTCACGAAGCTCCCGGGCAGCTTTTTCCAGCATATCTTCGATAAAGCCCCTGACGTCATTCGCAACCTGGCCGATAATCGGCCTTTCCTCCGGAGCAAGTGCTCCCATCCCTCTTAAAACAGCTGTCAGTTCACCCTTCTTGCCCAGGTACTGCAGCCGTATGCTTTCAAGATCAGCAGATGTTTTCGCTTCCCTGAGCCTTTTTTCGGCTTCCGCCTTTATGCTGTTCAACCGCTCCCTCATGCCTATTCCTCCTTAATGTTCTAATATAACTCCACGCACTCTCATGTAACCCTGCATATTTAATGTAACTTTATATATTCCCTCGAATCATGTCCATTTACACCGGTCTTGCACTTATACGGCACTAATATAAAAGCCTCCATCCCATATCAAGGGACGAAGGCTAACTCCGCGGTACCACCCAAATTCCCGCCGCTAAACGGCGGACTCTTAAATACAACTCCCTTCATCATGCAGCATGACCGAAACGGCAATCAGCAGTATCTCATTACAGCCAGGCCGCTTCAACTGCATGAACCGGTCTATTGCACCCTGTACGCTAACGGGCAGGCTCCGTCATCTCCTACTCTCATTCTGACTCCCCATCGCCAGGCCTGTTTCGCGGAGCCCTGCCGGCAGTATTAACCGACGCAGGCGCTGCGGCAATTATCGGAATGATTTCAGGATGCTGCTCCGGAGGGAACTTCGCCGGAATGTACATTGGAGATGCTTTCAGCCGCAGGCAACTCCTCTCTTTAAAGTATGTCCCGGTTACTTTCCTCTTTCATTGCTTTCGCTTATTATGTTGCGTAACATTATACCATATTAAAAGAATGACATTCAAGGTAATTTTGTGTTTTTTACACTTGACAACCGAAGGAGCGTGCCTTATCCCACACCCCCACAACCTCGAAAGGAGAGTGGGGCATGGTTTCGCCGTAAACCACGCGCATTGCGCAACGTGCCAGCCTGTCTCCTATCGCCTGTTTCCCCAGGGGATGCGGATCGTTTTCCTCACCCAGGTCGAAAGCCGCCGCCATGGCGGTACGCGGAATTCCAAGCACCTGCCTCTGTTGCCTGCGTATAAGGTCCCAACCCGCGCCTTCAGCACAATGCGCCAGCTCAACGAATAAAAACGGAAACTCGTAACCCCAGTCCGTCCTCCACCCTTTCACAAGCGCCGTGAATTTCTCCGCGTAACCTTCCGGATTCTTGCCGTCCGATTCTCCCTGGTACCAGATGGCGCCCTTAATAGTATAACGTTTAAGCGGAGCCAGCATGCCATTATATAGAGAAGTAGGCTTGCAATGGAGGAATGTTTCGGGAACGGCTGGTGCGACCCGTGCTCCGCGGCGGAAGCGCCAGGTACCGCCAAGGTCAAACGAACCGCTATCGGTTGTAAGGAGGTACTGTTTTCCGGGTGTAAACCAACCGCCGTCTTTGGAAATCACCCGTACTGCTATCACGCACCGGCCGTACGGCATGGACGGCACAGCATATTCACGCGGAGGATACCGGTAAGTGGTATTCCCCACTGCTTTGCCATTTACATAGGCCATATCCCAGTCCGTGATCGTACCAAGGAAAAGAGTAGCCGGTTTTCCGGCAATCTCCGGCGGGACATCAATTGTCCTGCGCAGCCACACCGAGCCGCCGCCTGTCCATGGCAGAAGAAGATCCCTTTCCTCCCAGCCGCTGTCGTCATAATCCGGCATATGCCACTTTTCAGCAAGGCCTGGATCTTTTTCATCTATCTCGCTGAAGAATTTTTCTTTATTTTTTTCATTCTCTGCCTGCACCTTTTCCATATATCTCCCGTCGGCATACCGGTCAGCTTCAAGAAGCAATCCGGGAAAGCTTTCCAGCATGCCCCTGCTCATCCACGCGTGAATTGGCGTTCCGCCATACGCCGATAATATAAGGCCAACAGGAATTTCATATCTTTCCTGCAGCCGTTTCGCAAAGAAATATCCGACTGCCGAAAAATCATTTATCGTCCTGGGCGAGGCACAAAGCCAGCAACCGCCGTCCAGGCTGTCCAGCGGCATTTTGAATTCGTGGCGGTATGGCACGGTAAACTGGCGGATATTGAGGTTTGGAGCATGAATCTCCTCCGGGTACATGTGCTTTACACGCTGCATCGGCATCTGCATGTTTGATTGGCCTGAGCACAGCCAAACATCACCGATGAAGACCTCATGTATCGTAATATCATTAATAGTCAGTTCATGCGGCCCGCCGGGCTCAAGGCCGTCTAAAACGATTTCCCATCTGCCGTTTTCATCCGGAACCGTCCTGTACTGCCGGCCAAGCAGCGTAACCGTTACAGGCTCATCCGCCTTTCCCCAAAGTCTCGCTGCAGCATTTCTCTGAAGCACCATGCCGTCGGATATTAAGCGGGGCAGTTCAACACTCATGCATATCATCCTTTCACTTTCCGTCGTTATAAGCTAACCGTATGTATAACAAGATATAACACTGGCTTTACATTGGCAATGTATTCTGCAATGTTTATTTACATTTATTTAAATTTATGATATATTATTTTATGAAATAGAAAAATATTATGGTATATCTCTTAAATTCACACATTCTCATTTGTCATTTTGCGGTATAGACTTGAAACTATAATTTAATAGTGAGAGAGGGTTATTCCTTTGATCGAGATATTAAACGGGACCCGTGAATTGGTTAATTACCACGGGGATTTTAAAGTCCGGATTCATCTGAACAAGGAATACGAACATTATCCGCAACATTGGCACACCGATACGGAAATAATCATGCCTGTTGAAAATGCTTACAAGGTTGTTATCGATGAGAAAGCATACAATTTGGATGTTAAAGATATTATCGTTATTCCTTCATGCGAGCTGCATCAAATATATGCTCCGCCCACCGGGTACAGGATTATAATGCAGTTTGACTGCACAATGCTTTATAAGCTGATCGGTTTCAATTCGGCGTTTCATATGTTTCATCCCTGCACGGTTATTACGCCTGCCACGATGCCCGATATACATCATGATCTCTCGAGCCTTGTTATGGACATTGTATCGGAGTACTTTTCGACTCAGCCTTTCAAGGAAGCCTCCGTTTATTCTATGCTCATCCGTTTTTTTACCATCCTGGGGCGGAACTGTATAAACAAGAATGTAAGGCTTTCAAAAGTGAAAAAACAGAAAAAACTCGAATACCTGGACACGTTTCTTAACGTGTGCAATTATATAGATGAACACTGCACTGAAAACATAAAGATAGATGACGTTGCAGGCATTGCAGGATTCAGCAAATACCACTTTTCGCGTCTGTTCAAAGAGATTATGAATATGTCCTGGTACGATTACCTGATTAAACGAAGAATTATGCTGGCAGAGCAGCTATTGATCGAGCCTGAGCTGTCCATAACCCAGGTGGCTATGAAGTCAGGATTTAGCAGCCTTGCGACGTTCAACCGCTTATTTAAATCCGTAAAGCGTTGCACACCTACGGAATACAGGTATTTGTACAGTACTCACACTAAAAAACGTAACAAACCAACACGCCTTACTATTCACACAATGCATGTAAAAAAATAAAGGCATCAGATCAATTTATTAATGTATATCCAAATATAGCAATAATTGATAATACAATAGCAATATACAAGAAGAGCTGTTTATAAAAAAGTACTATAATTTGTTAAGCAGTAAATATAACGTGCTTTATGCACAATATTAAGAGGAGGGAAACCATGAAACGAATTTTCGCACTTTTTCTTGTCTGCATGCTATTGTTCGGTGCGATAGCAGGATGTGGCAAAAGGGTTACCACCGGCGGAGATGTTTCTGACAGCAAGAAAGGCGACGTTGGGACGGATAAGCCGGATACCACAGGTGGAGAAGTAAAAACGGATGTTGCTGACGAGCCGGGCGTTAAAGTCCTCAACATCTGGTCTTTCACCGATGAAGTTCCTAAAATGCTCAAAAAGTACAAGGAGCTCAACCCTGACTTTCCTTACGAAATCAATGAAACCATTATCGCTACAACAGAAGGCGCATATCAGCCCGCCCTTGATCAGGCCCTTGCAGCCGGAGGATCCGACGCGCCCGACATTTATTGCGTAGAGGCTGGATTTGTACTCAAATACACGCAGGGCGACGCCTACCAGTATGCTGCTCCTTACAAGTCCCTGGGCATTGACGTTGACAATCTGATAAAAGAGGCCGATATTGCCCAGTATACAATTGATATCGGCACAAATCCCAATGGTGAACTCGTGGGCCTGGGATACCAGGCAACCGGCGGCGCATTCATCTATCGCCGTTCCATCGCGAAAGATGTCTGGGGTACTGACGATCCCGCGGTTATCAAGGACAAGGTAGGTCCTGGATGGGATAAATTCTTCGAGGCTGCCAAACAGCTTAAGGCGAAAGGCTATGGCATAGTCTCCGGCGACGGCGACGTATGGCACGCAGTCGAGAACAGCTCCGAAAAAGGCTGGATCGTTGACGGCAAGCTCTTTATCGATCCGCTGCGTGAAGAATTCCTGGATATTTCAAAGAGACTTAAGGACAACGGTTACCACAACGACACTCAAGACTGGCAGGACGCTTGGTTCGCCGATATGAAGGACGCCGGTCCGAAGCCGATCTTCGGTTACTTCGGCCCCGCATGGCTCATCAACTACGTAATGGCTGACAACTCCGGCGGGAAAAAGCCGGGCGAAGGCACATACGGAGACTGGGCGGTATGCGAGCCACCCGTAGGCTTCTTCTGGGGCGGCACATGGGTTCTCGGCAATAAGGACACCAAGCTTAAAGCAACTGTCGGCGATATAATCAAATGGATTACCCTTGACAGTTCAGACACGGGTCTCCAGTACTTCTGGGCAAACGGTACGCTCGAAGGGCCCGGCGGCACTAAGGACACGGTTGCTTCCGGCGCTGTTATGAGCAGGTCTGACGGTACGCTTGACTTCCTGGGCGGACAGAATATGTTCGATGTATTCGTTCCGGCGGGCAAGTTCGCTACCGGTAAGAACAAGACCCAGTATGATGAAAAGATCAACGACTTATGGCGCGGACAGGTACGCGAATATGCCGCCGGCAATAAATCACGTGAACAGGCTATAGCCGACTTCAAGCAGCAAGTCGCGGATAACCTGGACGTTATCGTGGAATAGGCCGTATTTGTGTATGAATCTGGGGCGGGCGGAAGCCTTTCCGCCCGCCTTGGTTTGTATTATAAACAAAATTTTGCGCTTTGCCGGAGGTGTTATGTTCCATGCGACGAAAAAGTGTCAGTTATGCTAAATACGGTTATATATTTTCAGCGCCTTTCGTAATAGCTTTCCTTGTATTTTCGCTGTACCCGATAGCTTTTACCGCGATAATCGGTTTTACCGACCTGAAAGGTGTTACTAAGACAGATTTTAATTTTTTGCCAAACCCATTTCAAAATTTCCAGACAATCCTGGGCAACCCATCGTTTAAAATGTCATTGATGAATACAGCAGTAATATGGATAATAAACTTCATTCCACAATTGCTGCTTGCACTGCTGCTCACGGCGTGGTTCACCGATCATCGTTACGGAATAAAGTACCAGGGCGCATTTAAAGTGCTTTTCTACATGCCGAATATTATAACGGCTGCTACTATAGCCATACTTTTCTTCTCGTTGTTCGGATACCCGAAAGGGCCGGTCAACGACATTTTAATGTCCCTGGGACTAACCGAGACACCGATAGAATTCTCGTTACAGAAATGGACGGCAAGATGCATCGTGTCATTTATCCAGTTCTGGATGTGGTACGGGTACACAATGATAATATTGATCGCGGGTGTGCTGGGTATCAACCCGGAACTCTTTGAAGCGGCGGAAATCGACGGGGCATCAAGCTCGCAAACGTTCTTTTACGTGACGCTCCCCTGCTTGAGGACCATAATGCTTTTTGTTCTTGTTACCAGCATGATTGGCGGCCTGCAAATGTTTGATATCCCGAGACTGTTTTTAAACGGGCACCCGGACAATGCTACGCTGACGGCGAGCTTATTCATTTACAACCAGGCGTTCAGCGGAAGTTATTTATATAACCGCGCGGCAGCCGCAAGCATGATCATGTTTGTTATAATTGCCGTACTATCTGCTATTCTCTTTTTCATCATGCGTGACAGGTATGCAATACAGGTAAAGAAAAAGGAGAAAATGATAATAAAATCAGAAAGAGCGCCGCTGGAAAGGGGGACATCGGTATGAGACGCGACAAGAGCATATCCCGTTACGCCATTAAAACCGTAATTTATATTGTATGCATATTCCTGGCCATATTAAGCATATTTCCGTTTTGGGTAATGTTTATGAATGCAACGCGTTCGACATACGAGATCCAACAACATTCCGTATCGCTCTTGCCTTCCAAATTTTTAATGAGCAACATAAAAGTTTTGCTTGGTAAGAGCTTCAACCCGCTTACCGGCTTCATAAATTCGTTGATAATAGCCACATTCGCAACAATTTGCACTGTATACTTCTCATCGCTGACTGCTTACGCTTTAGTAGCTTACAATTGGAAACTGCGTCAGCCGTTCTTCACTTTTATAATGGCTGTGCTGATGATTCCGGCACAGGTGTCCGGCATCGGCTTTTACCAGTTTATGTACCGCATCCACTGGACAAACAGCTTTTTACCTCTTATACTGCCGGGTATTGCAGCGCCTGCAGTTGTGTTCTTCATGCGGCAATACCTGCTTGCCACGTTGTCGCTTGATATAGTAAATTCGGCCAGAATAGACGGCGCCGGCGAATTTTACACGTTTAACAGGATTATTTTGCCGATTATGAAGCCTGCCATTGCGACGCAGTCAATATTCTCATTTGTAGGAAGCTGGAATAACCTGTTTATGCCGCTGATCCTGCTAACCGACAGAAGCAAGTACACGATGCCGATAATGGTCAGCCTGCTTAGGGGCGATATTTATAAAACAGAATACGGCTCAGTATATCTAGGGCTGTCGCTGACCGTATTGCCGCTGTTCATAGTATACTTCGTGCTGTCGAAATATATTATAGCAGGTGTGGCATTAGGCAGCCTGAAGGGATAATTTGTTTACGGGATTCACCATACAACGAAGAATCGATTAAGGATCAATTTAAATAATATTATGATGGAGAAAAGACCTCATATCGCAGCTGAAGCGATGGGAGGTCTTTTATTGGCAACATCCCCGGTACGCTTCATCCAGACGCACGAATAGCAATAACAGCACTGCTGTTATTTACATCTGGTGCCGGTATGATTTATAATTTAATTAATAAACATTCTCTATTATTTCCTATCGCTTGCCCGTGGTTTTGGAGGTGGCTGAATGAGCAATACGTACAAGCATATTATTTTAGGCCTTGCCGTTCCGGCTATTATTATCATAATCGCCTGGAAAATAAGCATCTGGCTCGGAGTGGCGGTTTTTCTCATATATCTGGCAGGACTTGCCTATTATAACAGGGCGTTAATTTTCAGCATGATCGGCAGCAGAAATTACATGCTTGGGAAAACAGCCGAAGCTTTGAAGTGGTTCAAAAAGGCTCATGAAACAAAAAGGACCGGTGCCGGTACAAGGATTTCCGTTTCCTACGCTTACATACTCCTTAAAAACGGCGACCTCTCCGCCTCAGATGATATATTGCAGCAGGTTATGAATAGCAGCCCTGCTGTCGAGGATGTCCCGTACATAAAGTCCATACTGGCACTCGTGCTGTGGAAAAAAGGAGAGCTTGACAATGCAGTCGAAATGCTCGAGGAAGTTATTAAAACATACAAGACAACATCTGTTTACGGCAGCCTGGGATACCTGCTCATTCTTAAAGGTGACCTGGAAAAAGCGCTAAAGTTCAACCTGGAAGCGTACGACTACAATTCTTCGGACAAGATCATCCAGGACAACCTGGCACAGAATTATTACCTTCTTGGCATGTACGACAAGGCTGAAGAAATTTACAAGCCTCTCCTGGAATCAGGCCCCTCCTTTCCAGAACCTTATTACAACTATGGCCTCCTGTTGGAAAAGGTCGGAAAAGCCGCGCAGGCCCTTGAATATATGAAAAAAGCCATGAATTATAAATTTACATACTTAAGCTCAATTACAAGGGAAGAAGTAGAGTCGAAAATACGGGAAATCGAATCACGCTTGTAATGAAAACAAGTTCCATGGACGCTTGACCGGGGGTGACGAAACAAACGACATCGGCTGTTTTGACACGGGGTGCGTGAAACTGATTCCGGCCGACCAGAGCGCAAGCTGCGTTCCCGGCTTGTTTAAACACGCTCCATATTTCCGGTCTCCGTAAAGAGGGTTTCCTATCGCGGCAAGCTGCACACGGATCTGGTGCGGCCTGCCTGTGTGCAGTTTTATATGCACCAGCGAGAGGTTTTCCCTGGTTTCTTTCACCCTGTAGTCAAGGGACGCTTTTTTCGCATTGCCCGGACAGGCCGCAGGTTCCGCACGGTCCTGCGATGCCGACTACTCTGACGGTATTCGACTTCCCGTCCTTGACAAGGTAATGCTCCAGTGTCCCGGAAGGCCGCCCGGGCATGCCATGTACGACGGCTATGTATGATTTGCCGAATTTCCCCTTCGCGTATCTGCCCGGAAAGCCTGGATGCAGCTTTTGACGTTTTTGCGAAAACCATGACCCCGCCCACGGGCCGGTCCAGCCTGTGGACAAGCCCAAGGTAAACGTTGCCGGGCTTGTTGTACCTTTCCTTTATATCTTCCTTCAATATGTCCAGCAGGTTGCCGTCGCCCGTTCTGTCGCCCTGTGTAAGCAGATTCGGCGGCTTCTCAACAACAATAATGTGATTGTCCTCGTAAATTATTGCCGGCTTTTTTCCCATATCACGCTTCCCATCTGCCGGTCGAACCGCATGGCAGCAATATTCCCGTGCCTGAGGACCTGAGCCCTATTTCGCCGGAGCTTACGGAGCCGCCGTGCCTTTTTTGAACCGACAGCTTTAAAATATTCCCAATCACCGTAGGCGAAAGCCCGGCTGTATATGAATTCACAATGAAGAAAACCGGCTCCGGTTCAAGGATATCCATGCACAAACTTACCAGTCCGCACAGCTCGTCCTCTATTTTCCACAGCTCCCCGTTCGGCCCCCTTCCATAGGAAGGCGGGTCCATGATAACCGCGTCATATTTCCTGCTCCGCCTTTTCTCGCGGGATACGAATTTCACCACGTCGTCCACGATGAAACGCACCGGACTTGTCTTGCAGCCCTGACAGCGCAAGGTTTTCCTTTGCCCTGGCCACCATGCCCTTCGCCGCGTCAACATGGCAGACGGCGGCGCCTGCATGTGCCGCCGCAACCGTGGCGCCTCCGGTATATGCAAAAAGGTTCAAAACGTTGATTCTCCTGCCTGTCCGTGTCAAACGCCTTCCTGGTTTTCTCCATAATCCATTTCCAGTTTACCGCCTGCTCGGGGAACAGCCCGGTATGCTTGAAGCCGGTAGGTTCCACGTAAAATTTCAAAGTCGCCGTACCCGATCGTCCACCTCGAGGGAAGCTTCCTCAGGTACTCCCAATGGCCGCCTCCGCTGCTGCTCCTGTGGTAATGCGCATCCGCTCCCGCCCATGCCTTTTCGTTTCCCATGACGGGCCAGATTGCCTGGGGGTCGGGCCTTCTCAGCATATATTTCCCCCAGCGTTCCAGTTTTTCTCCCACCGCCGGTATCGATAAGCTCATAATCCTTCCAATCGTCGGCCAGCAGCATTTTTACCTCCATAACGTCACAGCCTGTTTTACCGGGCAAACTCCTGCCGGTATCGCATAATCAATTATACTTTATTTTGAAGTAATGAATCAAATAAATATACTTTAGTTTTTCTCTTTGTTGACGGGACGTATGACGTTTAGAACAGAACAGGCTGTTACCGAAGTCAAAACGATTGCTCCTCCCAGCAGAGCCATGATGCCGGGAGTTTCACCCACAAAAACAAGCACCCATATGGGATTGAGTATCGGCTCAAGCATGGTGACAAGGACTCCCTCAAGCGCCGTAACATATCTTAATGCAAAACCATACAGCAAGTATGCCAGGCTAACCTGCAAGATGCCCGCAATTATAATAAACAGGATGCTTTTCAGTCCCGGTACGGATTGGAAATAAAACGGAAGCCCGGCTAACGCCGTTATAATATTGCCGAGCAGCAATGACTCCAATGTCGAAGAATCCTTTTGAACCCGCATGAACAGCGTGGTGCATGCAAAAGCAGCGCCGCTTGCCGCGGCAAAAATATTCCCCAGCAATCTTCCGGGCGAAAGCTCGTCTACAAAAAACAGCACCATGCCTGTCAAAACAAAGCATACCGTGACCCAATCCCGCAAGCTTGTTTTTTCTTTCAAAAACCATGCTCCAAAAACCGCGACATAGATGGGAGCGGTATATTGAAGCAATATGGCGTTGGCCGACGTAGTCATTTTATTCGCCACTACAAAAAAAATCATGACCGCGGCATAGGAAACCGCGCCCCCCAGTTGCGCGAGCGACCGGTTGAACCGGAAACGGCGGCGTTTCAAGGCGAAAAGAAAAATAACCGATACCAGGCTCCTGGCCCCGGCTATGGCTACAGGATTCCACGAGATAAGCTTGACAAACAACCCGGAAGTGCTCCACAGAACGGCAGCGATAATGAGGGCCGACAATGCTTTTATTTTTATTTTGACTTTTTCATTGGCAAACATTTTAATTTAGCTTAAAGGATTCGCGTTCTACGAACTTTGCCGATATTACCACTTTGGAAACGGCATCCCTGCCGTTGAGGACATCAAACAATATTTTTATCGCAGTGCTGCAAAGCAACGGCATCATATTATCTATGCTCGTGAGTGTCGGCGTTGAACACTTCGCAAACTCGGTATTGTTGAAGCCAATGATCGGAACGCTGATTCCGTTCTCCTTAAGCGCTTTCAATGCACCAATCGCAACGGTATCGTCGGCTCCCATTACGGCTGATATCTTGACCTTGGATTTGATCAGTTTCGTCATTGCTTCATATGCCAGGTCTATTTCATTTCCAACGTCGGGAATCTTGATCAAAAGATTGGGATTCTCGGGAATCCCGTGCGCCGCCAGGCCTTTTTTGTATCCCTGCACCTTCTGGTATCCCGCATAGGTGTTGGAATCGGCTATATAGACAATATCCCTGCACTGCTTGGCTGCCAGGTACCCTACGGCGTCAAATATTGCCGATTCCTCGTCGCATAAAACGCAATATACGTTCGGAAGCTTGATAAGCCCGTTTATTATTATAATCGGCACATGCTGCGCAATCGTCCTGAAGGCTTCGTTTTCAGCCGCTTCCTTGATAGTGGAGCTAATCACAACGATAGCGTCGACCTTTTTGTCAAAAAGCAGCTTCAGGTACTTGCTTTTATCTTCTTCATTGCTGCCTATGCAGCAAAGCAATGAATCAAACCCTCTTTCCCTGAGCAGCTTTTCCACGATTGAAACCGGTTTCGCATGGTTGATATCGGCAATCGTAGGGCACAAAATACCCACGGTTTTAATAGAATTCAAGTTAAGTCCCCTCGCAAAAACATTCGGGACATAACTCTCCTGCTGCATGATCTTTTCAATTTTGCTCTTGGTTTTGGCGCTGACGCTTCCGCTGTTATTAATGACCCTGGATACTGTCGCGACGGAAACGCCGGCCTTTTTGGCAATATCATATATATTCATTTTAAATCCCTGTTTAATATTTTAACAATTAATATTATACCAACCATTTCTTTATGCTTAACAATGACTATGCAAAAACTATTCTTGTAACTAGTACCACTAAAATATATATCAATCTGCAATTCTTGTCAATCCCGAAAAAAATAAAACCGCGCTGTCCCGAAAAATCCTAGATTGTCGCTCCTCCGTCGATCACAAGAATATTGCCCGCCATGAATGCCGCTTCGTCACAGCATGCAAAGAGTATTGCGTGCGCTATTTCCTCCGGCCTGCCCAGGCGGCCGATTGGCTCGATAAACCTGGCTCTCATGGCTTCCGGATCGGCTGCTTTCCTTATCTTTTCCAGGACGGCAGGGGTTTCGGTGGTGCCGGGACACACGCAGTTTACCCTGATGTTATAGTTGATATAATCTGCTGCCATTGCTCTTGTTAACGAGACTACGGCGCCTTTTGAAGCGCAATACGCGCTCCTGTCGGCATGTCCCTTCAGCGCTGCGTTGGAGGCATTGTTTACAATTACTCCGCCGCCTTGTCTTTTCATTTGCAGCACCGCATACTTCGATACCAGGAATGTGCCTTTTACGTTCACCGCCATGGTCCTGTCAAAGTCTTCCTCCGACATGTCGTCCACCCTTCCCGGAAGGACGATGCCGGCGTTGTTAACCAGGATGTCCAGCCTTCCGAACGCATTAACGGTTTCCTTTACCATTCTCTCGGCATCGGCGGCCCTGGAAACGTCGCCTATGATGAATATGCCTTCAGACCCCGCTTTTCTCACCAACTCCAGCGTGACCTCGCCGCTTTGCCTGTCATCCGGCGCCAGTGCGCTTATAGCGACTTTCGCGCCTTTTTCGGCGAACAACACGGCCGTCGCGCGCCCAATTCCCGATCCGGCGCCGGTAACCAGCACGACCTTGTTTGAAAAATTCACGAACATCCCTCCTTCAACCACTGCCTTCGCGCCTGCTGCCCGCTACTTTATCTTAAGCACCATCTGGGTAGGATTGACAAATTTAAGCGATATAACGAAAGTAGACATTGTCAGCAGGAAGAATATCACGGCCAACGCGTCAATTGCCTGGAAGGGCCGGAAGCCCGGCGCATACACGTCCGTGAACAGCGCCACGACCAGCGTTTGGGTTTTAGCCCCGCAAACCAGGAATGTCAGTTCAAACATGGATATCGTCCTGACTATTGACAACACGACAGCCGACAGTATCCCCGGCATCGTCAGAGGTATGATTACCCTTGAGAATACCCTCAGCTTATTTGCACCCAGCATCCTGGCAGCGGATTCCAGGTTGTCCCCTACCTGCTCGATAAACGGAACCAGCACCAGGATCATGAAGGATACGGTAGGCACCATGTTCGAGATAATAACGCCGCTGAGATTAGGCGCCAGCCTGAACTTGTACAATACCGTCGCCAGCGGCAGGCCGTATGACATCGGCGGAATGATCATGGGCAAAAGAAACAGCGCAAGTATCGTGCTTTTATACAGGAAGTTTCTTTTTGCAATAACATACGCCGCCGGAAACGCAATTAAAAGCGAAAATCCTACCACCAGCGCAACCACCAACAGCGTAATGTAAATTAAATGCGGTATGTCATGATGATTTGCGGCCCATTTATACCATTCGGTCGTGTAGGTCTTCGGAAGGACTCCCGAAAACCAGTCCCTGCTGAACGAATTGAGGATGACCGTCAGCAATATGCCGCATATGGTCAGCATATATACGGTAATGACAGTCACGAAAAAAATCGAAGATATATTTATTCTTTTCTGTTCCATATTCTCGCCCCGTAATCCTATTTTTAATCTATTATTGATTCAATTATCCTTTTCCTACCATCGACGTGCCCCTGTACATCTTTTGCCTCCATGCAAAGACAATACCGATGATGAGCAGCTGGATTGCCACCATTACTATCGTTATTGTGGACCCGAAATTCTGGTTGTATCTCTCATATGACCAGTTGTACGCCGCATATGCCAGGGACCTGGTCGGGCCGGACGGCGCGCCGACCATGATGGCTGATGAAAATACCGAAAATGATGCCGTGAAATTTATGCAAAAAGCGATTGAAATACCGGGAGTCATCAAGGGAAACATGACTCTCCAGAATATTTGCCGCTTGTTTGCCCCAAGTGTCGTGGCAGCCTTTTCCAGGGTGGGATTGATCCCTGAAACATATCCCAGGAGCAACAGGAAACCCATCGGAAAGTTTTGAATAAAGAGGGATATGAAAACTCCCGTATAATTATGGGTCAGCTGCAGCGGTTCCTTCACGACGCCGGCTGCGACAAGGAGTTGGTTGAACCATCCGTTAGGTCCGAAAAAAGTCAGCATGCCTTCGGCAACAAGGACCATTCCAAGCGTCGTTGGCAGTATAAGAAAGAATGTGACCAGTTTCTCGTGCTTCAGCCCGCGCCTCATGTAATAAGCAAGGGGTATTGCCAATATCGTGCTCAAAACCGCAACCGGCATGGATATCTTTAACGTTGTCCATATAGTCTGGCGCTCAAAAGGATCAGTAAAAAACTTCACATAGTTTTCAAGCGTAAGTTCCTGCGCACCCTTTACAGTCAAGCTGAGATACAGCCCGTAGAAAAAAGGGAATATGAAAACCAGGAGCACGAATGTAAGTGCCGGAAGCAGCAAAAAGAAAATTTCCTTGCTCCATCGTCTAGTTTCGCTCATTTTTCATCCTCCTTATCCTGGGGGAATAAAACAATTTTTTCAGGAGGAATGCTGTATGTAATCATATCGCCCTGGTTTGGCTTCAGCGCATGCCTTGCGGAAACCTGGATATCATTATTGAAAACGGCATTCACCTGGCATACCGTTCCCAGGTATTCGGTTACGCTGATCCTGCAGTCGAGCGTATTTTCATCCGCTTCGCCGATTCGGAGATCTTCGGGCCTGACGGCGCAAATAACCTTCTGGTTGTTTTTATGGGCTTCAATTATTTGTTTGCTGTTTTCGTCATTGCTTACCGAAATATCCCTGACAGATCTGAATTTATTGCCGGCGATATCGACAAATACTTCCCATATCGTGCCTTTCGTTTCAATTTTCTCTATTTTGGCCGGCCACATATTTTTAAAGCCCATAAAATCAGCGACGAATTTATTTGCCGGGTACTTGAATATTTCCTCAGGCGTGCCTATTTGTTGAACTTCCCCTATTTTCATTACAACGATCCTGTCGGATAATGCCAATGCTTCCTGCTGGTCATGCGTGACATAAATCGAGGAAATGCCGAGCCTTCTATGTATCAGCTTGAGCTCATACCGCATTTCAATCCTCAGCTTCGCATCCAGGTTTGACAGCGGCTCGTCCAGCAGCAGCAGCCGGGGTTCCATTACGGCGCACCTTGCGATGGCAACCCTCTGCTGTTGACCGCCTGACAATTGTGAAGGATACTTTTCCGTGCTGTCCTCAAGCCTGACCATTCTGAGCGCATCCATAACCCTTTTTTTAATCTCCTCTTTAGGAACCTTGGCAATTTCAAGGCCAAACGCGACATTTTTAAATACGGTCAGATGAGGAAACAGCGCATAGTTCTGAAATACAATTCCAAACCCTCTTTTTTCGGGCGGCACAAAAATATTGTCCGAATTGTCAAGGCATTCGTCATCAATATAGATTTCTCCCCCGCTAATCTGCAAAAGTCCGGAAATACAATTCAAAGCTGTGCTTTTGCCGCATCCCGAAGGGCCGAGAAAAGTTACAAATTCGCCTTTTTCTATTACCAGGTTAAAGTTTTTCAAAACCTCCAGGCTGCCAAATGACTTGTTTACTTCATTAATGATCAGTTTATTAAATTCCTTCACGGTACCCCACCTTTTGATAGTCAGATTTTGCCAGGGGGCCGGCCTGGCCTGCAATCCCTTCCCAGGCCGGTCCCCTGACCCGAATAGATTTCGAAAGCAACCCCGATTGTTACTTCAACGTTCCTTTGCTGCCAATAAGCTCGTCCCACATTTCAAAGGCTTCTACAAGCTCTTTGCTTCCCAGGGGCGCTTCCGTCGGGAATTTATTAATAGCTTCCGTCAAGTCCGGCGTTACAACCGCGCCCAGTTTATCCTGGACATCCTTTGCAGCCATTGACAACTCAACGCCTTTAATCGCCGGACCGGGATACATGAACCCGTCGTCGAACGTATAGACTTGCTGTTCAGGCGTCATCAGGAAAGCGGTCAGCTTAAGGGATACGTTCAGCCTCGCCTCGTCGAGGCCCTTCGGAATGCATATGAAGTTTGCGTCGGATATCCAGTGGAGATTCTTGAGGAAGTTCCTCTTCATCTTCGGAGGCATCGCACCCAGAACTCTCTGGTTGGTCTCATAACCCACGGCGGTTGTTATAATCCAGCGTGTACCTTCGTTAAATTCCTTATAGAGCAACGCCGACCCCGTAGGATAGTAATCAATGTACTTCCCGATTTCCTCCAGGAACGGCCATACCTTTTCCCAGGTGCTTGGCTTCTTGGGGTCTTTTTCTTCAAGGAGATACGGCAATCCCTGCAGCCATGCATAACCCGCGCCCGAATTGATAGGCCTCGGATACATGAACTTGCCCGGGTTCGCCTTTGCAAACTCAAGAAGCTCATTTATATCCTTGGGAGGATTCGCGATTTTATCGGGATTATACGTGGTCATAGGTCCGCCGGGGCTGCAGGCATGCGGAATTCCCATGCCGCTTGTCATGCCGAACTGCAGCTTGGCCGCTTCAGTAAAGCTTTCTTCCAGGCCGGGAAGCTTGTCCTTGTGCTTGGGCAGTATCTCTTCATATATGCCTTCCTCCATGCCCGCGCACATTCCGTCATACCCGGTAAACACATACGTTGTGATGAGATTTCCGGACGCCTGTTCTGCCTGTATCTTAGTTGTTGTTTCAGGCGCCGATGCCGGAATTATTTCATAGTCGGAAACCAAGTCGGGATTTTCTTTCTTGAAAATTTCAAGGCTTTCCTTTACCAGCGGTTCTTCTCCTGCCGGGTCCAAAATTACTATTTTAGTAGGCTTTGGTTTCGCGGCAGCTTCATCCTTCGATGCAGAACCAGACGGTGTTGAACCCGTTTTGTCTCCCGTGCCCTTTGACTGACCGCCGCATGCGGCAAGGATGGCCACCAGGAAACAAACAACCATCAACAGGCATAAAACTCTGGTTTTCTTCATAACGCAATACCTCCTTTTAATACTTTATTGAGAAGTTGTTGAGAAATACTTGCGGTCATATGGGCAAGCATTTCTCAACAATAATCTTCAGATGTACTCCCCACTCAGGCCTGTGTAATCGACAACCGTGCTGCCAACCCGGGAAATATGAGCAAAATTACGGCTCATAGCCCTTGCTGGCAACTTCAAACCAGACATAATCGCATACGTCCCCTTCACGGACCTTGCTTCCGTGTGAAACGCCTTCCGTGGTAAAGGACAGGTCTCCTCCTTCTAATACTACTGTTTCACCTCCCGCCGTGTATTCAATTCTTGAACCTGGATATACATAATACCACTGTACCAGGTTATCATGCTTGTGCTGTCCTACTTCGTTAGGCCCCTTGCCAAGCGTCGAACCCATGCTGAATTTTCCGAAAAGCCTGTGCATGAGCAGTATCGGTGATTTCATGCCCGGTCCCTTGAAAGGCTCCTCGTAGGTTTCGCATTCACTTTCCAGTTTGAACCTGGGCAATGTAGTCCTGATAAAGTTCATCATCTTCTTGTCAAAATCGGTCTGCCTGCAGACAAACTGCAGAAATTCAAGGTCGGTGTCTTCGTTTGCCTTGATCTTGATCCAGTCATTATCGAAATATGGCACAAATATTGCCCTGTCGGTTATGTTGAATGTCTGGTTCGGCAGGCAGATGTAACCTCTGCCGGTTACGAAGTAAAATACCTGCACTTTGTCTTCAAAATTGTAGAGTTCGGGCTCCCACCAATGACCGGCTTTCAAAATGCACTTGTTTACATCGACGTCAGGATAAACTCCCGGCAGCATCGTCGTCCTGGCAAAGCCATTTACAAACTCCATTTTTACTTCAGATCCTTTTTGGACTTTCAACATTTTTTACATCTCTCCTTCTTTTATTATGATTATGTTAATCCCGGACAAACTTAAAAACCGCATGTAAGTTTTTAATGTCTGCCGACAAAGGATCAGCAAGGTATCGGTCGTCCATAATCTCCTGGACGAGATAACCGGTATAGTTAAATTCGTTCAAATAACCGAGTTCCTGTTCAAGGGAATATACCCCGTCGCCCCATGCGCAATGCGCGTAAGTACGGCGGTCTCCGTCTATAAAATGCATATGGATAAGATTGTCTCCGAACGTTTCATACCAATCCCGGATTGTTTCATCAGAGTAACCTGTCGCAACCGTGTCTACCATGATTTTCAGCGCCGGATGGTTTACTTCATGAAAGAGCCTTTCAGTAGTCTCCAGGTTGTATGCGATGTTTGATTCCATCGGCGTCAATGACTCCAGTGCCAGCACAATACCTTCCGATTCAGCCGTCCGGCAAAGCTTCCCGATCATTTCACAGGAGCGCCGGAAAGCGACATCTGCGTCATCGTTCCAATAACCCCTTCCGGAGTTGACAGTCATGATTTTCGCGCCAAGCTCGGCAGCGGCCTTGATGCCGTTTGAAAAGTACCTGAAACACTTTTCAAACTGGGATTTCTCCTGGGGAGCGTATTGGTACTGGTATGCCATGCTGGGCGAAGTCACTGATACTACCTTAAGCCCGCGCCCGGTCACCTTTTTATATACGCTTTTGCAGTCATCGTAGCTTATGGAGTCCAGCCAAAAGTGCGGAGCGCCAAGCCACAGTTCTATGCTTGTCAAGCCCAGGCGCTGCTGCGCGTCAAGGAAATAGTCGAGCGGGTAATTCTTATAATGCTGGTTCATTCCGGCAACCTGTTCTCTTTTAACAGAAACCATAACCGCAATCTCCTTAGCGTGCCTTTTATTAAACAGCCAAACAAGAGATTAACACTTTACTGAAGCTAAACTTTACTGAAGCTGGATCGGTATTCACAATTGTTACTGGTTACATTATTTTAGTTCATTTTTCATCGATTTCATGCGCATTATTAATTTTTTTAACTTGCGTGGTAAATTTTTACTGTCCGGTTTCTAGCCATTTAATGCTATTCTGCCTAATAGATTGTCTCAATGGTTCATTAGCCTGAAGAGTATTATCCTTATTGCGATTTGTAACTGGTTACAATACCAATATATATCATACTGATGTTTTTGTCAATCACTTTTTAAAAATATTTATTACCTATTGACATATAATATTATACATTGTATAGTATTATACGTAGAAAAGCTTATTATTGTTTAAATGGGAGCGTGTATGAAATGAAATCCATGGTTTTTATTACGGGAGCGACAGGCGGCCTGGGTAAAGCTTTTGCAGTCGAATGCGCCTGCCGCGGCTGGGACCTGTTCCTGACCGACCTTTCGGAAGACGCGTTAAGCCTTCTTGCAAAAAGCCTTACGAATACTTATAACATAAAAGTTCTATACCGCAGTTGCGACCTTGCCGATTCCGAGGAACGAGCCAGGCTAATCAGGCATATTTGCGGACAGGACTTAAGGTTCAACTTTTTAATAAATGTCGCCGGCCTTGATTATGAAGGCCCGTTTTCAGAAAAATCCTGTTCGCAGATTCGCGCGATAATCCGTTTGAATATTGAGGCAACGCTGGAAATGACGCATGAAATATTAAAGCTGAGAGATCCGGCAAGGACTTTCCGCATAATCAATATCGCCAGCCTTGCGGCGTATTACCCGATGCCCGTCAAGGCCATATATGCTTCATCAAAACGTTTCCTGGTCGATTTTTCAAGGGCGCTCGGCGAGGAACTGCGGACCCGGGATATTTCCGTCACGGCGGTGTGTCCGGCCGGAATGCCGACTACGCCGGAATGCATCAAGGCAATCGAAGCGCAGGGTTTTGCCGGAAGGATAACTACATGCAACGTGGGCTTTGTCGCATCGGGCGCGATAGATAAAGCGCTTCGCGGGAAACCGGTATATATACCGGGTATTATGAACAGGTTGCTGAAAACCTTGGGCGGCCTTGTTCCCTCCTTCATGGTTGCGCGTATCGTAGGGTTGAGATGGAAAGCGTCCAGGGAAAGAAGGGAGGCAATGATATGATTTCAAAAGAAATTGAATCAGCGTGTGGTATTGACCGGTCAGCATGTCAGGGGTTGTACGGAAAGATTGCGGTAATTACCGGCGCAACCTCGGGAATCGGCCTGGCAACAGCAAAAGAAATGGCCCGGAACGGCGCTGTGGTTATTGGTACCGGTCGTTCAAGGGAGCGATGTGAAACTGCAAAATCCTCCGTCGTCAGCCTTTACCCGGAGGCGAAAATTTTTTACCTGGCGGCTGACCTGTCTTCCCTCTCCGAAGTGGCCGGACTTGCCGCGGAAATCCGAAACTTGCTGGCGGCAAACGGGTACGGGCATATCGACGTGTTGGTAAATAACGCTGCTACGGTATCAAGCTGGTATGTTTCAACCGTTGACGGTTTTGAACTGCAATTCGCGGTAAACCACCTGGCACAGTTCAGGCTGACGTATGAGCTTCTCCCGCTTCTTGCCCGTTCATCCGCAGGTACGGTAATTTCTGTGAGTTCCGGTTCCCATTACAGGACCGGAATCCATTGGAAAGACGTCATGCTCAGAAAGCATTACAACTGCCTGCTTGCGTACAAGCAGACAAAACTTGCCAATGTCCTTTTCATTACGGAACTGAACAGGAAATTGTCGTCCGCCGAAAGCACCGTCAGGGCGTTTGCCGCCGATCCCGGCCTGGTCGATACGGATATCGGGCTTAAAGGCACAAGCGGACTGGTGAAAAAAATATGGAAAATGCGGAGCGGGAAAGGAACGCCTGCCGAACAGCCTGCCCGTTCGATTGCCTGGCTTGCATCTGATCCCGGAGCCAGGCGCTCGGCGGAGATATACTGGAAAGATTGCATGCCTCTGAAACCAAGCAGGTACTCGCAGCGGGAAGATGTTGCCGAAAGGCTCTGGGAACTGTCCGAAAGAATGTGCGGTATCAAGTACTCTTTCGGAGATGTTTCGGAAGCCTGAACCATTTCCGTCTTGAACCGGGCAAGCAGATAGGTTAAATTGTATTTAGCAGGTATATCTTTGCAGGAAATAAGAAAATGTATGCAGATAAGGGAAGCAGGAGGTCGTCAATTTGGATCCCCAGATGAAGAAAGGGCTGTTGGATGCTTGCGTCCTTCATGTTTTGCAAAAAAATGATACTTACGGCTACAAGCTGACCCAGGAAATCACGGGACTTCTTGACACGTCGGAATCGGCGCTTTACCCTGTCCTGAGAAGACTTGAAGCCCAGGGTTTTCTTGAGACTTACAGCGCGGAATACTCCGGGCGGCTCAGGCGCTATTACAGGATAACCGCGGCCGGTATTTCGCGCTTGAAAGAATACAGGAGCGAACTGTCCGAGTTTAAGAAAATTATAGATTTCATAATAGGTGGTGTCGACGAAAATGGATGAAAAAATAAAAGCCTTCCTGGAGGAACTGGAAATAAAGCTGTCCGGCCTGCCGGCAGATGAGAAGGAAGAAGCCCTTGGTTATTACAGGGAGTATATAAACGACGCTATTGAAGAAGGGGCCGATACGGACGAATTGCTTTCGCGCCTCGATACTCCCGACAGGATTGCAGCAATGGTCAAAGCGGAGACAAGTATCAGGAGAGCGCAGAAAAGCCCCGGCATCAAGAATTATTCAAAAGCTGTAAAAGATGCCCGTCCTGGCATAACCAGACCTTTTGAACTGCTTCTTTTTTCAATCCTGATTTTTGCAACATACGGCGTGGCGGTGACGCTTTTTCTTGGCGCCGTTGCCGGTGCGTCTTCCGCGTTGATACTATTGTCGGCTTTTTTCTATGAAGCGTTTAAAATTCCTCTGTCGTATACGGCAGAAATAATCGGGACGGTCGGAATCGGAGTCGCCGGCGCCGGGTTGTGCCTGTTTGCCGCATGCATCTTTTTCATACTCTTCAGGTTTTTCATCAGGCTTTCCGCCGGACTTATAGCCCGCATGGTAAAAAGGCCCGCCCAACCGGCGCCCGGTAACGGTGAAAAAAAGAACCGGCTGTCAAAAAGAGCAGGTATCGCAATAAAAGCGACTCTTGCAGCAATGGCTGCAGGATTGGCGCTCGCATTTATCTCCGGCCTTCCGGTCAAAATGTTCATGATTTTCAACAGCATGAAGCCGGCCAATATTGCCATCCGTGAGTGGGAATATGACGCAGGAGACGTCAGCGTTATCGACATTGAAACCGCCCATTCCGGAATAAACCTGGAATACGGCAAATCCGACAAAATCAGGCTGACGTATGAGCGGTCGGACTGGCTGGAGCCGCAAATTTCATATGACAACGGGCAGCTTTCTCTTATAGAAAAGTCCAATGGAAGGATGCCGATGTTTTCGCTGGTGTCCATGCATGAAAACAAGGCCGCGCTTACAATCGTCCTCCCGGATTCTTTCATGGCGGAAAATATAAAACTGGAAAGCAGGGGCGGTATCATCCGCATCAGCGGCACCCCCGGCGATATATTGGCCAGGACTTATACAGGTTCCATTTATATAAAATATGGACCGGGCACAAAACCCGAATCTATCAATGCCAGGACAACCAAGGGAATAATAATGTCAGGGGGCGTGAACTTAGGCCAAAAAACTTCAAACGGCACGGTGTACAATGAAAACCGGCCGGATATGCAAAACGGCATTGAGTATGTCATTGAGACCGAACGCGGAAATATATATTTCGAATAGCTGCACGGTAAACCCAGGTTTCAGCCCTCGGTATAATTCCTGAGAAATGCTTTTGTCCTTTCATTCGAAGGATTGGAAAATATGTCTTCAGGTTTCCCCTCTTCAACAATTTGGCCGTTGTCCATAAATATGACCCTGTCGGCCACATCACGGGCAAACCCCATTTCATGGGTAACAACTACCATTGTCATATGCTCGGCTGCAAGCAACCTTATTACCCTGAGGACTTCCAGGGTTAACTCCGGGTCAAGCGCCGATGTGGGCTCGTCGAAAAACAATATATCCGGTTTCAATGCAAGCGCCCTGGCAATGGCCACACGCTGGCACTGTCCGCCCGAAAGCTGGTACGGCATGGCGTCGGCCTTGTCCTCAAGCCCCATTTTCTCCAGCAATTCCATAGCCATTTGTTGTGCGGCTTCCTTAGACATCCCGGCAACTCTGACGGGAGCCTCCGTAATATTTCGCATGACGGAAAAGTGGGGAAAAAGGTTGAAATCCTGAAAAACCAGTCCAAGGCGCAGCCTTATTTTTCTCAGTTCGTTCTCCGACACATAAACCGCTTTACCCGTTTCCGAGGTGTACAGCATAGTATCACCTGCAACGGCAATGAATCCAGAATCAGCTTTCTCAAGCAGGTTTATGCACCTAAGGAGAGTGCTTTTTCCTGACCCGGACGGGCCAATCACGGCAAGCACATCTCCCTTCTTGATTTCAAAGGAAATGCCTTTAAGGACTTCATTTGTGTCAAATTGTTTATACAGGTTTTCAACCTTCAACATCTGCATATACATTCATCCCTCTTACTATTATCACTTCTGCCGTCACCATCACTGTCACAGCCAATCAGCACTGTAGCACGCTTCCTTCACGCGGCAACCCCTACCTGTAATAATCGAGTTTTCTCTCCGCAATATGGAATGCTTTTGTTACAATCCAATTCATCACAAAGTAGAACGCGCCTGCGATAAAAAGCGGTGTAGTGGACGCAATTCTCGACGATTCGTTCTTCGCAACCCTGAAAAGCTCTGAAACACCCAGCACCTGTACAAGCGCGGTGTCTTTTACCAGCGTGATGACTTCATTGCTTATGGGAGGCAAAATCCGCTTTATCACCTGAGGTAAAATAATCCTCGTAAAAGTTTGAACTTTTGAAAACCCAAGCACTTCTGCGGCTTCATATTGTCCCCTGGGTATGGACTGTATCCCGCCCCTGTATATTTCCGAAAAATAGGCGGCATAGTTAATCACGAATGCAACAATAGCGGCAAGGAACCTGTCGATATTGAGCCCGAACAGGTAGTAGGGGCCGAAGTATACCACGATAAGCTGCAGGATTAGAGGAGTACCCCTCATAATGTCAATGTAAATCTTGACAAATTGGTTTAACAGCTTAATCCTGGACATTCTTCCAAACGCGACAAGCAACCCTAAAGGAAGAGAAAACAGCAGCGTCAGGAAGAATACCTGCAACGTGACCCATGAGCCTTCTATAAGAAAACCTATAAATTTCAATCCAAATTTGCCTCCCGTTTTTTACTGGGTATACTATTTCCCGATTGTCGTAATGTCCTTGCCGAACCATTTTTCTGAGATTTCGGCAAGTGCTCCGTCTTTCGCCATGGATTTGAGCGTATCCTGTACCTTATTCATCAAGGCTGCATCATTTTTGCGGAAACCGATGCCGTACTCCTCGGGTGCAAGCGCTTCATCCAGGACCCTGATATCAAATTTTCCTGTCTTTATATTATAATTCGCGACCACTTCGTCCATTAAAACAGCATCCACTCCGCCTTTTTCAAGGTCCATGAGTGCGGTAAGGTTTTCATCAAACTCCACCACTTCCTTGAGCTTCGATTTAAAATCCGCGGAAGCATTCAGAGCATCCGCAGCGCTCGACCCTGCCTGAAGGGCAAGCTTTTTGCCTTCAAAATCCGAGAGCTCCGTAAGCGGTGAATCACTTTTTACTACCAGTACCTGGCGGTTGCTCATGTATGGCTCCGTAAAAAGTACATTTTCCTTGCGTTCATCAGTTATTGTAAAGCCATTCCATATGCAATCAATATTTCCTGTATTGAGCTCCTGCTCTTTTGTGTCCCAGACGATCTGCTGGAGTTTAAGATTGATACCAAGCCGTTTGCATACTTCCTTCGCTACATCCACGTCAAAACCTGTGAGCTCATTGTTCTCATCCCTGAAACCCATTGGCGGAAAACTGTCATCCAGGCCCATTACCAGTTCGCCTTTTTCCTTGACCTTATCCCATGACTTGTCCCCGCCTCCAAGTGTCGAACAACCCGTCAAAGCAGCCATTGTCATTGCCAGAGCTACAACCAATAATACAAATGAAACAAATCTTCTCATTTAAAAAC